>JBEKBP010000019.1:0-85976 GCA_050015335.1 Candidatus Acidiferrales bacterium | reverse complement strand
CGGCACGCCCACTACGGCTCGTCGCTCGCTGGCTAAGTTCCATACGTTCCGCGTCGGTCAGTACGATCGTGTTCTCCATGAACACCATCATACTACCGTTTTATATGTTACAGTCCACTAGTCTTGCACTGGGGGCCATAGGTCGCGATAGCCATTCCTCGGGAAGCCTCATCGATGATTTCCCACGAAAGCGGAGCCTTGAGGTCCAGGAACACGCTAAACAACTACGGAAAGGTTTCGTGCTAGGCCGGTGTTCGATCTCCGGTTTACTGCATAGGAATCACGAGGCTCACGAGGCGCCACAGGAGGAAACTCTACGGCGCCTGTGGTAACTTGCTGAAATCGACGTGGAATTACTGCACAGCGGCCAGGCCCCCATGTGCGCACTCCTCCGTGCTACTACAATTGAATTAGGGCCGTCGTTTATCGTTAGCGATAATAGTACGAACAGACCAGACAAAGGAGGTAAGTTCTGTGAGCATAACCGAAGCTGATTACCAACACCTAGTTGCTCGGATAAAGAAGCTCGAAGCAAGGGATCGGAGTTGGACAGCGCTGGGGCTTCTAGTTCTTTTGACACTGGGACTTTCGCTGACGGCGAATGTAACAGCGCAGCAAAAGGCTCAGGAAGTGTTTGTGCATGCTACAACGGTGGAGGCGCAGACTTTTCTCCTCCGCGATACTACGGGCAGCGTAATGGGTCGATTGACAGTTAGAGACAGCAAGCCTTTGCTTGAAACGTACGACGCGACCGGAAAACTGACGTGGCCAATCATGGCCCGGCCCAATCCAGCGGGGAGTAAATAAAACAATGGCAGTCCTTATTGTGAACAACGCCAGGGACCCACTCCAGAAGACTTGCACTTTTATAATGCGTGCGGTACCGCAACGGAGAATCGCGATTCGTCTGCTGGCCAGTCTAGATCCATCGAGCCTTGGCAAAAAGCAACTAAAGTGCTAAAAAACATACCATCAGCACAGTGCTGGTTACAGCTTGGTTTTGTTAGACTCGAGGACACATGAAAGCGCGATGCATTGCCATTATTACCTTTGGCGGATTCCTGATTGCTGCCTCAGCCGTGAACTCGAAGCGCCTGGATGCCCAGGAGTCGACTCGTCCTGTGAAGGTGCAGATTCCACCAAGGACGACTCTCGCCGGCTCCTGGAAGTTCAATCACGATGAAAGCGATGATCCCCTGCAGGAAGTTCGCTCTGCGGAAAGCGAAAGGACTGCCAACACTGACGGCTACCCCGGCAGCGGCAACGTCGCTGGCGGCTATCCTGGTGGCAACCCCGGCGGCTATCCTGGCGGCAACCCGGGCGGCTATCCTGGCGGCAACCCGGGTGGCGCCTACCCCGGCGGCGACCCTGGACGCAATCCCCGCGGCAGCGTTGGTGGCTATCCTGCCGGGGGAGGCGGGCTGCCCCGAAACACCGGCCAGGCCATTGAAGATAACCCCAAAATGCAGCCGCTGATTCACCCTTCGGGAGCCCTAACTGTCGACCTGAAAAACCCCGAGGTCGATATGAAGGACGATCATTTCTATGAACTGACCTTGTACACGGACGGACGTCAGCTGCCGAAAAAGTCCACCGACGAAAGTCATGAGCAGGTTCTAGCGCACTGGAACGGAAGCCAGCTTGTGTCGGATGAAAAAAGTCCGCTAGGCGGCAAAATGAGCCGAACCTTCGAATTGTCTCAGGACGGCCGCAAGCTTTTCGAAACCTTGCACATCGACAATCGCCGCTTCTCGCCGTTGGTCATACACTACGTGTACGATGCGTCTAGCGCGGATGTGCAGAGCGGCCCGGGCACAAAGTCCGATGCTGACCATCCTCCGGTTAAGAAACCCTCCGACAGTTCACCCCAATAAGCACCGTTACACAAGTTCCTGGAGGTCGATCCAAATGTCTATACGGTTCCGCCAGACGACACGGAGATTGTTGCGGTGTTTCCCATCTTACCTAGCGAGGTTTCCTTTCTGTCGCCTCATCCCCGTAGGCTATCGCTCATGCCGCCCAGTGGACTTCATGGGTCCCGCATAGCACCCGAACATCCATTTGACTCTACCATCGGAATCCCGATCCTCTCGCTGGGCCCCGCCCTGGTGGCACATTCGCCGAGTCAGCGTGGGAGAAGCGTATAATGTGCTGAGTAGGCCCGTATTTGTTTAGCGGGTCGAACAGCCAGTTTTAAGGGACTTTTGCAAATTCCGCCTCGGCAGTGCGCGTTTTTCTTGGCCAACCGTCTCCCCGAGTAGCGGGATTTCCCATGAAAAGCGGAGTCTTGCGGTCCAGGAACACGCTAAACAACTGGGTAGCCCGAAGGGGGAAGGTGCCATATCGAGAATCTCAGCAAGGAGAATTACCGATGAAAAAAGCCGTGCTAGGGGTAATGGGTTTAGCGGCGTTTTTGACGTTTTTGAGCGTTAGCTTTGCAGCTGAGAAGCCTATGGCGTATACGGGCGAAATCGTGAGAAACGACGGAATGTTCGTTTTGGTCGACGCAGCCACAAAGGTTGTGTACAAGCTTGATAATCAAAAGAAATCGAAAGACTTTTCCGGAACCGAGGTGGTTGTTACCGGCACTTTAGACAAGACCACCACGACGATTCGCGTAAAGGGCATCAGAACGGCCCCCGGAATCCAAAATGTCGTGCAGTGGGGAGTTCGATAAAACGGCACCGCAGCCTCACGGTGAAAGGAGTGCCGAATAGCCATTGGATGAAAAGTAGGTCGAGTGTTTGCACAAAGAAGACCTTTGTACTCGGGGTTTAACTGACGGCACCACCCACACAGCCGCTACTAAGCCTTGAGCCTTGCTGTGCAGCCGCGTGGTCGCATCCAAAAGAGTACTATCCACCAGATGCTTTTGATAACCTCATGAGTGCTTCTCGGAATAACCGGTCAGTGCGTCTCCCGGAATTTCACGTTTGCACTGGACGGCTTTGATTTACCGGGAGTGTAAAAGAAAACACCGAGCCATGCCCTTGTTGGCTCCTCAGGCTGATCGAACCACCTAGAGCTTCAACAATCGCCTTCGCGATTGGCAGCCCCATGCCGGTTCCTTCCACGTTGTAGCGCTGATTCTTGCCACGATAGAATTTTTCGAAGACGCGCTCCAGCTCATGATCATTGATGCCCTCACCGCGATCTGTAACGCTCACCGTCACCGTATCGCCGCTTGCTTCCGCCGTAATCGTAATGGGTTGATTTGCCGGCGAGTATTTATTCGCATTGTCGATCAAGTTAACCAGCACCTCGCGCGCTCGGGCGAGGTCGACCCACACCTGTGGCAGGCCCTTGGCGACGTGCACTTCTACGGTCCGATTCGCAAGCGAACCTCTACAGTGCTCGAGAGATGCATCAATCAGCTCTTCTAGAGGATGCGGCTTCAAGTCCAACTCCACTTCCCCTGCGTCCAACCTGGCCATCTCTCCTGCTTCAACTGCCAACCGTTTCAAACGATCGGTTTCTTCGTTGATGACGGTCAGAAGTTCCTGCCTCTGCTCCTCCCCTAAATTCTGGTTCGAAAGTAAATCTGTTACCGAAGCCTTTATGGAGGTTAGAGGCGTGCGCAGCGCATGCGTCACGGCATCAAGCAGCGCAGTCCGCAATTTCTCTCCTTGCCGGGCCGCCTCCGTTTGCGCCAGTTGCTCGACGTCGCGCGCGTGTTCCATTGCCAAAGCCACTAGGGTTGCAATGGACTCCAGTGTCGGCCATGGTAGGATCCTGCCTGAAATTCCCAAGCTGCCCACGTCACGCAGGCCTAGGCGCACCGGAACGAAACAGAGACAACTCGGAATGTCGATCAGCGGCGCTTCGCGGACCATCACCGATTTCAGGATATCCGTGTCCAGCTGCGGCATCACCGGGCCTGATCGATACACTTTTTGTTTCTCCAGAAGAAACAGCGCCGCGGCCCCTACTTCGAACGTATTTACGATGTGAGCGGGGATGCGATTCATCAGCTCCATTACGTTGCCAGATTCGAGGAGGTCGCGGCTGAAGGCACACAGCTTCTCGAGAACGCGCTGTCGGGCCGAGGCCTCCGCTACCTGCTGTCGTGCCCGTGCAGCTAAATGGCTGCCTATAACGGCCACGGCTAGAAACGCAAACAGCACCATCCAGTCTTGGGGATCGGCCACCGTGAGTGATCCGATCGGCGGCAGAAAGAAGTAATCGACCGCTAGCACGGCGACAAGCGACATAGGGACCGAAACAGTCAATCCCCACAACGTGGAAACAACCAGGACAGCCAGCAGGAATGTCAGTGCAACTGTGGTGACATTCACCAACGGCGTCTTGCGGTAGAAAGCCGTCGTGGCGGCGATGATCCCTAGAGCGGCTCCGAATTGGAAGATGCGGTTTAGTAGCGGTGAGCGCACGGTGCTATTCTCTACCCATTGTGTACCTATTCGGTCATCTCATTTACTCGGGCTGGGTGACTGTCGCGGTAGGGACGATCATTGCTGATAACGACGCACAGAACCATAGTAGCGGCATTGCCGCGCACGAAGCGCCCTTGGGGGATATCCATGGGGACCGCCCTGTCGATGTCACCTGACTCATGCACAGAATTTGATTGGACGGAGAACCGGTGAGGAGATGAACCTTTGCTGGAAGAAACCATCAAATCATCAAAGTCAAACGAGTGACCCGAGTCCTAGAAGCATACCGATTCTTCTTGGCGATGCTACTCGGTATGTTAGGTATGTTAGGTATGTGGGTTTCAGGTCGGCTCACCAGCTGCGTTTTGTGGTGCGCGCCCCCCTTCTGACCGGGATTTTGCAGGTGACGCAACTTCTCCCGCAGTCTGCCTTGTGGCGGTTTCTCGAGGCACTGCACAGCAGCGTGGCCGGGCAGAATTCTCAAGCTGCAGCACGCCTTGCGCGAGCGCGTGTGGACAGCGGTGCAGTTCACTAGCGGTGACTCTGGACACCGACACGACGGTCCACAGTTTGTACGGCAAACAGCTCGGGTGGGGGGCGCAAGAGTTACAACCCGAAGAACCGTGGCAAGAACAGCTACCAGCCGATCTTGACCTTTCTGGCGGAGATCGCGAGTTCATCGCCGGACAGTTGCGCAACGGGGAACTTCCGACCGACTGGTGGTGAGTAAAGCATGGCTTCGCCGCGGAATCTCTTCAAGCAAGCCGGAGGATATTGCCGGTGTGGCTAACTTCTATTTTCGACCGTTGTCTACCGAACTTAGAAATCGCCGGCCTAGCTCCTGAATTCGCTGAGCTTGGCGCAATCGAATCGCTTCCGCCGGGATCAAGTCCCTACCCACGCCCAGAGCGGTAGCTCCAGCCGTAATGAAACTCAGGGCAGTTCGCTGATCCACTCCCCCCGCGGCGATGAGGTGAATCTGAGGCATAGAGGATTTCAAAGATCGGATGTAGTTGTGGCCCCCGACCGCATCGCAGGGAACCACCTTAACGAAGTCTGAACCCGCCTTCCACGCCGCGATGATCTCGGTGGGCGTCAATGCCCCCGGAAAAACTACGACCTCCTCTTTGACTGCAAGCTCCACCACGTCTGGAACCAGCCCGTCGGTTGTAAGAAATCTCGCACCCTCATCCAGGCAACGGCGGGCCGTCTCGGTGCTCATGATGCTTCCTGCGCCTGCGATCATGTTTGGAAGGTGTTTGGCTAAGTGGGAAATAGTGTGAAACGCTCCGGGAAAAGCCGTGCTGATTTCAACGATCGGGATTCCTGCCTCCATAAGTGCCTCGGCTATGAAAAGAGCATCGTCTTCTGAACCCACGCGGACCGCCGGAATGATACCGATCTCGGCAATTCGGTAGCGAACCTCCTCCTTTGTCCGTGTTGGCACATGGAAAGTCTCAAGATCGATACCATTGATAACAGGTTCCATCGTTTGAGCCATGTTTCTGACCTCGGTCACACAGCTTTGTGAAGCGTATGTGAAGCATATGTATAACATATGTGTGTATATGGACGCCATAAAAACTGCACGCTATCGCAATCGGAGCAGCGCGTTCTGAATCTGGTTCAATGCCATGGACGCGAGGCAACCGACCTAAGGAAATTATGATCGCCACACGCAGGGAAGGCCTCACGTATGAGCTTGTCTCGGTAGAGGATAGTGGAATCGGGATCAGCGCCGAAATGTTCGGGAAGATTTTCGATCCGTTTTGGGAAAGGGGTTCCTGTGAAAACGCCCTCGGCCTAGCTGAAAACGAATCAAGTTCACTTGATGGATCTCGCCTGCTTAAGACGCATCACGTGATTCAACTCCTTGTGCCACTGCCAAAGCATAACGCCCCAAGCCCCCAACGGGGCGACCATGAACACAACAGCTGCGAGAAGGAGCAAGACGAGAAGAAGCAAATTGACCACCGTTGCGGCCATATAGACTCCTTGAAGTCCGCTTGAGGTGGCACAATCGATGCCAATTTCGCCGTGCTGAAAACAAAAGGTTTGCCAGAGCGAGGCACTGCAAAGACTGCAAACAATTGCATCATTTGGGCAGTATGCCCAACTTGCCGCATATGCTCGGCCTAATGTTCCGCCAACGATTATTGACGCCAGTCTACCCTACACGCTCAGGTGGGTGCGCACGACTTCGTCGGTGAGTTCGCCGATCGCTCCGGCAACGACTCGCCGGCCATTGGACAGGATGCAAAACTCGCTGGCCACGCGGCGTGCGAAGGGCAGCTTCTGTTCGACCAGAAGGACCGCCAAGCCTTCCTCCTTGTTCAGCCTCAAGATGATGTCGCCGATTTCGTGGACGATATTGGGCTGAATTCCTTCGGTGGGCTCATCAAGTATCAGCAACTTCGGGTCGAGAACGAGCGCGCGTCCGATCGCGAGCTGCTGTTGCTGGCCGCCTGAGAGGTCGCCACCACGGCGGTTCAGCATCTGCTTGAGCACGGGGAATAAATGGAAGATGCGCTCGGGAATTTCCCGGGATCCATTCTTGCGCACGCCCAGGCCCACACTGAGGTTTTCCTCGACCGTAAGGTGCGAGAATATCTCACGCCCCTGAGGCACGTATCCGATACCTATCCGGGCGCGCTCCTCGGCACGTCGCTTGAGCAAATCAACTCCGTCGAAGTCGACGACGCCCGAAGACGTCTTCAGCAAGCCCATGATGCATTTGAGCAGCGTGGTCTTGCCCATGCCGTTGCGGCCCATCAAGCAGATGAGCGAACCGGCCGGCACGGCGAGATCGACATCCCACAACGTGTGGCTGCCGCCGTAGAACTGGTTGAGGCCTCTGACCGCCAGCACGATTTATCCTCCGAGATAGACTTCGATCACGCGGGGATCGCTTTGTACCTGATTCATGTCGCCTTCAGCGATCACATGCCCCTCGTGCAGCACCGTGACGCGCTTGGCGATGGAACGAACGAAGTCCATGTCGTGCTCGACCACCACGACCGAATGCTCGCCCTCAAGCGACTGGAGAAGCGCGGCTGTGCGCTCGATCTCCTGCGGCGTCATACCGGCAACCGGCTCGTCCACCAGGAGGAGTGCGGGGTCTTGCATCAGGAGCATGCCGATCTCCAGCCATTGCTTCTGTCCATGGGAGAGTATCCGCGAGGGCATCCTCTGCTGCGCGGTGAGGTCGATGATCTCGAGAACCTCATCAATCTTCTTCTGTTGTGCGCCCGTTCTTCGAGCGAGCAGCGTTTTTAAGAAGGACTTGTCCCCGGCCAGCGCCAGCTCGAGGTTTTCGAACACGGTCAACTGCTCGAAGACGGTCGGTTTTTGGAACTTCCTCCCGATCCCTGCCTGTGCGATTTCGGGTTCGGAAAGGGATAGCAGGTTCAAGTCGGGTCCGAACCGCACGGTCCCCGAATCCGGGCGAGTTTTGCCGGTGATGACGTCCATCATGGTGGTCTTACCCGCTCCGTTGGGTCCGATGACGCAGCGCAATTCTCCCGGCTCGATCTGCAGAGTCAGCTCATTGAGCGCCTTAAAGCCATCAAAGCTGACGGTCAGATGCTCTACATAGAGGGTTTTGCCGCGGGCGCTCATTCTTCCGATGGCTCCGGGCTCTCAGCTGGAATTCGGAGCCGTTCCGTTTTTGTCTGTTTTTTCACCCGGCCGGATACCAGGCCGATAATCCCGCGCGGCAGGAACAGCGTTACCAGCACGAACAGCGCGCCCAGCGCGTAGTTCCAAATCTCAGGAAATGCGCTGGTAAAATAGGTCTTCGCGTAGTTCACGAGCAATGCCCCAGCAGCCGCGCCGTAGAGGGTCCCCCGGCCCCCAACCGCCACCCAGATAACGGTCTCAATCGAGTTTATGGGGGCGAACTCACTGGGGTTGATGATGCCGATTTGCGGGACGTAGAGCGCCCCAGCGATGCCGGCCAGAACAGCCGAGAACACGAAGACCCACAGCTTGTAAGATTCCACGCGATACCCGAGAAAGCGCGTGCGGCTCTCCGCGTCGCGGATCGCCCGGATCACGCGCCCGGCCCGCGATGACACAATCATGCGGCACACAAGGTAGCTGGCCGCAAGCACGCCGGCGGTGATTACGAGCAGGACCAGGTGCACGCGGTCGGAATGGAGATCAAACCCTAGGATGTCCTTGAAATCGGTGAAACCGTTGTTGCCACCGAAGCCCATGTCGTTGCGGAAGAAGGCGAGCATCAGGGCGTAGGTGAGCGCCTGCGTGATGATCGAAAAATACACGCCGGTGACGCGCGACCGGAACGCAAACCACCCGAACGCCAAAGCGAGGGATCCCGGCACAAGCACGATCATAAAGAGGGCGAACCAGAAGTGGTTGAAGCCATACCAAAACCACGGCAGCGACTTCCAGTTCAGAAACACCATGAAGTCGGGCAATATAGGGTCACCGTACACGCCTCTCGGTCCGATCTGTCGCATGAGATACATGCCCATCGCGTAGGCCCCTAGCGAAAAGAAGGCTGCGTGCCCAAGACTCAGAATTCCGCAGTATCCCCAGATCAAATCCACTGCCAGCGCCAACACCGCATAGCAGAGGTACTTGCCAACTAGAGTAAGTCCGTAAGTCGAGACGTGCAATGCCGACGACGCAGGTACGGCCAGATTGAGGATCGGCATCACAATCGCGACCACAGCCAGCGCGCCCAGAAACCAGGCGCTTCCGGTATCTTTGCGTGCGCTGATCCATAGCGTGTATTGGCGCGGGGGCATGATTACTGGTTTTCCGATGCGCGACCGGTCGGCGGGAAAAGGCCCCGCGGCCGAACCTGAATGAACAGAATCAGCGCAATGAGCACAAAAATCTTGGCGAGCACGGCGCCGGCATAGGGCTCAAGGAGTTCATTGACGATCCCCATCGACATACCGCCCGTCATCGAACCCCAGAGATTTCCGACACCCCCAAAAACCACCACCAGAAAAGAATCGATGATGTAGGACTGCCCGAGGTTGGGGTTTACATTGGTCAACTGACTGAGTGCTACACCCGCAAGACCCGCGATCCCCGAGCCGAGTCCAAAAGTCATCGCGTCGACCCACTCGCTGCGAATGCCCATCGCTTTGGCCATGGCACGGTTCTGCGAGACGGCCCTGATTTCAAGGCCCATTCGTGTGTACTTTAGCACCACGAGAAGGGCCGCGAAGACAAGCAGCGTGAAGATCACGATATAAAGGCGGTTGTAAGTGATCGAGAGCGCATCGTTTAACTGAAGCGTGCCGCTCATCCAGGCGGGCGTCTCAACCGAGCGGTTGAGAGCGGTAAAAATCGAGCGCACCAGTTGCTGCAGGATGAGGCTAACGCCAAACGTCGCGAGCAGGGTTTCCAAGGGTCGGCCATAGAGGAAGCGGATGATGGTGCGTTCGATCAGGATGCCAATGAGCGCGGCCACCAGAAACGCCGCGGGAATCGCCACAAGGATCGACGTCTCGCCGTGCCCTGGCATCGCTACTTGCACAACGTAGGTGGTGTAGGCACCGATCATCATCAACTCGCCATGCGCCATGTTGATGACTCCCATGACACCAAACGTAATCGCCAGTCCGATGGCAATCAGCACCAGCACCGAGCCAAGACTCAATCCAAAAAAAAGCGTTTCAATGCCCGAATAGAACGCGCGCCGCCGAGTGATGGATTTCGCGGCCGCCGCAGCGGCTTGCCGCACCTGTTCATTCACTTCGACAAAGCTGCCGTCGGGGGATTTCTCGGTCATAGCCTCCAGTTTGTTGAGCACATCCTGCCGGAGGCTGCCGCGCAGAGTGGATACGGCGGCGAGGCGCGCCTGCGCGTCCGAGCTGCCCAGGGAATCTAACGCGAGGGCTGAGGCGATTTCCTTTTTGACTGCAGGATCGGTCTCGACGCTGATTCGCTGCCGCAATAACTGGACATTCTCCTCATCGAGATCCTTCTCCATGTCCTGTACCGACTCGAGGCGGATGGATGCATCGGGGCTCGACAGACCGTAACGCGCCAGGGTGGTCTGCAAGACGCGCCGCAAGTGGTTGTTCGCAAGGATTCTGCTGAGGTTATCCGAAGAGGCTGAGCCAGCGCCCTTGAGCGTAATTGGATCGAGCAGGTTGAGAGTCGGCGCGTCCTCGGCGCCCTGCCTGGCGATGAAAATCTTCTGATCCTGGTTGCGGTAGTAGAGGCGATCTTCCACAAACGCCGTCAGGACGGCCCGGACGCTGGGATGGCCGCTCTGGGCCAGTTGGTCGATGATCTTTTCTTTGTCGTCGAACGAAGCGTCGCGCAGCTGGCCGAGCGACACGAGGAAGTTCGCGTCGCTCGACGATTGGGCGTATAGGGGAAAGGCGCTCCGGCTGGCGCACAGGAGCAGAAAAAACAGCCACTGCACGCCAAGCCAGAGGAAATGCTTCTTCATTTGTAGTTTTGTCCAGAGCACGTCTTGGTCGCTTTATTGTAGTTACCGCATTTCAGCGTGACCCAATCCGCCGTTATGTCCTTGTCGGATGGCAGATAGCGCGACCATGCCTCGCCGGGCACCGTGCCGGGAGTCTTCCAAACCACGTCGAACTGTCCATCGGCGCGGATCTCACCGATATAAACCGGCTTGGTGATGTGATGATTCGGCAGCACTTTAGCCATGCTGCCAGTGAGGTTCGGGGTTTCAGTGCCCGGCAGCACGGCCAGGACCTTCTCTACGTCTGTCGTTCCGGCCTTCTGCACCGCTTTCACCCAGAGATTGAAACCAATGTAACTTGCCTCCATGGGATCGTTGGTCGTCCGCTTGGGATTTTTGATGAACGTGTGCCACTGTTGGATGAATGCCTTATTCGCCGGCGTGTTGATGCTTTCGAAATAATTCCACGCCGCCAAGTGGCCGACCAGTGGCTTGGTGTCCACGCCCGAAAGCTCTTCTTCTCCTACCGAGAAAGCCATCACCGGAATATCTTCCGCCGAAATCTTCTGGTTGCCCAGCTCTTTATAGAACGGAACGTTGGCATCACCATTGATGGTAGAGACGACGGCGGTCTTCTTTCCGGCAGAGCCGAACTTCTTGATCGCCGAGACGCGCGCCTGCCAGTCGGAGTAGCCGAATGGCGTGTAGTTAATCGAAATGTCCTCGGGTTTCACACCCTTCGCAAGAAGGAAGGCCTCAAGAATCTTGTTGGTCGTGCGGGGATAGACGTAGTCTGTTCCCTCCAATACCCACCGCTTCACGCCGACTTCGTTCATCAAATACTCGACAGCAGGAATGGCCTGCTGGTTCGGAGCCGCGCCGGTGTAGATGACGTTCTTCGAAGACTCTTCGCCCTCGTACTGGACGGGATAGAAGAGGAGGCCGTCATCCTTTTCGAAAACCGGCAGCACCGATTTTCTGGACACTGAGGTCCAGCATCCGAAGACCACCGCCACTTTGTCCTTTTCCAGCAACTCCTGTGCCTTTTCGGCGAACAGCGGCCAGTTCGAGGCCGGATCGACCACCACGGCCTCGAGTTTCTTGCCCAGCAGTCCGCCTTTCTTGTTTTGTTCATCAATCATCATCAGGTCCGTGTCTTTCAGCGTGGTCTCGCTGATAGCCATCGTGCCCGAGAGAGAATGCAGAATGCCCACCTTGATCGTTTCACTCTGGGCCTTGGCCATTGCCGTGAAGATCATCACAACGGCAAGCGCCAAGCCCGCCATGCGCATACCTTTATATCTCATTGCTTTCCCCCTTGTGAGTTTCCAGACATACATAGCTTTGTGTGTTTCATAGGTTTCCTCGCGAGTTCTCGCAATAGATCACGGCGTTGCAATGGTGGCGTTGCGGCTCCATCACTACCCGGCTGGAAATCAATGAGAGCCCAGACCGAAGGTCTTGGAGAACTGGAGTTGCAGACCAACGCCCGCCTCCCAATTATTTTTCCTAACAGCGTCGTTGAAGCGAGCGTCCCTGTAGAAGCTCATCACGCGCGCATCGAACTGCTTGATGATGTAGTTGAAGTTCACCTCGGCGGTGTTTTGGCGATAGGCTGGGTTCGCAGTGCCGATTCCATCGGTAAACTGCGCGATGGCATACTTGCCCAGGAGTTCGAACTTCCCGATGCCTACCTCCTTCGGGACCAGGAAGGATGCCAGCCCGTAAGCTCCTTGGCTCTTGGCATAGCTCCCGTTATATCCGCCAAGCCGGTTGTAGCGGGAATACTCACTTTCAATCGTGAATGCCCCGCCACCCGGCACCTTCCTTTCCATCAGGAAATCGACGGTGGAAGCGGTATTGCCAGCTTGCACCTCACTCGCCCCGGCAATGGCAAGCAGGTTCTTGTCCCCATAGTAGGTCCCATTCAGGTAGTAACCATTCTCTGGGTCCCAGAAATCAATCTGGACCCGGCCGGCCCAAATCAGCTTATTACTTCCGTCGTTGGTGGAAGCGCCGTCGAACGCGCCCACGGCGACCTTCACCTTGGCCATGCCCGCTTTAAAGTCGCCCCAGTACATTGCGCCATTGTCGCGGCCCTGATAGACGAACGGATAGCCGTCCTGGATGCCGTCGGTGTAGACATCCCACTCGTGGGCGTAAAACGGCCCGTACAGGTTCGCGCGGTCACTGGGCGGAAGGAAGCGTCCAAACCAGATGTTGAGCTTGGGCGAGAAGTGGAATTGCCCCACCGCGTCCAATATATTCAAATCGTCGGTTGAGCTGGTATAGTCCGTGTTGAACATCACGCTGATGTACTTCGTGATGTCCCCGCCGAAATAGAGACGCGCGTGGTTGAGCGCGAAATTGTCGAGGTCGCTGCCGACATCAGGTTCAGTATGCTGGTAGCTCGTTTGTATTCCGCCGCCAACAGTGAGCGTGGGTTCAAAGGTGTCCGTCTGAGCCCAGAGCGGCGACGCGGCGAATATCAGGAACGCCGCCACCAGCCAAGCGGGCGAAGTTCGCCGGGGAATAAGAATACCAACACTTCCAGGACAGCACGGGAACATAATCGGGCCTCTCAATCTGTGCGGCGCAATGCGCCGTTGGTTTGTTGGGACACAAATGCAATGTGAGTAGCTGTGGGACTGCCACAATTGTTGCTGACCGAGCGAATATCGCTGAAAGGTGCCAGCAAGTCCAACTCGAATTTTAGATTGCACCAATTTAAATAACCGTTTCGAGCTTCGTTCTGCCCCTACACGTGAGTGCTACGGGTGCGTTGTACTTCCCCGAAAAGTATTGGTTACCTGTCCTCGTGTCTTCTGCCACCGCCCGATCTGCGCCGACAAGCTGCGCCCCCTGCGACTTCAAGGAGAGGTCGAAGACGATGGAGTGAAACCTTTCAGTAGAATACTAACTAAGTAATAGATAATAAATGAATTAGAAAGAGTTCAAACACGAAGTCAATCGTGCCTATCTGCTACTATCTGCTACTCCTCAACGGGCGGCGCTTGCGATTTCAGAGGAAGACGAGTCGGACCGATCGTGTGGACAATGCGAAACGGGCAAGGAAATGGGTTCAGGCGCGACCCCTACTGTCTGGTACTCTCTCTCGTTGTTCTTATTGCAAGCCAGTTGGGTCATGATGTAGCATCCCGACCTTCACGGAGGGTTTATGTTATCGCGACGGGATCTCCTCGTACGAGCAGCGGGAATGTCGGGAGTCGCGGCACTCGCCCGGCCACTTACAACCGTTCTGGCCAGTGCGCCGCTGCCGAGAACCCCGGTAAATTTCAATGTGCCTGCAGGGTCCTGCGACTGCCACACACACATATTTGACCCTGGGCGATTTCCGTATGCCGCATCGCGCCCTTACACGCCCGAGACCGCCTCCCTTGCGGACGTACGCGCGCTGCACCGGGCCCTACACATCGATCGCGTTGTCATCTCGCAGCCCACCGTCTACGGCGCCGATCATTCGTGCACTCTGGATGCGATCAAGAGGATGGGGCGTCGTGCCCGCGGGGTCGCTGCATTTGTCCCCAACACTTCTAGTGCGGAACTCGATCAGCTACATCGCGGGGGAATGCGGGGATTGGTGGTACATAAGATGAGCGATTTCAAGGCTGCCGCCGCTCAAATTGGGGACCGCCCCTGGAACGTTGAAACCTATGTGCGGTTGCCACAGATGGAAGCCTTCAAAGATCAATTGATGGGGACCACGGTGGCCGTTAAGCTTACCCTGTTTGGCGGAGCTCAGAATGCCGGGGATCTCCATCAGCCCGGCTTCGACACGCTGCTGGGTTTGCTCCGGAGCGGCAGAGTCTATGTCGAACTCTCGGCGCCGTCCCACATCTCGAATCAAGCGCCAGACTATCCGGACGCCGCGCCCATCGCCAAGGCCCTGATTGCGGCAAATCCGCAGAGAATCACATGGGGCAGCGATTGGCCGCACGCTGCCACGATACCAGGTCAAAAGATGACGGGTGTTGTCCCCTTTGAGTCAGTTGATGATGCCGTCAGCCTTAACCTGCTCGACACCTGGGCCTCTGGTGCCGATCAACTAAAACTCATCCTTGTGGGCAACCCCGCACGCCTTTACGGTTTTTGAAGCAATTCGTGCAAACGTCCCAGGCCGGTGCGAGCCGCTCTGCCGCTTGCAGTTCCCGCCTGAAAATTGCTGAGCCCGAGTTTGACGTATGAGGCGATGTAGAACTCAACCTAGAAGGCCAGAAGTGGCAATCTCATCGGGTTTCAAGTCCAGTGGTCCAGTTGACCATTACGGTGATGGGGGACAAGTAGGTAGTTGGGTCTTCCACAGTGATTAAGAATCTCCGCCCTTCGGAATCGACGGTATAGTGATTCGGCGCGCCTGAAAAGCTGATCGGCGCCCGAAACAGGGGTTTGGGCCGGCCGATCAACGGTGGCTCGGTCGGCTCAAAAGGCACCGATACAATCGAATGGCCCGGTGAAAGATAGAATAGTTCTTTCCCGTCGCTCCGCCAGACGGGTTCGACGCCCCCGCCAATCGAAACGACTCGCTTATCTCCAAGCGACGGAAATCGCTGCACGTATACTTCGAGCGTTCCCGATTCGTCTGAGACGTATGCGATCCAACGCCCATTGGGAGCAATTCTTCCTTGTGACTCATTGAAGGGCGTACGCAGCAGCGGAAGAGGTTTCTTGTCGCCCGACATCGGAAGCAGGACCAAATCCAATTTGGTGCTGGGATCCAGTGTCGCGTAGACAAGGTAATCTCCGGCAGAGGACCAGTCGCTAAGGATCTTGCGTTGGTTGTCGTTCACGAGAACCTGGTTCTGCACAGGACCACGGATGTTTCGGACGAACAAGGTCAGGCTGTTGTAGGACTCAAACGCGATACGATTGCCGTTGGGGGACCACAGCGGGTACATGCCTTCCCCTTCTAGTCGAGTGGCCGCATTGCGCTCGAGATCGACAATCCATATTCCGGGCCCGCCATCCATTGCGGCCAATTGTTTCCGGTCCGGGGAAAAATCCGGGCTACGAAGGGCTTTTCCTCCAGGAATCGACCCCGCGCGTTGGCCATTCCGTTCAAACCATGCGAGTTCCTGCATGGTTGTGCCGGACCGAAAAGTGAGCAAGCTCGCCGATGCCGAGATCATCTTCCAATCGGCATTACCGGGGGCCAGCACCTTCCTAGCCACCAGCGTCGGGACTCCGGTCAGGTTGAGTCGCGCCGCATCAAAACGCTGCGCCATGAGGCTATCGTCTTGGACATACAACAGGTAACCGGGAGGCGAGTAGAACACAGGCGAACTAGTCCGGGTGAGAAGACGGGTTCGCTTGGAAGAATCGAGAGAGCCAACGTAGCCGCCTGTTTGATCGGCGTTTGCGCTGCGCAGGAAAAACAGGAAATGTCGGCCATCAGGCAGGAATTGAGGCAGCTTCTGCACGAGTTCGCCCGCCGAGCGGTTGACTGTCGAGACGCGCGTCACCTGCCCGCCCGCCGAGTCCACCCGATACAAGCCGGTTTGCCAGTCTGAGAAAACGATCGTGCCGTTGCTGCTCCAGGATCCACCGCCTGTGCTCACCGGCACCGCAGCAACCGCTTGGGGGGTATCTCCGCGCAGATCGACCGTTTTGAGCTCGCCGTTGGCGAAAAATCCGACCATGTCGCTGGTTGGCGACCAGAAGGGGTCCGCAGCGCCTTCGGTACCAGAAATCGGCCGAGGTTCGCTTGAATCCATCTGCTTTAGATAAAGGCGCTGCTCAGCTTCTTGATCGCGGGCGACGAATACCATGTAGCGGCTGTCGGGCGAGAGGATGCCCCCGGACGCGAGGCTCGCGCCTTCTGGAGCGAGCTGGGTGAACAGCACGGTGCCCCCGGCAGGAAGCACTCTGGGGGTCGTGAAAACGCGGACTGCCAGACCTAGAACGAGCGCTATCGGCAAAAGCGTCCAAAGCTTCGACCACTGTCTCGATGTGGGCCAACGCAGGGGCTCGATAGGTGGTTGGGCCTTCCAGTCAGCCTCAGCCGACTCCGCAGTGCTTTCTGAAACATCGAAGCAATCCTCAAAAACCGCCCGCACCGGCCCCTTCAATCGATAGCCTTTTCGTGGGACTGTGATGATCAATTGCGGGTGAGTCGAATCGTCTCCCAGCGCGCGCCTGAGCACGGACATGCTGTGGAAAAGGCTGTCTTCTGAGACGAACATATTCTTCCATACGGCGCTGATGAGTTCGTCCTTGGGGACCGTGCGGTCGGGGTGAGCGGCCAGGTATGCCAGCGTGTCGAATGTCTTCGAGGGGACGGCGACGGCATTGCCATTTCGCCAGATGTGACGAGAAGTAAGATCGATCAGTACCGGCCCGAGCTGATAACCCTTGACCGCCGCGCGGGACTCAATAGATACGCCAGGTTTCATCGAAATTTCAACAATTCAGACAACTATTAAGCTTTTCATCAGGACTTTAGCGAGACGATACATCATATTGCGCCCCAACAGCAAGCTCGTCGGCCCTGCGATGGAGTGCTCTGAAGGTATTGCCGACTCCTGGAAATTGCGCTGGAACAATGAATCCTTGGGAGTGAGGAAGGAATCCTATGACAAGAAGAATTTTGAACCTCTGGCGGGCGTACGCAGTGGCGATGGGCTGTCTGACGGTGGCCTGTCTGTCAATGGTTCTGACACCTGCGCTTCTTGGCCAATCCGCCACGACGGGCGCCCTGACGGGTACGGTGAGGGACTCTTCGGGTGCCGTGATCCCGAATGCGACCGTAACGGTCACAAGCATTGCGACAGGTCAGGCACGTACTACTACGACGAGCGGCAGTGGAAGCTACACTGTCGGGTTCCTGCCACCCGGTGACTACCAAGTCAGGTTTGAGGCATCAGGGTTCGCTGGCGCCTCGGTGGGCTCGGTGGCGATCAATGTAACCGAAATCCCTGTTCTTGACCAATCCTTGGCAGTGGGTACCCAGGCGGCCCAAGTAGAGGTTCACGGCGAAACCGAAGCAGTGCAGACTGCCAGTTCCACCGTGGGCACGGTAGTAACCTCTTCGACCGTGGTTGCCACACCTCTGACCTCGCGCAATTACACGAATCTGCTGGGTCTTTCCGCCGGGTCCAACGCGGGTGTCTTCAACGCATCCAACCTCGGGAGAGGGTCGCAGGATATCGTAGTAAATGGCTCCGGCACGGCCCAGAACAACTATCAGCAGGACGGAGCTTCGATCGATAGCTTCGCTGGGGGCGGGGGCGTCGCCGATGGCGGTGGCAACGTCGGTATCGGAATTGTGAATCCTGACGCCATCCAGGAGTTTAAAATACAGACTTCGCAGTTTGATGCCAGCTACGGCCGTAATCCTGGCGCCAACGTGGATGTGGTAACGAAGTCAGGTACCAACCAATATCACGGCAGTGCGTTTGAGTTTTTCCGGAACACCGATCTCAACGCCAACGATTTTTTCCGCAAGCTAAGTCCGGCCCCCAACAACACAAGACAGGTTTTGAACCAAAACCAGTTTGGAGGGGTATTCGGCGGGCCGGTTAAGAAAGACAAGCTGTTCTTCTTTGTTTCCTATCAGGAAACCCAGCAGAAGAATGGCGTCTCCCCAGCGGGCTATTCCACGCCCACGCTGGTCGGTATTCCGCTCGGCGATCGCTCGAACACGGCTGTCTTCGAGGCAGCCATGGGGGCGGCATTTTGTCCCACCGGGACTTCCGGAGGCAAGACGTCGGTTGGCGGCGTCCAGATTGCCTGTAACGGCTCGAACATCAATCCGGTGGCTATCAGTCTGCTTCAATTAAAGCTCGCCAATGGCAGCTACCTCATTCCGAGCTCTTCCACCGGGCAAAACCAGAACACGACCTACAGCATTCCCGCTGTCTTCAAGGAACACCAAGCCGTAGGAAACTTTGACTACGCAATAGATGCCAAGAACACAGTGTCGGGTCGCTGGTTTTTCAGCCATGATCCCATAAGCGCTCCTATGGGCTGCGGCGCTACGAGTTCGACGCCGACCGCGTGCTTGCCGGGGAGCCCCGGGACTCTACTCAGTGCAAACCAGTATGCGGTACTGAAGCTCACTTCACTGCTTTCGAACAATTTGGTAAACGAGGCGCGGGCTTCGGTGCAGATCACGGCCACCGCGCCCGTGAACGGCGTTCCGTTCACCGATACGCAGGTGGGAATCGCGCCGATCCTCCCCTCTTTTAACATCCTTGACCAAATCACCGTCACCGGTCTGTTTCAGTTTGGCCAAACGACAGCCTTGAACAACACGAAGTACCCCAGTTCTTGGCAACTGGCGGATCAGATCTCATGGTCACACGGAGCGCACACGATCCGCGCCGGCTTCGAATTCGAGAGGGACAGAGTGAACACGGTTCTAGGGGCATCGGCAGGAACCGAAACCTTCGCGGCCTTCCAGGACTTCCTGCTTGGCTTGGCGGGCTGTTCCCCCAGCCTTACCACGGCACAATGTACCGCCAGTGGTGCGGCCGGGCTGACCAACGGCAGTTTCAGCAGCAATATTTCTTCCTCGGGTCTCTCGGCATCCCTCACGCCGCCAGGCGGCGTTATTCACCACTACCGCAACCCCGCTGCGAGCGCTTTCGTGCAGGACGACTACAAAGTACGCAGCAATTTAACTCTCAACCTGGGACTGCGGTGGGAGTACGACGGGATGATCTCCGACGCGAGCGGCCAGCTCACCAATGTTTGGACTTCTCTAATCAATACTGTTCCAGTCCCAGGACCTACGCCTGCTACCGGCACGCTTGCGGGGTATGTGGTGCCATCCAACTACAATCCGGCGATCAACGTGGCTCCCACGGTGGGCGGTATTTTCCAGAACAATAAAAACATTCCCACGCAGAATAGTCCGTCGATCAGGAATTTCGCCCCCCGCGTGGGATTTGCCTGGCGGCCCCTGGCCACGGACCGGTTCGTGATTCGAGGAGGAGGCGGATATTTCTACGATCGCCTCAGTCAGAGCTCTTTCAACCGGCCGGCCACGCAAGCTCCTCCCTACGCGGTCACCCTAGGAAAGTCCGGCTCTGCCAACTTTGCCTCGAGTATGGCTCAGCCCTACGATCCGACAGCGACCCTCGGTTGGGCGCCTCGATGGGCGAATGTCGCGGCGGGAACCAGCTCCAATATTAATGCGCTGTTGCTTGACGCCAATGTCGTCACTCCAACAACATATGAGTGGGGACTGAATACGCAGTATGAGTTCCTGCCTACCTGGGTGCTGGAAGTAGGTTACGTAGGAAGTCGCGGTATCCATCTGGTCCCTCAGAGTAGCAATGACGCGCGCGAAATCAATCAAGCGCTATTGGCGAGCCCGGCTAATCCGGTCAACGGCATTACCAGCAACACGGTCGCGAACGCGACGGTGCGTGTGCCTTATTTGGGATTTTCGCCGGGTGGGCTCGGAGACGACCAAACGATTTTCAGCAGCGATTACAATGCCTTGCAGGCCACCGTCCGAAAACAGTTCTCCCACGGGCTCCAGTTGCAGGCGGCTTACACGTTCGCCCGAGCCTTCAGTACGGCAACCTACCAGATTTATAACAACCAGTACGCGACCCCGTATGGGCCGAACTCTTTGTATCGTCCGCAGCGCCTGACCGTTAACTACAGCTATGACCTGCCCTTTGGCAATCGTGATGGGCTGCTCGGCAAGTTTACCAGTGGCTGGAACTTGGCGGGCGTAACGGTCGTGCAGGATGGTCAGCCACAGACCATCACCGACACCCGCGGAGGTACGATTTACGGATTTGGTCCCGGCGCGGTAGTGACTTCCACAGCTGAGTTCGCCGCAGGTATGAGCGCTGCGAACGTCGCTACCTCGGGTAGTGTCGAACAACGACTCGGAGGGGCAACCGGTGGGGCGGGCTATTTCAACAAGGCTGCGTTCAGTACGACTCCTGTGATCGGCAACGGAACCGGCTACGGAAATAGCGGCGTGGGCATTATTCTTGGTCCCGGCCAGTTTAACTTTGACGCGACTCTGCAGAAGATAACCAAGGTGGGCGGAATACATGAGGATGCAACTCTTGTGTTTCGCACGGAGTTCTTCAATATGTTCAACCATCCGCAGTTCAATGCCCCCGCGGTGGAGGACGTATCCAAGTCAACCTTCGGGCAGATTACCAGCGCGTCGGTGAACCCGCGACTGATTCAATTTGCTCTGAAATACGTGTTTTGAGTGTGCCACGAGCCAAGCAGTCTACTGCCAGCGACTACTTCGCACAGCTGCGCTGCAAAGGCCCAATCGTTCGCCGGACGCCGAACTACAGGTGCAGCGGGAGAACAGGAGGCAAACACTAAGACAGGGGTCAGAGACGCAGACACACACTTGCGGATTTGAGTGTTCTCTGCGCTACACGCTTAGGACCGGGATTCGGGATTCAGAGATGATCCCGTAACCGTTGGATCCAAGATGTCCACCGGAGGTATGGCACCCCACCACGAGCAGGTCTGCGCCAATCCGATTGGCAATTCGACTCAAAGCGATGCCGGGATCGCCACTATCAACGGCGGTTTCTGCTTGTACACCCATCTGCTGCTGAATCTTGGCAATGAGTTCTTGGGCGGAGAGCACCAGTTCGTCCTTCCATGGGCGGTCGACATAGTTGCCACCCGGTCCGTACATTTCTACGTCGGGAGTCACATGGGCGATCGTAAGCCTCGCCTGAAATTCGGCAGCGACTTTGGCCGCACACTTCAGCACCTCGTGGCTATGCCCGCTGAATGTAACCCCGCACAGCACATGTTTGACCCCGAACTCATAGTTCGGTGTACGCTCGAGGTGGGCGGCCGTCAAAACCGGCCGCTCGGTGTCGTGTATGACCTTCGCTGTCACCGAACCGATGAGGTAGCGGTAAAATCCTGTGTAGCCTCGCGTTGGCATCACGATTAAATCCATCGATTCTTCTCGCGATACTGCGGCAATTTCCTCCGCCGCATCTCCCTGCCGCACCAGGCATCGCACTGGCAGGCCTTCCAGCTCTGGCCGCACAGACTCATGCAGATCCTTCTCCGCAAACCCAACAAATTCAGTCAGCAAGTCGCGGCTTTCAAGCAGTTGGCCATCCTTCCAGTCCCGTGGAGAGTAACTCCCAGGCGCTATCACGTGAAGAAGCACAAGTTCTGAATGAAACCGCCGGGCAATACTGGCGGCAACACCAATGATACGCAGCGACGTTTCATGGAACTCGATCGGAAACAATATCTTGCGGATGTCCAAAAGCCCTCCTCAAACTTCCTACATGCAATTTCCGAACTGGCTTCGAATTTCGCAACGCCGCTTGCCCAACCAAAATCCCGGTCCGGCTCCTTTTTGCCGGCAATCTGACACAGCAGAGAAAAAAGCATTTGTCGACGACATTGTAAGTGCCTGTCCGCCATGCGCGCAATGTTCCTATGGACCGATCGCCACTTTGATCACGCCGTCTCTTCGCTCGGCCGAACAGTTTGTATGCTTCCGTAATTTGATCCAGCGAATAGCGATTGCGTCAGTGAAGCGCGACCAAGTCGAGCTTGCCGTGGCGGACCAGTTCATGAGGCGGCGCGTACGTTCTTTGCCGCCGGGCCACAGTGTTGTGATGAATCTTGTGGTCGCCCAGACCCACGGCGAAGGACTCAAGGGCGACACCGCGTCAGGTGATGCGCGTCAGGCGAACGGCTCTCTGCGATGGCCTGTAATCGGCGCGAACAACGCGTTGTGTTAGCCTCGCACGGTAAGTACGGGGCATTGCGCAGCGGAAATTATTCTGTGCGCGGTCGCCCAAGGACTATGGGTTGCCGCAGGGGCGACGGCGGCTGCCTTCACTCCCATTACGATCAATTCGGCGCGGTGCGCCTTGGCTACATTGAGAATTTGCTCAGCAGGATTGCCCACTTCGACCAGCATATTGGGTTTGCACCAGAGCTCCGCCTCGGTAGGCACGACGGCGCGCAGGCGCCTGGCGCAACCTTCGGCCAGCTCGGATGAACACACCCATTCCCCCGTTTTCTGTGGTTCAATCACATGCATAATATCGAGATGAGCCTGATTTTCCTGTGCGAGCGACACCGCGTAGGCGGCGGCAACCTCGCATGCAGGAGAGAAACTTGTTGCGAGCAAAATGTGTTTCATCGCGATGGCATCCTCCGCAGTCAAACCAACGTGAGGGTTGACTGTAAGCACCGGGCACGGCGCGTGGCGGAGAATATTTTCCGCGACCGAGCCCAGAAAGACTTTCTCGAGGCCCTTGCGGCCGTGTGTCCCCATTACGATCAGATCGATGTCGTCCTTCTCGATGTGAGCAGATACCGAATCCCAGGTGTCTCCGTCCGTGATGATCGCTTCGTGCGCGACTCCGGCGAAGTAGAGATCCAGTTGGGCTGCTTGCTGCTTCGCTTGTTCCTCGGCGGCCGCTCTTAAAACGGGCCAGGATTCAGGTGGCGCCATGCCATAGATTTCAAAGGGACGGACGTGCAGCGCGAAGACCTTGGCTCGATAAATGCGGGCCAGTTCAAGGGCGTACGGAGCCGCGCTTTCCGCCACCGGCGAAAAGTCCGTTGCATATAAAATATTGCGCAAAGACAGGCGAACCTTGGCTTCCATCGCTTTCATAGCAGCACCTCCCTGGCTATTTCTACTTTTGTCGTGGCTTGGAAGCTGTGCTGGGAAGCACACCAATTTGTGACCGGCATCACACAGCCTGGGGATGGCCCCCCCCCGGCGTTTTCTAGGGTGCGTGTGCAAACTGCTTAGATATTCCTTGGCGAAGCCCGAGTGATCCACCGCGAGCGGCCGCCGGACAAAGCCCGACCAAAACGCGCCGCCGTCACACCCAGGCTCTAGCTGCGGGCAGTGAGAACAGGGCAGAGAGAATGAGCAACGACTTTGTGGGCCGTAGCACGCAACCGGTGTGTTGCTGCGCTGACCGAAGGGACGCTACTGTGAAGGCCGAGAACGATTAGATCCGCACTGCGAGACTTCGAGACAGTGAGGATTGCTTTGGCGGGTTCCCCATATTCAACGACCGGCTCAGCCCGGCACCAAAGCTCGGCCTCGGGTGGAACGATTTCCGACAGACTATGGAGCACTTCGGCAACCGACGCGGGCTGCGGAGCTTTGCTGATCTGCCGCGGCGCGCGAAGAACGTGAAGCAGTGTGAGCCGCGCCTGGTTTTCCTGGGCAAATGAGATGGCATAGTGGGCGGCAACCTGAGATTCGCTTCCAAAGTCGGTCGCCAACAGGACATTGCGAAATCGGCCGTCAGAGTGGGTGCCGCCACTCACAGCGGGACCGATCGTTAGAACAGGAACAGCCGATCTGCGGAACACTTCTTCGGCGACCGAGCCGAGCAGCAGCTTCTGAAGACCTGTGCGGCCATGCGTTCCGACAATAATGAGATCGATGTGGTCCTCGCTTATGTTGCGCTCTACAACGGGCCAAATGGAGGCGCCCCACTCCACATTTATTTCATGGGGGATGCCAACGAGCTGAGAATCGACCTTCTGCATTTCCGCCTGGGAGAGCTCCTCATCGGCGGCCACAGCGGCATCGCCCAGCGTAGGAGTCGTGTGGACCATCGGGGCTGGGGTCAATACGTGCAGCGCATTCACGACCGCGCCATAGTTTCTAGCGATGGAAATAACAAAGGGGAGGGCCGCTTCGGAGGGGCGGGAGAAGTCGGTCAGGTAGAGAATCCGGCGAAGGGCGATTGGCGTCGTGGCACTCTTGAGAGCCATGGCAGAACACCTCCGGATAGATCTTATAAAGCACCGAGAGTCTGGGGCGGCGTGACAAAAGTCACTGCTCCGAGTGATCTGTATCACTATTCCTTTGATTCGCCCAGCCGGCCTATCGAAGGTTTACATCGCAGGCTCAGGCCGGAGCTCGAACCGTAATGACAGGACAACCAGCGCCGCTCACGACTTTGCAGGCAGTGGCCATGGCTTGATGCGTCGAAGTTCCCTGTAGGATGGAAGGCCGCTTCACTCCCAACACGATCAGGTCCACAGCCAATTCCTCCGCCACGTCCAGGATGGTCTCGGAAGGAACGCCGGATTCCACCAATGCCTTCGGAGCAAACGACAGCTTGCTTCCGGGAGGAGTCAAATTCTGCAGGGCCTGTTTCACGGATGCCGCCGGCACATCGTCGGAGGAGGAGGTCACGTGCAACAGATACAGGCGTGCTTGATTCGCCTGTGTGAGCGATGTCGCATACGAAACGGCTGACAGGGATTCAGGACTGAAGTCCATGGGCAAGAGAATCGAATGGAGATCGTCGAATCGATCAGGCTCTCCGTGAATTCTGGGGCCGATGGTTAGAACGGGACAGGGCGCGTGCCGGAAGATCTTCTCGGCGACAGAGCCCATGATCATTTTGCGGACACCTTGGCGGCCATGCGTGCCCACCACGATCAGGTTGATCCGCTTCTGTTCCACAACGGCGGATAGTTCTTTCCAGATGTCCCCCTTGCGGATCACTACCTCATTGGGAATCTGGCCGCAAACGAGGCTCAATTCTGCGCCGGACTCTTTTGCTTCGCGAATCGCCTGCGATTCAATCGCTCGCAAGGAGCCCGTTGGGCCAGGGCTTGAGAACGGCGACATCGCAATCACATGCACCAGGTACACGGTCGATCCGTACCTGCGCGCAATGGACAGGGCGTAGGGCAAGGCCTTTGCCGAGTGGCCGTGAAAGTCTGTGGCATACAGCACGTTTTCAACAAGTCCTCCCAACGATGCGGACAGAGCTTGCATACATCACCTCTCTCGCCCTCGGCTTTTATTCTTGCAGCGAGGTCAGGAGCGCGGTTTTTCCTCGTGTTTCTTTCGGTCGAGCGCTTCTGCTCGCACCTGGTCTGCGCACGTATCGCAAATCGTTTGCGGCCAAGGCTTGCCGCAGATATTGCAAACCTGTTTGGCATGCTCCGGCCGGTGAATGGGCTTCTCGACGTATGTCATCGGAATGTCCTTTCTTCCACTGAGGCGGCCATTTCCGTTGCGCGCACCGTCAGAACGGGGCACGAGGCATGGATCACTACCTGATGAGCTGTGGCACGCTCCAGATGAGTTGCTGCACCTAGATGTCCCGCCGCGTTGCGGACGCCCATCACGATCAAGTCCACGTTTCGTTCTGTGGCAACTCCCACGATGCGGTCGGCGGCCTCGCCATATTCGACGAGCACCTCGGCCGGGTTGTAGAGTGGCACCTGCCTAGGAACAATCTGATGGAGCCGATCGATCGTCTCGGCGACAGAGGCTTCCAATGCCTTCACCTCCAGGGGGTTTCGCGCCTCGGTTTTTCGCATGACGTTAAGCAAAATGAGATGAGCCTGGTCCTCCTGCGCGCAAGAGAGAGCGTATGCCGCTGCCGCTTCTGACGCAGAGCTGAAGTCGGTGGCCAAGAGCACGCGGTCCAATCGCATGCCGTTGGCCAACTTGTTGCGGACAAAGGGGCCCACCGTAAGAACGGGCACGGGTGAACGCCTGAAAACTTCCTCGGCTACCGAGCCCAGCAGAAGTCTCGGCACGCCGGTACGTCCATGCGTTCCTGCCACCAGGAGATCGATGTGGCGTTCCCGAATGGTCTGGTCGATCGCCTGCCATAGGCTCATTCCGCTGGTCACCGTCGTGTTGCACGGGATGCCGGCAATCTTTGGCCGAATCTTGTTCATCTCGGCTTCGGCCAGATCTAGGTCTGCTTGGACCGCATCAGGACACGATTCAGGAATCGCAGGAGTCAGCACGTGAAGCACTTCAATAGATGCGGCGTATTTGCGCGCTAGGGCAATTGCAAACGGGAGAACAGCCTCTGACGAGGGCGAGAAATCCGCCAAGTAAAGGATGCGCTTGATTGTGAGCGGCGCCGCGACTTGAATAGATGTCATAGGCCACCTCGCCTTTCAATCTGGCCCATCGGGAGGTTGCTTTCGGTGACGAGACTCACCCGGGAAAGTGATTTGTGTCACCCGACTGCCAGGGGCATACGCCAGGCCACAAGGTTCGCATTGCCGAGGAAGAGTCCTGCCGCCCGGGCCGCCTGTGTTTGAGTGGGACCCAACAACTTGGCGCAGTGGGAAGTGGGGCTCAATCTTTGGACAGGGAGAATCGCTTACGTTTCTTCCTGTTGGCCGACACGCACGCGTGTTCGACGGCATACGCCCATCCATGGGCTGACCGCTATTCTCCCAGTTCAGGATGTTTTTCAAGAAGATACTCCGGCATTTGTGTTGCCAACCGACGTCTTTCACGAGCGATTTTTTTTGCGCTTGCGGCGGATTGAGCCGTGGCCATTTTCTTAGGGAAGCGTTTTGTCATGGTCCTGGGGCCGTTTGCACTGCGGTTCCTCTTTTCGCTCATTTCTGGCCTCCCCTTCTCTCTCTCTCTCTCTCTCTGAATTTGTTGGCTCCCCCTGGATGCAACCGCATGGTGACAGGTCAACTGTCGCGAAAGAGCACCGGAGGATCTGTGAAGTAGATCACGCGGATTGGTGACACAGGCCATTCCATCCCTGTGGCCGCTTTGCTAGAAATAGTGTCCAAGCGCCTAGGAGGAAGAAGATGGTTTTGGAACACATCGGGGCCGAGCAACCGAGAGCATTTGCTACGACCTTTCGTGTCACCTTCAAAAATATATTGGTGGCGACCGACCTTTCTTCGGCGGCCGGGAAGGGGCTTGACTACGCCGCCGAGATTGCCCGGAGATATGGCGCCACATTGCACGTCGTTCATGTGGTGGGTCGGCCTGTGTATCCTTACGCGCCGGCTGCAGCCTGGCCCAAGCTCGCGGAAGAGGAACAGGCATTTCGCCGGGAGGCAAAGGCGCGGTTCGAGGAGCAGTTGCAATTGCTTCCTCACGAGTTGATCTTTCAAGAGGGCGAGGTGTGGCAAACCCTAAGCCATCTGATCCGGGCGAAGCAAGCCGATCTGCTCGTCCTGGGGACGCATGGCAGAAGCGGCATCGAAAAGGCCCTCATGGGCTCGGTCGCTGAGACAGCCTTCCGTCAGGCGGCATGTCCCGTGCTGACGGTTGGTCCTAAGGCGAGGGTGAGGTCATCACGGCATGCGGCGGAGTTAAGCCGTATCCTTTATGCCACCGATTTCAGCCCGGGGTCGCTCGCTGCCGCGCCTTACGCAATCTCTCTCGCTCGGGAACATCGCGCGCAGCTGATCTTGGTCCATTGTTTTGAGAAGGGAGCCGAAGAGGTGCACCCGATGCTGCAAACGCTCGGGCAACTGGTACCGTTCGGGACCGATCTGCGGTGCGAGCCGATTTGTGTCGTCGAACGAGGGCCGCACGGGAAAAAGATCCTAGACGTCTCCGAGGGGCACGGTGTGGATCTTGTGGTGCTGGGCATTGACGGCACAGACCGGCATTTTGCCAAGAAACCTCATTTCCAGGTTTCCGCTCTCTACCAGATCGTGACGCAGGCAACGTGCCCGGTTTTGACTGTCCGGAGTTAGCTTCTCCTGGTTTCGCGAACAGCCGTTGTGTCCACGGAGTAATCGAAAGTCCTGCTTGCAGACCACCCTGCTACCAACGCTGGTTCATACGCCGATTCATGCATTGACGGGATAAGCGGAGTAGGATATTGGTCTTGTGTGAAGGCCTGTCCGTTTGGGGAACGGTCTTATTCCCAAAAACGCGTAAGCCGCGGCTCTTGGCGGTGTTCGCACGTGAATGACTTCAAACTAAAACAGGAGGGGGGAGCTATCCTCGATATCAACAGAGATAGTACCCTGCGGAAGGAAGCCGAAGAGTCTTTTGGTCGCAGCGAGGAGCTCTTCCGGCTGCTGGTGGTCAGTGTAAAGGACTACGCAATCTTCATGCTCGACCCGAGCGGGTCCATAGTCAGTTGGAACGCCGGGGCGGAGCGGATTAAGGGATATAGCGCCGATGAGATTGTGGGGCGGCATTTTTCACTGTTCTACGCGCAAGAAGATATCGATCAGGGCAAGCCTGATTACGAATTGAAGACGGCGGCTTCAGAAGGGCAGTTTGAAGACGAGGGCTGGCGAATCCGCAAGGATGGCACCCGTTTCTGGGCCAATGTGGTAATCACCGCCATGCGCGGCCCGCAGGGCGAGCTGCTGGGATTTTCAAAGGTCACGCGCGATTTCACGGAGCGTAGGAAAACGGAAGAGGCGGTTCGCCTGAACGAGGAGCTCTTTCGTTCGCTTTTCGAATTCTCTCCGGACGCGATCATCGTGACCGACCGGGAAGGGAAAATCGTGGAAGTGAATGGGCAATCCCAGAATTTTTTCGGATACGCTCGGGATGAATTGAAGGGGCAACCGATCGATTTATTGATTCCAGAGCGATTTCGAAATGCTCACGCCGCGCACCGAAAGGAATACGCCGCTCATCCGCGAACGCGTCAGATGGGTGTGGGAATGGACCTGTACGGCCGGCGCAAAGACGGCAACGAGTTTCCGGTGGACATCATGCTCAGCCCAATCGAAACTCCTGGTGGAAGAGTCGTACTCAGCGTGGTTCGCGATCTTTCTGAGAAGAAACGGGCCGAGGAAGAGCTTGAGCGAAGAACGCGGGAAAAGCAGTATCTCGAAGAAGAACTCGATACCGTCCATAGTTTTGAGGAGATTATAGGAGAAAGCTTAGGCTTGAAAAGGGTGCTGAAACAGGTCGAAACTGTGGCGGCCACCGACGTCACCGTCTTGATTCTTGGCGAAACTGGCACCGGAAAGGACCTGATCGCTCGAGCGATCCACAACCTGAGCTCCCGGCAGGGACAGACCTTCGTGAAATTGAACTGCGCGGCGATCCCGACCGGGTTGCTTGAAAGCGAACTCTTTGGCCATGAGAGAGGCGCTTTCACGGGCGCGATCTCCCAGAGAGTCGGGCGCCTGGAGTTGGCTCACCGGGGAACGCTGTTTCTCGATGAAGTCGGGGATTTGCCTCTCGAACTTCAGCCTAAACTGCTGCGCGCCCTGCAGGAGAAAGAGTTCGAAAGGCTTGGCGGAACGCGCACGATTCCAGTGGATCTGCGATTGATCGCAGCCACAAACCGCAATTTGGAAAAGATGGTCGCTGATCGGGAATTTCGAAGCGACCTGTACTACCGCCTGCGCGTATTCCCCATAACCATTCCCCCCCTGCGCGAGCGCCGCGAGGATATTCCGATTCTGGTTCGCTACTTCGTAGCGAAACACGGCCGGCGCATGAACAGGAGGATTGAAACCATCCCATCTGGCGCTATGAACGCGCTGACCCGTTGGGACTGGCCCGGGAACATCCGCGAACTGGAAAACTTCCTCGAGCGGGCCGTGATTCTTTCAAACGGGCCCACCTTGCGAGCGCCTTTGGCCGAACTGGAAGGTCCGGCCACGCGCCCTACAGCGGGCAATGCCACCCTTGAAGCGACCGAAAGAGAGCATATCCTTCGAGTGCTAAAAGACACCAAGGGCGTCGTCGGAGGAAACGGCGGAGCCGCCGCCAAGCTCGGGCTCAAAAGAACTACCTTGAATTCCAAGCTTAAGAAACTGGATATCCGCCGAGAAGACTACAGATAGTCACCAACGACGATATTTCGTCGGTGACCATCGTCACTTTGAGTGAGTGACACACGTCATGTCTGCGTGTGACCCGCCTAAATCCATCTTCTTCCAGGAGATAGCTTGAGACGGTGCGGCGCATCTCTTTGGTACCCCGCATGCCATAGGTGATGCTGCAGGGGAAAGGTAGAGAAAAACTACGCTGAAGATTACGATTCACGACCAACCCGACGTACTTCGACTGAAGCTTGAAGGAAAGGTGATGGGGCCATGGGTAGCAGAACTCGATCGGCTGTGGCGGCTTTTGGAATCTACTCTCCAGTCGAGAAAACTGGTCATCGATCTCTGTGGAGTGCTTCACCTTAACTCTGCCGCGAGACGGCTACTTGGCGAAATACATGAAAAGACGGGTGCGGATTTTCTGGCCGATAGCCCGATGACCAGATGCTTTGCCGACGAAGCGCGGCTCCCAAGTAAGCAAGTACTGAAAGAGGAATAACATGCGTGGACCTTATGGCTTCGAGATGAACGAGAATTGCCAGGCCTGCAAACTCCGCAAGGATGGTTTTTTCTGCCAATTAGAGGCCACCGCGTTGAAAGATTTCGACACGGTAAAGGCGTCATCTGTCTACCCGGAGGGCGCCGTCCTTTTCATGGAAAAGCAGGATCCGCGGGGCGTATTCATTCTCTGCGAGGGGCAAGTAAAGCTTTCGATGTGCTCCAGCGACGGCAAGATGCTGATCGTAAGAATCGCCAAGCCGGGGGAGGTGCTTGGATTGGCGGCCGTCGTTGGCGGTACGTCCTACGAGGTGACGGCCGAGACCCTGCGACCTTCTCAGGTAGTTTTCATTCGCAGGGACGATTTCCAACACTTCATCGCACGTCATCCCGAAGCCTACCGGAACATCGTGAAGCAGATGGCTGCCACCTACGATGGCGCTTGCGAGCAGCTGCGTACGGTTGGCCTCTCCGCGTCAGCCTCAGAGAGGCTCGCCAAGGTTCTACTCGGCTGGTGTCAGGGGGCAGAGCAGACCAAATCCGGAACGCGGATCATCATGCCCTTGACCCACCAGGAAATCGGCGAGTTCATTGGCAGCTCCCGGGAGACTGTCACGCGCACCTTCAGCGAATTCAAGAGCCGCCATCTGGTCGCCTTGAAAGGTTCGGCTGTGACGATTCCGAATCGGGCAGCCTTGGAACAGCTGGCTGGCGTATAAGGAGCCGGTTTCTCAAGCGTTGGCAGCCGTGAATGATGGGGCGAGTGTTCATCATGCGAGAGCAATAGAGATTGCTGGGAACGGCAGATTGAGTTAGCGGTGGCCGAACATGACCAACCAACGGGCGTGACACATGAGAATGCGAGTCAGGCAATCTAGGATCGCTGTGGGCGTCTGGTTGGGATGTATGCTCATCTGCGTTGGGTGCGGGGAAGGCTGGGCGGGGGCTCCCACAGGTCCGCGGGCGCAACAGCAATCTCAGGAGCTGATTCATTCGGTAGAAGGTCCCGATTTATTTCGGGCCTATTGTGCGCCTTGCCATGGTTTAGACGCGAAAGGGCACGGCCCTGCTGCGGCAGCCTTGAAGGCAAGGGTTGCCGACTTAACTGTCTTGGCGGAGAACAATGGAGGAGAGTTCCCATCCAGCCGTGTGCGCAGCACGATCATGGGTGAGAAAGTCCTGGCTGCCCATGGCTCTCGGGAGATGCCGATATGGGGACCCATTTTTCACCAAATCGAGTCGGACGTGGATCGGGGCAATGTCAGGCTGGAAAATCTGGTGACCTACCTCGAATCGATCCAGTCAATCCGGTCCCCTCAAGAGGGGCGGGTCGTGAAACCTTTGGCGGCGGAAAATCCCCCCTCAGGTGGGCAGCTGTACAGGCGATATTGTTCCACCTGCCATGGAAATGATCTAAAGGGAAACGGCCCTGCGCCGTATCCATTTGCAGGACGCCCGCCCGATTTGACCACGCTCGCCAGTCGTCACGGCGGCAAATTCCCAGACGCCTATGTTTCCGACGTGCTCCGGAATGGCGTAACGATGCCCGCGCATGGCCCAGCCGAGATGCCCATCTGGGGGGCGGATTTCAGAGCGGGTGACGGATTAAATGAGGCTCAAGTGGCCATGCGGATTGCAAACCTGACTCACTACATCAAATCGCTGCAGGCGAAATAGGATGGCAACAAGCCGGAACACCCGCCCGGTTCACTGTCAGCCATACCTGGTAGGGATCGGCCGAGGCAAAGCCGAAAACACCCGTGTTCGCTTGCCCGAAGTCGAGTGACGAATATCACATCGACCCGTGTTGCCGCTCACTTCGCGCCAAGGACCCCCCGGTATAAAAGATCAAGCAAAGATCGCGGGCTGCGGGGACTTTGGCACTGGCTTGTGTCTTGGAGGAATCATGATGAGAAAGAAACTGCTGATTCTGGCCTTCGCTGCGGGCGCAGTTTTAGCGGCGGGAAGGGTTTCCGCGCATCATTCGTTCGCGGCAACCTATATTGTCGATCGGGAAATAAAGGTCGAAGGCAAATTGACCGAGTTCATGTACCGCAATCCCCATTCGTTTGTAAAGCTCGAGGGTCTCGACGATTCCGGACAGATGCAGACATGGACCGTCGAATGGGGCGGGGGAGCCCAACTGAGCCGCGATGGCGTCTCCAGAGACACACTGAAAGCCGGCGATCATGTGGTCGTCACGGGCAATCCGGGGCGCGACGCCAGCGAACACAGGCTCCGGCTTCACAGCATCGTGCGGCCCTCCGACGGTTGGAAGTGGGTGGGCGTCATCCAGTAGCGAGGGTCGTCCCGAGGATGAACAATGTCTCTGACTAGCTTGTTTTATTGGCTCCACGATACTTCCTTCAGCATCTGGCTCCGGGACTCAACCTGGACCGAGCCGATCGTTGAAACCGTTCATGTGTTGAGCCTCACCTTATTTTTCGGATTCGCCGTGCTGCTTGACTCCCGTCTTCTCGGGCTCACGATGAAGCGCAGGCGTATGTCCGAGGTGCTTGGGCAGCTCAATCCATGGCTGATCGCCGGGTTCGTCGTGATGACCGTCAGCGGGATCCTGCTCTTCATGGGCGATCCAGTCTCTTTCTACGAGACTACTTTCTTTAAAGTCAAAATCATTCTGATTGTCGTGGCGGGTCTCAATGTCCTCGTCTTTAACTCGACCATCGGCAGCCGGATGGAAACATGGGATCTGGATTCTCCTACGCCCACAAGGGCTAAGGCAGCCGCGGTGCTTTCCCTGCTCTTGTGGGTTGCGATCATTGCCGCGGGACGCGCGATCGCTTACGTGCTTCCACCGCCATGAGAAAGAAGGAGGAGTTCCGAACGTGTCATCGATCAGCCATTTTCTGATGTGGTTCTGCAATTGGGTGGACTATTCGTTTTTCGGCGCCGGCGTGCGCAATTCCGCTTGGCTATTTCCCTGCATTGAAATATTTCATCTTCTGGCGCTCGGTATTCTAGGCGGCACGGTCTTGCTTATGAACGCGCGACTCCTCGGACTTCGCTTTGCCGATGAACCCGTTTCTGAACTTGCCAACGACATTCAGCCGTGGATGTACATCAGCCTGGGTGTGGTGCTGGTGTCGGGCTTTTTCCTGTTTTCCTCCGAGTCCATGAAGATGTATGACAATCCGGCGTTTCGCATAAAGATGGTTGCGCTCGTCTTAGCCATTCTTTTTTCCTTCGCGCTGCACGGCAAGGTTAAGAGATGGGATGAAAGCCATTTGGCGGCGGCCTGGCCCAAATGGGCGGCCATCGTTTCCCTTGCGCTCTGGACCTCGGTTGGACTCGCCGGGCGGGCCATCGGATATGTTCCTCAGTTGCACTAGATCCCAGGCTTTTTGCCAGCAATGCCGCGGCCGGAGGAATGGCAGCGGCGCGGCTTAAGCGAAAGACGCTTCCGTGACCAACACTCTCACCGGCGGCCGATCTTGCCAAGCTTCTCCGGCCATCGGCTAGGGAGGCAGTTCACACCGGTGACCAATTCACCCGATCGCCAGCACCGGCCTGTTCGGGTGAGCATTCCTTCCGCCGAAATCAGCCCGGCAGTTTCGCACCGTTCTACGGTACATTATGGACGTGCGGGGACTGACTAGCGGCGGACCAGGCGACCGTACGGTCGCTGGATGTGTGCCCCATAGATCTCAGGAGGTGAAGCTGTGTCCCGTGCCGTAGAGAGCCACTCCGCCCCGAACATCTCGCCGCTGGCGGGCAAGCCCGCTCCCAAGCAAATGCTGGTCGATGTGGCGCGGCTCGAACGTGAGTATTTCGATCGCAAGCCGGATCGAAGTGATCCGAACCAGATGGTGAGCTTCGGAACGAGCGGACACCGCGGATCGCCCCTGCGCGGAACCTTTACCGAAGCGCACATTCTGGCCATCACGCAGGCGATCTGCGATTACCGAAAAGGGCAGGGAATCGACGGGCCGCTTTACATGGGCAAGGATACACATGCGGTGTCTGACCCGGCCCAGCGCACTGCGCTCGAGGTTCTGGCGGCCAATCATGTGGATACCATCATGCAGCGCGACAACGGCGTGACGCCGACTCCGGTCATCTCGCGGGCCATCCTGGTCTATAACCGCGAACGCAAGCAGCATCTGGCGGACGGCATCGTCATCACTCCGTCGCACAATCCTCCCGAGGATGGTGGTTTTAAGTACAACCCGACCAACGGCGGGCCTGCCGACACAGACGTGACACGCTGGGTCGAGGATCGGGCCAACGAGCTGCTGAGGGGCAACAACGCCGGCGTGAAGCGCGTGGCGTTTGCAGCGGCCATCAAGGCGGCCAGCACGCATCAGGACGATTTTGTCCTTCCTTACGTCGGCGATCTGCGGAACGTAGTCGATATGGATGCCGTTCGGGACGCAGGCCTCAAGCTGGGCGTCGATCCTCTGGGAGGCGCCGCCGGACCCTACTGGGAACCGATCAACGCGGAATACCAACTGGAAGTCCAAGTCGTTAACCCGGTAATCGACCCCACGTTCTCATTCATGACTGTCGATCACGACGGCGTGATTCGCATGGACTGTTCGAGCCCCTACGCGATGGCCCGGCTCGTGGCCCTCAAGGATCAATACCGCGTGGCTTTTGCCAATGACCCAGACGCCGACCGGCACGGAATCGTCACCCCCTCGGCGGGGCTGATGAACCCGAACCACTACCTGGCAGTTGCCATCGGCTACCTGCTCACCCACCGCCCCCAGTGGCCGGAGCGTGTTGCAGTGGGCAAGACGCTCGTGAGCAGCAGCATGATCGATCGGGTGGTGCGGAAGTTGGGACGCCAGCTCAACGAGGTTCCCGTAGGGTTCAAATGGTTCGTGGCCGGGCTTTTTGACGGGTCCTGTTGCTTTGGCGGCGAAGAGAGTGCCGGAGCGAGTTTCCTGCGGCGCGATGGCACCGTGTGGGCCACTGACAAAGACGGTCTGATCATGGACCTACTGGCAGCAGAAATCACCGCCCGCACGGGAAAAGACCCGGGAGAACATTATCGCGCGCTGACGGCCGATTTTGGCGCGACCTACTACACCCGCATCGACGCGCCCGCAACGCCTGAGCAACGGGCGAAGCTGCGGAATCTATCTCCTGACGCCGTAAGGGCGTCGAGCCTGGCTGGCGAGCCGATCACCGCAAAGCTGACCCGGGCCCCTGGGAACAACGCGGCGATTGGCGGCTTGAAAGTTGTGAGCGGCGCGGGTTGGTTCGCGGCCCGGCCTTCGGGGACCGAGAACATCTACAAGATCTATGCGGAGAGCCTCAAGGACAGCGCGCACCTCGATGCGATTGTGAGCGCGGCCCGGGAGATTGTGGAAAACACCCTGAAGTCCTAAAACACGCAGCGGACCCACGGTCGAGAACCCTGATGTGAATTTTACTCGCCCGGATTGTTCGCGGGCGACAAAACCGAGGTGACATGATGAAAGCGAAAGCGCCGCAGTTGCTTCACGACCTGGGCCAGAGTATCTGGCTCGATAACATCACACGCGACCTGCTCAACACCGGCACACTCAAACGCTACATCGTCGATCTCTCCGTAACGGGTCTTACTTCCAATCCGACGATTTTTGACCAGGCCATCAAGAACAGCAGCGCCTACGACGCCGCCATTCGGGAGAGGTTGACCGAAGGCCGATCTGGGGAGGATCTCTTCTTCGATCTGGCGTTGGAAGACATTACCCGGGCCGCCACGGAGTTTCGGCCCGTCCATGACCAGACAGACGGCGTGGACGGCTGGGTGTCGCTCGAAGTGTCGCCCCTGCTCGCTTATGACACAGCCAGCACCTTGGCTGCGGCCAAGAGTTTGCACGGGAGGGCGGGGCAGCCGAACCTGTTCATCAAGATTCCTGGAACAAAGCAGGGATTGCCGGCGATCGAGGAAGCGATCTTTGCGGGAATCCCGATCAACGTGACCCTGCTGTTTTCCCGCGAGCAGTATGTGTCGGCGGCCGAGGCTTTTCTGCGGGGCATTGAGCGGCGCATCGCGGCTGGGCTTACACCGGTGGTCGGTTCGGTGGCCTCGGTATTTATCAGCCGCTGGGACACTGCCGTGGCGGGTAGGGTGCCCGACTCCCTGCGCAATCAGCTCGGCATCGCCATCGCGCAGCGGATATACAAGGCGTACTGCGGATTGCTCGCATCCGCGCGCTGGCAGCGAGTCTTTAATTACGGCGCGCGACCGCAGCGGTTGCTGTGGGCCAGCACCGGTACCAAGGATCCCAAGGCGTCGGACATACTCTATGTCAAGGCGCTCGCCTCACCCTTCACGGTAAACACGATGCCAGAAGCGACCCTGAAGGCTCTCGCGGATCACGGCGAGGTGGGTGCGGTCCTGCCTGCCGACGGCGGCAACTGCGAGAAAGTGGTGGCTCAGTTTGCCCAAGCCGGTATCGATGTAGAGGCGCTGGCAGCGCAGCTTCAGGAGGAAGGGGCGAAGTCGTTCGTTACATCCTGGGAAGAACTCATGGGGGTCATCACTTCCAAGAGCGCCGCGCTGAAAGAGGCGGCGGCCCGTTGAACGCTTGTGGTGATGTTTTCTCCCCGCAAGCTTGGTTTGATGGAGGAACACGAAAGGAGCCGGAAACATGGCGACATCCCGGTGATCAGTGGGGTGTGGAACTGGGCAAAGTGCTGGCCCAGCGCATTATCCCGGAGCTTGAGAGCGAGAACGAAACCAGGCTCGGCCATGATAGTTCCACAAACGGCTTGATCCGGCGCTATCGGAATCTCAAGAGTCTGCGCGAGAACTGACAAGCGCCGACACCAAGGCTCTCCGAGGAGGTGTGGTGAGACGCCAATGCTTCCTGCGAATTTCAGCAAAGAGCTTCGATGATACTCAGGGCCGGGTCGAATAGCGATATACCAGTCAAAAGGAGCAATCGATTATGCAACTGGGGATGATTGGTCTTGGAAGGATGGGGGCAAACATGGTGCGGCGGCTTCTCAGGGGAGGCCACCAGTGCGTCGTGTTTGACAGGTCTCCCCAAGCGGTGAACGATCTGGCTCAGGAGAACGCGGCAGCAAGCTCTTCCCTGCACGATCTGATTGCGAAGCTCGAAAAGCCCCGGGCCTTATGGCTCATGGTTCCGGCCGCGGTGGTGGATCAAACGCTTGCCGGCCTTCTGCCTTCTCTTGAGGCGGGAGACACGCTCATCGACGGCGGCAATTCCTATTACGTGGATGACATCCGGCGGGCCAAGGAACTCGCGACAAAACAAATTCACTACGTCGATGTGGGGACGAGCGGCGGAGTCTGGGGACTGGAACGCGGCTACTGCATGATGATTGGCGGCGAAAAGGATGTGGTCGCGCGCCTCGATCCAATTTTTGCGACGCTGGCGCCGGGCGCGGGCGACGCGCCTCGCACGGTGGGACGCGAGAAGCTTGGCGGAACCGCCGAACAAGGCTACCTGCACTGCGGTCCCAACGGTGCCGGCCACTTCGTGAAGATGGTTCACAACGGTATCGAGTACGGTCTCATGGCTGCGTACGCCGAGGGGCTGGGCATCCTCCGCAGCGCCAACGCAGGGAAACAACAGCATGCAATTGATGCGGAGACGACTCCCCTGCGCGATCCCGAGCACTACCAATACGACCTCGATTTGCGCGACATCACCGAGGTGTGGCGGCGGGGCAGCGTGATCGCGTCGTGGCTGCTCGATCTCACGGCGGCCAGCCTAGTGACAGACCCCAGTCTGTCCCAGTTCGCGGGCCGCGTTTCAGACTCCGGTGAGGGGCGATGGACGATCAAGGCGGCCATCGACGAGGCCGTGCCGGTGCCTGTTCTTTCAGCCGCGCTTTATCAGCGCTTCACCTCGCGCGGCGAAGCCGACTACCAGGACAAGGTGCTTTCAGCGATGCGCTTTGGTTTCGGAGGACACCTGGAGAAGGCAGCCGGCAAGTAAGGATCGGCGGGCCGGTATGGGCTTTGTCGGCTGCTGCATCTCTGTCTCTCTGGATGCCGCGACGAATTCGCACGGGGAGAAGGGGCATATGGAGCTTGCAGTTTTTGACAATGCCGATAGGGTAGCGCAAGCGGCTGCCGCGACAATCGCCGCGGATGCCCGCACCGCGATTGCGTCTCGCGGCCGTTTTAGCCTGGCTGTCAGCGGCGGGCACACTCCCTGGATCATGCTGCGCGCGCTCGCTGGTGAAGATGTTCGGTGGGCGGCCGTGCATCTGTTTCAGGTCGATGAGCGAATCGCTCCAGCCGGCGATCCGGATCGCAACCTCACCCACTTGCGCGAAAGCTTTCTTCGCCACGTCCCTATCGGCCCGGAGCAGATCCATGCCATGCCGGTAGAGGCAAGCGATCTGCAAGCTGCTGCGAGCAAGTACGCCAAGGACCTCGAGGCGATCGCCGGATTGCCGGCGGTGCTCGATTTGGTCCATCTTGGTCTTGGCCCCGACGGACACACTGCTTCGCTGGTGCCTGGCGATCCTGCGCTCGATGTTACCGAGCAAGATGTGGCTCTGACGGGAATCTATCAGGGCAGGCACCGCATGACGTTAACCTATCCCGTGCTCAATCGCGCCCGGCGGGTTCTTTGGGTCGTCACCGGGGCCGAAAAGCTCGACATGCTTCGCCGCTTGCGGGATGGCGACACGTCGATTCCCGCCGGGAGGGTTCGCCGCGACCAGGCTTTGCTATTGGCAGACCGCGCCGCAGCAGGCGAGTTGACCGTCGGATACCAGCAGGGGGGCTGACACAGGCGGCGCGGAAGGAAACAGAAAATAGCAGTTGTGGGGAGAATGGATGATGGATATGACGCAGATGGCCCAACCCATCACAGAGGCGGAGGCAAGCCAGCTGTGTGTCAACACCATTGGCACCCTTTCGGGCCACCCCGAGTATCACTCGGGTCTCGGGAGTCTGAGACAACCACCGGCCCGCTGGGACAAAGAGCCGCCACTAGCGTGAGGATGGCCATAGGCCGAAAATGGCTGGTGGCGCGTTACAACCGCCCTGGTTTTGAGGTTCTCAATTACAACTCGGCGCCGCTCAAGGAGCTCCAGAAGGAATTCGGCTTCGAGCTGGAAAACGTGGTGGCGGCAGCCAAAGAGGTTCTGGCCCGGGCATAGATTCGAGAGGGAAGGTGCATGAAGAGGGTCATTGCAGGGTCGGATCGCCGGTTCGAGCTTCCGGGTACGGCCCATATCGTCGAAGGGAACGGAGGCCTGACCAAGGTGCGCATAACTTCGGCGAAAGCAGTAGGGGAGGTCTACCTGCTTGGCGCCAATGTTACCTCCTGGAAACCAGCCGGCAGAGAAGAGGTGCTCTTTGTCAGCTCCCAGTCGCGATGGGAGGATGGCCGGGCAATCCGCGGAGGTGTTCCCATCTGTTTTCCTTGGTTCGGAGGCAAGGCGGATGATCCTAAAGCGCCGGCGCACGGGTTCGTACGCACGAAGGCGTGGCAGCTTGAGTCGATCGCGCGGGTAGGCGATGCGGTCAGAGTCAGCCTGTTCACCGAAAGCGGCGAAGATACGAAAGGATGGTGGCCGGCGGAATTTCGCTTGGTCTATCGGGCCACTTTCGATTCGGAGTTAACTCTTGCGCTTGAGTTAACCAACATTGGGACAACAGCGCTGCGTTTCGAGGAAGCCTTGCATGCCTACCATCGAGTGGGCCATATCGAAAAGGCGCGCGTACGCGGTCTGGATGCTGTTCATTATTTCGATAAGACCGACTCGCGGGAAAAGACGCAACACGGTGATATCGCGATTGTTTCGGAGACCGACCGCGTCTACCTTGACACGAGCAATACGATCGAACTCGACGATCCCAGCTTGCGGCGCCGCACCCGCGTTACCAAGGAGAATTCAAGCACGACCGTAGTGTGGAATCCATGGGCGGAGAAAGCGCATTCCCTATCCGATCTTGCCGACGACGAGTGGATGCGAATGATCTGCATCGAAACCAGCAATGTCTCCGGTGATTCTGTGGCTCTGGCACCGGGCCAGCAACACACAATGAAAGCGGTCGTCCGCGTGGAGGATCTCTGAGCGGCTCACAGGTCATCGACCGGCGACGCCAAGTCGCGCAAGTTGTTAGCTCAGAACGCTGCGAATATCCCATGGCCGCGAGCCTATTGGCAATGGTTGAGGCATCGACTCCCACCTACGATAGAGACTTCATCAAAAGATCGAGCCGGGCCTCTAAACCCGGAAGAGTTGACATGCGGGCGTAAGATTTATCCGAAAGAAGGTAACAACAGGGAGAACCTCCGATGCCGACGATTACGACCAAGGATGGGACAGCGATTTACTACAAGGACTGGGGCACGGGACAACCAATCGTTTTCAGCCACGGTTGGCCGCTAAGCGCCGACGACTGGGACGGGACAATGCTGTTTTTCGGCCAGCGCGGCTACCGCGTCATTGCGCACGACCGGCGAGGTCATGGGCGCTCCGCGCAGACATGGGACGGCAACGACATGGATACGTATGCAGACGACGTAGCGACCCTATTCGAAGCTTTGGATCTGAAGGATGCCATCATGGTGGGGCACTCGACCGGTGGCGGCGAGGTCGCCCGCTATCTGGGCCGCCACGGCGCCAAGCGTGTCTCCAAGGCTGTCCTAATCAGCGCCGTACCGCCGCTCATGCTGCGGACCGAGAACAATCCGGGCGGCCTGCCGATGTCGGTATTCGACGGCCTCCGAGAGGCGCTCGCGGCCAACCGGCCGCAGTTCTACAGGGACATCACGCTCCCGTTCTATGGATACAATCGCCCGGGCGCAAAGATTTCAGAGGGTATCCGTGAGCATTGGTGGCTGCAGGGCATGCGGGGAGGCATCAAGGCCCATTATGACTGCATTCAGGCGTTATCGGAAACCGACTTCACCGAAGACCTGAAGAAGATCGACATCCCCGTGCTGGTCATGCATGGCGATGACGACCAGATCGTGCCCATCGGCGCTGCGGGTCTGCTGTCCGCAAAGATAGTCAAGGGGGCAACGCTCAAGGTATATCCGGGATTTCCACATGGCATGCCCAGAACCCATGCGGACCAAATCAACGCCGACTTGCTCGCTTTCTGCAAGGGCGCTGCCAGCACGGCGGCGGTTTGACGAGAGGCACTGGAAATATAGCCTCCCGCCGGAAGTCTCTGTAGGCGATGCCGGGGCCCTGGGCGGGCGGCCTCCCCTACGACGCGCGGTTTTTTTGAACAGGAGGAACGATTGGCGGAGAAGCTGGCAGGGCCCAAGCCCCCCCTGACGCGGCGCAAGATGCTGGCCCACGCTGCACAAGGAGCGGCGCTGGTTTCCATATCCTCGGCTCTAAGCGTTGCGGCAGTGCCCACCTTAGCTGCCGATCCCATCCAGATCGACACCGATCAACTTAGCGTCTCGGTCGACCCCGCCAGCTGCCGCTGGTCCGGGCGCGTCAAGGCAAGCATGATGGAATTGGGGAATGTGCATTTCCTTCCCCACGACGATCCGTCCGGTTGGAAGATCGCCAGTTCTTTGAACAAGGATGACAACAACAAATTTGGATCATTCGTCACAGTGACGCTGCGGGGCGCGAAATCCGGAGAACTCGATTTCGAGTATCGGATCTCTGTCGCCAAGACAGGCCATGACATCCTTGTTAGCCTCGGCCGCGCCAACGGCACTGGCAAGCCGGTCGAGCTGGAGGACATGGACTATTTCATCTGCAGCGATGCGCGTCTGGGCGGCTCAACAGACAAATGGATCAGCCTCGGAACGCCTTCGCGCAATCGCGACTATTACGAACTGCTCCCGGTGCAACAGATATCCGCGCCGAAAATGTACGCGGTGAATCATGTCGTGCGCGACGCCCACACGGGCAACTGCCTGCTGATGGGGCACGTGACGGCCTGGAAGGGGGCATCGCGGTTCGAGGTGTCGCAAGGCTGGCAGGGAACTGCCAACGACCGGATGAATATCCGGGGCTACTGCAGCTACAAAGTAACAGTCCCTGTGGGCGCAAGCTTCGCTGGAGAGCAACTCCTGATCCACTTTAGTAACGACGCGCTGCGTGCCATGGAGCATCAGGGGGACCTGATTGCGATCGGGCACGACATCCGTTTGAAGCAGCGCAGGCCGATCGATCTCGGCGACCAGGATCTGGTCGCTAACACCTACAGCCGCTTTCATGGCTGGATGTCGGCCGGCAGCAAGGAAAATGCGAAGAAGTTCTTCGATGACCATGGACTCGAGGCCTTCTGGCTGGGCGGGGTTTCCGACAGCGGCCCGCACCAGGCGAGTTTCGGTCTATATGGCTGCGGCGGGGGCGTTCGCGGAAGGCCCAGCCGCGTGAATTACCAACCGGAATGCTACCTGCCCGTGCGCACCGCCAAATACAACGGCGAACGGGTCATCGACTTTTCCAATCCCCTTGCGGTCCGGCTCGAGCGCGAGCGCGCCGAGCAATGGTCCTCCGAACAGCCCCTGCACACGGGCGCGGCCGAGATGGACTTCGCGGATTATTGGGACAAGTGGCCCGGCCAGTTCGATCCTTATAGGAGTGCGCTTGAAACCTATCGCGCCTGCGGGCTTGTTTGGCGCGAAGCCATCGACCAGAAGGCGCCGCGCCGAACCATCCGCTCGAACATGAACGTGATCGATCATTCCTACGGCATTGTCGACATCTGCCGCATTTCGGAGGATGCCGATCGCGGCTACGACTACCGTGCCTCGTCACTGCTGCCCTACACACAACCCTGCGTGTTCTCGGAAACGGTGCTCGGCTCGGCCAACCGGTTTTTCTACAACGGCCGCGTGTTCTGGAACGATGGCGATGGTTTCCACGTCTACAAATACATCGAGCCTGATGGGAAACATGTCGATGAGCGCGAGGCCAAGGTCGTCGCAAACTTTCGTGCCATCGCCAACAACACGATCCTGGTTTCGGAAGCATTCGATGTGCCCTATCCCGAGGACCGCGTCGAGCTGCTAAAGCGCGTGAGCCCTCCGACGATGGATGTGTCCTATCCGGTGGACTTGTTCGTGCGGCAGCCGGCGCAGGTGTGGAACCTGCCGGTCGCGCGGCCCTTCGGGAATTGGAACATCGTGGCGGTGTTCAACTACACAGCGCAGTTGCCAACCGAACATCTGGGCAATTCGCTGATCCAGCGGATGGATGGCGAGGACAACGCGCCCTTTGTCACTCTGCTCGACGCCGCGAAGGACCTGCGCCTGGATCCGAACAAGGAATATCTTGTATACGAGTTCTGGTCGCGGGCTTACGTCGGAACGTTTCGCGGTGCGTTCACCACGCGGCCGGTGAAGCCCTACGATTGCGACGTTTACAGCATCGTCGAAAAGCAGGATCATCCAGTGCTGCTGTCGACGAGCCGTCACGTCCGCCAGATGGCCTTCGACATCAAGAGTCTTGGTTACGATGCTCCGCGCCGTGTCTTGCAAGGCAGATCTCGTGCGGTGGCGGGCGATCGGTACCAGTTGCGCATCTACGTCCCCGACGGCTTCCAGGCGCAGCGCGTGGAAGCAAGCGACCGAATCACGCCTGCAATGCGGGCGGAAGGAAACCTGCTCGCGGTGAACTTCCAGTCCGCTACGGGGAACGACGTGGATTGGAAAGTTTTCTTCTGAACCAAAGCATCTAGGCGATAAACGCGACGATCGAACAGCACGACGGGACAGGACCCCGATTGCTTTGTGCTGAAAAGGGAGGAACGCATGACTCGCCAATCCTGGGGTTTTCTGCTGTGCGCGTTGGCGCTCGGCGTGGCGTTCACCGCGATGCTGGCATTTTCTCAAACGATGGCGCCACCCCGCCACCGGCCTCAGGGCCCGGGCGAGGATTGCAATCTCAGCAAGTTTTGCGGCGTGCCGTATGTGTATGTGCCACCGGCCGAGCCACCGTCCCCGGCGCTTACCGGCTCAGCACGGCTGGCCGGCAGCGGGGCAAAGCTCGTCAACGGCGTTGCCGTTCAGGTAGGCGGCCAGATCGGGTGGGGGACCGTATGCTACGGCTCGCCGAACTGCGCCTGGGGAGTCGATCGCGGATTCGTCAATCACGTGGAGCACAAACCGGACATGGGCTTCACCTACGCCTACCCGTTGAAATTCCCAGAGGAGACGACCGGCGGCGTCGCGGCCATCGCCATGAATTCGAAAGGACACATGTACGCCGTAGTGCGCAACGATCCCGGGAAGCCGATGTTGTTTGAGTGGGACCAGAATTACAAACTCGTCAATTCCTTTGGCGTCGATATTGCCAACAAGGCCCACGGCCTGGCTGTCGACTCCGAGGACAATGTCTGGCTCTGCGACCAGTTTGGCGACACGGTGATGAAGTTTAGTCCCGAGGGGAAGCTGCAGATGACCCTAGGCGTGAAGGGTCAACGAGGTGACTGGAATGAGGCCAAGGGCCAGCGGCTTCTGTGGCAGCCCACGTCGCTCGCCTTCGCTCCTGATGGCGATATCTACATCGCCATGGGCCACGGAAACGAGAGCCCCAATGACGGTGCTGCGCGCATTCTGCATCTCGATAAGGACGGCAAATTCGTCAACCAGTGGTTTGGCAACGCCGCCGGTCCCGGAAAATTCGGCATGGCCCACGGGATCGCCGTGAATCCCAACGACGGCGATGTTTACATCGGCGACCGCGAAGAATATCGCATCGTCGTCTACGATGCCAACGGCAAGTTCGTCAAAACCATCCAGTCCCCCAACCTCACCTGCGAGTTCTTCGTCGACCGCAACAAGCAGCTCTGGATGGCAACCGGCATGGACGGCCAGATCGTGAAGATGGACTGGGACGGCAACGTCCTGGGCGCGGCGGGAGAAGGGCCGGGGAAGGGGTTGGGCCAGTTTGTGGAAACCAACTCCATGGTCCAGGACATTCACGGAAATATATTTGTGAGCGACACAACCCTCACAAGGATTACGGAAATGGTTGCGCCCGGGAACCGATAGCCCGATGGACCTCACAATCTCAAGCCGCATGCCGAATCGGTGGTTGAAAACCACCAGTTGTGCGCGGAATACACCGAATTAACCCGCTAGTTTCCCGCATCACCACCTTGATCAATCCACCGGAAGTATCTGCATTTGGAACGATCTATGCTGCATTCCCTGCGCTCTAATCCCGTTTGGCATGGGTCCTGCAGGAACCCCGGCAGACGGCTATGGAGCACAGTGTCAGAAGACCGGGGCAGACCGAGCCGACGGCGATGTCGGAGGCTGAAGCCATCCGCTTGGCTGGCGAGGGTAATTCGGATGCCTTCGAGCGCCTTTACAAATTGCACAGCCGGCGGGTATATGGCATTTGCCTGCGCTTGGCGGGAAACGCGGCCGAAGCGGAGGACTTGACCCAAGAGGCATTCCTGCAATTATTCCGCAAGATTCACACGTTTCGCGGAGAATCGAGCTTTTCCACCTGGCTGCACCGGCTGACTGTCAACATCGCGCTGATGCGATTTCGCAAGAAAAGACATCCGGAGGTATCCCTTGATGAGACTGGCGAACCGGCGGAGCAAAATTCGAGGCCGCTGCTAGAGCTTGGCGAACCTGACGTCCGGCTGAGCGGCATGCTGGACCACGTGAATCTGAGCAAAGCCATCGATCAGTTGGCGCATGGATACAGACAAATCTTCATCCTCCACGATGTCGAAGGATACGAGCACAACGAGATTGCCGGGATTCTGGGATGCTCGATCGGCAATTCCAAGTCCCAGTTGTTCAAGGCTCGCTTCCACCTTCGCAATCTATTGCAGGAGGCCCTTCGCAGCCAGGCGCGGCAGCAACGTCAGTTGACGCACGATTCGGCGCCGATCGGACATAGACACGCTAGATCCCAGTGCGCGAAAGCCTAAGCAAGACCCCAGGGCATAGGGCCAATCGGCAGCCTGAGGCGAGATTCTAAACAGGTTAGCTTCGGTTGTGTTTCCACCCATTCCCGGCGAGTCTAAATATTTGGAACCTGCGGACCCTTCCAGACGTAATTACACTGTCCAGGCATTTGGGGCGGGGGCGGTTTAGCCGCCCGTTCGCGGCCAAGAGGTCCAATTGACCAGACATGACGTCATGGGGCGGCAGGGGTGGAGCGGGAGAGCCGATATTCGACTCTGGCTATCGGCTGCCGTATGCGCGCTGAACCGAATGATTCTTGAGGTTCTCCTCACCTCCGCCTACGCCAGACGACTGCGGTAACTGAAACGATTTTCAAAAAAGCCCTCCTAAAGCCCCTCCTAAAGCATTCCTAAAGCCTTGATCCTCCGCGTCACGACCAACTTCTGTAACGCCTCTCTGGGCCCAGCCACGCTGAGCAAGTTGGCTTAATCGTAAGGGCAACTGCTTGGATTGTGCCCGAAAACCTGGCACCGCGATTGCACTTTGAGCCCACGCCGCGACCGTAACTGCCAGAATCCTTTTGGCAAAGCGGGCAGGCTTTGCCGATGGGGAAGGCGATCTTGCCCTGTGGCGGAGGCATTTCACATGAGCGCAGGAAATGGAAACAGGGTCACGCTGGGCGATCCCGTTCCTTGGTTCAGGGCGGCGAACATTGGCGGCGGGAAAACCGATATTTGCGTGTCTGCCGGGCGCTGGATCCTGCTCGCCTTTTTGGGATCTCTCGCCGAACCGCAGGCGCAAAGCAGGCTGGCGACGCTTGTGAAGCAGGCGGCCTTGTTCTCCGACGACCATCTGATCATTTACGCAGTGCTCGCCACGCCACCGGCCGATGCGGCGCAGCTGCTGGCCATGGGTGGCCCGGTGCTGAAGTTCATCGCCGACTACGACGGTGCCATTGGCGAATATTACCGCGCTCATGAAAGGCCCCGCACGATCGCGCTCGATCCCATGCTGCGTGCCATCGCAAATATTTCCTGCGACCATCCGGACGGCCACGACACCGTTTTGGAACGCCTCCTACGGGATCTTCCGTCGGTCGACAACTCCGCGGGCGTGCCGCTGACGGCGCCGGTACTGGTCGTGCCGCGAGTATTCGACTTCCCGCTGTGCGATCTACTGGTGTCCATCTACGACCAGGTCGGTGGAACCGATTCCGGTTTCCTCGTCGCTCATGACGGCAAGCCGGCGACGGCCACCGATCACAGCAAGAAGCGCCGCCAGGATATGGTCATCGCACCGCCCGAATTGCGTCAGAGGATTCGCGAGCGCATCCTAACGCGTCTCCTGCCGGCCATCGAGCTCTATTTCCAATTCAAAGCGACGCGCATGGATCGCTACCTGGTCGCCTGCTACGACAGCGAGATTGGCGGGCATTTCTTTCGCCACCGCGACAATCTCAACCCCGGCGTTGAGCATCGCCGCTTTGCGGTGTCGCTCAACCTGAATGGAGGCTATCAAGGCTGTGACCTGATGTTCGCGGAGTTCGGTCGACGAACCTACCGACCGCCGGTGGGCGGCGCCATCGTTTTTTCCTGCGGCGCGTTGCACGAGGTGACCCCGATTACCCAAGGCCGGCGGTATGCGTTTCTGTCTTTCCTCTACGGCGAGGCGGATGCCCACAAGGGCATGGAAAACAATGCGCTGTTGCAGGAGATCGAGAAGAATTATCAGGCCGATCAGGATCGTCTCTACCCCGTAGACGTGGCATGAGACCGCGAAGGCCTCAATGATTTTAAGATGTTCCCGTTTCATTCATCAGCTGGCGGTCGGCGCGGACCGTTTTCTGATCGTCCATGCGATCAGCCACACGCGCTTGACGGTGGACCGCGACGTAAGCATCCTGCTCGATTATTTCGCCAAACCGCGCAGCATTCCCGAAGATTGCAGCGCCATCAGCAAACTGCTCCCGTATTCGCACCAGGTGATTGCGCGTTCGATCGCCGCACTGGCCGAGCGCAACGTCCTCACCGAAAAGACGCCGGAGGAAGAGCTGGCCGCCGCGAGCGCGGACCTTTCCGCCACGCACGGGCGCGATCCCGTCCAGATGCTCGAGCGATACCGGCGCGGAATCAAGGAAGGTGTGCAATCTTACTGGGCCGCCGGGCCTGCCTATCACGTGGCGGATTTCGGCGCCGCCCGAAAGCGCGCTGACGCCTTGCTGTTGGGCGATTGTGACATCCAGATGGAGGCCGAGTTTCTGCGCAAGGAAGCGGCGCAGCGGGGCATTGACCTGCGCGTCTCGGCTACCTTTGCCGACGATACGCGTTTCGCCGCCGACCACAAGCACGACGCCATTTTTATCGGCGCGCTGCGCGCGCGGCATTTCGTCGCCGGTGATCCTGCGCCCGGCCAGCAGGCGCACACCGCCTATATCGCACAGGCCCGGCAGCTACTGGAACAGTTGCGCGAAAGGACGTCGGCGCCCATCCTGATCGACAATCTGCCGGAGCCGACGGTGCAGCCGTTGGGGCTCGCGGAGCGCGGCATCACCGGGCACCGCGCACGTTTCCGCCTGGCCAATGTCGCGCTGGCGGAGATTGCCGAGGGCATGCCCGACGTGCATGTGGTCGACATCGCGGCGGCGCTGGGCGCGGCAGGCTCCGAGCGGTTGCTCGACGACGGGCAGGTCGGGTTCACCCATTTCGGATCGCCCGGTTGGATTCTGCAACGGCCGGAGTATGAGAAGGCCGCGGTCCACGGCATTTTCCCCGACACGGCGCCTTTGGCCCGGTGGGTCGGCGGCGATCCCTATATACGTGAAGCCGCGCTGGCGCGCACACATATCGATGCTCTTGTCGCCGTGCTGGGTATCGGGCGCAAGAAATGCGTGATCGTCGATCTCGACGGCACCCTGTGGCCGGGGGTGCTGGCCGAGACGGGCAGCCCTTTTGCCTGGACGCCGGAGATCAGTGGAGCTTTCTCCTACGTGGGTCTCTACTTCGGCTTGCACGAGGCGCTGCTTTGTCTCAAGAAACGCGGCATCGTGCTCGCCTGCGTCAGCAAGAATGATGAGAAGACGGTTCGCGAGTTGTGGAGATATCCAGACAATTACCCGCGGCACCGCCTGCTCACGCCGGACGATTTTGTAACGTGGCGCGTCAACTGGAACGACAAAGTCGATAATATTCGCGCGATCTCCCTAGAACTGGGTTTTGCACTCGATACGTTCCTGTTGGTCGACGATCATCCCGTCGAGCGCGACCGCGTGCGCGAGCGCCTGCCCGAGGTGGAGGCTTGGGGCGAGGATCCTTTCAGCCTGCGGCGGATGTTGCTCAACGATCCGCGCCTGCAGCTGCCGGTTATCACCGAACAATCAGCCACGCGCACGGCGCTTGTGAAGATGCAGCTCGAGCGCCAGCAATTCCGCGCCGAGACGTCGGATGAGAGCCAGTATCTGGCCTCGCTTCAGATCAAGTGCCGCGTCGAGCGCGTGACGAAGGATTCCAACCTGGCCCGAATCGAGGAGCTGTTCCAGCGCACGACGCAGTTCAACACTACGGGCCGAACATTTATGGTGGCTGAGCTTTCAGCGCTGCTTTCTAGTCCGATGGCAAATCTGTTCTCGCTGTATGTTTCCGATCGCTTCGGAGATCATGGACTGACGGGAGCCGCGGTCATTGTGGACGGCGCCATTTTGGGCCTCGTGATCAGCTGCCGCGTCCTCGGTATGGGCATCGAGCACACGTTCCTGCGGCACATGATTGCGGAGGTTCCCGCAATCCTCACCGGAGCGATCGTTGAGACTCCGCGCAACTTCCCTGCGCGCAACATCTATCGCGATAACGGCTTTACCGAAGTTGAACCGGGGCGGTGGCGGCTCGCGCGGCTGGAAACCTGCGCCCCACACGCGGGAAGGGAACTGCTATCGGCTGCGGACAAATGAGCCGCCCGCCGGACAGAACGACGCCCCCCTGTGGGCGGGTCGATTTCCTTGGCCCCGCTCCCTGGCGGGCATGAAGCTGCGTTTGCCCCCGGCAACATCGAGGCCTAGCCTTATTTGCGCATGGGTGCGACCGAGGCTTCCCGAAAATGGAGCGGGTCCCTGAGGTTCTGCAACGCTCTGTAGTAATAGAGTGCCGCAGGCCTTTTCCCTCGGAACCTCATTCTTCTCAGAAAGTCAATTTCACCGGGCGTGGCGTTCGCCTTGAGCGACTCATTTTTCAGGAATTCCCTGAAGCCTGGTTCTTCCCCATAGGGCAGGTCCGCTTCGGTCTCGACGAATTCAAATTTCTTGGGATTTCCCGGAGCCAGCCTCTTGTTCAATACGATTTCGATCGCAAAGGTCGCAAGGTCGATATCCCAGGATTCGATGAGCGGATCAAGAAAAGAGACGCAGTTCTCGACGGAAATGGTGAAAATGTCGGTATCGAGGAATTCAAGAATCGTCACGCGCGTTTCCTCATAGCTGCGGCCGCTCATTCGCGCGACAAGGTGCAGCCAGTTGTCGCTGTCCAATTCGTCCTTGGCGATCCTCTTGGCTACATCCAGGAGCTTCTGCGTGACCAGCCGCTCCAGCTCGCCGAACGGCTGCGTTTCAAAAATCGCGCGTACTTGCTTGTCTCTTTCAGGCACGCACTTGCGCAGAATCAGTTCCCGCACTCCTTGGAACAAAGGCGCGGGTGAGTCAGCGAGGCCTTTCCGGATTTCTTCCTTCCGCTGCTGTCCTGCGAGATCCGAGAGCCTTCCCACAGGCAGCTTCAGGAACTTCTCCATCTTGACGTAGATGTCAGTTCGTTCGGGAGCAGGCGGCAGTTTCTTGCCCGACAATAGTTGGGACACATAGGAGTCGGTTACCCCCGCGCTTCGCGCTAACCCCTTTTGTTCCAGTCCCAGTTCGTTTAGCCGCCGCTTAATCACTAAAGGGAGGTCCACGGAAGCTCCTGTGTTTACAAGATGTGGTTAAACTAGAATATTTTTACATAATGCACTTGACACTTCAAGTTAATTCACTCAGTATGGTTAACGGCAAATGGATTTGTCAGTCTGTATTAACAGAAAGCGGTTTTCTGGACGTGTCCTTTCCCATCCGCAGCTCAAGGAGGCCTACGTGTTCGCACGCCGAGTGTTCATGCGCCTGAAGCCCAACGGTGTCGCCGAACTCACACAGAGGCTTGAGAAGGAAGTGGTCCCCCTGCTCCGGAAGCTAAAAGGCTTTCAGGATGAAATCACCTTTGTGAACCACCTCGGGACCGAAGCGTTTGCAATCAGTTTGTGGGATCAGGCGGAAAGCGCCGAGGTTTACAGCCGCAGCATCTATCCGGTGATCGTGAAGATTCTTTCCGGGATTCTAGACGGCACGCCGTCGGTCGACAGCTTTGATGTGATCAACTCGACGTTCCACAAGATCGCGCACGTGGTATCGGTCTGAGGGGAATTTTCAAGCTCGGAATCAAGACGAACGAAAGAAAGGATGGAAGCGAATGACTGTGACCGCGACGAACGTAACGCCTCTGCACGATCGAATTCTGGTAACCAGACTGGAAGCAAAAGAGGCTGGGAAGTCAGGAATCATCATTCCCGACACCGCCAAGGAAAAGCCACAAGAGGGCGAGGTGGTGGCGGTCGGGCTGGGGAAGATCGAGAAGGGACGACGCATACCGGTCGACGTGAAGGTGGGCGACCGAATTCTTTTCGGCAAATACACCGGGAACGAAATCACTGTCGATGGCCGGGAATACCTGATCCTCCGCGAAGAGGAGATTCTCGCGAAACTAGGTGCCCTAGCAAAGTCGGCGGGCGGCAAGAGGTAAATTCTCCGGTTTCGCGACGCGAAGCCGGACGGCAATCTGCACGCACCCGGGGAGGGTGAGAATCCAATGGCAAAACAAATCGTAACGGGAACCAGTTCACGGCAGGCCATCTTGCGCGGTGTCAATGCTCTGGCGGACGCGGTAAAGATCACGTTGGGACCGAAGGGTCGCAACGCCGTAATTGAAAAGAAATTCGGCGCGCCGATCATCACGAAAGACGGAGTCACGGTCGCCAAGGAAATCGACCTGCCCGATCCGCTCGAAAACATGGGCGCGCAGATGGTGAAAGAAGTTGCCTCCAAGACCTCCGACGTAGCCGGCGACGGCACCACCACGGCAACCTTGCTGGCGCAGGCCATCTTCCGCGAAGGCGTAAGGACACTGGCCGCTGGCGCCAATCCGATGGCGCTCAAGCGCGGTATCGAGAAGGCCGTGGAAGTCGCTGTCGCCGAGATCAAGAAACTGCACAAGGACGTGAAGGGCGACATGATCACGCAGGTGGGCACGATCAGCGCCAACAACGACAAGCACATCGGTGGCATCATCGCCAAAGCCATGCAAAAAGTCGGTAAGGATGGCGTCATTACCGTTGAAGAATCGAAAACGATGGAGACCACGCTCGAAGTAGTCGAAGGAATGCAGTTCGACCGCGGCTACCTCTCGCCTTATTTTGTCACCAATCCCGACCGCATGGAGTGCGTGCTCGAAGATGTCTTCATCCTGATCAACGAAAAGAAGGTCAGCTCTTTGCGCGATATTCTCCCGCTTCTTGAGCAAACCACAAAGGTAAACAAGCCTCTGTTGATTATCGCCGAAGATATCGAGGGCGAAGCGCTCGCCACGCTGGTAGTAAACAAGTTGCGCGGCACGCTGCACTGCGTCGCCGTCAAGGCCCCTGGTTTCGGTGATCGCCGCAAAGCCATGCTCGAAGACATCGCCATCCTGACAGGCGGCAAGGCGGTCACCGAAGATCTCGGCATCAAGCTTGAAAACGTGAAGCTTGAAGATCTCGGCCGGGCCAAGAAGGTCATCATCGACAAGGACAAGACCACGATCATCGAGGGTGCTGGTAAGTCCGGCGAAATCGAGGGCCGCATCAAGCAGCTCCGCGTCCAGATCGACGACGCCACCTCCGACTACGACAAGGAAAAGCTCCAGGAGCGCCTTGCCAAGCTGGTTGGCGGCGTAGCGGTCATCAAAGTCGGTGCGGCGACCGAGACCGAACTGAAGGAAAAGAAGGCCCGCGTCGAAGACGCGATGCACGCCACGCGCGCGGCCGTCGAAGAGGGCATCGTTCCCGGCGGCGGGGTGGCGCTCCTGCGCTGCATCGACGCACTCGACAAGCTGAAGCTCGAAAATGACGAAGCCACCGGCGTCGCCATCGTGAAGCGAGCCCTCGAAGAGCCCGCGCGTCAAATTGCCCAGAACGCCGGACAGGAAGGCGCGATTATCGTGGGCCGGATCCGTGATTCGAAGGACGAAAACTTCGGATACAACGCAGAAACCGGTGAGTTCGGCGACATGATCAAGGCCGGCGTAATCGATCCAACCAAAGTTACGCGCCTTGCATTGCAGAATGCCGCCTCGATCGTCGCACTCATGCTGACGACCGAAGTCCTGATCGCCGACATCAAGGAAGAGGCCGAAGCGGTTGGCGCGGGCGCAGGCCAGGGCGGTGGCGGCGGCATGGGCGGAATGTACTAAGTCGGGACCCCATTGGCCAGGCACGGGGACATTGCCGATGAACTTGCTTGAGCCCTAGCTTCCCCGAGCGTTATTGTGCGGGGGGGCAGCTGGGGGCTCACAGAGGCTTTGAATCTAGCGTCAGTTGCGAGCCCTGGAAGGTGCCGGGACTTCTGGTGGGGGTGTAACCCACCGGCGGGGGAAACATGAAACGGGAAGGGTGGAAGGCGGCGACTCCGGCGGGCAGGCAGGTTACCTACACCTGCCACGAACGCACACCCGAGTGGGGGGACATAACGGCTCAGGTGGAGGGAAAAGAGTCCTTCCATGTGCATCTTGACGTGCCATTTCCAATTACCCGCCAACAAGTAGAAACGCTGTTTGCCCCGGAACTGCTGGAAAGCGCATGACGAATCCGTGTAATTTCCAGCTTCCGCTCATCTGATTGAAGCGGTTTGATTTGTGAGGTGGTACCCGGGAGGCACTGATGACCGTACAAGAGCAATATGACAGCCTGGACAGCAACCAGAGGCGTGAGCTCCTGCTCAAGGTCGGCGAAACATCGCAAGCCGCGCTGATCAAGGGCCAGCGGGACTATGTGGCGCTGGGCGGGTGGGTGAAGACGCGGCTCAAAAAACACTGGAACAAGAACAGATCCTAGGGCTTTCAGTCGAATTCAACCAGATCCGGATGCTCGCGCCTGGCCTTTGGTTGATGGTCCTCAGCCAAAAGCATTTTCAATTCCTCCGCCTGCGCGGCCGCAATTGTGGGGCTTGCTCGCAGCTTCCGCTTGTGGCTGATCACGTACTGGGCATCGCATTTGTCACACGCCACAGTGGTGATCGAGTGGAATTTTCCCGGCCCCTTCTGCCGTTGCTGTCCCGTTCGGATGGCAATCGCCTTCATAGACAGTAAACCCACGTCCGAGAAAACTTGCGACGGCAACAAAGTACCCGCGCCGATGGTAGAGATCACGATGAGACGAGTGCGATAGGGACGCTCAAGAGACGGGCGAAAGAATCCAGTTGAAAGGCAATATCCGCAGAAGTCTCGCCTTCGAAGCTTTCCCGCGCCAGCCGCACTTCAGTCTCTCGCAGGAAACCTCGACGTCGCCAAATATCTCGAGCGCCTCGGTCTCAGAGAGCGCTTCCTTGGCGCACTTCTGTTGAAGGTTGATGTAGTGGCCGTTGGGGCATTCAAAGACGAATCGGTAAGCGTTGCTCATGGTCCATCCTAGCATCCCTCGCCCCTCATTCATATTTCTATCGGCCTGTCGAAAGCTCCGTAGTTCTGAGCGAAGCGAAGAATCCCTCCCGATTTGAAACCCGGTACGTAGGAAAACAGCTCGCTCGCGCAAACAGAGCGCCTGAAGAAAGCGAGGCCATTCCCGCTGCGCCGGCGTCCTGCTTTTCTTGGGGTGCCGCCTGGGCGAGGGGCGAAAGCCTTCGGGGGCCGCGTTTTTGCCTCTGGTTGTCTCGATCGGGCTTAAAAGAAATTCGTCTGGTTGCTTTTCTGGCTACCTCGACGGACCTCGACGGGAGCCTACTAACAGGTGCTGGTGGTTCTGTTGTATAAAAGCCTCTGAGTTTATCGCCGGACGGCGCCTCCGAACGGCTCGGTCAATTTTTGCCGGACAGGACAGGATTGATGCAATTCCCGAAGCCGAGCGTGGCCTACTGCGCGTTGATCGCAGGCTTCTTGAGTACCTCTTGCGGCCTCGGTGTCTCGGCGCAGACGCCCAATGTCGCGCCCCGGATTACGCAAGCAATTGATGAGCGCAATCTCGTGTTGTTGCCCCGTAACACCCACCGCCTCGCCCGTCTGCAATTTGACCTGGGAAGCGCTCCGCCGGATCTGCCCTTGGACCGCATGTTGCTCGTGCTCAAGCGCAATCCGGAGCAAGAATCGGCCCTCACAAAACTGCTCGATGACCAGCAGGATAAGTCCTCGCCGCGCTATCACCAGTGGCTGAGCCCAGTCCAATTCGGGCAGCTATTCGGTCCAGCCGATTCCGACGTTCAAACCATCACCGCATGGCTGCGATTGCACGGCTTCAGCGTAGCCCAGGTGAGCAGGGGCCGCACGGTAATCGAGTTTTCCGGCACGGCCGCACAAGTTGAGGATGCGTTTCATACCTCCATGCACAAATATTCCGTGAACGGTGAACAGCACTGGGCCAACGCCGCCGATCCCCAGATACCCTCCGCGCTTGCGCCGGTTGTGGCGGGCGTGCTCACACTGCACAATTTTCTGAAAGCGCCCCAGATTCGCCTCGCAGAACACCCGCTGCAGGCCAAAGTTTCATTGCAAACACCACGCAGCGGTCCCTCTTTTACGTCGACTTCGAATCCTCCCACGCACGCCATCGCTCCCGCCGATTTCGCGACAATCTATAATTTCAACACAGGCTATCAGCCAAACAATGGTTTTTTGCCGCGCATCGGGATCGTTGGCAGATCCAACATCGATACCGACGACGTCAACGATTTCAATCAACACTTGCCGGTAAACGGATTAAATGCGGTCCCCACGCCATACGTGATCCTCAACGGTCCAAACCCAGGCGACTTAGGCGGGGCGGACGAAGCCGAGGCGGTGTTTGATACGAGTTGGTCCGGCACGCTGATGGAGAACGACCTGCCGACGGTGCTTCTGGTTGTTTCGGCGACCACCAACACGACCGACGGCGTGGACCTCTCGGAGCTCTACATCATCGACAATGACCTTACGGATGTAATGACAGAGAGTTTCGGGGATTGTGAAGCGAATGATACGGCTGCCCAGGCAACGGCCATTGCCAGCCTCGCTCAGCAGGCCGCCGCACAAGGCATCACCTACATCGTGTCAGCGGGGGATAGCGGCGCCGAAGGCTGCGATGACCCCGACACCGAAACCCTTGCCACCGGCCCGATTTCGGTCAATGTACTGGCTTCGTCTCCCTACACCATCGCCGCCGGCGGCACAGAGTTCAATGAAAACGGTCAGGATTCCAATTACTGGAGTTCGTCCAACGCGGCGATCACCGCTGGTTCGGCCATCTCCTATATACCCGAGGATGTATGGAACGACAGCTGCTCCGCTGCTCAATGTGGTCTGGATAACAACATTCTTGCAGGTGGCGGAGGATCGAGCGTCTTTTTTGCCAAGCCTTCCTGGCAGAGTGGCGTCGCCGGCATTCCGGGTGACGGAGCGCGCGACCTCCCGGACATTTCCTTTTCTGCCAGCTCCCATGATCCCTACCTTTTCTGCTTGCACCGTTCCTGTGTCCCCAATGCCCAAGGCGAGCTCAGTTTCTATGCAGCCTACGGAACCTCCGTCGCGGCTCCCGCGTTTGCGGGAATCATGGGACTCGTCGACATATCCGCCATGTCGCGCCAAGGTCAAGCCGACTATGTCCTGTATAAACTGGCTGCAACGAATAATCTCTCCCAATGCAATGGCTCGAATACCGCCGGCCTTCCTGCGGCCTCGTGTACCTTCAACGACGTGACCGTGGGCAACAATGCTGTTCCCGGCGAATCGGGTTACGGCAGTGCTAACGAATCATATCAGAGCGGAATCGGCTTCGACTTGGCGACGGGCTTGGGTTCAGTCAACATCATGAATCTTCTAAAGAACTGGCCCTCTGCTACCTTCCACGCGACATCGACGACGATCCTCAGCGTCGCTCCCGCTTCGATTACCCACGGCCAGCCCGTCAACATCGACGTGCAGGTGGCCAGCAACAGCGGAACGCCAACCGGGGCGGTGTCGCTGCTGAGAACCAGCCCTTTGTACAATTACGGCACGAGCATCGGCGCTTTCCCTTTGTCGGCGGGCTCGTCGCTTTCGTCGGTTTCAACTTTACCTGGGGGAACTTATACTCTGACGGCCTATTACGGAGGCGACGGAATTTTTGAGCCCAGCAGCTCTTCGCCCTCTGCCTCCATAACGGTCAACCCGGAGCCGAGCATTACGACATTGTCTGTTCTTGGATCAGCAGGCCAAGGTCAAACAATTCAACCCTTCACGAGCCTGCCTTACGGAAGCTTCGTGTATCTGCGCGCCGATGTGGCAGGACAGTCTCAGAATGGCGTGGCCACGGGAAGCGCGACGTTCTCTGACTCTGCGAGCAGTATCTCTGGTAATCCATTCGCGTTAAATTCTCAGGGGAATGCCGCGACTCCCGACGGGATCTTTGTTCTTTCGGTGGGCTCTCACAATATCACCGCCGCCTACAGTGGCGATGCCAGCTTCAATGCGAGTCAGAGCGCCACAAAGTCTTTCACCATTACGCCCGCGCCCACCACGACCGCTGTGACCGACAGTGCCGCCGCGCAAGGTCTCGCTGTGACGGCAACGGTAGGCACGACGAGCGGGGGCAACAATCCAACCGGCTCGGTAACTTTCGTCTTGAATGGGATAGCTACGACAGTTCCCGTGAGTGGAGCCCTGATTGCGTCGCCCTCTACCTTGTCCACATCTCAGATCACAGCTCAGGCATCTGCGACCATCACCTATCCGGGTCTCGCGAACGGCCAGAATTACACCGTCACTGCTTCCTATGGAGGTGACGCGAACTACCTGGCCTCTTCTGGAAACCTTGCTGTTACCCTAAAGCCCGATTTTGGAATCGCCAGCACTCCGAGCACCCTGACCGTCAACCCGGGAAGTTCGGCATCGGTGACCATCAGCATCACGTCAGTGGATGGCTACAACGGCACCGTCGCTTTTACCCCCTCCGCCTGCTCCGGCCTGCCCGCTGAAAGTTCCTGCAGCTTCACCCCTGCTTCTGTCGCTGGCGCCGGAGGAACCACGCTCATGATTGCGACAACGGCCCCCCATCAAGTTGCTGCTCTTCGGCAGCCCGGCGCCCGCGCCAACTGGAGCGACTTGTTGGCGGTCGCCTTGCTATGTGCGGTGTTCCTTGCGGGAACGTCGAGACAACCTCGCTGGGGCACGCTTCTCCTGGCGATCCTGATCACCTTTGCCGACATCGGTTGCGGTAGCGGTTCCTCTACGGTCCCTGCGACCTCAACGCCTTCGACCGATCCGGGGACGGTTCCGGGAAGCTATGTCGTCATGGTGACTGCTAGCTCCGGCGGCACCACACACAGCACGCTTGTTTCGCTAACCGTCAATTGAGACTCGTTTCGGCAGCGTGTTCCAGAACACCACTAGAACGACCTCCTTACAAGTCACCAGGCGTCCCGCGAAACGGAGAGCATATGGCGATGCGGAACACATGGCGAAAAACCGAGCCAGAAAATGCCTCAGGAATGCACCTGGATGCCGTTGGCTTCCGCCCTACCGCAGGGCGGCAGGATGCAAAGCCCCCAAATAGCACTTTCGCCTTATGTTCGCCATGTGCTACGATGCTCGTCCAGAAATGCCGGGGCCGGGCAATACGCACTCTGGTAGAATCGGGCCGCCCGCTGCGGCGGGATCTAAACGAAAGCCTTCGAGGTGGCACCTATGAACGACGAAAAGTCTAAAAATCTGGATCTCGCGATATCGCAGATTGAAAAGCAGCACGGCAAGGGTTCGATCATCCGGCTCGGCAATCGGGATGTGCTGGTTCCGGTAAGCGTAATTCCCACGGGGTCGATTTCCATCGATGCGGCCCTTGGCATCGGCGGTTTTCCGCGCGGGCGCGTAATCGAGGTGTATGGCCCTGAATCCGGCGGCAAGACAACCCTGACCCTCCATGTGATCGCCGAGGCCCAGAAGCTGGGCGGTCAGGCCGCGTTCATCGACGCCGAGCACGCGCTCGACCCCGTCTACGCGCGCAAGCTGGGTGTGGATGTGGACAATCTCCTGGTGTCGCAGCCCGACAACGGCGAGCAGGCGCTTGAAATCGCCGAGGCTCTAATTCGCTCGAATGCCGTCGACGTGGTTGTGGTGGACTCGGTGGCAGCGCTGGTGCCCAAGGCTGAACTTGAAGGCGAAATGGGCGAGCCTCAGATGGGCCTCCAGGCGCGCCTGATGTCGCAGGCGCTGCGCAAACTGACGGCGATCGTCTCCAAATCGAGGACCTGCCTGATCTTCATCAACCAGATCCGCGAGAAGATCGGCGTCATGTTCGGCAACCCGGAAACCACCACCGGCGGCCGCGCCCTCAAGTTTTATGCCTCCATCCGCGTCGATATCCGGCGTATCCAGTCAATCAAGGAAGGCGACCGGGTCATCGGTTCGCGCACACGCGCCAAAGTCGTCAAAAACAAGGTCGCTGCGCCCTTCCGTGAAGCGGAATTCGACATTATTTATGGCGAAGGCGTCTCCCGCGAGGGCGATTTGCTGGATCTGGGGGTCATGAAGGGAATCGTCGAGAAATCCGGCACCTGGATCTCCTACAAGGGCGAACGCCTCGGCCAGGGCCGCGAAAATGCCCGTATCTTCCTGAAAGAGCACGAGGATATTCGCGGCAAAATCGACCACGAATTGCGCAAATCCCTGGGTCTTGTATCCACAAACGGACAGGAAGAAACCAAAAAGCCCGCAGCCGAGGCCGAAAAGCCCGCGGCTATGGCTGCCGCCGCAGCCAAGGGCCGCCCGACCCGCTAAATAGCGTGTGACGCTTGTTCGGGTGCCCGACTCTTTGGTCTAGGAAGGATCGGGCACCCGCAGATTCAAGTAATGTGCGATTTTTAGGATCGTAATCCAAACGGCTCGGGCGTCTGCGCTCCCACTCTTGGAATCACCGTATGCCGTTTACGAACGCTTTTCGTTTTTTCCGTGTTGCAACTTCTCTCGATGATGTATCGTATCGCTCGGGCGCGTCCTCCGCGCTCTCACCGCTGCGCCAGCGGTACCCCCCCCGTCACGGGGGCGTCGGGAGCTTTGCTCGGCCATCTTGCGTTCGGCCAGAGGTTCTGCTCCCCACACCTTCGCGAAATGAAATCTTCGTGCAGGTTCTAACCCCCCAATTTTTCGCGGGCGCAATGCGTTCCGCTCACGACACAGGAGGATTCAATGAAGAGCTTTGCAACTCGAACTCTTGGCACTGCGGCGTTGCTGGTCCTATTTGCGACCCCGGCGATTCACGCCCAGGCTAATCAGTCCCAGTCCGTAATTCCCGGCACGCAGGTTCGCGTTACGCTTTCAAACGGCCTGAGCACTACGGTAGCTCACAATGGCGATCCCTTTACCGCCGTCATCGCCGAGCCGGTTTTCATCGGCAACCAGATCATCCTGCCCGCGGGGGCCAAGGTTCACGGCACCGTAAGCAGCGTGCAGCGTCCCAAGTGGGTATCGATGTTCCGCGGTGGAGCTTCGATGAACCTGGTCTTTAATTCCGTGGAAGTCGAGAGCCGCATCTTCCCGGCGCGCATGAGTATTCTATCGATCTACAACGCAGGCGCAGACCCGGGCAAGCAACGCAAAGATCTCTCCACGGTGGAAGGCGTCGTAGTGGAGGAGCGACACGACGTGAAGACCGACGTTGAGGATGTTGCGATCGGAACGGCGGGCGGATCCACGGCAGGACTCATCTTCAGCCGCGTCGTGCGCGGAACGTTGATTGGGTTCATAGGCGGTACCGCTTACGTCGTCGCGAAGAAGGGCAAGGACGTAGAGCTTCCCGCACAGACGGGAATGCTGGTGCGCATGGATTCGGCCGTTTCGTTGCCGGCGTCTTTGCTGCATAACGCGTCCTATCCCAGCAGCGGAAACTAAAGCGCGGGCGTTGATGTTCGAGTTGGCTTCTTTAGCGGCGGCTTGCGGTAGCCGGTGGGGGCAGCGCGCGGTTCGCTCGGTCAAACTGCGCGCCGCCAGGGCTGGTTGCCGGCGACGTTAGGAAACCGCTCTCGCGCGAGACGGGACTAGGCTTGTGCAGCACCCTCGCGCACGCTGACCCCAAGACCGATTTAGGTTTGCTCGCCTCCTCGTCAATCAAGCGTGGTCTTCTTCGGCAAAGAACCTCTCCGAGGCGTCTTGACGCCTGAAACCTCCCCAGGGTAGACAGTCTCCCTTGTTATCCAATCCATCGTCCCCTCCAAGGCGATGGATGCAGCAGCCTTTTCAACAGCAGCGATTTGTCGCGATGCAATGGGAAGAACTTGAGACGTTCAGCTGGGTTAGGCCTTACGCGGCACAATGTTCTGTTCTGTTGCATCTGTGTGCGCTTGAGCCAGGATGCAGCGGCCGATGCGAGAGGTGCCAGATCAACCCCAATGCGAGCCAGGGTAGAGAGCGGCAAGAGCGACGCGAAAGATGGAGCCGAAGATTCGATCGTAGAGCACCCAGGCCAGTAGCAATCCCGCCATGCCCAATCCCTGGCTCCTCGTCCAGGAGATGAACCGCAGGGCTGCCCGGTCGCTCATAAATACCGTTATCGCGGTATTTCCGTCGAGGGGCGGGACCGGCAGAAGATTGAACGTCCCGAGCAAGAGGTTGAGCACGAAGAGAATGCTGAGAAACGTGGCGGCTAACCCTGCGATGCCGGGGACGGCGGCCTCGGTGACGTGGGTAAAGCCGATCGAACTCGGCATGCGGAAAAATCCCCAAGCGGTGCCGATGCGGATCGATAGTGCCGCCACGGCCACAAGAACGAAGTTTGCACCCGGACCCGCCAAGGCCATCCAGGCAGCGCGGCGCGGGTAGCGCTGCTGCCAAGCGGGATTAAAGGGCGCGCTAGCCCATCCGATCATCCAATGAGCGGCAAGGTAGGAAAGGATCGGGACAACCAGAAGTCCCACCGGCTCGCGGCGGATGTGTGGCAGCGGGTTCAGAGATGCTTGTCCTGCCTGGAACGCAGTGGGATCGCCGCCGAGACGAGCGGCCAGGGAATGCGCCCCTTCGTGGCAGGTGGTCGAGAAAAGAAAAACGATGTACCAAATGAGGCCCAGGACGAGAAATTCGGGAGTGATCACGGCGATAGACTAAGGTTTAGTGGCCGTTTCTGCAAGTTCGCGGATGAACGCGGAGACCGCAGGCGCCGGGCGTGTGGCGAGCGCGATCACTCCTCTAGCGCAGCCACGAGCGCCGAGCCCAGCGGGGCTTCTTCATCGAGGAACACCGTGCGCAGATCAAGGACGAATCGATCATCCTCGATGCGCGCGACCACAGGCGTTCCTTCCTGGGGATTGCGAAGGCGACGTTTGATTGTGGCGGGAGAATAGCGCGGACTTGCAATCGAAATAAGATATGTCGGCAACTGCTGATCGGGTGTTGATCCTCCGCCGATGACCGAAAATCCCTCGCGCACTTCGACAGTGGCCTCCCCTGCCAGGGAAGCCTGCAGCCGCTCGACAAACAGAGCGGCACGGCGGCCAATCTCGCCGGCCGGCATCTGAATCATGCGCAGTGTGGGAATTTCGTCGAGCGCGCCTCTTTGATGTGCCTTCAGCGTAACTTCCAGGGCCGCAATCGTGAGTTTGTCAACTCGTAGCACGCGAAACAGCGGGTTGCGCCGGATGCGCTCGATAATCTCCTTCTGCCCCGCGATGATCCCCGCCTGCGGTCCTCCGAGCAGTTTGTCTGCGCTGAAGGAGACAACCGACGCTGCTGCCGCACAGCTGGCTCGCACAACGGGTTCCTCGATACCGCTGACAGTGAGATCGGCCAGGCAGCCCGATCCAAGGTCCTCGTAGACGGGAATTTGCGTGCGGCGGCCAAGTGCGACCATCTCTTCGAGCGAGGGCCGCTCGGTAAATCCCGTAATCCGGAAGTTCGAAGGGTGCACGCGCAAAAGCAACCGGGTGCGTTCGTTGATGGCACGCTCGTAATCGCGCAGGCGGGTCCGGTTGGTGGTGCCAACCTCGCGAACAACCGCGCCACTCTCAGACATGATGTCCGGGATACGAAATCCGTCGCCAATCTCGATCAGCTCCCCTCGTGAGACAACGACCTCGTTTCCTTTTGCGAGGGCGGTCAGCACCAGGAATACGGCGGCGGCGTTGTTGTTCACCACGATCGCGGCTTCCGCGCCTGTCAGATCCGCAAGGAGCCGTGCCGTGTGCACGTCGCGTTTCCCGCGTTCGCCTCGCCTGGTGTCGTATTCAAGATTCGAATAGCGCGCGGCTGTCTTGGCGATTTCGGCAACCGCAGCCGAGCAAAGCGGGGCGCGGCCAAGGTTGGTGTGCAGGATCACTCCCGTTGCATTGATCACGCGACGGAGCGACGGCGCGACCTGTGATTGGACCGTGGCGGCAACCCGAGCGGCGATCGCGTCCATTCCGATCGGGCTGCTGGCGGCGATTTTCAGCTCCGCGCGCAGCTCTTCCAGAACGTTTCGCGCCGCTTGCGTGACGATCCCGCGCCCAGCTTCTTCCAGCAGCGCAGCGATCGATGCTTGGCCCAGCAGATCGCCGACCGATGGAATAGCCCGCAAGCAGGCGGAGACGTCCCGCGAAATGCCCGCGGCTGAATCGGCAGGAGATGTCATCGCGACCTATTGGAGCACAGGAGCTACCCTCAGGCCAACAGGGGCTTTCCCTTTGCGACAAGCCCGGGAACGCGCAAGTTGACGTCGCATGCTGTCGCCCCGTAGGCTGAAACCAGCTCAAGGTGGCCCGTTATGGCGACTGTCGACGAAGACTTAGGCCAAATCGAAAAGGATATCCGCAGGCTGAAGATCGAGTACGAGCAGTACTTTGGCGGCGGGCGCCAGCGGCCTCCTGCGGACACGCAGTGGCGCCTGGAAAGCCTGATGCGCCGCTACAACGAACGAAGCGCCGAATTGAGTTTCGGGCAACGATTCCGCTTCAATAATCTCGCGCAGACCTACGCCAAGTACGTCGACATGTGGCGGAAGAAGAGCATCCAGAAAGAAGGCGGCACTTCGCAGCATCACTTTGGGGCGGCCGCCAAGGCGATCGAAGCAGCCCGCACACGCGAAGCGAGCCTGCGAGCGCAGGCCGATGTTTCCAGGCAAACCGTGTCTGGCCGAGCACCTAACGCCACGATTCGAGCCGCACGGCAACAGGAGGTTGCCTGTTTTGCGCTGTCCTTTTCGGATTCAGAGAGCGAGAAAGCGAAAATTTCGCAGCTCTATCAGAAGCTTATCGAAGCACACAATGAGTCCGGTGAAAGCGCCGCCGCGCCGACCCTCCCCTCCTTCGAGAGGTTCATCCGCAAGAAAACGCAGGAATTAAAAGATAAAGGTGGCAGCGAGGTCGAATACAGCGTCACGATCCAGGATGGTCGCGTGAAGCTGAAGGCCCGCATTTCTGCCTGACAGTCGGGTATCTGCCGAACCCGGGGACCCACGGGCAGTCTCGGTCTGAATCTTCGCTCCGTTCTAATGTGGCCAACGGTGCTCCCGCACCACCCGGCTTCCTGACCGAAGGAGCATGCCAAAATCGATCGATCCAGCGCATTTTCGGCCCCTGAATCGGGGCGCCAGCGAGATTCAGTTTGAACTGGATGTGTGATATAAGGAGGCACGAAGGTGGGATTTAGGGCCCTGTGCTGTGAAGAGCCAAAACGCCTCATTGTGAATCGTCAAGCCGCCCGACCGTAGCGTCGCTTTGAGCGGACAAACGAAGCTCAATCCAAACCGACAGTAAAGGGAGAAGCGACAATGAAAGCCGGAACGTGGCGGTCGATCGGATGGATGTCAGGCGCATGGGGCATCGTGGCTATTGTCGCGGGCATGGCCGTTGTTGGTCTGGAGGCGCGTCCTAGTCCGAGCGGCGTCCGCGCACAGGTGCAGGCGGAGGCAAGTCGCGTGGCGGTCGATGCCGATAACATCGGCGGGGTGGTGACCAGTGCCAATGGCCCGGAAGCGGGCGTTTGGGTCATTGCGGAAACCAACGATTTCCAGACCACGTTCCGCAAGATCGTGGTTACCGACGATCAGGGGCGCTATCTTATCCCGCAATTGCCCAAAGCCAACTACAAGATTTGGGTGCGCGGCTACGGCTTGGTGGATTCAAAGCCGGTGGACGCGGCGCCGGGCAAGGCGCTGGCGCTGACGGCAGTCGTGGCTCCAAGCCCCCAGGATGCGGCGCAATATTACCCCGGGAATTATTGGTACTCCATGCTGAGGGTCCCGGCCAAGGATGCTTTTCCGATGACGATTCCCGGCGAAGGCAATTTTAGTTACTTGCGCACCGGCCGGACCATCGAAAGTCAGGCTGCTTGGATCTGGGGGCTCCGCAGAGGCTGTCAGGTGTGCCATCAAATGGGCAATAAGGCCACCCGCGAGATCGAGCCCGAACTCGGAACGTTTCAGACGACCGCAGCGGCTTGGGAGCGGAAACTCGCGGTAGGACAGGGAACCCGGCTCCTGCATAACGCAGTGGCTTTGGGGCAAACCAATCCGACCGCCATGGCGCTGTGGACCGATTGGGCCGACCGCATTAAAAAAGGGGAAGTGCCGCCCACACCCCCACGGCCGCAGGGCATCGAACGCAATCTCGTGCTTACTTCGTGGGACTTCGCGGACCGAACTGCGTTTCCGCACGATCTGATTAGCACCGATAAGCGGAAGCCCACGGCAAATGCCTACGGCCACCTCTACATCGTGGATTGGGGAGAGGGATTGATCAGCATCGTAGATCCAACCGAGAACACCGCGCAGGTGGCCAAGGTGCCTTTGCGCGACGAAAGCTGGCGAAGAAACCTGCCCGCCATGGAACCGCAGGGTCCCATCGAATACCCCTCGCCTTTCTGGGGCAAGGAGCTGTCCAACGTGCGCAACGACCAGGTGAACGCGGGTCCGGGAATGATGGACAGCAAGGGGCGCACTTGGTTCAACGTGCAGACCAGGCTAGACGTTCCCTCCTACTGCCTGAAAGGTTCCGACAACAAATTCGCCAAGTATTACCCGATGAATCCGGTTCCGTTGAAAGGGATGCGGAATCGCGATGCAGGCGCGGCCTATTACGATCCCCAGACCAGCAGTTTCACGCTCATCGACACGTGCTTTGGAGCGTCCCACACGGCGATTGGGTACGACAAGGACGAAACTCTCTATATGAGCGCCCGCGGCGTCAACGGACTGGGCTGGATCAAGACGCGGGTCTGGGACCAAACGCACGACGCGGAGAAATCGCAAGGCTGGTGCCCGGCGATTCTTGACTACAACGGGGATGGCAAGATCGGCGCCTATACCGTCGAAAATGAGCAACCACCCGACCCGAAACTGGATCGCATGCTGGCCAGTCCAACCGGTGCCTATGCGGCCTCAAGCGCTGGCAGCGTGGCGACCGGCTACATCATCGCCGTCAATCCGGTCGATGACAGCGTGTGGTATCACACGACCGACCTCATCCCTGGCAGAATCATCCGCATGGAGCTGGGTGCCAACCCACCACAGACTTGCAAGGCGGAGGTATATGAGCCGCCCTTTAGCGTTCAGGACCAGAGGGCTTATGGGCCCCAGGGGATCGACGTGGATTCCAAGGGTGTCGTTTGGGTGAGCCTTACCGGCAGCGGCAAGCTCGCCAGCTTCGACCGGCGCAAATGCAAAGTGCTGAACGGCCCGACGGCAACAGGCCAGCACTGCCCTGAGGGCTGGACTCTATATCCGGTTCCTGGCCCCGCTTTCCAAGGGACCGATGTGAGCGCCGACTATTCCTATAACGACTGGGTCGACCGCGCGAGCACTCTCGGTTTGGGCAATGATGTGCCCCTTGTGACCGGCACAGGTTCCGATTCTCTGCTCGCCTACCTGCCTGCCGCCAAGAGGTGGATCGTGATGCGGGTGCCTTACCCGATGGGTTTCTACACGCGGAGCCTGGACGGCCGCATCGACGATCCCAATGGTGGCTGGAAGGGCCGCGGGCTATGGTCGGCGGTCGCCAGCCGTGTGGTATGGCACACCGAAGGGGGCTGGGGCACACGGCCCTATGCCGTCCACTTTCAACTTCGCCCCGATCCCCTCGCCAAATGAGGCCACTGGCTCCAAAAACGCAGAGCCAAGCTCTTTGTTTTGCTCTTGGTTCGTTGTTCTGTCTTGCGCCCGGGTTTGCGGCCGCGCAAAGCGAATGGTTGACGTGGGGCTACGATCAGCAACGCAGCGGCTGGAACCAGTCAGAGACTGCGCTCAACAAGGACAATGTTTCCCATCTCGAACTGAAGTGGAAATCCCAGCTGTCCACTGCCCCGAGCGAGCTCGTTCTCTCCACCCTGACGGCTCCTCTGGTTGCCACGGTCCAAGGCTCGCGGGGATCAACTACGCGCGTATTCGTGGTGGGGAGCGACAACACCGTTTACGCGATCGATTCGGAAACAGGGGAAGTCGCCTGGCAGAAGCGCTTTCCGAACACCTTAATTCCCAAGCAAGCCACCAACTATCAGTGCTCGAACACTCAAAATGCCACTCCCGTGATCGATAAAGAGGCAGGGGTCATTTATGTGTCGACAAGCGACGGTAACCTTCGGGGCCTCAGCCTGGCCGATGGCGAGGAGCGCATGCCCGCCGCCCATTTCACCAGTCCATTCTCGCGCAACTGGAGCCTGAATTTGATCGGTGGCGTTATCTATTCATCCACGGGTCGGGGCTGTGGCGGCGCGATGGCCCACTTTATCGCAGTGGATTTGAAGGATCCGGCGCCCCGTGCCGTTGAGTATTACACAAGCGGCGGAAGACCGGCAGGCGCCTGGGGGCGCGGCGGCTTGGTTCTTGGACCGAAGGGCATTTACGCGCAAACCGCCGACGGTCCCTACGATCCTGCTTCTGGGGCGTTTGCCCACAGTGTAATGGTGCTGACCCTTAGAAACTTCCATCTTCTGGACTCCTACACTCCGGCGAACTGGAAATATCTCGAGGAGAAGGACCTGGACCTGGCTTCGGCCAATCCGGCGATCTTCCCATTTCAGAAATGGACGCTGGTTGCATCTGCTGGTAAGGAATCGGCGATTTATCTGTTGGACGCTGATAACCTCGGAGGGGCCGACCATCACACACCGCTCTACCAGTCTCCCCGCTGGGGCAACGATGAAGCCTTTCACGACAACCGGGGCGTGTGGGGAGCGATGGCCACCTGGCAGGACGGACAAGGACGGCGGTGGCTCTTAATGCCCATGGCCGGTCCTCGGTCCAAAGGCGCGCCGCAATTCCAATACACCTACGGAAACGCCGAACGGGGCAGCATTATGGCATTTGAAGTTCGCCTCGATCCGGCGAAGAACACGCCGACGCTGTTTCCTGCGTGGATCTCGCGCGACATGCACTCACCGGACCCGCCGGTCGTCGCAAACGGCGTGGTATACGCGCTCCAAACCGGGAAAAACACCACGGAGTCTCGCACGGCCGGAAAACTCGGGAGCGTTCCCGCCACCAACGCGATTCTGTATGCTCTCGATGCCCAAACCGGGCAGCAGTTATTTTCAAGCGAGAAGTTGATTGATAGCTGGACGCATTTCAGCGAGCCCGTCGTGGCTGGTGGCAAGGTCTACGTCTCGACCTGGGACGGAAGAGTCTATGCGTTTGGCCTGAAGAAGTAGTGGTACCGCAGTTGGCTCGAAGCATCTCACATCTCCGGCGACCTTATCTTCGGGAGCTGCTGCAAGCTAATGACGCCCTTGGAAAAAACCGTTCTGACTCGAGCGGAACCCTCACCGATGCAAGCGGCTGGGAGGGCGATCAGATGGCTGTTTGCTCTCTGCGGCATTCTCGTGGGAACAGTAGTCGTTTGTATGGAAGCACGTCCGAGCGGGGCACGGCAGCCCGAGGGGCGCTCGGTTTCCTCCAACGCGGACGATATCGGGGGTGTTGTCACCAGTTCAAACGGCCCGGAAGCGGGAGTTTGGGTGATCGCGGAAACCGCAGATTTGGGAACCAGGTTCCGCAAAATCGTGGTCACCAACGATCGGGGACAATACCTGTTGCCCGATCTACCCGAAGCAAATTACAAAGTGTGGGTGCGCGGCTACGGTTTGGTGGACTCGCAGCCGGTCGATGCAATGCCCGGCACAACATTGGCGTTGGCGGCGGCTGTCGCTCCCAATCCGCGCGCCGCAGCGCAATACTATCCGGCAAGTTATTGGGTTTCCTTGCTGAACGTGCCGCCCAAGAGCGCCTTTCCCATGACCATCGCCTCCTCCCCTCCCGTGGTCATCCCGACACAAGCCGAATGGCTCTATTCTGTGAAGAACTGCTGGGGGTGCCATCAGCTTGGCAACAAGCCCACCCGTGAGATTCCTGCGAGCTTGGGTAAGTTTGGAACGAGCGCCCAGGCATGGGAGCGTTTTATCGGTTCCGGCCAGTTGGGCCGGCACATGACCCGCATGTTGAGCCAGCTTGGACCCGACCAGGGGCTCGCACTTTTTGCCGATTGGGTTGACCGCATCGCTCAAGGCGAGCTGCCTTCGGTGCCGCCACGCCCGCAGGGGACCGAGCGGAACGTCGTAGTCACGGTCTGGGATTGGGCTGAGCGGGCTGCCTTCCTTCATGCACTCATCAGCACCGACAGGCGGAATCCTTCGGTGAATGCCTATGGCCCTGTCTACGGCGACGACTGGTTTGCGGGATCGCTTCCGGTAGTAGATCCGGTCAAGAATTCGAAGGCAAACATTCCTATTCCATTGCCCCATGAGGAAGACCGGAAGCGGCTGACCTCCTGGGCGCCACCAACTCAGACGGCGCCATCAATGTACTTTGGCGATGAGTTGGTCTGGAACGCCCCGCTCAATCCCGGTTCCATGGCCATGGACGCCCAGGGCCGCGTCTGGTTCAACGTGCAGAACAGGGCCGATGAGCCTGAATACTGCAAGGCGGGATCAAGCAACCCTTACGCCCAGTACTCTCCGAGACAGTCAACCGGCAAGGGCGTGGATGTCTACGATCGCCGGACGCGAAAATTCGAATTCGTCAATCTGTGCGTAACTGCGGAACGCCTTGTTTTCGCCGACGACAAAGACCAGACCCTGTATCTCGCGGTAAAAGAGGGCGGAATCAGCTGGATCAATACGCGTGTCTGGGATCAAACGCACGACTCCGAGAAATCGCAGGGCTGGTGCCCGGCCGTCATGGACTACAACCGGGACGGCAAGATCGGCGCCTACACAACCGCTCCCGAACCACTCGACCCTGGACGCGACCGCGCGATCTCTTCGCCCGGCGGTGACGGCGTTGCGTACAATCCGGTTGATGGAAGTGTCTGGTATTCGGCGTTGAATCCGAGGCCGGGAAGGTTGATCCGCATGGTGAAGGGCGCTACCCCCCCGTCTACCTGCAACGCGGAGGTCTACGAAGTTCCTTATGACCCGAAGGGCTCCGGGATGGGCGGCTCTCATCCACGGGGAATCGATGTCGATACCAACGGCGTCGTTTGGGCGCCATTAGCAGGGGAAGGCATTCTGGCGAGCTTTGACCGAAGCAAGTGCAAGACGCTCACCGGGGAAGCCGCTACCACGGGCCGCCATTGCCCGGAGGGCTGGGCGTTGTTTCCGATACCGGGGCCAGCCTTCCAGACGCAGCCCGACGTCAAAGCGGATTTCCATTATTCCATGTGGCTGGATCGGTTTAACGCACTCGGTCTGGGCAAGAACATCCCCATCGTAGACGGCGCCGATTCCGATTCGCTACTCGCATTTATTCCAGAGAGCAAGCGATGGGTCCGCTTACAGGTGCCCTATCCGATGGGCTTTTCGTCGCACTTTTTCGACGGCCGCATCGACGATGCCAAGGCAGGGTGGAAAGGGCGGGGCGTGTGGGCTGCCAATCAGACAACCGGTTCCCAGCTGACAGAGGGCGGCAAGAGCATGCCCAGCCAACTGGCTCATTTCCAGATTCGCCCCAGTCCACTGGCAAAATAGCTATCGTAGAGAAAATGGGCCGGCCAGAAAGCACCCCCCAGCCAAGAGCCACAGTGGGGAGGGGCTTTCCAGCTGCGTCTGTTGGGTGCGCCTACTTGCTGGCGGATTGGGCTCCTTGGTTCCTGTTGGTCAGATAGAAGTAACCCACTTTATTGTTGGGATTTGTTCCATACCACATCCGCCCTTGCGAATCGCGGAAGAATTCCCGCATGGCGATTTCTGAGTGCGGCACCGGATATTCGGTCACCTGGCCGGTCTTGGTATCCACGCGGCCCAGCAGGTCCAAACGATGCGAGTCATACCAGAGATACCCATCGGCATCAAATCCCATGCTATAGGGGGTCGGATCCGGGCCGGGCAGCGGGTATTCCTTGAAAGTTTGGGTTGCAGGGTCAAAGCGAGCCATCTTGCCGGAATTGAATTCGCCGACCCAAATCGTTCCGTCGGGAGCTATTTCAAGCCGGCGCGGAAAACTCTTTTCCGTGGGCATCGTCCACTGGGAGATTTTCATCGTTTTTGCGTCGAACTTGCCCATCTTATTTGATGAGGAGCAGGTAAACCATATGTCGCCATTGGCGGCCGGCTTTACGTCGTAGACTCCCAAAACGTCGTCGAAGCGCGTGAATTTTCTGGTTTCCGGATCGAATTTCGTCAAGGGTGAGCCGCTGGCCCATACATTTCCGCTGGGATCGAGCCGGACCGTGTGCTTGCTTCCACCCGCTCCCACACCTTCTTTCCCGGGAAGGTAGGCATCTTGGTATTCGGTAATCTGCTGGGTGTTGGGATCCCATCGCGCGATCTTATTCGATGCCTGCTCGGTGAGCCACACGGAGCCGTCCGGAGCCGGAACGGCGGAGTGAATGGCGGCGGTGCCCACGTTCGGAACCGCGTAATCCTGCATCTCACCTGTTTTGGGATCGAGCCGGGTAATTTTGTTGGCCACTCCGAAGTCCGGAATCCACAGGTAGCCGTCTTTGTCCGGCGCCGCGCTGAAGGGCATCCGGCTGGGTCCCGGCATGTCGTATTCCACGTACACGATGTTCAAAGCGTCGGCGCTAAAGGGCCGCAGGGTGTCTTTGTATCCCGGCATGTCCGCGGGAGATTTCGGGAGAACCGAGTCGGGTCCGAACATCTTGGCCAGATACGACGCAATATCGTCTGCCTCTTTGTCGGTGAGGTCGGCCAGCGAGAAATGCATCGCGCTGCGCATGTAATCCACGCGGTCTCGCCAGCCATCTGCGTCCCGCGTCACCGAAGCCATGCGCGTCTGCGTCATGTGACAGGTCGAACAGCGCGCGACGATCAGGTCTTTTCCCGGTCCCTCGGGCAAAAGCTGCCTGGTTTGATAGAACGAAAGGTCATTCCAGTGGATGATGCCCTTTTGCAGCGCGAAATCGTAGGAGGCATTCTGGTCGCCCGCCAGGTTCACTCCCATCTTTGGGTCGGTGCGGAAGCCGACCGCCCGGAGGAGCAGCCGATATTCCCCGGCAGGCAGGCTGGGAATTCGGTACTGGCCGCGGCTGTCGGAAAGCACAATCGTCGTAATCCTCGACTTCATGTTCTGGGCTTCGACGAACGCCCCCTGGAATGGCACGCCATCGGTGCCCTTCACCGTTCCTGTAATCGTCGCAGCCGAACATACCGAACCAAAGAAAGCAAGCAAGCTGAGGACCCCGAGGAAGCTCCATTGTGACTTCATGATATGCCCTTTTGGTTCGTTATGGATTTCAGTGAACACCCTGCCACCCTGGAACTACAGCATCTCCCGGCGCAAACCTCCAGGTCCTTCACGCCCGAGTATGCCATAGTGCGCGTGCTGGCGTGGGCCGACCAGGTTGACCGCATGGGCCCGCGCCCGAATCGATGCGGCCATCTGTCTTTACTTAGAGATCGCCTCGGCCACCGTCGCCTTGGGCAAAGTCTCCGCAGTTATTTTCGCCGCATCCTCGGGCAGAAGGAGCCGCTGCTCGACCAGGCGGTCCGCCGCTTGTTTCCGTTTTGCGGCGAAGTCCTCTTGGCTCGCATAGCGTTCTTCGATGGACAGGCGGGAATCGCCGCTCGCCAAGCGCTCCTTCTTGGTGAGAGCGAAGGGCATATAGCTTCCATTGAGACCGCACAGATCGCCCTCCCCATAGCCCTCTCCGCGGATATTTTGTCCGGAGTAGGTTCCCAGCGGCACGGCGACTTCCGGCGGCTCGATGCCTCCGATCGGGTTGCCGTCCGTGTTGGTGCGCGCAATCAGCACGGGATATTCAGGTCCGGAAACGGCGGGCGGCACCTTGCTGTAATCGGTGAGGCGAAGTTTGTTGATCACCGGGGTGTAGGGATAACCGGGTATCGAGGGCCAGTATTTGGCCTCCTCGGCCACCGGAATCAAGGTGTGGTTTTTTAAGTTTGGGTATTGGCTCGGCGGCGGCGCCACTCCATCGGTGACCCAGCTGTCGAGATCGGCGAACAGCGCCCTTACGTAATATCTGTATTGCAGCGGGCTCTTGCGGTACTTGCAAATGCCGAGACCTTCGGGCGTTCCGTTGGCCGGATTGCCGGCATCGGACTCATGGGGAATGCCCGTTGGAATATAGACGCGAACATTTTCGGGAATGGCGACCGGCTTCCCAGCCGGATCGGTCACGACCAGTGAAGCGCGCCCCTGCCACACGTCTGTATTGGTATCGATGTGGAAGATTTTCGGGCACGACTTGGATTTGGTGCATTTTACCTGGATGCCGTCGGTTTTCCCGCTGATGGGATCGGTCGTAGTGGCGTAGGTGAAGGGGAACTGGTCACCGGGGAAGAGGTGGTCTTCGTGCTGGCGAGAAAAGCGGCCGGGTTGCGAAAACTCGGTATTGACGTTGGTTTTGCGTGAACCGGTGACGGCGCTCAAAATGCCATCAAACACGACGTGGCCGGAGTCGTCGACGTTGAAATCCTGGTACACCATATCTCGCAAGAACCGCCCGCTCTCGGATATACCAACCCCGAGCACGGCCTTGAATGGCGTCGCGGGATGGATGGGGTTGGGCTGCCCCGTCGAGTCCTTCTCGGCGTAGCGCAGGAACAACACAAAGTCCCTCATGGATGCGAAGGCCATTCCTTCAACCACCGGGTCGGTGGCTTGGTAAAACAATTCATAAATGGCTTCGGTGCCGAATCCCGGGACGGTGTTTATGCGCACGTGCTTTGCGTCGATGTAGCTCCAATCCGACGGAGACAGCGTCTTCGGTGCGTCCTGCTGGTGTTCGCGGACGATCAGGGTTGCAGCCGACGTGTCCAGATTGGCAGCCGGATACGTGAGTTCCTTCTTAAACGAAGGGCCTGCGGGAAAGCTGGTGAGCTCTTCGTGGCTCATGCCGACCATTGGCTTTCCATCGCGCATCGCGATGGGGAACTTGGCTTTCTGCAGCCCGGGCCGGGCGGTTTCGGCGGACTGCTCGGCTTCCCAGCCGCTCCACGCGACGGCGTAGCCGCGCTTCATAATATAGCCGGTGGCCGGGTCGGTAACCTCCTCGGGGCCAATGGAGCTGAATTTGCTGAGATTCAAATCCGAAAGAGCCTTCTCGTGGCCGCGATTGAGGACATCGTAAATCAGCCGCCCGTTGCCCTTGTTGATATCGACAGGCTTCAGGATGGTGATATCCATGCTGTATTCGACGTGCCCCTTGTCATTTACCGGAGCGTATGGAAGATTGACGATCCCGGCATTCATGGGCGCTTTGGGATCAAGCTCTCCATAGGCGGTTCCGACCATTACCTCGTAGGGGCCGGCGCTGCCGAACGAGGCGCCACCAAACGCCGGACGGTGCTTGGTAATCACAATCCTCCGGATGCCCACTCCCGCATCCGGGTCTGCGTGGCCAATACCATACGGCAGCGCGAAGGCCAATCCGATGAGAGCCAGAATTATCTTTTTCATGCGGCACGCTCCAGAGCCAATCTTTTAGCGGTTTTTTATATCACACATCCAGCCCAAACCAAACCCCGATGGCGCGTCTGACCCGACGCTGCAGATGCGGCAAGCACCTTGCCTGTTGCTGACAGGGAAGTCCACGTCAAAGCCCCATGGCGGGCGCTGCTTTCGGCCCGCCAGAATGGACCAATGAGTGGACGGCGTGACTCCGAAGGTGGTTACAGAATGAGGGCGCAAGCGAACACCCCTCTGGCGGGGGTGAGTCTGGAACCAAGCGGCGGCAGAGCTTAGATCCATCGGAAGGCGCAAGGTTTCTATTTCTTTCCCTGGCTTATCCCGGATCTTTTGCGTTCGGCGGAAGTAAGCCAATCATCGGGAGGGAAATTGATTTGCCAGAAGAGCGGAGAGGGTTCGGTAAATTCGATCCCCACGGGAACTCTTCCGTCCTCGGGTTTGCCAACAGACACAACCTTGCTTGGCAATTCTTCGGCAGTCTTGGGATTAACGACCGAGATGGAATCCTCTCGCAAAACGGGGGTTTTCAGCATCACCAGGCAACCGTGTGCATTGACGGCGACCGTGTGGGTGACCTCTTCGAATTTTACGCCCCGCACGAGCACAGGCATTGCGATCTGAACGCGCTGCGTCCGGCGGATTGGCGCAACGGAAATCCCTGAGTCGCTCATGAGTGTTGATTTTGGCATGCGAAGAGTTTGCTCAGAGTAGAAATCGTCAGAAGCGTGCCCTGAACGGCAGTATCGGAGACGCAGTTATGGCCAGGAATGGCGAGAGGGAGCCGGCACCAACCGTTTATCGCGAATATAGAATTCCTGGCCGCGCCAGTAGATTCTTTGCGGGAAAAAGCTCAACACCCAGACGGCGAATGCAAACACATCGCGCAGCGGTAACATCCACATCCTCCGCCGCACGAGGCGATCGTGCATTCCGAAGACACCCACGAGCCAAGCCATCGCGATTCGCAAAATCACGTAGCCGGCCAGGTAGGCCGCGGCGGTTGTCTTGTTCGGCGCGATCGCAGCGGCCAGCAGCGCCCAGGGCAAACCCTGCGTGAAAAGTAGGCCCAGGTGCCCACCGGGGCGCGAACATCGAATGGTCAGGTTCCAGCGAAGTTGGTGGCGGAACGCATCCGAGAGGCTCTGCCGCGGATATACCACCGACACGGGGCATCTGCTGAGCTCCACGCGGTAGCTGTTCTCAACGATTCGATTGCCGAGTTCGTAGTCATCGGAAAGATGATTGACGAGGGTCTCGAATCCCCCCATTTCCGCCAGCCGTTTTTTCGTCGTGACCATGACCGCACCAAGCATGAAGTCGAGGCCACCCAGCAGCCATGCCACCAGAACTCCCGGCGCAAAGTCGGCGCTGTTTCCGAGCGCTTCGATCTGCGAGGCAAGCGAACCGTCGGTTAGACCCTTGTAGAGACAGGTGACGCCTCCCACCTGCTGGTTGGCTAGCGGCGCCACCACCTTGCGAAGAAACCCCGGGTCGACGCGTACGTCGCTGTCGCTCACAAGCAACACTTCATAGCGCGCCTCGCGAACCATCCGGCACATTTTGTTGACCTTATCGCTCACGCCAAGAGGCTCCGAGCCCACCAGAAGGCGAATGCAGCGCTGGGGAAAGTCGCGAATAATCCTCTCTATAACGGGAATGGCAGGCTCGCTGTCATCGGTTACACAGAAGAGAATCTCAAACTCTGGATATTCTTGCCGGCAGAAGCTCGCGTAGTTTTCGTATGCTTCGCGGTCCAGGCCGCGAATCGGTTTCAAGACGCTGACCGGGGCAGAGAAACTCCGGCCGCTTGGTGAACTTCGATAAAACCGGAGGGCCGCAAGGATTGCCGACAGATAGTAGGCAAGCGGCGCAAGCGCCAGAAGTAAAAGCGCATCACGAATGATGGCTCCGGCTGCCAAGGCACTATCCTTTGCCGATGAATACCAGGGTTACCCCCACGCAGACGAGCAAGACGCCCGCCCATCGCCGCCGGGTCACGCGTTCGCCAAGAAACAGCTTGCCTCCTAGCGCGCCGAAGGCATAGCTCAAGGCGGTCACTGGAATCACCAGGCTGACATTTTCAAGCGAGAGCATTCCAAGCAGCGCGAAAAAAGCCAGCGTCATTTGCCCCAGCCCAATCCACATCCACCCGACCCTCATGGCCCGGAAGACTACGCGAAGAAGCGACACGGGGCGAAAATCGGTTACCTCGCCGATCGTTTTCATCGCCCGCGTGACGCATAGCTCGCCGCTGGTTCCGGCGACGACAATCAGCAGATAGAAAACAGTCTCGCGCAACACGATCAGGGCTCCGTTGTGCGGGGCGGAGTTTGTCCCACGATAAACACACCCGCGCAGATGATGGCAATCCCCGCCCATCGCGTGGGTGTGATGGTTTCGCGCAACACGAGATAGCCCAGCAGCGCCACCACGCCATAGGCGACAGAAGACGCCGGCTGGACAAAGCTATAATCGGCCCACGAGAGCACCAGGATGTATGCCAGGAAAAATGCGAACAGAGATCCGATACCAAGCCAGACCGTGGTCGATCCGAACGCGCTGTTGAAGAAGCGGAACAGGCCGGCGGGCGTCCAGTTCGATAGCGCGCCGATCTGCTTCATTCCCTTGCCCAGAAGGACGTCACCCAAGGGCCCAAACGCCACCATCATCGAGATAAGCAAGTAGGTTTTAAAACGCAGGCCTGCCGGCAGCATCATGCGCTGGGAGACTCGCCGGCCTCGACGCGCGATTCGACGTGCGGTATGTTTACCATGACTTTCTTGTCGACGCCGCGCCGCACGACCTTCTTGCGGTCGGCACGCAGTTTCATGAAGTCCACCGCCTCGTGATAGAGCCGCTTTCTCTCGTGGCCGTCCCACAGCGCCTCACGGACGATACGCCATGCCACGCGGGGGCGGAAATAATAGCTGTCGTAGAACCGGTTCACGGCCTCGACCATGTACTCGCGGCTCAACCCCGGATACTGCAGGTGCGGAAGCTGATGCCCGCCATCGTCGGTGACCGCTTCGCCGGCAAGAAAGCCCTCTCTCATGCCCTGGTCATAGAGTTCGGTGCCCGGATACGCGTGCGCCATCGAAACCTGGATGGTCTCGCAGTCCAGTTCCTTCGCGTAATTGATCGTCTTTTCGATGGTTTCTTTCGTTTCGCCGGGAAGCCCGATGATGAAGTCGCCGTGAACGTGGATGCCCACCTTCTTGCAATTCTTCATGAACGTGCGGCCCATCTCAATGGTGTTGCCCTTCTTGATGTTTTTCAGAATCTGCGCGTCGCCCGATTCAAAGCCCACGATTAACAGCCGGCAGCCTGCGTCCGCCATGGCCTTGAGCGTTTCATAGTCCGAGTGCGACCGCGCCGTGCAGGACCACCGGAATCCTACCGGCTTGAATTCGTTGCAAAGGGCCAGCACGCGATCCTTGCGGATGTTGAAGGTGTCGTCGTCGAAGAAAAACTCCTTCGCCTGCGGGAACATCTTGTGCGCCTGACGGAACTCCCGCGCCACATTTTCCACCGAGCGGGTTCGCCACGTGTGGCCCGATAAGGTCTGCGGCCACAGGCAGAAAGTGCAGAGAGCCGGGCACCCGCGGGTCGTGTAAAAGGAAACGAACGGATTGAGCAGGAACGGCACATTGTAGTTTTCAATCGTAAGATTCTGCTGATAAACGTCAGTCGCAAAGGGGAGCTCATCGAGCTCCTTGGTCTCCATCAGCGGGCGCGACGGGTTATGCACGACCTTGCCATCTTTCACATAGCTCGCATTCTGGATTTCCGAAAGCGGCTTACCCTGGGCAAACTCCACGACGGCGTGGTCAAACTCGCCCCGCACCACGAAGTCAAGATCCGAGCTGGCCAGCAGGCTTTCGGCCGGCTTGATTTGCACCTGCGGCCCGACGAAGGCGATTCGAATGCCGGGCTTCTTGTCTTTCATCGCGCGTGCCATTCGCAGATCGCTGTGAAAGCCGACGGTGGAGGTAAACAGCACCACAAATTCATAATCCTGGGCGATCTGGACCACTTCGGCGGGCTTGATATGGTGCGGCGGCCCATCGAGCAGGCGGCTGCCCGGCAACATCCCGGTGGGATAGGCGAGCCAAACCGGATACCAGTAGGATTCGATTTCACGCGTCGCAGGCCAGCGGGAGCCCGCGCCCCCGTCAAACTTCTCAAAGCTTGGAGGATTCAGCAGTAGCGTTTTCATTACGGACGGCATCAAACCCCCTCAGGATTTTGGCAAGACCCGAGCTGCTCAAGCGAAACCTCAGTTTACTCGATTTCTGCTATTCCCCCAAGTCTGTTTTCTCTATGTCACGCTTACTGAAGCACTTTCGCCAGCTGTCCGGTAGCTTGCAGAAGCGTCAACTGCGCCTGTTCGCGGGCAAACTCCGCATCCAGGAAAGCAATCCATTTGTCGCTCTCATCCAGGCGCGCCTGCTCGATCTCCTGCAGCGTAACCCTTCCCTGGTCGAACCGGGCTTGTGCGAGATCCACCGTCTCTTGCGCGAGCTTCAGGTCGAGCCGCGCTACTTCCCGGGTGGCATCCAACTCGCGCACCCTGCGGGCTTTTTCGACGACATCAGATCGCACCTCTTGGCGTTTCTTGCCAACGGTTGCCTCCGCGACGTCGAATTGGCTTTTTGACAGCGCCACCGTCGCGCTCGTTTTCGCGGCGAACAGGGGAATGGTGAGCTCGACCCCGAAATTGACGTTGTTCCGCTCGAAACTCTTATAAAACTCCAGGTAATTGTTGGCGTGGCTCAAGACGCTGTATTGCCCCAATAAGTCGATCGTTGGCCAATAGCTCTGGCGCGCGCCGCGCAGCAGGTGCTCGCTTGCAGAACGCTCATTTTCGGCTTCCTGAATGTCGCGGTCGTTCTGGATAGCCAGGCTTACGATCTCGTTCTCACCCTGGTCCGTTGTAAAGGCCCACTGTTCGTTCGCAACCTCTATCGGCTGGGTGTCCGGCGTGCCGGTGAGGTTGCGGAGCTGTTCGGTGAGGTTCTGGTCGCGGTCTTCGAGCTTGACCGACCGCTCTTGCGTGCGCGCGACCATCAGTTCCCCGCGCGTGACTTCAATAGAAAGCTCCTGGTTTGCGTTGACGCGCTCCCGCGTCATGTCCAGAATCTTCGCGGCGCTGGCCTGCTCGTTCCGGATCAGTTCCAGGGAATGCCGCACCTTGCTCAGATCAAGATATGCCGTGGCCGTGCGGACAATCACGTCATCCTGCATTCGGTCGATTTCGATCTTTTGATTTTTCGCCCGATCTTCGGCGGCCTTCTGCTGTCCTTTCAACAGCGGATTGAAAATCTCCTGGGTATAACTCAGCTGGAAAAGGGAAGGTGGCCCGCCCCCGGCCAGAGCTGGAAATCCGTACGTATAAAGATACCCGGCCCCGGTGTAGAGATTGGGCCTGAACGCGGCCCGGTCTACTCCCGCTTCATTCAACGCGACTCGATATTGCATGCGCGCCAATGTAAGATCCCGGCTGTTCTGCAAAGCAAGCGTCACGGCTTGCCGCAGAGTCATCTTGTCACCGGTCTGGGCACCCGCAGGCCTGGGAAACGCGCTTGTGGCGAGTTCAATGGAGGCAAGCACATACGGCAGGAATTTCCTTACAGCGCTAAAACGAGGGCGTCTCACGGGGAAGCCTTCTCAAGCTTTTGTAGTCGCGACAAAGCCTCTTTTCTACCCGGTTCCAGCTGCAGGGACGCGCGATATTGCTCGGCGGCTTCGGCCCGCTTGCCTTGCGACTCATAGAGCCGTCCCAGCCATTCACGCGCGGCGGCATGGGAGGGCCAATTGCTTCGTTCGGGGGTACTTGCCAGATACGACTTGAGATACTCCTCCGCACGGGTCGATTCGGTTTCAGCGAGCACCCACGCGACGGCCCGGAAGTAGGTCACGCGAGGATCCTTGGCATTCGATTGCTCTGCCGCACCAATCCCTGCTTCCATGTCCGGCAAATCGTTCTGCTTCTGGAAAAAGGCAATTGCTTCCAGGTAGGGCTCGACGCGGTTTGGCTTGGCGCTCAAAACTTGCCGGAACTCGTTTTCGGCCAAGTCCGGCCGCTTCATGCCTTCCAGATCGAAATTGCCGCGGGCCACGTGTCCATCGACCGCGTCGAGGGCCGCGATCGCGTCCACCTGATCGCGAGCTTCATCTTTGTTACCTCCTACGATCCACGGGGCATTCATGCAGAAATCTTCCAAATCCTCACGCGCCTCGATATCAGACGGGTTCAGACGGACCGATTCCTCCAATTCCTTCTTCACCTTTTTTGCAAGGAAGAAGCTCCGTTCCCGATCCGCTTTCCCCCCGTAGGCGCGGCCGAGCAATTGATGGTAGAGAGAATTTTTAGCATCTAAAGCCACCGCCTTCTCCGCCTGCGAGACCGCGTTGTCATAGTCGCGCAGCTCATAATAGCTCCGGGCCAACCAGTAATAGGCTTCGGCGCTGGCGGAATTCTGAGACACGGCGGACTGAAGCGTTTTAATGGCAGAGGAATAATTCCCGAGGTCGAATTGGTGTTGCGCCATCTGAATCATCCCTCCCACATCACGGGGGGATGCGGCTGTCACAAGGAGTGTCTGGCCGGCGGCCAGCAGCAACAGCACAAAGATGAAGCAAGCCGCACGAACGGTCGCAGTCGTGGAGCGACGCACTCTAGGTGCCCTCTGTGGCGCGGATGGTCATGCCATCTCGCAAATCCTGATCTCCCGGCAACGCGATCCTGTCATGGAGCGACAAGCCTGAAAGCACTTCATACTTGGATGCGCTGGCGATCCCCAAGGAAATCTCGCGGCGTTGAAGTTTCTCGCCGTCAAAGACGAAAACGTAGCGTTGGCCGCCATTCTCTCGAACGGCTGCCCGCGGCACCACCAGCACGTCGCGCCGCTCGACAACCAGAACGGTAACCTCGACATTTATATTCGGTAGCAATTCGAGTGTGTCATTGTCGACCGAACAGAGAACTTCGCCCACGCTGCGCATCCCGTGGGGCACCACTTGTTTGGGGATTTGCTGGGTCCGGCCCGCCCACGTCCGGCCCGGCTTGGCGTCCCAGGTCACCTGAATCGCCTGACTCGGCTCGATCCGGCCCAAGTCGGGCTCGTCCACGAAGGCCCGCACGCGAACCTGGTGCAAGTCGGCCATTTCTGAGAGCACATCGCCCAGCTTGACGTAGTCTCCTGCGCGTACGGGAAGCCAATAGAGTGTTCCGTCGGTCGGAGCGGCCACGGTTGCCGATCGCAATTTCTCTTCGAGCGCCTGGACCTGTCCCTGGGCTTGCTTGGCCATCAGGTCGGCGCTCTCCGCGGCAGAAGTGGCTCTCAGGGCCAGCGCTTCCTTCCTCTGTTCCAGCTCTTGCACCTGCGCGCGGGCTTTTGCCAGCGCAGACTGGTTCTGGGCGAGCTCGTCCTGCGTGGCGGCATGCTCGGTCACAAGCTTCTCGAGGGCTTTCTCCGTGCGTTCCAGGCTCTCGACGTCGACGCGCGCCTGCTGCAGGCTTCCTCGCACCTGTGCTACTTGGTCAAGCGAGCCGCCCTCGCGCGCATTGCGCAGGTCGGTTTGTGCCGTGAGCAAATTGGCCCTCGCCTGTCCCAGTTGAGATTCGACGTCGCCTGCGTCCAGGGTCAGAATCACCTGCCCGCGCCGCAACGACTGGCCCTCACTTGCCATCACCTTCTCTACGAAAGCGGGAAACTCAGCGTGGGCAACATCGGGAGCGATCGGCTCCACTTTTCCGTTACTCGTGATTGTTTCGCTCAGATCCTCCCGCCCGACGCTCACAATCGCCACTTCGGGTGGCTTCTTGCGGAGAGCCATCACCGCAAGGGCCAACACCACCACGCCTGCGGTCAGAAGCAGAATGACATTTTTCTGTTTGTTGTTCTCCGCCATGTCAGGCGCGGCCCGTCCCCCTGATCGCGAAATTGTAGCAGACCGGTTCCAGACTTGCCTATGCGAAGAGGCGCGAGTGTGCTACCAACCGCTATTGCAACCGTTCCATTTAACAGGACGGCGTATGAGACAGGTTCGGCGCTGCAATTGTTCCTTGTGGAATCGAACATGAAGATTCGCAACCAACAGGTCCTGCTGCGACACCAACATCAGGGAACCTTGGGAGGCAGGGTAGCCTTTCCACTGCAACGCCTGCTGCTGCATCATCGGGTGGTTGTGTCTTTCACCGAGGGCTGTCTTGGTCTTGGCTTCGGCCAGGCTGGCCTGTTGGCGGAACTCAGAGATGGGCCGCTCCCCAGGAGAATTGTCGTCCAAGGGTGGATGAATCATGTCGGTCCTTGCCCGGAGGGCGGCCTCAGACGGCTTCGCATTTGTACTGAATCACGAGAACCGTGATGTCGTCAGACTGAGGGGCTCCTTGGGTGAACGACTTCACGCCGTCGCGAATCGCATCGGCCACTTCCTCGACCGTGAGGGACCGACACTCTTCCAGAATTCGCCTCAATCGCGTTTCTTCAAATTGCTCGTTGCTCGTGTTGGCTGCCTCTGAAACGCCGTCGGTATAAATCACCAGGAATTCACCGGGGGCCAACTTCACGCGGGCGCTTTGATATTCCGCCTCCGCAAATAAACCGACCGGAAAATTCACCGAGGGAAGCGCTTCGAGCGTTCCGGATTGTCGTCGAACAAGGGGAGGCACATGCCCGGCATTGACGTATTCAAGGCTCCCGTCTTTTTCGAGAACGCCGTAGAAGACCGTGGCGTAGCGGCTTTCTTGCGTCCGCGCGCACAGATATTGATTGACCCTCAGGAAAATGTCGCAAAGTGGGATGTCCATCGCCGCCGTGGTGAAAAACACGCCCTGGAGCAAAGTCGCCAGCAGCGCGGCCGAAATTCCCTTGCCCGAAACGTCTCCCACGAAGAAGCCGCGCCGTCCCGAACCGAGTTCGATCACATCGAAGCAGTCTCCTCCCACCGAATAGCAGGCCAGCGTCGATCCGGCGATGGCCACTCCCGGAAGATCGGGCAGTGATTTCGGAAGCAGCCTTTGCTGGATCTCGCTGGCAATCTGAATCTCGTGATCCAGACGCACTTTTTCCCGGGAGGCCGCAAACAGGCGGGCATTCTCGACGACCGTGGCGGCCTCGCGGGCCAGCGTCCGCAAAACTTCGCGGTCCAGGGCGGAGAAAGCGCTGGTGGGCGCGCGGCTATCCAAATATAGAACCCCCAGCAGTTCGCCCTGGCGCGTCGCGATCGTCACGTCGACGGCTTCAATCACCGGTAGCTTATCGATCGGGATGGCTACGACCGTGCGCAGGGCCAGGCGCGCCATGCTCTCCTGCGGGTTCACCGGAATGTCGTCGCCGGTATCGCTCACAATCAACTCGCGGCGCGACGCCGCCACGCGTTTGACCACACTTCTGGAAACCTGCAAATCCTCCGGGCGTAGCGTGTCCTTCTGCGCGTTCCGCGCCACGATCGTCTGCAATTCCCCGGAAGCGCTGGTCAGCAGCAGCACTCCCCGTTCCGTTCGCGTCACTTGGATGGCCGCGTCGACAACCACGGTTAATATGTCCTCGAGGGAAAGCCCGGTGCCCAGTGCCCGCGCCACATCGAGCAGGACCCCCAGGTGATAGAGTTCGCGTGAGCCGGCGGCCGCCGGTGCCGGCGCCTCCACACGTTCCACCAGCTCCTCAATGGTGGCTCCCTCCGAGATATAGATGAGCCGGTAGGTATCGGCCACGCCGAATTCGACCGTGTCGTTTGGTTGCAGCTCATGGCGGAGGATCTTCTGGCCATTGACGAAAGTGCCGTGCCGGCTTCCCATGTCTTCGAGCACGAAGGCGCCATTGGTTTTCAGGATTTGCGCCTGCTGCCGGCTGATCCGGCTGTCGCGCAGGGTGAGTTCGTTTCCCGCCTGCCGGCCAATCCGGAACGGAGAGCCCACAATAGGTACCTCCAAGCGTGTGCCATTCGGCTCGATAACGACAAGGCGGCTGCTCGGAGGCATTCTTCCTGACCTTTTCAGAGGGAACGCGAACCGTACTGGAGCGCGGTTCTTCCCGCTCATGGTATGGAAACTCAGGACCGAAGTAAACCCCGTGCGGCAGGATGTCAGGATGGAAGTTCCGGGCGCTCGAAGATTCCGCCCCCTCGGCGGTTGCTAGCTAAAGGCTGTTGCAAAACCACTAATTTTGAATTCGCCCGGAATGTTGCTGGAATGTTTTCCAGCTTGGGCTGCTAACCTTACTGGCAGCCTTACAATCAGTATCGAAATCTTGACTG
>JBEKBP010000018.1:0-89707 GCA_050015335.1 Candidatus Acidiferrales bacterium | reverse complement strand
GGGTTGTGCTTTGACAACACCTTGGTGATCGCCGCCGTCAATGTCGTCTTCCCGTGGTCGATGTGCCCGATCGTCCCCACGTTTACGTGCGGCTTAACTCGCTCGAATTTCTCCTTCGCCATATCTCTCTTCGCTCCTTACTATTTCCAGCGTTTCTATGAGATTTCCGGACCTATTTCTTTCCCTTACCGCCGCCGTTCTTTCCGCCAATAATTTCTTCTGCGATGTTACTAGGCGCTTGCTGATAATGCGCGAAGTGCATCGTAAAGCTACCGCGCCCCTGGGTCTTGCTGCGAATATCGGTCGCATAGCCGAACATCTCAGACAAAGGCACCAGCACGTTGATGATCTCGGTGCCGCCGCGCGATTCGCGCCCCTGCATCTGGCCGCGCCGCGAGTTCAGGTCCGCGATCACCGGCCCCATGTAATCCTCGGGAACCACCACTTCCACCTTCATGATCGGCTCAAGCAGTTTCGGGTTGGCCCTCCGGCATGCCTCCTTGAAAGCGATCGACCCGGCAATCTTGAAGGCCATTTCCGAACTGTCCACTTCGTGGTAGCTGCCGTCGATCACTGTCACCGCAAGATCGACCATTTCATAGCCCGCCAGCACACCGGTCTCCATGGCTTCCTTCACGCCGTTTTCAATGGGGGGAATGTACTCTCTCGGGATAGCGCCACCAAATACTTTATCGATAAACAGCAGCCGGTGATCTTTGTCGTAGCGCCACTTGCCGCCCTTGCCCGCCACCTTCTGGGCGACTTCGTCCAGCTCATCGGTCGACATCTCATGCATGTCTCCCGCACCGGAATTGGGCAGCGGCTGCACGGTGAGCTTCACATGCCCGTATTGCCCGCGGCCACCGGTCTGCTTCACGTACTTCTCTTCGCCTTCGGCCGATTTCAAGATCGTCTCGCGATAGGCCACCTGCGGACGCCCCACATTGGCCTGAACGCTGAACTCCCGCATCATGCGGTCCACGATAATTTCAAGATGAAGCTCGCCCATTCCGGAAATCAACGTCTGCCCCGTATCGACATCCGTGTGCACGCGGAATGTGGGGTCTTCCTGCGCCAGCTTGGCCAGCGCGGTACCCATCTTTTCCTGATCCGCTTTCGTCTTCGGCTCGATCGCCACCGAAATTACCGGCGCCGGGAAATCGATCGCTTCGAGCACGATCGGCTTTTCCTCATCAGACAGCGTGTCCCCCGTGGTCACATTCTTCAAACCCACGCAAGCCGCAATATCACCGGCTTCCACCGAGTCGATTTCTTCCCGCTTGTTCGCATGCATCCGCAGCAGCCGGCCGATCCGCTCGCGGGTTTTCTTGGTCGAGTTGTAAACGTTCTGCCCCGCTTTCAGCACGCCGGAATAAACACGAATGTAGGTCACGTGGCCGACGTAGGGGTCGGTCATGATCTTAAACGCCAGCGCGGCAAACGGCTGATCGTCCGCCGAACGCCGCAGTTCCGCTTCTTCGGTGTCAGGGTCCATGCCCTCGATCGGCGGAATATCGAGGGGCGAAGGCAGATAATCGACCACCGCATCGAGCAGCGGCTGCACACCCTTGTTCTTGAAGGCCGAGCCGGCAACTACTGGCACCAGTTTGAGGGCAATCGTTGACTTGCGCAGCGATGCGCGCAACTCCGCGGGCTCCAATTTGTGCTGGTCGAGATACTTTGTGAGGATGGCATCGTCATGCTCGGCGATGTATTCGACGACCTTATCGCGATGCTCTCTATAGAATTCCGGCGTCAGCGCCGAGGCCTTCACGGCCGTCTCAAGTTCCGGGTGCGACTTCAGGTACGCGGCATCCCACAGATTCTGCAGGGGGAGCGTCTCGTATTCGGCGCCCAGCGTTTCACTCTTCCAGATAATGGCACGCTCTTCGATGAAATCGATGACCCCGATGAAATTATCCTCGCGCCCGATCGGATACTGAATCGGCACCGGATGCCCGGACAACCTCTGCCGCATGGTCTTTATCGAGTGATCGAAATCGGCGCCGATGCGGTCCATCTTGTTGATAAACGCAATGCGCGGCACGCGATACTTGTCCGCCTGGCGCCATACGGTTTCCGTCTGCGGCTGTACGCCAGCAACCGCGTCAAACACAGCGACCGCACCGTCGAGCACGCGCAGCGACCGCTCCACTTCCACCGTGAAGTCCACGTGGCCGGGCGTATCAATAATATTGATGCGGTGCTTCACGCCAAACCGGCTCCAGGAGGCCGTCGTCGCAGCCGAGGTGATCGTGATTCCGCGCTCGCGCTCCTGCTCCATCCAGTCCATCGTGGCGGTGCCTTCGTGCACTTCGCCGATCTTGTAGGTCACACCTGTATAGAAAAGGATGCGCTCGGTGCAGGTGGTCTTTCCCGCATCAATGTGCGCCATGATCCCGATGTTCCGGATATGCTCGAGTTGGACTTGGCGTGCCATTCTCAGTATTGGTTCGCCCTACCAGCGATAATGCGCGAAGGCCTTGTTGGCCTCCGCCATGCGGTGTACGTCTTCCTTCTTCTTCACCGCTCCGCCGCGGCCGTTCGCCGCGTCCATGATTTCCTCCGCCAGCTTGTCGGTCATCGACTTGCCCGAGCGCGTGCGTGCGTTCAGCACCAGCCAATGAATCGCGAGCGACTGCCGTCGGTAGGGATTTACTTCGACCGGAACCTGATAGTTTGCTCCGCCCACGCGCCGCGTCTTCACTTCCAGGATCGGCTTGCAATTGTCGACCGCCTTCTTGAACAGCTTGAAGGCGTCGTCGTTGGTTTTGGACGCGACATGGTCCATTGCTTTATAGAAAATCACCTGCGCGGTCGACCGCTTGCCGTCATACATCATGCTCGAGATGAATTTCTGCACGAGGTCGCTGTTATAGACCGGATCACCGGCAATCCTTCTTCGAAGAACCCAACCTTTACGAGGCATCTATCTGCTCTCCTACTTCTGTGCGGCTTTCGGCCGCTTCGCGCCGTATTTCGAGCGCCCCTGCTTGCGATTCTCCACGCCAGCCGCGTCCAGCGTGCCGCGAATCACGTGGTAGCGCACGCCCGGCAGATCCTTCACGCGGCCGCCGCGCACGAGCACGATCGAGTGTTCCTGCAAATTGTGGCCGATCCCGGGAATGTAGGTCGTTACTTCGGCGCTGTTGGTCAGCCGCGCGCGCGCGACTTTTCGCAGCGCGGAGTTCGGTTTCTTCGGCGTCTGGGTGTAAACGCGAACGCACACGCCGCGCTTTTCCGGGCACCCTTCAAGAGCCGGAGACTTCGTCTTCGTCCGGATTTTTTCCCGGCCGTTCCGCACCAGTTGTGAAAACGTCGGCACGCCTTTTCCCCTTTTGCTTCGCAAAGCTCTGCGAGTATCAGAGGTACGCGCGCGAGGATTCCTCCCGCGCAGTACTCTGCGGGTGCATGAACAGAAAGGCCGCCAAACCTTGAGGAACTACAAGGTGCTCCGTGCGGACGCTTCACCCCGAGGTGAACTGCATCTGCTCAAAAACGGAGAGGCTTTCACGGCTTTGCGGGGCTGGCGCCCCATTTCGGCCGCTCTTTCAGGTCCCGTTCCGTTGCTCTTGTTCCGGGATCGAAAGACTTCCCTTCACCACACCAGGCCCGAAGGCCTCTAGACAACCGCGCAAGTATAGGAAAAACAACAACTCATGTCAACTCGATTCATCTGTGGAAATCAAAGACTCAACGCCCGGGACCCGTTGTCGCCGTCGGCCACCGTGCGACTTGCTGGTCGTATCTGTGTCCGCTCTCCAGACGGTCGCGCTCCCCGCACAAGAAAGCAGCCTCTTGCCTGCCGACCAGGAACACATCGGCTATATATGTAGTTTTTAGTCTGGTTATTCCACTAATCAAATGATAATAATCCGTTTATCACCCCAAATGACGATGTGACTCAAGGCGTGAGGTTGCTTCAAGTCAAACGCAGTTGGGAACTCCGCCGAACCACCGGGGGTGATTGCCAGTTGCTCACCACGATTCTTGCCAACCCTTTACCGCAGCCCGGATTCAGGCCTACACTGGTGGCGCTTTTTTCAACAGGGAGCATCCGTGAATTTCCTCGAGACGGCGTCTCTATGCCTTCTGGTATGGCCGTTTGTGCCGGCCGCCGCCGCCCCGCGTCACCTTTCGCCCCGCGAGGCTCACGCTTCAAATCTTTCAGAATCCGGGGCCATCACTCAAAAATATTCCACCGAACCATACGTAATCGAACAGTATCAAACCGCGTTCCGCCTGGAAAATGACGGAACTGGCGAACGATCGGTTATGGCGCGCATCCGCATCCAGAATGACGGTGCCGCCAAACAGCTCGGTCAGCTCCGTTTTGCGTTCGATGCCAACACCGAAGAGCTGAAAGTTCCCTTGGTTCGCGTCCATAAATCGAACGGAACGGTCATCGATGCCGGACCCGCTGCCATCACGGAAGAAACTGTGTCTGCCGTCCGCGACGCACCCGCTTACGCCAACGCCAAAGAAAGACACATCGCCGTCCCGCCGCTTGAACCCGGCGACGTATTCGAATATGAAATCGTTACCCGCCTGGTCCATCCCATCGCCAACGGCGAATTCTGGGCCCAGCACGCTTTTCTCAAAGATGTGATCGTCCTCGAGGAGCGCCTCGACATCAGCGTGCCGCAAGGCCGCAGCGTAACGGTCCGCTCGCCGAATGTCCCTTATTCGACCGACGCGACCTCGGCGAAGGGACGCGTCATCTATCGCTGGAAACGCGCCAATTTGGCCGTTTCTCCGCAGGACCACCAATCGCCAGCGCCCCCGACAACAAACGCGACGCAGCCCGACATTCAAATCACCAGTTTCGCGAGTTGGAACGATGTATCGCGCTGGTACGCAAAGCTCGAACGTAGCAGCACCGAGCCAACCCCTTCCATCCTTGCCAGGACCGCCGAACTTACCGCCGGCCGCCACACCGAGCTCGATAAGATCGAGATGCTCTATGACTACGTTGCCAGGAATATTCGCTACGTGGACCTGCCCTTGGGAGCAGGCGGCTTTATGCCACACGCGGCAGCCGAAGTTTTCAAGAATCAATATGGCGACGCGAAAGATAAGCACGCATTGCTCTCCTGCATGCTCCAAGCAGCCGGTATTCGCGCCGATACCGTCCTGGTTCCGCAATCCCAAAGGCTCGACCTGCTAGCGCCCTCCCCGTCGCAAATGGATCAAGTCATCACAGCCCTGGCCTATGGCAGCAGGATCGTCTGGATGGACGCGGCGCCTGAAGTCGCCCCCTTCCAGTTCCTGCCCCCCTCGCTGCGCCATAGGGCAGCCTTGCTGGTGACCTCAGACGGAGCAGGAACAATTGTGGAGACGCCTGCGGACCCGCCGTTTCTGTCCACTCAGAAAGTGGAAGTGGAAGGCCACGTGAGCGACCTTGGAAAACTGGTCGCTCACATCCAATACAAAATACGGGGCGACAACGAATTCGTGCTGCGCCTGGCCTTCCGCCGCACGCCGCCGGCACAGTGGAAAAATCTCGGGCAAACGCTTCTGACCCTCGATGGACTGCACGGCGACGTCACGCTCGCGAAATCCAGCGACCCGTTGGATACGCGAAATCCCCTGGAAATCGATCTCGAATACGCGCAGTCGAATTTCCTCGATTGGTCGAGCAAGAAAGCAAGGGTCGTTCTGCCGCTGCTTTCAATAGCCGTACCCGATGCGCCCAAAAACAGCGCTCGACCGATCGCACTCGGCAGTCCCCTCGATGTAGTCACCCGCCTCAAGCTGTCGTTGCCCGTCGGTTTCACGGCCGAAGCTCCAGTCGGCATGGCCGTCACTCGCGATTACGCCGAATTCAAGTCGGGCTACCAGTGGCAAGACCGCACCCTCGTAGCCGAGCGCTCCCTCAATTTCAAAATGCGCGAGCTTCCGGCGTCTCGCCGAGACGATTACCTTGCCTTCACGCATGCCCTGGACGCCGACCAGATGCAGCCCCTGGTCGTTGCGAACAGCGCACCGGACGCACGGACGGTTCCCCCGGCAGCCAGCGTAAGCGAACTCTTCGAGGCCGGCTCCGCCGCTCTCGCTGCGGGCAAGGCGCAATCCGCCATCCCCCTTTTCGAGCGCCTTGTCGCCTTAGAGCCCGCGCATACCGAGGCGTGGAACGATCTCGGGCTGGCCCATCTGCGCCTGGCGCACTTTGACTTTGCGGCTGCCGCCTTTGAGAGGCAGCTGCAGCTGAATCCCGCCGACCAGCATGCCCACAACTATCTGGGCCTTACATTCGAGCAGCAACAGAAGTACGACGAAGCCGCGTCGGCCTTCCGCAAGCAGATCGAAATCGATCCGCTCGATACCGTGGCCCACGCGGCGCTCGGCTCGATTCTTCTGGCTCAGCATCAATATTTCGAAGCCGCCCCGGAACTCGACAAAGCCACGGTCCTTTCCCCCGGCAAAGCGGAGTTGCAGATCAGCCTGGGGCAAGCCTATATCCATCTCGGCCAGACGGAGAAAGCGGCCGAGGCATTCGAGCAAGGCGTGGCGATCTCGCCGACGCCGGCCATCTGGAATAGCGCTGCCCACAACCTAGCGGATCACCGAGTGGAACTCGCCAGAGCGCAGAAATATGCAGAGTCCGCGGTGTCGGCCACCGCCGCCGACCTTACCAAGATCGATTTGCCGCACTTGACCGCCGAGCAGATGGGAAAAGTCGAAAGCATGGGGAATTACTGGGACACGCTCGGCTGGGTTTATTTTCAAAGGGGCGACCTCGATGCGGCAGAACGATACATCCGCTCCGCGTGGCTCCTCGATCAGCGTGGCGAAATCGCCGATCATCTCGCGCAAATCTTCGAAAAGCGCGGCAAGAAAGACGAAGCCATTCGCACCTACGCCATCGCATTAGCTGCACCGACTCCCGACTCCGACACGCGGGCGCGCCTCATGCTGCTCCTTGGCGGCAATTCACAGATCGATGCGCTCATCGAGCAAGCCGCGCCGGCCCTCACGATGCTCCGCACGCTCCCGGCCGGAAAGCTGCTTAACGAAAACGCGCAGGCCGAATTCACCGTGCTTCTATCGCCCGGGCGCACGGCTCCCCATGCTTGTCACGTGGAATCGGTGCGTTTCCTCGGCGGAAGTGAGAAACTGCGCGCTTTCGCGGACCGGCTGCGCTCGCTCGATTACGGTTCGCTGTTCCCGGATGCTTCGCCGGTAAATCTGGTCCGCCGCGGCACGCTTTCCTGCTGGGCTACAGCCCCTGAATGCAGCCTTGTCCTCCACTTGCCCCAGGATGTCCCCGCAGCGAATGGAAGTTCCGGCCCAGCCGGCCCAGGATAGGGCGCGCCGAACGCGGCCCCGCTCGTGTACAATGAAGCAGCGTTGGCGTTCAACCGGGGTCCTGGGTCGCAGTTCAAATTGATTGAGAAAGGTCCACGATGATTCAAAGGCGAATTGGGTCGGGCCGTATGCCGGGATGCGTTGGTCAAATGATTCTCGCAGCCGCCCTTGTTTTCGGGGGAATACCAACCCTAGCGGCACAGGCGCCGCCCAGCAATCCCATTGCGCTCGACGCTGTGAGCGGCACCAGCGCAACCTACAGGGTTCGCGAGCAGCTGGCCGGCCTCAACTTCCCGGACGATGCGGTCGGCTCGACGGATTTGGTAACGGGCGGCTTGGTGATTCTGCCCGATGGCTCGGTTGATAGCGCTCGCTCCAAGCTGACCATCGATCTCCGGAACCTCAAGAGCGACCAGGACATGCGTGATGGGTATGTAAAAAATCGGACGCTTGAAACCGACAAGTTCCCGACAGCCGAGTTTGTCGCCAAACGACTTCAGGGCGTCCCGTCTCCTCTCCCAGCTCCGGACCGGCCAACCGGCCAAACCGGGTTTCAGCTGGTCGGAGACCTCACAGTTCATGGCATAACCAAGGAAGTCACTTTGAGCGGATATGCCACCTACAGCAAGGATCTGGTGGCGGGCCGGGCCATGACCGATTTCACATTTTCCACATTCGGGCTCACCAAGCCCTCGCTTGCGCGTTTGCTGAGCGTCGACGACAAAATCCAGCTCGAAATAAACTTCCGGCTCAAGAGGACCAACTGATTTTTTCAGGGGATTGACGTCTGGTTAGCGGAGCGGGAGAGGAGTTGTTTTCCGGCATCACTTCAATTCGAGAAGCTCTTTTTCTTTTATTGCGGAGAGGGCTTCGATCTTCTGGGTTTCCGAATGGGTTAGCTTTTCGAGCTCGTCGAGTGAGCGTTTTTTTTCATCTTCACTGATCTTCTTGTCCTTCTCGAGTTTCTCGACCGCCTCTTTGACGTCGCGGCGTATATTGCGCACCGCTGTACGGTGATTCTCGAGAATCTTGTGGATGTGTTTCACCATGTCTTTGCGCCGGTCTTCGGTGAGCGAGGGAATCGGCACGCGCACCACTTTTCCGTCGTTTGTGGGGTTTAGCCCTAAATCGGAGGTTCGAATCGCTTTGTCGATCAGCGCGACGGCGCCAGGATCCCAGGGTGAAACCACGATCGTCGCTGGGTCCGGAACGTTCACCGATCCCAGCTGATTAATGGGCATGGGCGTCCCGTGATAATCCACCCGAATGTGATCGAGGATTGCCACGTTCGCCCGGCCCGTGCGGACTCCCGACAGTTCCTTGCGGAAATCCTCCACCGCTTTCTCCATACGCGTCCTCGCCTGCACCAGAGCATCCTTGCTTGTGGCAACTGTGCTCATCGAACCATAGCCTCCGCTTGCCGCGTCACGCCGCTGTGACTGTCGAGCCAACCCGGTCACCCAGCACGACCCGCTTCAGGTTGCCCGACACTCCCATGTCGAACACGACGATGGGCATCTTATTGTCCATGCACAGAGAAATGGCCGTCGAATCCATCACCGACAAGCCTTTTTGCAGCACATCCAGGTAGGTGATCTGCTCGAATTTCTTGGCGCTGGCCACTTTCTCCGGGTCGGCGTCGTAAATTCCATCCACGCGCGTCGCTTTCAAGATCACGTCCGCCTTGATCTCCATCGCGCGCAGGGCAGCCGCGGTATCGGTCGAAAAATAAGGATTGCCCGTGCCTGCCGCAAAGATGACCACACGGCCTTTTTCAAGGTGGCGCGTGGCTCTCCGCCGGATGAAGGGTTCGGCCACCTGGTGCATCTCGATTGCGCTCAAAAGCCGCGTCGTGCAACCCGCCTTCTCGAGGGCGTCCTGCAGCGCCAGCCCGTTGATCACCGTCGCGAGCATGCCCATGTAGTCGCCGGTGGCGCGATCGATCGAAAGTTCTCTTTGACGGGTGCCGCGAAAGATGTTCCCGCCGCCCACCATCAAAGCAATTTGCACGCCGAGATCCTGGACGCCTTTCACCTCGTGCGCGATCCCCTGAATCGTGCCGGCGTGAATCCCAAACGCGTCCGGGCCAGACAGAGATTCCCCCGAAAGCTTCACGACGATTCGCTGATATACGGGAGCGGACTGTTTGGCAGCTCTGCGCTTGGCGTTCCCGCGCTTCAAGGCTGTGGCTGTTGTCATAAAGGTGTGAGCCAATCCCCGACCGCGGAGATTCTAGCGCCCCTCAAACGATTTGCCAGCGAACATTTTCGATTGCGCCGGATCGGCGCGGGTTCCTACGCCCAGCGAATTTTCGCACAAAGATATGCGGGGGTGCCAGAGAGAAAGAAAGTTTATGGCTACAGACTGGCGGTTTCAGTTCCCTCGGAAGCCGCCGCGGAGCCGTCCATCTCCCCGACCTTAAACCGCGAGAAGCGCCGGATGGCAATGTTTTCACCCAGCTTGGCGATGGCTTGGTCGACCAGTTCCTTCACCGTGGTTCCTTCGTCCTTGATGAAGTGCTGCTCGTAGAGGCAGTTTTCCTCGTAGAATTTTTCCATCTTGCCGTTCACGATTTTCTCGATCACCGCCGCGGGCTTGCCCGTCGCTTTGGCCTGTTCGCCATAAATCTCGCGCTCGCGGTCCAGGGTTTCCTGCGTCACTTCTTCGCGCCGCAGGAAGCGCGGGTCGAGTGCGGCGATGTGCATGGCCACATCGTGGCACAGCCGCTGGAAATCCTCGGTGCGCGCCACGAAATCGCTTTCGCAGTTGACCTCCACCAGCACGCCAATTTTCCCCCCCGCGTGAATGTAGCTGCTCACCAAGCCTTCCGAGGTGGCCCGTTGCGCCTTCTTCTGTGCCGCAGCCTGCCCCTTCTTGCGCAGGACGTTGACGGCCTGCTCGATGTCACCGTTGGCCTCAACAAGCGCATCGCGGCACGCCGTAAAACCCGCGCCGGTCCGGTCCCGCAGCTCCTTTACCTGTTGCGCCGATACATTCTTCCCAGTCTCAGTCGCCATGAAGTCACTTTAATTCCTTTTCGATGGATTCAGGCCTACTACGCCGGTTGGATGCGGAGAATCCTTGCGTCAGTCCAACAACGAACCGTTCGAGGTGTCTTGCGCTCTGAAATCGCTATTTGGGAACTTCCTCATTCTCAGGCATAGCCGCCGCAGAGGCTTCTTCCTCCGGCAGAATTCCCGGCTCGCCCTCCACGAAGTCGCCCTCTTGCTTTTCGTAAACTTCATAGGCGCTCGTGTCCACGTAGTCGACGCCCTCTTCCCCTGTCGTTTCACCCGATTTCTGATCGGCGATCTGCGATTGCTCAAACGACTGGCGTCCTACGATCACTGCATCGGAGATCTTCGAAGTGAACAACCGGATGGCCCGCAACGCATCATCGTTGCCAGGGATTACCCAGTTCACAAGATTGGGATCGCAATTGGTGTCGACAATCGCCACCACCGGAATTCCCATCCTGCGCGCTTCGCGCACCGCGATCACTTCCGAATTGGGATCGATCACAAACATGACGTCGGGAGGCGTGGTCATATTCTCGACGCCGGCGAAATTCTGTTGCAAATGCTTTAATTCCCGCTCGAGCCGCGCGCCCTCTTTTTTCGAAAACTGCGCCATCCGGCCATCTTCCACCATGGCCTTCAGCAGTTTCAGCCGCTTGATCGACTTCTGGAGAGTGACCCAGTTGGTGAGCGTGCCGCCGAGCCACCGGTGATTCACGTAGAACATGCCGCACCGCTGGGCTTCTTCGGTGATGGCTTCCTGCGCCTGGCGCTTGGTGCCCAGAAAAAGGATGACCTTGCCTTGTGCCGCCTGCTCCGACACATAGCGCGCCGCGTCGCGGAACATTTTCAGTGTCTTTTGCAGGTCGATGATGTGAATGCCGTTACGCTCTCCGAAAATATATTCCTTCATTTTCGGATTCCAGCGCCGTGTCTGGTGGCCGAAGTGAACACCAGCCTCCAGTAGTTCCTTCATTGTAATTTCGACTCCCAATGTGTCTCCTCTCTTTGGAGGGATGCTTCGAATCGCCTTGCGGCGCCAGCATCCTTTTTCGCCGGCCTCTTGCCGACCGTGGATTTACCCCCGGCGAACCGGGGGCCCTACCATTAGCGCTTGCTGAACTGGAAGCGGCGGCGTGCGCCCTTCTGTCCGTACTTCTTGCGCTCCTTCATGCGCGAATCGCGCGTCAGGAAACCGTTCTTTCGCAGCGCGGGACGCAGTTCCGGATTCAAGCGCGACAGCGCGCGGGAGAGTCCCATGCGCACCGCTCCGGCCTGCCCGCCGACCCCGCCGCCCTTCACCTGCGCGCGCACTTCCACCTGATCGTGCATCTGTGTGAATTTCAGCGGCTCGATGGCGGATGTGTGCCACGCCACGTTGCGAAAATAATCATCCACCGGCCGGCCGTTGATGGTGAAACCCGCCGGCCCCGGCTTGATGTAAACACGCGCCACCGACTCCCGCCGGCGGCCCGTGCCGTAGAACTGCTTTGCTGCGCCTGGAACATTTGCAGATGAACTCAACTTTCCTCCTACTTCCGTTCGATTCTTGAAGACGGCTCGAAAATTACACCCGCGCACGGCGGACTTCTGCGCCAAACCTAACTTGCTTCATGCGCAAACGCTCCACGCGTTTACAGTGCGAGGGGCTGGGGGTTCTGTCCGGCGTGACGGGCCAGCGCTTCACTCCCGGAATAGACACGCAGCTTCTTCGCGCGACGCGCCCGGAGCTTGTTCTTCGGCAGCATCCCCAGAACCGCTTCGCGCACAACTTCTTCCGGACGCCGTTGCAGCATCGCCCGAATCGGGACTTCCTTCAATCCACCCGGCCACCCGCTGTGGTGGCGATACACCTTCTGGTCGATCTTGTTTCCGGTAAGCCGGATATTCTCGGCGTTGATCACAATCACGTGGTCGCCGCAGTCAAGCGACGGCGTATAGCTCGGCTTGTCCTTGCCGATCAGCAGTCTCGCGACGCGTGTCGCCAGCCGCCCCAGGACCTGGCCCTTGGCATCCACCACGAACCAATGCTTCCCCACCGTCAGGTCTTCCGCCTCTCGGCCCTTTGGAACATACGTCCGCATCTGTGCAGTCACACCTTTCGCTCTAAAGACAAACGACAAGTCTATTCTACAGCGTATTCCCTGTCAACGAATCCTAATCGCGCCGAAATCGCGCCGATCGCATTGCCAGACCGCATGAATTTCCTATTGCCAGCAGAGTCGGGAGTCAGACCTGCCGCGGTGCAGGTGGGCAAAAATACAGCGGAGCGGTGGCGGGCCCCATGGCGGCGACCCGCTCACGCAGGAATTCGGGGGTTAGGAAACCGTGGTAGACGCAGGTACGGCACTGCGAGTTGCCTTCGCGTACGACGCCGAAGACTTCTCGCGGCTGCTGTCGCTTGCATCGCCGGTCTTGTCGATCTCGATCGAGCCCTTGAAGTACGCCCCGTCCTCGATCATGATCCGAGCAGTCGTCAAATCCCCGACCACCGACCCATCCTTCTTGATCTCGATGCGATCGCGCGCGCGGAGATTGCCCTTTACGTTGCCATACACCACCACCTCGCGGGCGATGATGTCGGCGGTGACCTTCGCGCTCGCTCCAACCGTCAGCTTGCGATCTTCCAGCTGGATCAGCCCTTCGACGCTTCCATCGATGTGCAGATCCTCATTACCCGTAATTTCGCCCTTGACGTGCAGGCTTCCGCCTAGCCGCGCGGTACCGCTCGTCGTCGAGGGATACGTCGAATCCAAAGGTGCCATAGTCTTAGCCTCCCCAGAAAATGATGGTGCGCTTGCGATTGATTGTGTCGTCGAGACAGGCTGCTGCGGGAGCGGCGGCCTGACGGGAGATTCGCCCTTCTTATCTCCTCCCCACATTTACCCTCCTTAGGCCCGAAAAGCGATCAAAAAAAACAGCAGAAACAACTGGACCGGGGCTATCAATCTAGCCCGCTGTCAGATTACTGCCAAACGCAAAATGGTACAGATGTGTCTCTATAGGTAACGCTGGTCCGGCTAGCGAGTCCGTCGCGGGAAGCTCGACAGGGGAAAAGCCTAGGGGCGCAAAGTAGCCCTAGCCCCGGGTATTTCTCGCTACCGCACCAAACTGTGAGAAGGGGAGCATTTCTATAGTGCGGAAACGAGGCTAATACTTCCTGAGAACACCCACAACCCTACCTTGTATCTTTACATTCGTCGCCGGCACGATGATGGGCGTCATCTGGTCATTGGCAGGCTGCAACCGGATCTTCGCGCCAGCCTCGCGGTAGAATCGTTTCACGGTCGCCTCATCCTCCCCGACCAGCGCCACCACAATTTCCCCGGGATTGGCCACCTGCGTTTGCTCCACCACGATGTAGTCCCCATCGAGGATGTGGTCGTCCCGCATCGATTCGCCCTTTACCTGCAGCACGAAGGTATTCTGCCCTCGCGCGAAATCGGCCAGCGAAATTGTTTCCCGGTCTTCCACCGCCTCCAGAGGACGTCCGGCCGCGATGCGGCCGGCCAGCGGCAACTCCACCACATGACGGTCGAGCACCTGCTCGCGGATCGGCTTCGGCAGTTGCACCACCTCAATCGACCGGCTCTGGTTATACCCGCGGCGTATGAATCCCTTTTTCTCGAGCGTCGAAAGGTGTTTGTGGACCGTCGCGAGGGAGGTAAGCTTCATCGCGTGCGCGATCTCCTCGAAGCTCGGCGAATAGCCGTTTTTGTTCAGAAAGGCTACCAGGTAATTGAGCACTTCCTTCTGTCGCTTGGTCAGTGTCATCGTCTCCGCCTCTTTCCCCTACCCTTATCCCGAGCCGCCGGGCAACCGGCGCTCCGTGAGCCTGCGCCAAGTGCCGCAAATATAGGCGAACTAAAAGCGAAAGTCAACACAGGCCCACGTGTTCCATCGGGATAAGACGACAAAACATGGTATAGCTTCAGCCTCACCCATCGTTGCTGAGCGCAATCCTATCCGGATGGGCCGCGCGGTCAATGGAACGAAAGGACAGGTCAAGCCGGGTGCAACGCTTCGCTGGGAACCGCGCGAACTGGTCGCCCGCGAAGTTGCCCATGGTGTAGCAAAGGAAACTCCCCCCCCTTGTGTTTACTCACGCGGGTAAAATCGACCCGGCCAATGGAGCCGATCCACCATCTGAAGACGGAACACTCATGAAGAATTGGATTTTCAGTGCGCGTTGCTACCGTTACGATGATCCTGGCGCTCGCCATGTCCGCGTTTGTTCCAGTGGCGCCGGCGGGCAGAAAATCCGCAGCTCGCGCCGGCCGACGCACCGGCCGCTGAGCCCCATCCTGAAATCCGCGATGCGATTGAATCTCTCCGCAACGCCCGCCTGCGCCTGCTGCGTGCCGTGCATGATTTCGGCGGTCATCGCGCCGCCGACGATGCCATCCGCCTGTTGGAAATCTGCCTGCCATACGACCGGTAGCGGGCGACGTTTCTCGCAACAAGCTCAGCGGAAATAAGGTGCTGCTGCTTCGGTGGACGGGTCTCAGTTAGCAGAAGTACCGGCGGGAATAGGCGCGGAGGAAGCCGAAGCAGCAGGCAGCGGGGGTGGCCGCATCCCTGCCCTTACTTGGTTCACGATGTCCGCGGCCAGTTTGGTGCTGATGGCACAACTGCTGTCGTTGATGCGGCACTGGGCGATGGTCAGGTTGCAGCCGCAGGTGCAACTTTCCGAGTTCAGCCTCTTGAGCACCGCTGTTTTTTGCTCGGCAGTCAGCCCTTTCATATCCACGTCCGGAAGCTCGGTGGCCCGTTCTGCATTTTTCAGGAAAATTTGTCCCGTATCCGCAAATGTTTCAATCCTCGCGCTCACGGGAAGACCCAGAAGAGCGCGTACCTCGTTTTCGGTCTCCGCAGGGTCAAGCAGTCCCACATGCTTTTGCACCACGCGCCCGTCCGTGTTGACGACAAAAGATGTGGGCAGCGCCGGTACGCCACCATACTCCTTCGCGATTTCGGTACCCATCACGACGGGATAGTTGATGCCCTCCTTATCGGCAAAGGCCTTCACGTAGGAAGCCGGAGCATCCTCGTCCACCGACACACCGATAATCTGCAAGCGGTCCTTGTATTTGCTCTGGAGCGCAATCAGGTCGGGAATTTCCTCACGGCAGGGCGGGCACCAGGTCGCCCAGAAGTTCACGAGCACTACTCTTCCACGGAGCTCCGCGGTGGAAACGCTGTGGCCGCTCAGGTCGCTCACGAGAAAAGGCGGTGTGGGAGATGGGTCCCGGGCGAAGCGAATCACTTCCGGCTCATCGCGTTGCCTGGCGTCTGATCCGCTCGTCGCGGGCGCCATTCGGGCTCCTCCGGGAGTCGCGGCCCCCCGCGCGCCCCTGTGCCGCATGCGGGCGATGGCCATCCCAATCAGCACTCCCGACGTCCCCGCAACGGCGGCCAGCAGCATAACGGCGATGAGTGACTTCTTCATGTGGCGTGGATTCCATTATGCGGCACACCCCGCCGGACCTACAAATTTATCGTGGCAATCGGAAGTGGCTCCGGCGGCACATCCGCTCTTGGCTGAGTCTTTGCCGCACAGACAGCAGTGTGCCCCCTGCTCCGCAAGCCGACCGAATCGCCAGGCGTGCCCGGCGGGGATGCCCAGTGCCCAATTGAATCTCGGCATAGAATTATTCCTGCCGGCCTGGTTTGCTCAGGGAATAAGCGGAGGGGAGAGGGCGAGCCGAAGCCCGCCCCCTTACGGTCCGGCGAATTACGGGTTGATTTGAACTGCGTCGTTGCGCCCGCCGAATTCCACTTCAGTCACCTTGGTGCCATCGGTCAGGATCTCGGAATCGTGTGCCTTGGCCGGAAGCTTTGTCCAATGCACCGGCACCGTCGCGATTACCTTGTTCTTCTTTAGAACCTGCAGCTCCGATTTCCCCTCTTCCACTTTCAATTCATACTGGCCGGGTTGGACCTGCGTTGTTCCGATGGTAATGGTCTGCTCGGGGCTCCAATCGGTCGAAAGGGAATGAGCTGCCCAAAGCGGAACTGCTGCAAGCGAAAATGCCGAAGCGATAAGAACTTTCTTGTTTAGATTCAAAGGCGAATGCTCCTGTGTTTGGATTTCAGGTAAACGGGGGGAACGCATGGCCCGAATTCCCTGTGGTGAGAGTGACATGCCCAAAATCCTGCACGCGACTCACTGGTTTAGGACCGTCAAACGGTCTGGGGGGTTTCAAGGAATCGGGGTCAAAAATGTAAACAGCTTGTAAAGTCACTAAGTTTTTATAATGAAAGGACTTGTTCGGATGAAAACCGCGGCCGGGATCTTTGTCGACCATTCATTCCAGCAGAGGCGTATTAGGCCATTTGCGCGGCCGGGGGGACCAATCGCAGCACGGGGATGCGGGCCTCCCGCAGGATGTGCTCGACCACATTCTCCCTTAGCCGCGAGGCGTCATAGTCGAAATGCAAAAGGTTTGTTTTCTCGTCGAAGCGGAAGCGCTGCAGGCCGTAGGTGTTCGCAAAGCCTCCGAGAGCGCGGTATTGCTCGGGAGCCAGCGGTTTCTGAAGCTCATAGGTCACGGTTAGGAATGTCATGGTGGAATTATACCATCCGGTGCCGCATACACTTAGTTAGAGTTCCACCCGGCGCAGGCGCAGCGCGTTGGTGATTACCGAGACCGAGCTGAACGTCATCGCGGCGCTCGCTAGGATCGGGCTAAGCAGCAGGCCGAAGAAGGGGTAGAGAACGCCCGCCGCAATCGGGATTCCCACCGAGTTGTAGACGAATGCAAAGAGCAAGTTCTGGCGGATGTTGCGCATGGTCGCGCGGCTCAGAGTTCGCGCGCGGGATATGCCGCCTAGGTCGCCCTGCAGCAATGTGATACCGGCGCTCTCCATGGCGACGTCGGTTCCGGTCCCCATGGCAATGCCGACGTTTGCTTGCGCGAGCGCGGGAGCGTCGTTTACGCCATCGCCCGCCATTGCGACAATCTGACCTTCGGTCTGCAGCTGCTTTACTACTTCACTTTTTTGATCCGGCAGCACGCCCGCATGCACCTCATCGATGCCCAGCTTCCTTGCGACAGCCTCGGCGGTCGCGCGACTGTCCCCTGTCAGCATCACGATGCGGATCCCTTGGCGGTGCAGTTGCGCGATGGCCTCGGGCGTGGTGGCCTTCACCGGGTCGGCTACGGCGATCAGCCCCACCGGCTTCGCTTCCCTTGCGACAAACATCACCGTCTGTCCATCGCGTTCCAGTTGCATCGCTCTCTGTTCCAGTTCTCTGAGCGCAATGGAGAGGGTGGCAAATAGAGGGCGATTCCCCAGCGCAGTTTGGGTTCCATCAACGACTCCGGTAATCCCTTGGCCTGTCCGGTAATAGAAATCCGACAAGTCCCCCGGTGCGACATTGCGTTCCGTGGCAGCAGCCAGAACCGCGGCAGCGAGGGGATGTTCGCTGGCGCGTTCGAGCGTCGCGGCGACGCGCAGCACGTCTTGCTCGCTCGATCCAACCTCGGCGAAGATCTGCGTCACGCGCGGGCGGCCTTCGGTAAGCGTTCCCGTCTTGTCAACGACGAGCGTATCGACCTTCTCGAGGATCTCGAGCGCTTCGGCATTTTTTACGAGCACGCCCGCCAAAGCGCCGCGCCCGGTGCCCACCATGATCGACATCGGCGTGGCCAACCCCAGCGCACAGGGACAGGCGATGATCAAGACGGCAACCGCATTGAGAAGGGCATGCGCCATTCTCGGCTCGGGCCCGACCGTAGCCCACACCACAAATGCGATCACGGCCGCGAGCACAACGGCCGGCACAAAATACGAAGCCACGCGATCGGCAAGCTGCTGCACCGGCGCGCGGCTGCGCTGCGCGTCGCTCACCATGCGCACGATTTGCGCGAGCATCGTCTCGGCACCCACGCGTTCGGCGCGCATCAGGAAACTGCCGGTGCCGTTCAAGGTTCCGCCGATGGCACGGCTTCCGGCCATCTTCTCCACGGGGAGCGATTCGCCGGTAACCAGCGATTCATCGACCGGGCTTGCTCCGTCAAGCACGATCCCGTCGACGGGCACCTTTTCGCCGGGGCGCACGCGGAGCGTATCACCCCGCTCGATGTGCTCGACGGGAACGTCGATCTCGGTGCCGTCGCCGCGAACCAGGCGCGCATTTCGCGGCGACAGCTTCAGCAGTGCGCGAATGGCCGAAGAGGTGCGGCTGCGCGCCCGCAGTTCGAGAACCTGCCCGAGAAGCACGAGCGCGGTAATCGCGACCGCCCCTTCAAAATAAACGGGAACCTCGCCCATCGACCGGAACGACGCCGGGAAGATGCGGGGGAGCAGAACCGCGACCACGCTGTAGAGGTAGGCCGTGCCGGTGCCGAGCGCGATCAGGGTAAACATATTCAAGCGCCGATTCACGACCGAAGCCCAGCCGCGCTCAAAGAACGGCCAGCCACCCCACAACACCACCGGCGTCGCGATCACCAGTTCGATCCAGCCGATCCCGCGCATCGGGAGAACGCGTTGCACGGGCTGGCCGGGAATCAGATCCGACATTCCCAGCAACAGCACGGGAAGCGCCAGCGCCACGCTCGCCCAGAAGCGGCGCGTCATCGAAACAAGCTCCGCACTCTCCTCCTGTTTGACGACCGCCGTGCGCGGCTCCAGGGCCATTCCGCAAATGGGGCACCATCCCGGCGCGGCGCCGACAATTTCCGGATGCATCGGGCAAGTGTGTTCGGTCCGAGTCGCCGGAACCGCGGGAACATCCGGTTCGAGAGCCATTCCGCACCTCGGGCACGCGCCCGGATGGTCCTGGCAAACCTCGGGATCCATCGGGCAGATGTAGATTGCAGCGCGCGTCGCGGGCGATTTCTGCGTTCCGGATGCGAGTGGTTTTGACAGAGACAAAGTTTCAGGCGCGCCCGGGTGCGCTGCGGCGGGTGCCAGGGCGGTTCCCACGCTTCCAGGCACAGCCTTGCTTCCGCCCAGCTGGACCAATGACCCGCCCGCGCCAGAACGGCGCATGGGTTCCGGGGATTTCGCGTTCAGATATTTCTCGGGAGCGGCATCGAATTTCTCGGCGCACCGGGCGCAGCAGAAGTAATAGTTTTCCCCGGCGTGCTCGGCCTTGGCCGGCGCCCGTTCGGGGTCGACGGTCATGCCACAGACCGGATCGCGGCTCATGCGTGACTCGTATGTGGGATGAGGGGAAGCAAACCCACGGGATGCCAGCCAGTAGGGGAAGACTCGCGCAGGCTTGGTAGGCCGGAAGCAAGGTCCCCGCTTGCTTCGCTTTGTCGGGATGACGGCGAAAGGCTCTTGTTTCGCAGGAGCCGGGGCCTCGGCAGCGTGCGATAAGACTGTCGCGTCAGCGGTGCCTTCCGTGCGTCTTCCCGATGACTTCCGTCGAGTCCCTTTCGGCATCGAGTGTCGCGTGAGGTGGCGCAAATGTGCGGCAGGATTGCGCCCCGAGCGAACCGAAAAGACGCAACCGCTTCGAGCCCTTTTTCGCGAAATTGCGACCCGGTCTTGCCCCGCTGGTTGAAAAGCATATGCGCTCTGCGTTCAGGCTAGCACGACATATGCATTTCCAGGAGGTAGTTGTCGTGGTGAAAGACCGAGCCAGCACGGGATTGGTTGGGCCAATGCCTTCTCTTATCGTTCTCCGGTACTCAAGTCCCATGGATCGTGCGGGAATTATGCCGATACTCTGATACCTGCGTTTGGCCTTCGCCGTTCGGGCATTGCGCATCTTTGTTCCTTTCAAGGTATCCAACGGCCGAGCGCGGGAGGTCGCAGTCCACAACTCAATATGAACCCTAGACAAACGGAGCTGATCAGCACGATGAGCGACAGATTGAGATTTTTTCTATTCCTCCCTGGAAGCTGGGCACAAGCGGGACCTTTCCGATTACTCTCTCTGCTGCTTGCGCCACGGAGTTTGGCGGCGATTGTATTTCTTTCCTACGTTTACGCCATTCAACAGCAACTTCAGATTCGTAAAATCCGGCGTCAACTCTCTGATCAACTCGCGGCGCTGGGCCAAATGGAGGCGCAGGCAAACGAGACCTACAAAATGGCGGTCCTCGATCCCCTCACGGGTCTGCATAATCGGCGTTCGGGCCAACAGCGTCTGCGGGAGGAAATGTCGCGAGCGGAACGATACGGCTGTTCCCTGATCGTTTTATTATTCGACTTGGACGGGTTGAAGCAAATCAACGACCAGTTCGGCCATCCCGCCGGGGACCAAATCATCCGATGCTTTGCCGAATGTCTGCAGAAATCCATTCGAGGCTCCGATTTGGCAGCCCGTCTCGGCGGAGATGAGTTTTTGGTATTGCTCCCTGAATGTACGGTGGATGAGATGCAGCACGTACTGGGGCGGTTATACAGCATGAGAATCGATCGAGGACGTGGTGAAACTCTGCCCGCCTTTTCCGCAGGGTGGAGTGTGTATTGTCCCGGAGAATCGATCGAGGAACTCATGATGCGTGCTGACGCCGCACTCTATGTCAACAAGCGTGCCGGGAAACTGAAAGGCGTGGGCGTGGAAACAAGCTAGGTCCCGGTCGGCTCCAAGCGTGTGGTGTCTCTTCCGTGCAGACGGCTAAGAAGTGGGCGATCGTTGCGGTCTTCAGGCTTCCTTACACGACCGTCAATCTGCGCTTCTTCGACTTTTCCAAGCCGCTTATCAATTGCTTCAGTTGACGTTGTGACCCGCGCCCCACTAACTCAAAACGCATACCCGTGCGGTTCGCCGAAACGCTTGTCCAGGCGATTCCCACCCGGGCTTCGATGGACCCATCACCCTGGGGCAAATCAAATGCAACCTGCGTGAACTCGCCTTGGCTTTCAGGAACCACGCCGTGGACAGAGAGTCCGCCTTCGCCAATATCAAACAGGAGGCCGGCTTTGGACTTACCCACCGAAACCAGAACCGGCGAATTGAGAACCAACCGCGGATATTTTCTGCGGTTAACCATCGGGTGCCCTCCTCCTTTGGGAAGGGTCGGTGCACCGATATTAGGTTTGTGCCCTGCCGGTCCGTAGCCCTTTTGTCGGCGAAAGTGCTTAAAAGGTTACAGATGGCTAGAGATCCCGCCTGGGGGAGGCAACCAACGGTTCTCGGGCTCAGCTGCCGTCTGAACCGGCCACTTTTCAACCAAACCCGGAAGCGCTTTGGTCTCGCGCTCCGGCCCCTGCAGCCATTGCCTTCAAGAGTTCCTGCTATATGCAAGAAGATACCCACAAAAGTACTAGTATCACCACCTATCTTACTGAAAATACGTGTGGCCAATGACGATTCCCACGAGACATTTGTGGCATCCAGATTGCCGACCTAGCAGTACTAGAGCATTTTAACGAAACCTATGAGCCAAGCGGAAAGAAGACATTTCAGTCGCCAGTGTCACCCGAGGACGGCGGCCATCACGGTTGGATCGGGGCCCCGCCGGACCGGTCTGGTAGGTGACATCAGCCTGAACGGGTGTTTCGTCAGGATGCCAGACACCCCTCTGGTTGGAAGCGAAATCGAGTTCCGTCTTGAGGTTGGGGTCGGCATACACGGCCGCGGGCTGGTCCGACGGTCTGTGAACGCCAACGGTGTTGGAATAGAATTCACGCTGATGAGCGCTCCAAACTTCCGGAGGCTGCAGAGCTTCGCCCACGGGTCGGTTCCGCTCCATCGAGACACGGAGAGCGCTCGGGTCTTCGCACCAATCCAGTCTCAAGGTGGCCACGATTCCCCCGTGACAACCAAGGTATCAGACCAAACGGCGCCGATCGAAATCGTGCCGGCATTTCTCGACTTCTTCCATCTCAGTGAACAGCCCTTCGGCGTCACTCCAGACCCGTTGTATCTATATCCCAGCCGCACTCACTGCAGGGCCCTGGCCTCGCTCACCTCCGGTATCTTGAACTCCAGGGGCTTCCTGGCGCTGATCGCCGAGCCTGGAACGGGCAAGACCATTCTCCTCAATGAACTTCTGGATGAATTGCACGATTCGGCTGCGACCGCGTTTTTGTTCCAGGCCCAACGCGATGGCCGCGAGTTCTTCAGCCACGTCGTAGGCGAGTTAGGCATCGAGGAGGCACAGCAACCGCGTCCCGGGGCGATGCCAGACAGTCTGAGGGAAATCTTATCCGAGAAGACGGCGAGCCGCGAGCGCCTGGTCATACTTCTAGACGAAGCACAAGACTTGAACGGGCCCGCGCTCGAGGCCATGCGACTGCTATCAGATTTCGATCGAGCGGACCAGAGATGGCTCCAGGTCATTCTGGCCGGCCCCCCTCGATTGGCAAAAAGACTCATGCTCTCAGGCTTGGCCCCGTTGCGGAACCGTCTGGGAGCCCTGATCCACCTCCAGGCACTTCGCCCCGAGGAAGTGGGAGACTACATCGAGCACCGGCTCAAAGTGGCTGAGTATCGTGGCGAACCACTCTTTGCTCAACAGGCCTTGGCTATGATTGCCCGTTTGAGCCAGGGCATTCCCCGAGACATCAATGCGATTTGCTGCAAGGCTCTCTCCCTAGCGCACGAGCGGGGCCTGCGAACCGTCACTTCCCAAATTGTGCGAGAGGCGATGACTCGGCGGAATTTCGAATCGATCGCCACTCCATCGACGATGGAGTTCACGGTGAATCAGATCGGCAAGAACAAAGTGACCGGCCGCCTAAGTCTGCGAGCCGAATTCGGCGCTTAATCGGCTCGGAGCGGCGCGGAGCTCTCTCTCTCTGTCTCTCTGAGCCTATACTGCCGAGCAGGGTTCTTCGTTGGGGAAAGCGGCCACCAAAACCAAACCGGCAAGCTACTCCCGGACGATTTCGGCGTTGGCGTCGGGAGCAATGATGCGGATCAGACGCTGATGTTCAAGGTAGAGGTCGAGTTCGATGTCCTCGGTTTTTACGCGAAGCTCATCGAGCCTCTTGCCTTCGGCGTTCTGCGGGCCGAGCGTTTCCACGGTGACGCTGCCAGGGGTCATCGACTGCGGGACGAGAACCGAAAAAGTCTGTGCGCCTTTCTTGTTCCAGTCATAGAGACGGGCGAGCACCGCGTACTGATGGTAGAGGTTGTTGTCAAGCACGGCGATCAGCGGGCCATTGAACGTGAACTGCTGCGTGAAGGGTTTTGCTCCCTCAACCACGAGGTTGATGGTCGCGGTAGGGCCGTTGAAACCGATCGACGCGGATGCCTTTTTCGCGCCTTGTGTGGACCAGTCGTAATGCGCAGGGGTGCCGTCGGCGTGAAGTTCGAGCGTCCCGGTGACCTGGGTGAGGCCGTCTGTGCCCTTCAGTTCGGATGTGCCGCGCGCCACCCAGTTTGCGCCGCTCTGGACGATTTCGAAATCCTCTTTGCCGACCTGCTGGCCGCCTACCAGGATCCGGAATCTCCCCTTGTCGGCGGCGAGGGCGGCAGGCGGTGGCTGAGCCGGAATCGCAAACTTCTCCGCGGCCTTCGGAACTCCCGCGCCAAGCACAGCCACGCCAATCAAGAGGGACCGCAGCGCCGCCAGAGAAACGCGCGGCGTCACGCGATCACCCGGGGGAAAATGCCGAGCGCCAGGATCTGCTCGACGACGCGCGCTGGCTCCAGGTGGCTATCGACGCGGTAGTCGGCGGACTCGTATGCCGCGAGGCGCTCCTGGTACAGCCGGCGGAAGCTTGCTTCGTCGCGGAACAGCGGCCGGTCGGTAACAACGGCGCAGCGGAGCAACAGCTGCTCTACGGGGCAGTGCAGCCAGATGAGCGCGGCGCCGTTCTCCCGCAGGAGGGCCAGATTCTGCGGCTGCGAAATCGTGCCGCCGCCCAGAGAAACGATGCGGGGCTTCTGGCTTTCGATGGATTCGCCGACGACGCGCTCAAGCTGCACGCGCTCGAGGCGCCGGAATTCCAGTTCGCCCATGCGGCCAAAAATCTCGGGAATGGAAAGTCCGGCGGCTTCGGTGATGCGCTTGTCGAGATCGACGTGCGGCCAACCCAGCTGTCGCGCGACGAAACCTCCGGCGGTGGACTTGCCGCTGCCCATAAACCCGGTCAGGCAGACGAGGCGGCGCGGACGACGTTCGCTGATCATCTTGGAGGAATCATCGTGCAAATGATCATTACTGAGGGATCATTCATTTCCGTTCGATTATTTGAAAACGAAGCGCGGCGTTTGCCGGACGCGGCACGTTAATTGCGCTTCAAGATGTTGATTGTACCATCGAAGGAGGAAAGCTCGACCTTGGCGCGGCCCGAGTTAAAAGAGCCGAACAGGCTGTTGCCGAATCTCGAATAGAAATGCTGGGGGTGATTGGGTGGAGAGAGTTTCGCTTCATTGTTGACCCTGCCCTTAAGGGACGTGGCGCTCAAATCGAAAGAATCGCCCGGCGAAAAACGAACTTCGATCACGCCGCTATAGTTCTTCATCTCATACATGCCGTTCGGCATGAATTCCCCGTCGAACAGGATGTTGCCCCTGGAGGTTTGCGCGCGAACCTGGTAGCTGCGTAGATCGACCAGCTTGAAATTGCCGCTGATAGAGGAAACCTCGATGCGGCCGGCGCAGCGAAGGCATTGGAACGCGCCGTCGATGGTCTTGACGGTGAGGTAGCCGGCGTCGTCGGACAGGTCGACACCCGCGCCGACCGTTTCGACATTCATGTCACCGAGCACGCTATTGACGCTGACGGCACCGGAATCGTCGTGAATCTGAAGTTCGGCGTCTTCGGGGACGCGGATTTCAAAATCGGCGCGCGAATCGGCGGAGGCCACGGCGCCGTCTGAGACAGGATGGGTCATGATATCGACACGATTTCCCGTTTGCGTCGCGTCCACTTCCACCTGATCGGTGGCGCGCGTCGCAATCACCATCACTTCGGGCTTCGACCAGGCCTTCACGACGACGGTGCCATTGGGATTGTGAAGCGTGATTTCCGGGCGAGCATCGACCTTGAAATGCTTTTCCATGTGATCGGCCCGAGCGGGCGAAATGACGATCAGCAGCAATCCGGGAAGCAGCGCCGCCTTCCAGGGAAGGGCCCATGGAGCCGCACGACCGAGACCAACGTCGTGATGCGCGTCGGCGCCGGTGACCGAAACATTGCGTCGGCTCAAAGAACAGGACTGCGGCAAGATCGATATGGGCTGGGTTATCATTGAATAAAATCTCCACGCTCGGTCATCTGAGCCAGCAGGTCCACCTTCTGCTGGTAAGCCTGGTATAGATAGTCGCGTGCGACTTCATTGTCGGGTTCTTCCTGCACGCTCTTTTCACACAAGGAAATGTAATTGTCAACGATCGCAAGATTCTGACTCAGGGACGAAGAAACCGCCGATGGGGAACCCCGGACCGAAGAAACCGCCGATCGCTCGGCGTTCTCAAGCTGCGTGCTCAGAGGGAACCTGGGAGATTGCGCCGTGCGGACACCCAGGGTACCTGTGAGACCCAGCGCGAGCGCGCAGAGCAGGATAAGGTAAGCGCTGGCCACCGCCGGCCGGGGAATTGCGGCCAACCATCGGTCCAGCCACAAGGGCCCGTGAATGGTCCTGACGCCGCGGCCACCCTCGCGGCCCTCTTGCTGGATCAGGCCTTCCTCGCTCAGCTGCGCTCGCAAAGCAATCCAGACGCGAGCGGGGGGCTCCCGGTCGGCAACGGCCCAGGCCGCAGCAGAGGACTGGATCGCGTCCAGGTCCTCGGCAAAGCTCCGGCAGCGGGAACAGCCACGGACGTGTGCGCGAGCGTAGGGAGCGCGCTCACCCTCCATCCAAGCCTCCAACTGATCGATAAATTCATGGCAACCCATCGTGCTCATGTCTCAATCCTCGCCGCTTGAGCCGGAAGCGGTTCCCGTAGCCTTGCGATCTTGGCGCGCCTTGTCTCGCAAGGCTTCATGCAGCAACTCGCGGAGCCGGACGCGCGCCTTGTGAAGCTGTGACTTCGAATTCCCAATGGAACATCCCATGATTTCCGCAATCTCGTTATGCTCATATCCCTGCACATCGTGCAGGACAAAAACGGTCTTGTATCCCGGAGGGAGCTGCTCGACGGCGCGTTGCAGGTTCACGCGGTCAATCGAGCCACTAAGTCTCAGGTCCATCGTCCCGAAATCTCGCCGGGGACCGCCGCTTTCCTCATCCGGTTCGGTGACCTGCTCTAGAGAGGTCTCGTTGCCCGATTTCTTCCGCAGTTTCATCAGGACAACGTTGACGGCCAACCGGTGCAGCCACGTCGAGAACGCCGATTCGCCCCGGAATGTGGCGATCTTGCGGAAGAGCTGGAGGAACGCCTCCTGCGTCAGATCCTCCGCCTCCGCCGTGTTACCCACCATCCGAAGACACAGCGAATACACCCGGCGGCTGTGCAAGCGATACAAACGCTCAAAGGCCGCCGCGTCCCCTTGCTGGGCAAGCCGGACTGCCTCCGCTTCCGGAATCTCGCCGGGTTCGGTTCCTTTCACTCGGGCCACGCTACCCGCGGAGCCGCATCCGTAACTGCGATGCTCTGGCCACCCCAGAAGTTGCACTTCCAGGTTCTCCCCACGCAACCTGCCGGCGACCGGACGGCGGTGCGGCAGCGGGCACGGACTTACGACGTTCCATGTGTTCTCTTATCAAGATGCGCCTATTTTCGTCCGATTTGGGCGCTGCGTCCAGTGGCGCGGCTTGCCAACGGCTGGAGGCAGCCGATGCCCTATATGATTTGACGCACGCGGGCGCTTTTTGATCTTTACAGGCGCGACCGGGACGCTCCAATATGTCCCCGCTCTATAAAACGCACATAAGGATACGGCCCGACGCATGCACCTAGTCGTTCTGCCCGGCGATGGCATTGGTCCGGAAATCTCAGCCGCGACCTGCAAGATGTTGCAACTGCTGAATCAGAAAAAGTCGCTCGGTCTCTCGTTTGAAACCCATGAGATCGGGCTGGCTCGATTGAAGCGCGAGCGAACCACCTTTCCCTCGACGGTGGCCGCAGCTTGCCGGGCGGCCGATGGCATCATCCTGGGGCCTGTGTCCCACGCCACCTATCCCTCGCGCGCCGAGGGCGGGATCAACGTCTCAGGCGAGTTGCGCCTCACACTCGACCTGTATGCCAACATCCGCCCCAGCCGCTCCCGCCCAGGCCTGCCGCACTGGGGCCGGACGCCCATGGACCTGGTGATCGTACGCGAGAATACCGAGGGGTTTTACGCAGACCGGAACATGTACTGGGGTGTTGGCGAATTCATGCCGACGCCCGATATGGCCCTGGCGGTGCGCAAGATTACGGCCGCAAGCTCCCGCCGCATCGCGCAGGCGGCTTTCGAACTGGCGAAAACCCGGCGCCAGAAAGTGACGGCGGTGCATAAGGCGAACGTGATGAAGGTTTCCGACGCGCTCTTCCTGCGCGAGGTGCGAGCGGTTGCCAAAGACTATCCGGAGATCGCCTACGAGGAGCAGCTCGTCGATTCCATGGCGGCGCTTCTGGTGCGCGACGCGGCGCGGTTCGATGTGGTGGTCACGACGAACATGTTTGGAGATATCCTGTCCGACGAAGCCGCCGAACTCTCCGGCAGCCTGGGACTGGGCGGCTCAATCAATGCCGGTGACACGCACTGCATGGCCCAGGCCCAGCACGGCTCCGCACCTGACATCGCCGGGCAGGACAAGGCGAATCCGGCATCGCTGATTCTTTCCTCAGCGATGCTTCTCGGTTGGCTCGCGCGAAAGCACGGGGATGCAAAATTTGCCTCGGCGGCAGAGTTGCTCGAAGAATCTCTCGACGCGCTGCTCCAAGACGCAACCCGGCGCACCGCCGACCTGGGCGGAAAACTCGGCACCCTGGCCTTCACCCAAGCACTCTTAGAAGAAATCAGCCGTCGCGCCCCCTAACGGATCGGGGCGGCGCTACGCCGGCACGCGAGAAAAGCGGGGCCGCCAGCGGACGCGCTTGGCCGGAGGATTCTGCGCTTCGAGGGAAAACCCCGCCAACTGGTCAGCGGGAAGCGCGCGGAGAAAGGATTTCAGGACGATTTCCGCTTCGCGCAAGCAGGTATTGAAATCGTAATGGAGATGATCGAGCAATATCCATGACTGGCTGGGCTGGCTCGCGCTCGAGATTTGCTTCACAGCGCACTGAAACTCTTGGTTGAGCTGGCCGACGGTATGGGAGAGAATCTTCAATTTATTCATAAACCGCGGGCGTTCGCCAAAGACAATATGATGCAAAAGGACGTTCCAATCGGCGGCTGTTTGCGCGGTGTCTCCCCGGAAGAATTCCGCATTCAAGGGCTCCACGGCGGGGGGCTGCTGGATGTAGCGCGCGCGCGCCATCAGCGAATCGCAAAAAGCAATTAACGAGTTGGATAAACGGCCCAGCAGCACAGCCGCGAGTTCCACCTGCTGCGCGGCGCAAACAGGTTCGCCGCCCGCGCGCATGGAAAGCGCATCGTCCAGCGCTACGCTGGTCATGGCGAAAGCACATTCCCAGTGGTGGACAATCGAGTTGAAAATTTCACGCTTTTCACGCGTAAGCGCGCGTATCCAGTCGTCGGACACACGGCGCAGCCGCGAGGAACCAATCCGTTGGAAGTGCCGCCTAGGAAACACGACCGCCCCTAAAGCAGCAAAGCTACTCCATAAACGCTTCGGCGTAAAGATGCGTTTGACGGTTTCTGAAGGCTATCGCTATACTGCCGCCTACTGCTTGAAACACCTGGAGAGCGAAAGGAACGATTCTGTTGGAATTTGAGCCCCTCGACCAGTTTCAGCAACGCCGCAAGAAACTGAGCGAAATCGAAGCGCTCGGACACCCACCCTACCCGCACAAGTACAGCTCGACTCACTCGCCCAGAAAGGTAGTGGAGCAATTTGGGGAGCGATCCGCGGAACAATTGGTGTCCGAGCGCGTCGAGGTGCGCGTGGCGGGGCGGATCGTAGCCCTGCGTCCGCACGGTAGGGCCGCCTTCGCGCACTTGGCGGGAGACGGCAAGCGGCTGCAAATGTATGTGAAGCTCGACGTGGTGGGCGAGCAGGCGTTCAAGCTCTTTCAACTCCTCGATCTGGGCGACATCATCGGCATTTCCGGCCATTTGTTCCGGACTAAGACCAACGAGTTGACCGTATGGGTCGAGCGCCTCGAACTGCTGAGCAAAGCGCTGCTGCCGCTGCCGGAGAAATGGCATGGACTGGCCGATGTGGAGCAGCGGTTCCGCCGGCGCTACCTGGACTTGATCGTCAACGAGCGTGCGAGAGAGATTTTCATGCGCCGAGCACAGATCATGCGGGAGTTGCGGCGTTTCTTCGACGAGCGCCGATACCTAGAAGTGGAAACGCCCATGATGCACCCGGTTCTGGGAGGCGCGACTGCTCGGCCGTTTGTGACCCACCACAACACCTTCGATATGGATCTCTATCTCCGGATTGCACCGGAGCTTTACCTAAAACGGCTCGTCGTGGGCGGGCTGGACCGTGTCTATGAAATCAACCGCAACTTCCGCAACGAAGGAATCGACGCGATTCACCAGCCCGAATTCACGATGCTCGAGTTCTACCAGGCCTATAGCGACTACACCGAGCTCATGGATATGACCGAGGAGCTGTTTCAGGACGTGCTCGAGAACGTCTGCGGCACCATCGTGATCCGCTACGGCGAGCAAGACCTCGATTTCAGCAAGTTCGAGCGTCTTTCGATGCGAGAGGCCATTGGCAAGTTCTGGCCCAGCGCCGCAGGCACGGCGCCGCAGGCGAGGGAGCTAGCGGCGACGGGGGGACCGCGAGGAATTGCGGAGAGATACAATGCCTATGCGCGCTCCCGTGGCGCGGACGCCATTTCGATCGGAAAACTTTCCGACGGCGAGTTGACGGGCGAGCTTTTCGAGGCGGTGGCCGAGGAGCATTTGATTCAACCCACATTTATCTATGATTTCCCGACCGAGATATCGCCGCTTTCGAAATGCCGCCCGGACGATCCCTCGCTCGCGGAGCGCTTCGAGCTGTTCATCGCCGGGATGGAAATTGCCAACGGGTTTTCTGAGCTGAACGATCCGGCCGACCAAGAACGCCGCTTCCAAGCGCAGGTTGCCAAGGGCGGCCAGGAAATGCCCAAGGAAGTCGACTCCGATTACATTCGGGCGCTCAGTCACGGGCTCCCGCCCACGGCAGGGGAAGGAATCGGGATCGACCGGCTGGTCATGCTGCTGACCGATTCCCACGCGATCCGCGAAGTGATTCTCTTCCCTCTGCTGCGAGCACACGCGGCTCCCGACGTCGGCGGGGAAGCCGCCCCAGCGGGCGGGGAAACCAAATGACGTTGGAATGGCTGGTGGCGCTGCGGTATCTGCGTTCGCCGAACCGGCCCGCTGTGTTGCGGCTCGTGACGCTCTTGGCGGTGATCGGGGTTGCGGCCGGCGTGACCACACTCGTTATCGCCCTGTCCATGAATACGGGCTTCCGGCAGGCGATGCGCGACCGGCTGCTGGGAATCACGGCTCACGTCAATTTAAAACCGATTGGTCCTGAAGGAATCCGCAATTATCGGGAGCTGATGGCACAGCTGAGCGGCACGCCTGGCGTGCGCTCGATCGAACCGGCGGTGTACAACACCGTGCTGCTATCTTCGGGCGGGCGAGCCCGCGGCCTGGTGCTCAAAGGGATTGATCCGGGGCTTGAACTGCGCGCCAGTGAAGCGCTGCGGCACATCGTTTCCGGGTCGGACAGCTTTTCGCCAGACGCCGACCGAATCCCGGCGCTGCTCGTGGGGCGACTGCTCGCAGAGGACTTCGGAATTTCTGCGGGAGACTATGTGACGGTTACAAGCCCTCAGGGAAACCTGACTCCCTTCGGGATGCTTCCAAGGTCACGGCGATTTCGAGTGACGGGAATTTTTGATTCCGGCTTTTATGATTACGACGCGAACTGGGCATTCGTGACCTTGCAGTCGGCGCAGACACTGGCGGGAATTGGAGATGTGGTCAGCCTTCTGGAGATACGCGTGGTCAATCTGGATGACGCAAGCCGGGTGGCCAGCGAAATTCTCCGTAGAACGGCAAAGGGCTTCACGGTGACGACCTGGATGGATGAAAACCGCGCGCTTTTTCGGGCCCTGAGCCTGGAGAAACTGGTGACGGCGCTTTTCATCGGACTGATCACGTTTGTCGCGGGTTTAAATATTCTGGTAGTGCTGACGATGACAGTCGCCGATCGCGCGCGGGATATCGCCGTGCTGATGGCGATGGGGGCGCGTCGCGCACAAGTGCGAAACATTTTTATTCTGCAGGGGCTCGCGGTGAGCGTGGCGGGGACGGCGGCGGGTCTTGTTTTTGGATATGCCTTCGCAGCGGTCGCCAACCGCTGGCGGCTGATTCCACTCAATCCGGAAGTGTATGCGATCCCCTACGTTCCGTTCCATGCGAACGGATTTGATTCGGTGTGGATCGCGGCGGCGGCGCTTGCGATCAGCATTGGCGCAACGTTGCTACCGGCTCGTTCGGCGGCGCGAATCTTGCCGGTGGAAATTCTGAGGTTTGAGTGAGCCGGTGCGGCGCTAAGCAAAGCTCTGCTGGTGTGTGACCGGCTCTGAGCTCACTCCCCCGGAGAATCTAGCCCCCAGGGCCAATAGAGGGCGGCATCGGCCGTTTCGGTTCTTTTGGCGAGGCATGTTAGAATAGAAGTGAGAGCGATGGTGTACTGGTGAAGGGTGTAGGTGCCTGACAGACTGACCCGATACGAGGTGGATTGGAAGAGGCAATGGCGGGGCACAAGTGTGAAAGGAAGTGGGTTGCCTGCACGTCGGGCGGCGTCAGGTGGAAGCAAAACAAGGACATATCGGAGCGGGAGTTCGGCATCTAACGTGTGAGAGGTAGCAGCAAATGCAGAGATACGCGATTGCCGCGACGGGTGTAGCAGTGGCAGAGCAGTTGCCGCTGAAGGCTTGCGCGAGCTCGGAAATCCTGCACACCAGGGCGCTTCGCAAAGTCTTTGGTTCCGGCAGCCAGGAAATTACCCCGGTCGATGGAATCGATTTCTCGGTGCAAGAGGGAGAGATGATCTCCATCGTAGGGCCATCGGGAGCGGGAAAGAGCACCTTTCTGCACTTGCTGGCCGCGCTGGACACTCCGACGAGCGGTGAAGTATACTTCGACAGAGATTCGCTGGGCTCACTGACAGAGGCGGAACTGGCAGATTACCGCAATCATTCCGTAGGTTTTGTCTGGCAGCGGCATCACCTGCTGCCGGATTTCAGCGCTGCCGAAAATGTTGCCATGCCGTTGCTCGTGAGCAGAAGACCTCTGGGCGAGGCGCTCAAGCTCGCCAAGGAATGGCTTGGGGAAGTAGGACTGGCAGACCGCGCAGGGCAGCCGGCCGGGCAGCTTTCCGGCGGAGAACAGCAGCGAGTTGCCATCGCGCGGTCGCTTGTGAACCGCCCGGCGCTGCTTCTAGCCGACGAACCCACAGGAGATCTCGATGAGCGGAACGCGGAGAGCGTGTTCGAGCTCATGCATCGTCTTCATGAATCTCACCATCTAACTTCGATTATAGCGACACACAATTTATCGTTGGCACGGCGTACCGACCGGGTCCTCCTACTGGAACATGGGAGGCTCGCTGCGCGCGAAGAAGTGCTTGCAGAAACCGCAGCTGACTCGAAACAAATTGCAGGCGCTGGGGCGAAGGCCCCGGGGGAGCGGGTGACTCGTGTTTGAACGCTACACAGAGAAGGCTCGGCGAGTAATCTTTTTCGCGCGGTACGAGGCAAGCCAGTACGGGAGCCCCTACATCGAGACCGAACACCTGCTACTCGGGTTGCTCCGGGAAGACAAGGCTCTGGCAAACCGCTTTCTGCGCACGCACGGCTCCATTGAATCCATCCGCAAGGAAATCGAGTCGCGCATCACCGTCCGGGAACGGATTTCAACCTCGGTGGAAGTGCCCCTCAGCCAGGAGTGCAAGCGCATCCTCAACTACGCCGCAGAAGAAGCCGAGCGGTTGGGGCACAAGCATGTTGGTACCGAACACCTGTTGCTGGGCGTGTTGCGCGAGGAAAAGTCCTTTGGTGCCGAAATCCTGCTGGAACGGGGATTGCGGCTTTCCACTGTGCGCGAGGAGCTCTCTCGCAGCACGGGAGAGAAGGTGCCCGTGAACCGGCCAAAAGAAGCGTCTCTGCTAGCAGAGTTTAGCCGCGATCTGACCCAGGCAGCCATGGAAGGGCAACTCGACCCGCTCGTGGGACGAGACCGCGAACTGGAGCGCGCGATTCAGATTCTTTGCCGCCGTACCAAGAACAACCCTGTCCTGATCGGTGAACCAGGCGTGGGCAAGACGGCGATCGTCGAGGGCTTGGCGCAGCGCATCTCCGATGGAGATGTTCCGCCGTTTCTTGCCGACAAGCGCATTCTTTCACTTGATCTTTCCCTGATCGTCGCCGGGACCAAGTACCGCGGGCAATTCGAAGAGCGGCTGAAGACCATCATGAAGGAGTTGATGGAGAGCCAGAACGCGATTGTCTTCATCGACGAGTTGCACACGCTGGTGGGAGCGGGATCGGCGGAAGGCTCCCTCGACGCCGCCAATATTTTGAAGCCGGCCCTGAGCCGCGGTGAAATTCAGTGCATCGGCGCGACGACTCCGGGGGAGTACCGCAAGTCGGTCGAAAAGGACCGCTCGCTCGAGCGAAGATTCCAGGCGATCAAGGTCACCGCGCCCAACGAAGACGACGCGATCCAGGTTCTGCAAGGCGTGCGCGACCGCTACGAGAAGTTCCATGCTGTGAGCTACACCGAAGACGCCATTCGCTACGCGGTGTATCTGTCGAACCGGTACATCCCGGACCGTTTCCTCCCGGACAAGGCCATCGACCTGCTCGATGAAGCAGGCGCACGGGTGAAACTCCGCCAGGCGATGCTTCCAGATGAGGTTTCCGAGGTGCAGAAGCGCGTGAAGTTCATCACGCACCGGATGGAAACCGCCATCGCCAACCATGAATTCGAGAAGGCGCGGTTCTATTCTGAAGAGGAACGCAAGGAAAAAGAGCACCTGCGGATGCTGCGCGAGAAGCTCAAGCTCGACGATTCGTCGACTGGAATCGTGAACCGCGAAGATATCGAAGAAGTGGTGGCGCGATGGACCGGGATTGCGGTCACTTCGATCAAGGAAGACGAACAGCAGAAACTGCTGCGCATCGAGGAGGAGCTGCACCGCCGCATCATCAGCCAGGATAAGTCGATTACAGCGCTCGCGCGGGCGATTCGCCGCAGCCGCGCCGGGCTGAAGGCTCCAGGCCGGCCGGTGGGATGCTTCCTGTTCCTGGGCCCGACGGGTGTGGGCAAGACAGAAGTGGCGCGGAGGCTGGCGGAGTTTCTGTTCGGCAGCGAGAAATCTCTGATTCGTTTCGATATGTCCGAATACATGGAGAAGCACTCGGTTTCAAAGCTGATCGGCGCGCCTCCAGGATATGTGGGATACGAAGAAGGCGGCCAGTTGACCGAGCGTGTGCGCCGCACTCCTTACTCGGTGATCCTGCTCGACGAAATCGAAAAGGCCCACCCGGATGTCTACAATATCCTCCTGCAAGTTTTTGAGGACGGACAGTTGACCGATGGGCTGGGTAATACTGTAGACTTCCGAAACACGATTATCATCCTTACCTCGAACCTGGGGGCGCGGCAATTGCAAAAGCAGTCCGGCCTGGGCTTCCAGTCGGCGGATGGCTTGGCTGCGGTGAAGAGCCAGGATGAAATGGTGATGACCGAAGTCAAGAGAGTGTTCAATCCGGAATTCTTGAACCGCCTTGACGAGGTGATTTTGTTCAATTCGCTCACGGATAATGACCTGCTGCTGATCATTGATCTGCTCGTGGGCCAGATCAACGAGACTTTGGTGCACCGCCAGGTGCAGATTGCGATGACCCCTGAGGCGCGTCAATGGATCCTCGAGAAGACCTGCAGCGATCGTAACTACGGCGCGCGGCCGCTCCGGCGCGCGTTGCAAAAGTATGTCGAAGACCCACTGTCGGAAGCGCTCATCCAGGGCGGCCTGCAACAGCCATCGACGCTGGAGGTTTTTCTCTCCGGCGATGGCCTTGCATTCCGTCCGGTGGTGGAAGCAACCCCAGTGGCCCACTAGGAATCCTACACGCGCGAGCCGGATCGGAGCGATCCGGACGGGGGAGCTAAAAATTTTGGGCGGGGGACTGCGGCCTTGACAGCCATGGCCGCGAGCGGGAAAATTTTTCTGCGCGTACTCGAAACCCTCGTGGTTGTGTCTTTGCTTTTCCTCGCTGCGATTCCCTCCGCTTTCGCTCAACAGAATCAAACTCCCGCCCAAAACCAGTTTGTCATCCAGCACATTGAGATTATCGGGAATCGCCGGGTCGCCCGAGATACGCTGCTGGCCCGCATTTTCTCGCGGCCAGGAGACCCCTATAGCGAAGAGGCGGTTCGCCGCGACTTTCAAGCCCTCTGGAACACTCAGTTCTTCGAAGATGTCCGGCTCGAGGTGGAGGACGCTCCCGATAATCCGAACGGGAAAACGGTGGTTTTCTACGTCACCGAGCGGCCCATCATTCGCCGCATCGAATACAAAGGGAATAAATCGGTGACCGAGTCCGACATTCTGGACGCCTTCAAGGAGAAGAAGGTCGGGCTTTCGGTGGAAAGCCAGTTCGACCCGACCAAGATCACGCGCGCGGAGGTCGTCCTGAAAGGCCTGTTGGCCGCGCACGGCCACCAGTTTGCGACCGTAAAGCCCACCTATGAGCGCATTGCCGCCACCAACGCCGTCAAACTCGTGTTCAACATCGACGAGGGCCCCACGGTGAAGGTGGGAACGATCACGATCGTTGGAAACAAGGCTTTCTCGGACCGCAAAATTATCCGTGCGATGCATAACGACCGGCCTTACTCGATTCCCCTCTACATCACCTCGATCCCCGTCATGAGCAAGACGTTTGACCAGCCGAAGCTCGATGAAGACCTGGAAGTGGGGATCCGGGGCCTGTATCAGGATCACGGGTATTTCAAAGTCGACGTAACCGACGTGAAGAACGCAACCGTGAACCAAAATCACGGAGGTCTCCCACTGCCCATACCGGGCATCGGACGAAAAAAAGGGAAGGCTACCGACATCACCATTCGAATCGACGAAGGAGCCCAGTATCACATGGGCAAGCTTTCGTTCCAGAGTTCAGACCCGGACCAGGGACTTGTTTTCAAGCCGGAATATCTGGCCAGAGTATTTCCGCTAAAGGAAGGGGACCTTTTTTCGTCGACCAAGGTCCGGAAAGCTCTTGAAAACTATAAGGCGCTCTACGGCCAATACGGGTATATCGATTTCGTGGCCGAACCCATGACCGAGGCCGACGACGTAAAGAAGGTCGTAAATTTCACGATGGTCTTCGATCAGGAGAAGCAATATTTCGTCCGCAGGATCGAATTCTCGGGGAACACGACCACCCGCGACAAAGTGATCCGGCGCGAGATACTGCTCGACGAAGGCCAGGTCTACAACAACCGGCTGTGGGAATTGAGCATTCTGCGCTTGAACCAGCTCGGCTATTTCGACGCGATCAAACCAGAAAACGCGGAACTGAAGAGAAACGTCAAGGCTGGGACGGTCGACATCAACCTGAAGGTTAAGGAAAAGGGAAAGCAGTCGATCAGCTTCTCGGGCGGCGTGAGCGGAATCTCCGGCAGCTTCGTGGGTCTGTCCTACCAGACCAACAACTTCTTAGGCCTGGGGGAAACGCTCACCTTCTCGGTGCAATTCGGCGATATCCAGCGCAACGTACAGTTTGGGTTCACCGAGCCGTATTTGTTCGATCGACCCCTTTCGACCGGGTTCACCATCTTCCTCAACCGTTTCGACTACAATACGGCGCGGCAGGAAGGGCTGTTGCTGAACCAGCAAGTAGCCATCAATCCCGCCCTTCAGGAAAATTACAATACCGATTCAAAGGGGTTCACGATTTTCGCGAGTTACCCGCTGCGGAAATTTTCGTTCACGCGTTTGGGACTGACCTACGGATGGAGCACGACGAACATCAAGCCTTTCAGCCAGTCGGCCACGTTGTTGTTTGAAGAGACGAAATTCACGACCCTGGCCGGGCCTTCGGCGCTCAATGGCATCCGCTCGAGCAAAATCACGCCGACAGTCAGCTACAACACGGTCGACAGCCCGGTGAATCCAACGCATGGCAAGAGCTTCTACTACGGATTCAGCCTGGAAGGCGGACCGCTGCAAGGAAACGTCAATACCGTCTCCAATACGTTTTCGATGTCGTATTTTCGCCCCAACTACCGCCGCCGGAATACCATCGCCATGAAATTTCAAACCGCCATGATCACGGGGTTTAGCGGCGAGAACGTGCCCCCCTACAACCGTTATTACCTGGGCGGAGAACAGGACGTGCGGGGATATAACTTCTACACGATTTCCCCATTTGTGGTCATTCCCTATTCCACGACGACCAACATCAGTTTCTTGAATCCGAAACTGCTCAATCAACAAGGGGTGCCCACGCAGCAGACCCTGCCTGTGGACGTGCTCGAATATATCCCCACACGGCCGGGCGGAGACTTGCAAGCCGTGCTGAATCTGGAATACCGTATCCCGATCGTTTCGCGTGTAACGTTCGACCTTTTCAACGACGCTGCGCTGAACGGCGTTTTGAGGCAGTCGGAGCTGGGATTGGATCCGGCGGCGGCGGCTTCGTTGCAGCAGCAATTTCCGAACCCGGACTTTCCGAATTTGAAGGTTTCCAACAATCTGCCGATTCTGGGAGGCACCAATTTCAGACCGCACACCTCGGCCGGCGCCGAGGTCGTGGTGTTTCTGCCCATTGTCAACGCACCTTTCCGTTTCTATTACGCGTACAATTACCTGCGTCTGACGCACACGCTCACGCCTCCGATCGGCGCGTGGTATTTCGATCCTGCGGTCGAGAATTCCTTGAAACAACTGGGGGTTTACAGTACGCAGGTGGTGCCGTCGCTGCAGACTTTCCTCGAGCAACTCCAATCGTCGCAGACGATCCCGCCGAAGTTGCTCGAACCGAAGAGCACGTTCCGGTTTACAGTGAGCAGGACATTTTGACGGGCGCCGAAGCGCACGGCAGGGTTTGGCGAACCGGGCCTGAACCGGCGAGGCGGGCAAACGAGTGAAATGGCCGGAGGGAGCGAGATGAGAGTCTGGAGACTAGGCGTGGTGCTACTCCTGGCCGCAACGGCAGCTGCGTGCGGGGGAAACTCCACCACAGTAGGGGTGACCGTAGCTGCTCCAGGCATCACGACCGGATCCACGGCCACGGTGATTGCAAACGGAACCCTGCAGTTTGCCGCGACCGTAACCGGCGCCTCGGCCACCACCGTCTTCTGGCGAATCTGCCTGCCCGCGGCAGAGCCGACGATTCAGCCCACCAATTGCACGCCCGTGCCAAGCACAGCATCCAATCTGGGAACCGTCCCCACGACGACAGGTACCGGACCGACGGGATACGGTACGATCACGCAAACGGGCCTCTATACCGCCCCTCCGGTACCACCGAATCCGAACAGCTTCGTGGTGATGGCCATCAGCACAGTGAGCCCTTATCTGAACGAGACGGGCCAGCAGGTGAACACCTATTTTGGGATCGCCAATGTTGCGATCGATTCCGGCGTCCGCGTGCAGGTGTTTCCGGCAACAGCAACGATCGGGACCGGTGAAACACAAAGCTTCACTGCTACAGTTACCGGCACAACGAATACAGCCGTCAGCTGGCAGGTCAGCGGTATTGCCGGGGGAAACTCGACGACCGGCTTGATTACTACCAACGGGGCCTACACGGCTCCCAACGCAGTTCCGGGCGGCAGTGTGACGATCACTGCGACCTCCGCCGCGGATACGACGAAATCGGGAACCGCAACGGTAACAATATCGAACGTGGTCGATGCGATCCTGACCGGGATCGACCCGATCACGACCTCTCAAGGTTCGGCGCAGCAAAGCATCTACCTAACCGGCTCGAATTTCTTCACGACCGACACCGTCTTTGTGGCAGCCCCCGGGCAGGCTACGACGGCGGTGCCGACAACGTTTATCAACACGGGGCTGTTGCGGGCCACGATTCCTGCAAGTTTGCTCGCGACGGCGGGGCAAGACCAAGTTTCCGTGCTGCGTCAGACGGGAAGTCCCAATAGTCCCGGACCGCTGGCCCTGAATGTGACCCCCATGCGCCCGTCGGTTGTGGCATCGTCGCCTGATAGCGTGCCTCAGAATCCCAACTCGAGCCCGAGTGTCGCTCTGACAGGGGGATACTTCAGTCCCTCGGCGACGACGGCATTTTTCAACGGCAGCGCTGTCGCGCCAAGTTTCACGAGCAGCCGGCAACTGTCTCTAGCGATTCCGCCAGGCGCCTTGGGGACTCCAGGGCTATATCCGATCGTGGTCGAAAACACGGGGATCCGCGCAGGAGAGCCCTCGCTGTCGGCTCTGAACCTTGCGGTCACTCCGAGCCCGGCCAATATTCCCGCGGCTCCCATTGCCACGGTGGGGGTCGGATTGAGCCCGTCGGCCATCGCGGTGGATTACGCATCCGGAACAGCGGTTGTTACCAACCAGGGCAGCAACACGGTTTCGTTGATCAACCTGAATGCCAACCCACCGATCGTGACAGCCACCATTGCGGTGGGCGGTGGCCCGACCGGCGTGGCGGTAGACGACATGCTGGCAGATCACATCGCCGTGGTGGTAAACAGTGTTGATCAAACGATTTCGACGATCGATTTGACGACCCGAGCGGTGACCTCCACGCTATCGGTTGCGATTGGGCCTGTGAGCGGTTCGCCTGCCGGCATCGCCCCCATTCCATTCTCCATCGGCATCAATTCGTTGACCCATCGCGCCGTCGTCGCATATGAATCGTTCAATGAGGCCACGATCCTGGACTTATCGAGCAGCACGCCGGTGCTTGTGCAGCAGATTGGCGGCGATGTGACTGCTCCGATTGGGACCGGGACAACTCCCGGAATTTCGGTCGACGAACGCCTGGACTGGGCGCTCGTCACGCCCGGAGGCGGAGGCGCACAAACGACAACGATCGTCGACCTGGGAGAAAATTCCAGCGCGGCAGACGGCGGACGTGCCCCCCAGGTGATTGCGAGTCTTGGATTGGCGGCAACCGGCGTGGGGATAAACTCCGAGACGCATCAGGCGCTTCTGACCGCGCCGAACGCCGGAAATCTGGCATCGTTCAGCTTGCTCGATAATGCGGTGAATACGATCACGTTTGAAAACAACGGCGTTGCTTTGAGCCAGCTGGGATACGTGGCGGCCGCCGCCAATCCCCTGGAAAATGTCGGCATCGCGGTGAATTCGGTTAGCGCGACGGCCACCATCGTCGATCTTGAGAGCGGCATCGTACTGCAGACGGTTGGTGGATTGGGCAGCTTGCCTCAGGCGGTAGCGGTTGACCCTGGGAACAATCGGGCGTTGGTCGTGAATCAGGGAAGCAACAACGTGTCGATTCTCTCGCTGGGTACGACCATCGACCCGCTGCAGATTGTTCAGGCCAACCCGCCCACAACATTTACTTCGAGCAACGCGCTGACATTGACGGTTACCGGCAGCGGCTTCACGTCAAGCTCGGTGGTGCGACTCGATCAGGTCGCGCTGGCGACATCGACGGTGGCGGCCACCTGCACGGGAGTGCCGGTCACCTGCCGGGAACTCACGGCTACCGTTCCGCCCAGTATGCTCACCGGGGCGCGCAACTACGCCGTGGACGTGCAGAATACGACCTCGGGAGCTGTCTCAAACGTCGCGGCTTTGACGGTGGTGCAGGCGATCATTGTCGGAAACGCTCCGGTGGGTGTAGCCATCGACACCGATCGGGACCTCGCAGTGGTTACCAATTCGGGCAGTGGGACTGTCTCGCTTGTGGCCCTGACGCCCTCGACCCCGGTTGGAATCAACCAGGTGGCCGCCGGAGCCGTTGGAACAATCGGCGCCCCGCTTTCGGTGGGCACCAATCCGCTGGGTGTTGCGGTTCTGCCGAGGTTCGGGCTTGCGCTGGTAGCCAACAATGGGAGCAATAACGCCACGCTTGTGGATCTTACGCAGACCTATGTGCCGCAGACGTCGTCGATTTGCACGGGCGGCGGATCGTGCACGGGACCGACAGCCGTGGCAATCGATCAGGATACGGCGAACGCCGTCGTCACCAATGCCGGGATACTCAACGATACGGCGGCGCCGTCCAGCATCAGTCTGGGCGTGATAACACCCTCGACAACAACGAGCGCACCCGGGTTTGCGGCGTCCAGCATCAACAACGACGTGGATCAGAACCCCGTATCGGCGGCAATCGATCCCGAGCCGTTTCCCGCCACCCCGGGAGTAAGCTATGTGGCGGTGGGCACCTCGTCGGAGGCAAGCAGCGTGGAGATCATCGATCTTTCAACGCTGATACCGCAGCGCGTCTCCGGATTTCAGGATCCCAGCGGCCTGATTTTCGATCCGCTCAATCAGGTGTTCGTCGCAGCCAACAGTTTGAGCAATGATCTGATCATCGTGGATCCGGTTGCGCTCGTCCAGACGCCGGTGCGTGTAGGCATCAGTCCCACCGCTCTTGACTACGACTACCAGACGAGCACGCTCGTGACGTCGAATTACGCAAGCCACACGCTCGCGGTGCTCAATTACGTTTGCCCCCCTACCAGCGCCGCAGCCGCGTGCTTGAATCCGCAAGTGCGCACCGTGCTGAACCTCGGCGGCTCACAGCAATTTTCCGTAGCCGTCGATCCGAAACTCAACCTGGCGGTGGTGGCGGATCAGGCGAACAACCGCATCCTTTTGGTTCCGCTTCCTCACTAACCGCAGACGTCTGCTTGGTAGCAGTTCGGGCCAACCCGCCCGGATGTCGGGGCATCTGAGCTTGTCAGGTAACTACAGGGCGGTAGCGGCATCCTACACAGGGCGTTTCGCGTTCGGTGCCCTGAATCTGGGCCCCAAGACGTGCAGACGCTGGCAACAGAAATGGCTGGATTGGTCGAATGTCATTGACCGTTTTCTCCCGAAGCGGCTATAATCCCCGATTTCGGTTTGACAGAATTTTGTTGAAATAAGGAGAGAGAATGAAGATCCGATTGGGAGTGCCTGCACTGGCGACTTTACTGGCAATGCCGGCTGCCTGGGCACAATCGAGCGGCGCGAGCGCGTCCGCATCGGCAAAAGTAGGTGTCATCAACGTGCAGGTGGCAATCACCAGCACGGCGCAAGGCAAGCAGGCGGCAGCCGAGCTGCAATCCAAGTTCGCGCCACGTCAGACCGAGCTTGAGGATATGCGGAAGCAGATGGACGATGTCCAGACCAGGCTGCGCACCGGCCAAACGACCCTCAGCGACGACGAGAAGGCCCGTCTGGCGCGAGAGGGCGATCAGCTCAACCGCAGCTATCAGCGTAAACAGCAGGAGGCACAAGATGATTTCAACGACGCGCAACAGGATGTGGTCAGCACGATCGGCCGCAAAATGGTCGCGATTCTCGACAAGTATTCAAGGGACAATGGCTATGCCGTCATCCTCGACACGTCTGCGCAACAGACGCCGGTCGTCTACGCCGCGCCTCAGGACGACGTGACGCAGGACATCATCCGGCTCTATGACGAAGCAAATCCGGTGAAGTCTGGAGGGGCGGCGTCCGCACCGAAGTCAACTACTCCCAAGCCTTCGGCCCCGAAGCCATAGGAGCCGTTCCTGTTGGCAGCAGTCTTTTTCCAAAGGGCCCCGCCGCAAAGCGGGGCCCCTTTTTTTGCGCAATCGTCGAAACCTTCTCGACCGGATTGACCGTTGTTTGGCCCAGCCACTTCGAATATGATTGATGCTCAGTAGCGATCAACGATAACTTCATACATCGGTCGCGGGAGCGAACGGGGAGGATCAAGGATGGCGATTTCTGTGGGCACGGCAGCTCCGGATTTTACGTTAAAGGACCAGAACCAGAAGGAAGTGAAACTTTCCGACTACAAGGGGAAAAAGAACGTCGTCATCGTGTTTTATCCGCTGGACTGGAGTCCCGTGTGCACCAACGAACACGCGTGCTTGGTGAACGATATGAAGCGGTTTGAACAGCTCGACGCACAGGTCCTCGGAGTCAGCGTGGACAGCGCTTGGTCTCACAAGGCCTTCGCGGAAAAAATGGGAATCAGCTATCCCTTGCTGGCGGATTTCCAGCCGCGCGGCGCGGTAGGAGACAAATTCGGCGTCTATCTCGCGGACAAGGGGATCACGGGACGCGCCATTGCGATCGTGGATCGCGGCGGCAGGGTGGCCTGGTTCAAGAATTACGACATTCCCACGGTGCCCGACATCCATGAAGTTTCAAGTGCTCTTGCCAACCTGAAGTAAATCGAACGGGAGAGGGCACGCGCGGGGTCAGGGCTGCCGGGAGGTTGCCCCTTGGCCCGGAGTTGCGGCAACCGGCGGGCGAAGGAAACCACGAATGTAATCCACCGCCTGCCAGCGCTGCAGTTCTGCCAGCTTGTCTTCGAAACCGGGCATGGGGTTGCGCCCCTTGGTGATCTGCCAATAGAGCTGGCCGTCGGTGAGCGCGCTCATCTTTCTCGCGTCGGTAAAATTGCCCGGCTCTACCGATAGTTCCTGCGATTTTTGACCGTTCCCGTCACCCCGGTCTCCGTGACATTGCACGCAGTGATTTGCGTAGATCGCCTTGCCTGCCTTGAGGTTTGCTTCGGTGAGGGGCGCCGGATTGGGCAGCTTCTTGGCTCTTTCCGCCGCGGCCCAATTCCTCACGCCATAGACCAGTGCGACGCTGCCCAGCGCGAGAATCAGGAACAGGGCAACAAAGTACGGAGTCCGGGACTTGGGGGGCGGGTTCGAGGACGGCATCGCGCGCTTTTATTCTGCAAGTGTGCCTCGGCTATCTTCGCATAGCCGCTCAGGATTGCCCAACCGATATCGCGTAGAGCAACCTCATATTCATACGCCCGACCGAGCTACCACCCGCCGTCGCGCAAAAACCTGGCGCGGAGCGGCGGGAGCAATCGCCCGGTCTGCCTGCCGTTTGCTCGATGGAGGTGTCAGACATGGTTAACCTAATTAAATATCTTATATATACTATGATTAATATAAGCGCCGGTCCCTTGCCGGCCGCCTACGGGGTTTCCAAAACCAATCGGGAAGCAGTGGCGTGTCTGCTATAGTTGGCGAGCGGAACCAAGGAGAGGAACGGATGGCCGAACCAACCAAGGAGCAACAGCAAGTCCAGATCAAGGCTGACGAGAAGGAATTGTTGGGACAGTATTCCAATCTCGTCGTCGTGCACCACAATGCCGACGAGTTTACGCTCAATTTCGTCTACCTTTTCCCGACCGTTCCGCAAGGTAAGCTGGTGGCGAGCCTCATCGTGAGCCCCGCCCACGCGAAGCGGCTGATGCGCGCGCTGCAAGAGAACCTCGCGCGATATGAAGCGCAATTTGGCAAGCTGCCAGAAGGCGCAGGTCCCCCTCCAGAACCAAACGTTGGATTTATCCAGTAGGACCACGCAGCAGGCCCCGGGACATATCCCACCGGGGGCATGATTTGCGTGGCCCCACCGGGGATTACAGGCAGGCGGCGACGTTGCCGAGGAGGAACTTCTTTTTCTCGCCCCGTTTCATGCGGTAGAGGGCCCGGTCGGCGGCGCCGAACAATTTCTCAATCGTGGTTCCGTCGGTCGGGTAAACAGAAACTCCCACGCTCACCGTGACGGGCGGCACTTGGCCGTCGGTTGCCAAGCGCGAGCAAATTCGCGCTGCCACTCCCTGAGCTCCCTCTTCGCCGATTTCAGGCAAAATAACGGCAAATTCGTCTCCGCCGTACCGCGCCGGCGTGTCAATGGTGCGGCTGCTGCTGCGCAACGCATTGCCGAGGCGTTTGATCGCGTGGCTTCCCGTCAAATGCCCGTACTTGTCGTTGATTTTCTTAAGGTCGTCTAGATCGAAGAGCAAAAGGGCGAAGCTGCGGCGCGTGCGGCGCGAGCGCTCGATCTCGGTCTCCAAAACCTCGAGCAGGCGCCGGTGATTCGCAAGGCCCGTGAGCGAATCCGAAGCCGCCAACCGGCTCACTTGCGCAAACAGCTGGGCGTTATCCAAAAGCGTCCCGCCCAGCACGACGACGTAGCTTAAGACCATCAACACGTGGGCCAGCATGAAGGGCGCATCCAGGCCGCGCTGCGATTCGGCGATCGTAACGTGGCAAATGACGTTGAGCCCTGAGGCGATAAACAGGGCCCGGTCAAGGGAGGCATTCGCGCGCCGCAAGCGCCACCCATAGCCAACCGTCGCGGCAACGTAGATCGCCGCCGGCAAAAGGTCCCAGGGACGCGGAACAAGCGACCCGGGTTGAATCCGGGGGGCTTCAGGCATCATGAAATAGAAAACGCTCGTAAGGTATGCCACCGCGGCCACGACGAGGATGGCGCCGGCGATCTCTTTTCCCGGGTCGCGTGCCAGAGGTATTCGCCGCTCGACAAGCAATGCCGCCAGCAGCAGCACCCCAAGCAGGGTCCGCCCGGCCAGCCAGGCAACAGAGATGTGGTTGACAGACGGGTTGGTAGCGAGCATGCCGTGGTAGAACGTAATGCTTGTGCCTGCTTCAATTAAACCGGCCACTACGAATCCCAGGGCCAGGGTGAGTGAAATGCGGTCGTGGGTGCCGCGGAAGCGAATCATGGCGTTGGCGGCAAAGGTAAAGGCGATCAGACTGCCAGCCATGTCGAGGAAGGTGTCTAACAGCGGATCGGCCAGATAGGGGGAGTTCCGGAGCAGAGCCAGAAAGATCAGATAGCCCGCCGCGGCGATTGCCGCAAGAAGGAGCAGCCGAAAACGGTGAACCAGCTCCCAGATTTTAGCCGGACGCCCCACTCTGCTTCCCTCCAAGACTGAGAAACACGGCCCCGTTGACTGCAAAGCAAGCGGGATGCCATTTTACGGAGTGGTTGAATACTTGTAAGCTTATGGAATGAAGCTCTTTAATAGAAAAACCTGCAGAAATGGTAGATACGGGAGGCTAAGGAGAATCTTATGTGGGGTAGAAAGGTTACATTATAAATAGGCACTTACCTACAAATGCACTACGGTTTGGGTGCGGGGGCCGGCAGGTCACGGGCCTCAATGAAACTCTCAAAGCCGACCTTCTTGTGGGCCCCGTCGCAGAAGGGTTTGGTTTGCGAATGCCCGCAGCGGCAGAGGCCAACCGTGGTCCGTCCGCCTAAGCCAAAGGCTTTGCCGCCCTGGTCCTGGATCTCAAAATCGCCTTCCACCCGTAGCGAGCCGTCGTTGCGAACTGTGATCTTTGTAGCAGCCATGCAAATCCCCCCCGAGAAGTCACGGACCGGGAGGTGATCCCAGCCGGTTAAGCGCCTCCCTTGCTAATACTTAGGAACAGTCGGATCAACCTCGTCCGACCAGGCCAGAATGCCACCTTTGAGATTCCATATTTTGCGAAATCCCGCCTTACGCAAAAACTCTGAGGCTGTCGCTGAGCGCTGGCCACCGCGGCAGTGGGCCACGATTTCGCGGGAGCTGTCGAGTTCATTCACGCGACCGGCTAAATCGCCCAGTGGTATCAGGTGGCCGCCGATATTGCAGATCTGATACTCGTGCGGCTCGCGCACATCAAGGATGTAGATGTCGTCGCCCCGGTCAAGCCGCGATTTCAGTTCGCGTGGGGTGATCTCAGGAACCGTCGTAGGCGGAGTCGGGGCTTGCTCGCCGCGAATGCCGCAGAATTCCGCGTAATCGATCAGCTTGGTGACGGTAGGATGCTCGCCGCACACAGGGCATTCCGGATTCTTTCGCAACTTGAGCTCGCGGAACTTCATCCCGAGCGCGTCAAACAGCAGCAAGCGGCCGATCAGAGGGTCGCCCCTGCCGATAATGAGCTTCAAGGTTTCCGCGGCCTGGATGGTCCCGACAATTCCCGGCAGCACGCCGAGAACGCCGCCTTCGGCGCAGGACGGTACCAGCCCCGGCGGGGGCGGTTCGGGATACAGGCAGCGGTAGCAGGGGCCGCCGGGAGCGCCGAAAATCGTGATTTGTCCCTCGAAGCGAAAGATCGAACCGTAGACATTGGCCTTGCCCAGCAGCACGCAGGCATCGTTTACAAGATAGCGCGTGGGGAAATTGTCGGTTCCGTCGACGACAATGTCGTAGTCTTTGAAAAGATCGAGGGCGTTCTCGCTGGTGAGCCGCGTCTTGAACGAATCGATCTGAATCAAGGGGTTCAAGTTGCGCAGGTGCTCGGCGGCGGCTTCAATCTTAGGCCGGCCAACGTCGCTGGTGCCGAAAAGTACCTGGCGCTGCAAGTTCGTAAAGTCGACGGTGTCAAAATCTACCAAGCCGATCCGTCCAACCCCAGCCGCGGCGAGGTAGAGACCCAGCGGCGCGCCAAGCCCCCCCGTGCCGATACACAGCACCTTGGCTTTTTTGAGCTTGAGCTGCCCCTCCATGCCTACCTCGGGCATGATGAGATGGCGGCTATAGCGTAGGATTTCTTCTTTCGAAAGCGATGCGGCCGGCTTATCTGTTGCCATGAAAATTCTCCCGAAGTACTGCTTCGTTAAAATTCATCCAGCGCGATTCACGCACCCACCCGCAATCGAGGGCACGATGCTTACCACATCCCCTTCGCGAACCGGCGTCTGGTCCTTCTGCAAATAGCGAATGTCCTCATCGTTCACATAGACGTTTACGAAGCTGCGCAGACGGCCGTCGTCGGTGAACAGATGCTTCTTCAGGTCCGCGAACTGGTGGGTTAGAGCCGACAGCGCTTCTCCCACGGTGGCTGCCTGCAACTGAACTCTTTCCTGCCTGCCGGCATAGGCCCGCAGCGGTGTTGGAATCATGACTATTACTGGCATTGGATTCTCTCCTTACGAATCGGCGAATGGGCGCGGTGCCCCCCCCCCGAAAACTTGCAGCGGGCTTTGCCACACTGTTAAGCGCTTGCCGAATGTGCCACCGTTTCAATCGCTTCCGGGTCGTAGGCCGCCCGGTCGTCGTGAAGACGCCAGGACGTCGTATCGCGCGGCTCGCCCTTCTGGACGCTGACGATGATATAGCTATACCACGGCCAAGCGTGCTCGCGGTCAAACTCGCTCGGCCTTGCCGGAGCATCGGGATGCGAGTGATACCAACCGATGAGCTCGATCTTCTTTTCGCTGGCCGTTTTTTCGGCGAGCCGCACATCATCCGGAGTTACCTCAAAGCGATTGCGCGGCGAATCGTTGCGGCGATTGGCGAGGGGCAGCAGATCGAGCACCTCGCGCGAGGCGTCTCTGTCCCGGCCGAGAATTGCCCCGCAGCACTCGTGTGGATAGGTTTCCACTCCGTGCGCGTGAATGCGCTGCAACAATTCCTTTCCGACCTTGAGCACCCATCCGCTCAATCTTCGCTCCAGAACTTGTCGCTCAAATATTTGTCGCCCGAGTCAGGGAACACGGTCACGACCACGGCATGCTCCTCACGCGGCAGGCGGCGCGCAAGATCCAGGCACGCCCACAGGGCCGCCCCAGCGCTCACTCCGGCGAGAATGCCTTCCTCCCGGGCCAGACGCCTGGTCATCAGCTGGCCGTCTTCGGTCTGCACGGCCACATCTTCATCGGCGATGCTGGGATCATAGATCGGAGGCACGATGTTGGTGGCCATGTGTTTCAAGCCTTCCAGTCCGTGAAACCCCGAAGCCGGCTGCATGCTAATGCAACGGATCTTTGGATTTAGCTCCTTCAACCGCCGCGACGTGCCGACAAAGGTACCGCTTGTTCCCAGGCCGGCGAGAAAATGCGTGACCCGTCCCTCGGTCTGCAGCCAGATCTCCGGCGCAGTGCCGGTATAGTGAGCCTCCGGGTTCGCGGGATTCCCATATTGATCCGGGTAGAAGTATTTCTCGGGATCGGTCTTATAAATTTCGCGCACGCGGCGGATCGCGCCGTCGGTTCCCTCATCGCCCGGCGTGTATACGATTTCGACGCCGTAGGCGTGCAGGATGTGTTTGCGCTCGGGTGAGGCGCTGTTGGGAAGGCAGAGTTTCACGCGATAGCCGAGGGCGGCGGCAATCATCGCGTAAGCGATCCCGGTGTTTCCGCTGGTCGCATCGAGGATCACTTTCCCCGGCCGCAACGCTCCCCGGCGTTCGCCATCGCGGATCATGGAATAGGCGGCGCGGTCCTTCACCGAGCCACCGGGGTTAAACCACTCCGCCTTGGCATAAATCTCAACGTGGGGGAATGCGGAGGTCACGCGCTCCATGCGAAGCAGCGGAGTGTTACCAATGCGCTCGACCAGCCGCTGGCCCAGCCGCACAGAAGCGCCAGAACCCCCTGAGGAGGTTGGCGCGATTGCCGGTTTGTCTAGGGCCGTCATGTATCGCGTTCCCCGTCCTTCAGCCGCAGCCTGTCGCCACGCAGTCCCGAGGCTGCAGGCCGTGCCTCGGGGGGTCGCTTGGATTCTGTTCGAACCGATTTGTATTCACCTAATTCCAATCAGTTTAGCAGATTCACCCACGCGTTCCTACTGACCCCCGATCGGCTGGATCGGCGTCAGCAGCCTCCCGAGGATAATTGCCTGCCGCCCATCGCCTGTTTGGATGCTCGAATCTTCGATTGGAAGCACATTGGGGCTTTACAGAAGCGAGTGGAATTCATATCCTCGAACAAGGCCTATGTGGTATGTCAACAAGCAGTTCGAGCAGGTGCAGGTGGAGTCGCTTGCGGCGAAGGGCTTTCTGGTGCGTAGTTCAGGCGGCGTCGTGCGCATCGAGAAGCACGGCTGCGGCGCAGAGCTTCGCAGGTCGCCTTCCGGCTATCAGATGACGATCATCCCGAGCATCATGGTCCTTGGGCACTTCACGCGGCTCTGGGATGCCGGCTACCAGAAATTCCTGCTGACCCATGAGGGCAAGAAGTTCCCGATCCGCGTGGGCCAGCTGGCTGACCTGCGCCGTTTCAACGAAGAACTGCGCACCGCTCTGGGCGTGCCAACCTACTACAACGAGGCCCTGGGCTCGACGTGTCACTATAGCGTTTATGACCGCGTGAAGGGCCGCCGCGGTGATGTGCCCGATGAAAGCGTGGGCGCGCACGAAGAGTCCGAGCACTAGGTTCGGCCTTTCGCCCCTCGGTCGATTTCAACTCCCGCTGAGAAGTTCGTTGAGCCGCTCTTCGCAAGATGGAATTGGAAGGAGCGATATGCATCGCAGAGAGTTCCTGGGCTGGATGGGAACTTGCGTGTGCCTGGGCAGTTCGAGTCTCGGCGCGCAATCCTCGCCGGAAAACCCAAAAGCGGACCTAACTCTGCGCATTTCGCCGGTTGAGATCGAAATAGCTCCCGGACGCACGGTCAAAACGACAGGCTACAACGGCTCGGCTCCCGGCCCCATCTTGCGGTTTCCAGAGGGAAAAGCGGTCACCATCGATGTGCACAACGATACGGCGATTCCGGAATTCGTCCATTGGCATGGGTTGTTTATCCCCTCCGAGGTGGACGGCGCCGAACAGGAGGGCACTCCCCCGGTTCCTCCACATGGCTCCCGGCAATATTGCTTCGTTCCCCGGCCTTCGGGAACGCGCTGGTACCATACGCATGTGATGGCCGAGCGCAATCTGAAACGGAGCACGTATACGGGGCAATTCGGGTTCCTATATGTGGAGCCAAAGCAGGACCCGGGAGGCTACGATGCGGAAGTTTTTCTCGCATTGCATGGCTGGGATCCCTATCTAGGCACCCTGGGCAGTGACGAAGGCATGCTCGAAGTGGGATACGAGGCGTTTTCGATCAATAGCCGCGCGCTTGGTTACGGCGATCCGATCCGCGTGACCGGAGGGCAGAGAGTGCTCTTCCGCATCTTGAATGCGAGCGCCACCTTAACTCATCGCATAGCGTTCGCAGGGCACACGTTCCACATCGTGAGCCTCGACGGAAATCGTGTGCCCGTGCCGCGGGAAGTGGAAATGCTTGAAATGGGCCCCGCCGAGCGAGTCGACGCCGTGGTGACGATGAACAATCCGGGCACCTGGATCCTGGGCGAGATGGACGACCATATCCGCCGTTCCGGGCTGGGAATTGTGGTGGAGTATGCGAATCGCAGCGAGGCTCCCCAATGGGTCGCTCCGGCCAATGCCAAATGGGACTACACGATATTCGGACACGAGAACAGCCCCTTGGAGCCCGACACTCCGTTGGTGCCGCTCGTGTTCCGGCGAAAGTTCGCGGGGAACCGTTGGGTGGAGAAGTGGACGATCAACGGTAAATCGTATCCGCAGACCGATCCGATCATCGTTCAAGCGAACCAGAAATATCGGCTTCGATTCGACAATCAAAGCGATGACGCTCATCCCGTGCATTTGCACCGGCACTCATTCGAGTTGATGAAATTTGCGGGGCAACCAACCAGCGGGCTGATCAAAGATGTGGTGGTCGTGCCTCCGCGTAGCCAGGTTGAGGCCGACTTCGTGGCCGACAACCCCGGGCCGACTCTGTTTCACTGCCATCAGCAACTCCACATGGACTACGGCTTTATGACGCTGATCCGATACTCCTAGCCCAATCGCCTGCGTCGCAAAGCCCCGGGTATCGGGAGCCTATCGGGAGCCTATCGGGAGATTGTGGAGCGGAGTTAGGGGGGGCGCTTGTGCCGAGCGGGCTCTGATGGTACACCGGAGAGCGAGGGAAAAATTAAGATGGCGCAAGTGGTTGCACTGGTCGACGATCTTTTTTTTCAGGCGAAATTGGCCGAGACCGCCAAGGCGCTGGGCGTCGAACTACGGACGTGTGGCACACCCGATGCGCTGCTGGCAGAGATCGCCCAGAATCCGCCCGGACTGGTGGTCGTCGATCTGAACGCCCGTAACAATCCGCTCGATGCCGTTGCGCGTGTGCAGGCCAGTGCGGGGCATATTCCGCTGCTGGGTTTTCTCTCTCATATCCAAGTGGACTTAGCGGAGAAGGCGCGGGCGGCAGGATGCCACGACGTGATGTCGCGGTCGAAATTTACGCGAGACCTGGCAACCATCCTGGGGCAGGCAAAATCGGAACGTCCATGACGCCGCGGCCCATTTTCAGGCATGCCAGTTCAGGCGCCCTGCTGGCATTACTCGCGCTATTGAGTCCCGGCAGCCTTTGCGCGCAAGAAGGGCATGAGGCCGATCCATCGAGCGCGCTTTCGGCGGCGTTGGGAGCCGCTTGCCGCGAAAACGAGGTGCAATTCGCCAACTACCTGACCCTGGATAGCGCTGCTGCTTTTCGCGCCTTGCCGGAAGGGCAGCGGAGGGCCCTTTTGAAGCGATTTTCACTGGCCGACGGCGTGGGCAAGACCCTGTTTTCCTCCGACAATCACAACCACGCGGTGATGCGCTGCCAGGCGCCCGAGCAGACCGTTGAATTTCGCTTTGGCGATGTTCGCTCCCGCGAAAATCTGGCCTTTGTTCCGGTGACGGTTGTCGACAGCCAGGAAACTGAATTCGGGCTGGTGCGCGAGAACGGCGGCTGGCGACTACTGTCGCTGGGATTGGTGCTGCTCGATATTCCGCAACTATCCAAACAGTGGGAGACACAGGATCTTGCGGCACGGGAAGACGCCGCCGTAGCCACTTTACGCGGCTTGGCGGATGCGATCCAATCCTATCGCCGCGCGTTTGGACGGCTGCCGGAATCCCTCGCGCAGCTCGGTCCGGCGCCCAAGGATCAAATTTCGCCCGAGCAGGCCTCACTTGTAAATGAGCATCTGGCAGCCGGAAAAGACGCCGGGTACCAGTTCCGCTACCGGATTGTGCCCGCAGCCGATGAAGGCGATGCGACGTTTGAACTGGGCGCCACGCCCGACGATTACGGGAAGACGGGCCAGCGCTCCTTCTTTCTTGATGGCGCCGGCAGAATTCACGGCGCCGATAAGCGCGGCACGGTTGCCGCGCCCGACGATCCGCTCGTTGCGGGAGAAAAGACGCCGTAACAGAGATCGGGGTATAATCTCGGCCCAAGAGTTCCGTCAAGGACTTAGCGCGTATCGGTTGCGATACGATTTTCCCAACATGTTCATACAACAGGTTCCCGCAAAACTAAGCCCCGAGGACGCGGTTCGAGAGGCCAATCATCGCTTCTACGCCGCCTTTGAATCGCTGGATCTTGTCCGCATGGACGCGGTGTGGGCGCACGATGACGCCGTCGAATGCGTGCACCCCGGATGGGATTTGTTGCTCGGCTGGGACGAGGTGCGTGAGCGCTGGGAGCGCATTTTCGCCAACACCAAGCGCGTGCGAATCGCGCTGAGCTGCGAATGGGTGCGCTTGGAGGGCGACGTCGGCTGGGTCGCCTGCACCGCGCGCGTGACAACAGCTTTTGCCGAAGGGTTTGACGAAGCCATCGTGCAAGCGACGAATATTTTTGTGCGGCGCGACGGCCAGTGGCTTCTGGTGGTTCACCACGCTTCCCCTGTTCCGAGTTCCCCGGATTCAACAGTGCAGTAACGCTCCGGCTTAATTGACTCAACCTTTTCATGAACGAACCTGAAGGCAAGCAACCCACGCCGTCGAGCCACTGGCTCCCGCGCGGCGTATGGGGTATCGGTTTGGCCAGCCTTTTCTCAGACTGGGGGCATGAGGCGGCGACATCCATTCTGCCTGCATTTCTCGCAAGCCTGGGCGCTCCTGCAGTGGCGTTGGGTATCATTGAAGGAATTTCCGACGGCTTTTCAAGCTTTTCAAAATTGGCCGGGGGATGGATTGCGGACCGCCCTCGATGGCGGAAGCCAACCGGCATTGCCGGATATCTGGCGACCGGACTTTCCAGTTTTGCGTATGCATCGGCGCACAGTTGGCCGGCCATACTGGTGATGCGCGCGCTCGGATGGGTGGGTCGCGGAAGCCGGGGGCCTTCCCGAGATACCCTTCTGGCGGATTCCGCGCTGCCCGGACAGTCCGGCCGCGCCTTCGGCTTCGAGCGGATGATGGATTCGGTGGGAGCCGTACTTGGGCCGCTCTGCGCGACAGCGCTGGTTGGCGTGCTCGGAGTGCGAGGCGTGTTGCGCTCAAGCGCCCTGCCGGGGCTGCTGGCTGCGGTGGTTTTTGCCTGGCTGGCGCCTTCTGGGAAAAGCACGGAGGGACACCGCGCGCTGAGCTTCGCGTCGAGCTTCACGCAACTGCCGAGGGCTTTCTGGCACTACCTCGCGGGCGTGTTGGCGCATGGCATCGGGGACTTCGCTCCGACGCTGCTGATTCTGCGCGCCAACCAGATTCTGACGCCGCGTTTCGGATTCGCGCGCGCCGCAACGATTTCGGTGGCCCTCTACACGTGCTACAACGTCATCAATGCGATGGCTTCCTATCCGGCGGGAGCGCTCGGGGATCGAATCGGCAAGCGGGGTCTTCTCGCCGCTGGATACCTCGTAGGAGTGATCGCGTATGCCGGTTTTATATTCGAACCGCCGACCATTACCATCCTTGTAATCCTGTTCGGCCTGGCGGGAATTCACGGGGGATTTCAGCAATCTCTTGAGAAGTCGCTGGCCTCAGAGCTACTGCCTGCAGACGTGCGCGGTTCGGGGTTTGGCGTGCTGGCCACGGCAAATGGCATGGGAGATCTTGTCTCGAGCGTCGCCGTAGGCGCGCTTTGGTCGGCTGTGAGCCCGGCGGCGGGCTTCGCCTATGCCGCGATCTTCGCGTTCGCGGGTACCGTGCTGATTTTCAGCTGGCGCTGAGCCATTCCCATCTAGGCTTTTCGGACGCGAGGGGCTGACTGGCAGTGCGGACAGAAATAACTGCTGCGTCCGGCAACGATGACTCGCCGGATGACGGTCTTGCAGCGCACGCACGTATGGCCTTCCCGGTCGTAGACACGATGCCGTAACTGGAACTCTCCACGCTGGCCACTGCAGTCTAGGTAGTCGGATATCGACGAGCCCCGCAGACGAATGGCTTCCTTCAGAATCGTCTGGACCGCCCCGTACAGCCGCCGGAGGTCGGTCTCCTTCAACTTGGCGGCCAGCCGTTGCGGATGAATCCGCGCGCGCCACAGGCTTTCGTCGGTATAAATATTCCCCATGCCCCGCAGCACAGTCTGATCGAGGAGCAGCGCCTTGATTTTTGCGCGGCGGCCCCGCAACTGAGCCAAGAATTCGGTCCCGCTGGCTTCCAACGGATCTATTCCCAGGGTTCCAAGCGGGCTTCGGTTGCCTTCTGCAACAGCCATCTGCATGCTGCCGAAGCGCCGGGGATCGCGATAGCGGAGTTGCCTTCCATCGTCGAGAGTAAAAAAGGCGTGGGTGTGCGGAGCGATGCTGGTATCGGGGGTGGACATGGTCAACTGGCCGGTCATTCCGAGATGAACCAGCAGGGCCGGCTGGGGGCTGCTCACATCCGGAGAATCCAAATCGACAACTAGGAATTTCCCATAGCGCCGGACGGCTGTGATCAGGCGTCCCGGCAACTGCGCTTCGAGGGTGGCGGGATCTTCGATAAAATCGGTTTTGCCTAAGCGGACTTCGACGATGCGCCTGCCTGGCAGGACCTTTTGTAATCCGCGCACAACCGTTTCGACTTCGGGTAGCTCCGGCATGCCGTCTACTGTGAAAGCTAGCACAGTTTGCACCCTTTGCAGACGCTCCCCTTGCTAGAATATCGGCCTTCTACCGGGCGGACCGGCCTTTCCTGGACTTCGTAGGTGGGTTGGCGGCGCCCGTGATTGGCTACAATGGGGGGCCGTTTTTCGATCGGACAGGAAATTCCGGAATCATGACGAGATTGGTTCAATTCGTTGCGGCTGGCATTCTCGTCTGGGTCTGCGCAGCCACCTTAGGGCTCATCAGCGTATCGCCAAATTCGGCGAGCGGCGCGGGAAACGATTGGCCCTATTACGGTCACGACGCCGGCGGGATGCGGTATTCACCCCTGACGCAGATCAATCGCGAAAACGTGGCCTCGCTGAAGGTCGCCTGGACGTTCCATGCGGGCGATATTTCCGACGGTAGCGGCGGCAAGACGCGCAGCGGCATGGAAACTACGCCACTTCTGGTGGATGGAACGCTCTACTTCACCAGCGGATTCAATCGCGTGTTCGCGCTCGACCCGGAAACGGGCAAGCGGCGCTGGGTTTACGACCCCATGATCGCGCTCGCCGGGGACTACGGCGACCGATTGATCAATCGCGGCGTTGCGGCGTGGCTTGATCCGGCGCGAGCGAACGGGGAGTCCTGCCGCAGGCGAATCTTCGAAGCGACACTGGACGCGCGCCTGATCGCCCTCGATGCCGCGACGGGCGCACCATGCACAGACTTCGGCAACCGCGGACAAGTCAGCCTGCGCGATGTCCCCCGCTATATTCCCGCGCAATATCACATGACTTCCCCACCAGCGGTAATCGACGACAACGTCGTGGTCGGCTCGGCCATCAACGACAATTCGCGCGTGGAGATGTCAAGTGGCGTGGTTCGAGCCTTCGATGCGCGTACCGGCGCGCTGCGCTGGAAATGGGAGCCGCTGCCGCCGAGTGAGCCCGGATCGGTGGCACAGGGCGCGGGAAAAGCCTGGCGCACTGGCGCGGGCAATGCCTGGTCGGTCATGGCCGTCGATCAGCAGCGTGACCTCGTGTTTGTCCCCACCGGCAGCGCGAGCCCGGACTATTATGGTGGCTTGCGGCCCGGCGACGACAAGTGGGCGGACTCGGTGGTGGCGCTGCGGGGAGGGACCGGAGCATTCGTCTGGGGATTCCAGCTCGTGCATCACGACCTATGGGACTACGATTCAGCCTCGCCACCTTTGCTGGCCACTCTGCAGCAGAGCGGCAAAAGCGTTGCGGTCGTGATTCAGGGCAATAAGACGGGCTTCCTGTATGTCTTGAATCGCGACACCGGCGCGCCGGTATTCCCCGTGGAAGAGCAGCCGGTACCGCGGTCCGATGTCCCCGGAGAAGTACTCTCTCCGACGCAGCCTTTTCCCTTGGCGCCACCGCCCGTCGCGCCGCAAAAACTTTCGGCCGAAGATGCCTGGGGCATCACACCGGAGGATCGCCAGGTTTGCCGGGAACGCCTGAAGGGTCTTCGCAATGAAGGTCTTTTCACACCGCCGTCTGTACAGGGATCGCTGTCGATCCCCGGCAGTGTCGGCGGGATGAATTGGAGCGGCTATGCATACGATCCGCAAAACAGCTTGCTGGTGGTCAACACGAACAATCTGCCGGCCGAAACGCGGCTGATTCCGAGGGACCAATACCGCGAACAAATGCATGCACAGGCCGAGGAGGGAGATTACGCGGCGCAGGCCGGTGCGCCCTACGGCGTGTTTCGCACATTCCTGTTTGCGAAGGCGCATCATCTGCCGTGTGCGCCACCGCCTTGGGGAAGCCTGTCCGCCGTGGATATGGCCAGCGGCACGATCCGGTGGCAGGTTCCGCTCGGCTCTCTCTCGCCCGGCACCCCTGTGGTTCCGTTAGGGGCGCCCAGCCTCGGCGGACCCATCCTCACTGCCGGCGAATTGATATTTATCGCCGGAACGATTATGGACCCTTCCTTTCGCGCGTTTGACCTGGAAACCGGCAAAGAGATCTGGAAGGCTCAACTTCCGGCCAGCGGCGGGGCTACTCCCATGACATACCAGCTGCGCAAGGACGGCAAGCAGTTCGTGGTAATCGCGGCGGGAGGCCACGGCGGTATTGAGGAAGAGCCGCAGAACGACTCGATCGTGGCGTTCACACTTCCCTAAAGTGGCTCCGGCGCTCACTCACCAATTGGGCCGATCTTTGTGAAACCTCATGCGGATGGCGCGTGGCTTCTCTTGCTGCCACCCATGCTCGGGGCACTCTAGCCGCTGGGGAAATTTCTTTGCGCCCGGCACAGGCTTGGCTACCAGTTTTGCTCCGCACTTCGGGCACTTCATCGTCGGCGTCTCTTCCGAGCGTTGGTTCTCCCCCGGTAACCGCCGTTCCCCGTTTTGCAACGGTCAGCGCGAAACGAGGGCAAACCGGAGCTGTGGCTTTCCTGATTTTTCGGAACTTCAGTCTGCTTCTTGAGGGGCTATCTGCAAATGGCCAGAGCGCTTCCTTTGTTGCCACCACGCGCCGAAGCGGTCCATATAGAGATAGACGACCGGCGTGGTGAAAAGTGTCAGCATCTGGCTAAAGATGAGACCGCCCATGATCGTAAGCCCCAGCGGGACCCGCATCTCCGAGCCAATTCCTTCCGATAAGGCCAATGGCAAGGCCCCCAGCAGGGCCGCCATGGTCGTCATCAGAATGGGGCGAAAACGCAGCAGGCACGCCTCGTGAATCGCGCTCTTCGCATCGCGCCCTTCATTGCGCTGCACCCCCAGGGCAAAGTCGATCATCAGGATCGCGTTCTTCTTGACCAACCCGATCAGCAAGATGATTCCAACAAGGGCGATCACGTCGAGGTCCATGTGAAAGATCATCAACGCCAGAACCGCTCCAACGCCCGCCGACGGCAGCGTGGAGAGAATCGTGATGGGATGGATGTAGCTTTCATACAGCATTCCGAGCACGATGTAGACCGCCAGCAGCGCCGTGATAATCAACAAGGGCAGGGTAGAAAGCGACGACCGGAAGGCCTTCATCGTTCCGGAATACATGCTGCGGATCGAGGCTGGCATGCCAATCTTCTGCTCCGCTTGGTCGATGGCCCCCACCGCATCGCTTAACGCGATCCCGGGAGCCAGATTGAAAGAGATGGTCACCGCCGGAAACTGCCCGTCGTGGTTCACCGCGAGCGGAGCGATTCTGTTTTCAAAATGGGCCACCGCGCCTAACGGAACAATCCCACCGGTATTGGAATGAATGTAAACATAGTGGAGGGCCTGCGGGTCCTGCCAGAACCGTGGCGCTACTTCCATCACCACGTGATATTGGTTGAGCGGAGTGTACATCGTCGAAACCTGGGACTGCCCAAAAGCGCCGTAGAGAGTCGTATCCATCAATTGAGGCGTGACTCCAAGCCTCGCCGCCGTCTGGCGGTCATATACCAGCCGGGCCTGTAGACCGCTATTTTGCTGGTCCGTGTCTACGTCGGTGAGTTCGTGCAGTTTCCTCATCTGGTCAAAGACAATCGGTCCCCATTGAACCAAGTCATCGACGCTATCGGATTGCAGCGTGTACTGATATTGTGCGTTGGATGATTTCGCACCAATTCTTAAATTCTGATTGGCCTGCAAAACCACACGCGCCCCGGGTACGCTATTGAGTTGGGGACGCATGCGGTCAATCACCTGGCTCGAAGTCAGCTTCCGCTCCTTGAAAGGTTTCAACGCCACGATGACTTGTCCGGTGTTCACAGAGCCGTTGCCTCCGGTAAAAACAGCGGCCCTGGCCACCGCGGGATCCGACTTGATGATATTGGCGAACCGGGAGGTTAGCTGCTCCATCGCCTGAAACGAAATGTCCTCGGAGGCGCGGATGCCACCTTTCATATTGCCGTTGTCTCCCAAAGGGAAAAATCCCTTGGGTACAATCACGAGAAGATAGACGTTGACAGCAATCGTTATAAGCAGGATTCCCACCGTAAATGGCTCATGCCGCAATACCCACTTCAAGCCACGATCGTAGGCGCGCACCAGTGCATTGAACGCATTTTCGTTGACGCGATATATTCGCCCGTGCGACTGCCCCTGTGCGCGCTTCAGAAGACGGGCACACATCATCGGAGTCATCGTAAGAGAAACCAGCAGCGAAACCAGGATCGCCACCGAAAGCGTGATCGCAAACTCGCGAAACAGGCGGCCCACGATGCCGGCCATCAGCAGGATCGGAATGAATACGGCAACCAGCGACAACGTCATGGAAAGAACGGTAAAGCCGATTTCCTGCGCACCGTGCAGGGCGGCTTCCATAGGGCTCATGCCCTGCTCGACGTACCGGGTGATGTTCTCGATCACGACAATTGCGTCGTCGACGACAAATCCCGTGCAAATCGTGAGCGCCATCAAAGAGACGTTGTCAATGCTATAGCCGAATAGATACATGACGCCGAAGGTGCCGAGTAATGAAACGGGAACCGCCACGCTCGGAATCATGGTGGCGCGAGGGTTCCGCAAAAAGACAAACACCACCAGAATGACGAGCCCGATGGAGATAAGCAGAGACCGCTCAGCATCGCGGACCGAAGGAAGGATCGTCGTTGCACGATCAAACATGACCACCATGTCGATTCCCGCCGGAATAGAAGCCTTCAATGAAGGAAGCGCCTGACGGATGCGTTCGTTGGTGTCGATGATATTGGCGTTGGGCTGGCGAAACATCTGCATCGTGATGCACGGTTTCCCGTCAAAGAAACCCGCGGTACGAATGTTCTCGATCGAATCCTGAACGTCCGCGATATCGGACAACTTGATGGCAGCACCGTTGTGGTATCCGACGATCAGCGGCTTGTAATAATCGGCCTTTAGGAGCTGGTCGTTCGCCAGGATATCGGCCGTCGTGTCGCCGTCCCAAATCTGGCCTTTCGGCCCATTGGAATTCTGCTGGCTCAGCATATTCTTTACATCCTGAAGGCCGAGTCCATAGCTGTTTAATTGGGTTGGATTGATATCGACGCGAACCGCCGGAAGCGAACTCCCACCGATGGACACCTGCCCTACGCCCGGAATCTGGGACAGTTTTTGCTGCATGACGGTCGATGCGGCATCATAGAGGCGCCCGCGATCGTAGGTCTTGGACATGAGAACAATCACAAAAATCGATTGATCGGCCGGATTCACCTTCTGGTAGGTGGGATTGCTCGGGAGGTTCGCAGGCAAATAGCTGCGCGCAGCATTGATGGCGGCCTGCACATCTCTGGCGGCTCCATCGATATTGCGGTTCAAATCGAATTGCAAAGCGATGGAGGTACTGCCCAGGTAACTCGACGAGCTCATTTCGGTAATGCCCGCAATGCGTCCGAATTGGCGCTCGAGGGGCGTCGCCACCGAGGAGGCCATGATTTCCGGGCTGGCCCCCGGCAGGCTCGCCTGCACCGCGATCGTTGGATAATCGATCTCAGGCAACGGTGCGATCGGCAGTTCGAGAAAGGCAATGATCCCGGCAAGAGCTACGGCCACTGCCAGCAGCGTTGTGGCTACCGGCCGATGGATGAATGGGGCAGAAACACTCATGGTTTCAACCGGTGATTATAGTTCGGCTTCGGCGACAAGGGCAATCACGCGTCCAGACGGCCCCCCCCCTGTATCACCGCCGAAGAGCTTTCGTTTCAGACCGCCAACATAACGGAGCGCTCGTGCCCGGATGGGATCGCTAGATACTAGACGCAGAACCGAGGCAGGGAGTTTCCAGTTGAAATCGGCTATTCGGGGTGATAGGAAATAGAAAACACCCTCGCCGCGCATTGTGCGGTGAAATACGGTCCAGCGGGAGAACCAACATGCTTCGAGCCTTCTCTGTAGCCTTGCTTTTCAATCTGCTGATGGGAATATCCGCGCACGCCCAACTTGTCGAGGATTACAACCCTCCCCGATCGAATTGCTGTTGGTGGGCCACAGCCAAGACCCTTGCCGATCAAATGCAGGACTGGAATCAACTCGGCCGCTTTCACCAAGCAGACGAAGAACTCTTGAAGCAACCGAGCGATCCGCGGCGCGTCGTGTTCCTGGGTGACTCCATCACGGAAGGCTGGCACCTGGACCAATCGTTCCCCGGCAAACCCTACGTCAACCGCGGCATCGGCGGCCAGACCACGCCGCAGATGCTGGTGCGGATGTACCCGGACGTGATCGACCTCAAACCCGCAGCAGTCATAATCCTGGCGGGCACCAACGACATCGCGCAGAACACTGGCCCGGAAACGCTTACGATGATCGAGGAAAATCTGATGGCCATCACCGAGCTCGCCCAGCGCCATGGCATCAAGGTCATCCTTAGCGCGGTAATGCCCGTCAGCGATTACACCCTCCTGCCCCCGCGCCGCGCAGCCCAGGGCGGCGCCCCTTCAGGTCCCAACCCGCAGCCGGCAGGTGGCCCACCCCTTCACCATATCCAGACGCTCCAGCGTCCCCCGGCACAAATCCTGCAGCTTGACGCCTGGATGAAAAGCTATGCCGGCGGCACCGGAGCAGTCTACGCCGACTACTACTCAGCCGTGGTCGACGACAAAGGGATGTTCCGGGAAGGCTACTCCGACGATGGACTCCATCCGAATGTGCAGGGCTTCGCGCTCCTGACCCCGGTGGCCGAGGCGGCCATCGAAAAGGCGCTGCCATAGGACAGACGATCGCCTCGATACGATTTCCCGCCGAGCAAGCCGTGGGACGCTCGCGCCCCCCCAAGCGCCCCCCGACCAGTCCCGTCAGCGACGCAACGGAGTAGCCCCCAGCACGCCCATTGGGAAGCACCAGGAATTTCTTATATTCAACGGTTTTTCAAATGTCTGTAATAAAAAGTACGGTTTGGCATTGAATGATGGGCTGGTCTATCATCCGGCCAGGATCGCCAGATGGGCAAGCCAGGATCAAAGGATTGAAAGATACAGGACCACAATGAAAAATCCACTGAGCGCTTTGGCACGACCGGGGATTGCAAGTCTGACGGTTTTGTTGCTGCTGGGCATTTTATCCGCGCCGGCGCGCGGCCAACAAGTCTACGGATCTATCAACGGGGTCGTCACCGACCCCGACGGCGGGCTGGTGCCAAACGCCACAGTGACGGCGACCAATGAAGGCACGAATGCGGCCACATCTGCCAAGACCGACTCCGTGGGGGCTTACATCATCAGTTATCTGCAGCCGGGCATCTACGACGTGCAAACCACGGCCGAGGGTTTTGGGACCTACAAGCGGACGGCCGTGCATGTGGAAGTCGGACTTGCGACGACCATGGATGTGCGCCTGGGTCTAGCCGGCCAGGAGCAGAGCGTCACGGTGACCAGCGAGGCGCCGATCGTCAATACCGAACAGAGCGTCTTTGGGACCGATATCAACCAGACGGCCATCAACAATCTCCCCATTAATACACGCCGGTGGTCCTATTTCGCGATCACGAGCCCGGGGGCCGTCCCCGACGGCACCTTTGGTGACGTGGCGTTTCGCGGAATGGGCTACATGTTTGACAACAACACGGTGGACGGCGCCGCCAACACGCAAGGCTTCTTTGCCGAAGAGGTGGGCCGCACGCGCATGGCCTACTCCACGAGCATGGAATCGGTGCAGGAATTTCAGGTCACCACTTCCAATTATTCGGCTGAGTATGGCCGGGCCGTCGGCGGCGTGATCAACGCCGTCACCAAGAGCGGCACCAATTCCCTGCATGGGGACGTTCACTACTTTCTCCGCGACAGCACCATCGGCGGAGCCTACACACCATTTGCGACAGCCGCCGTGCTGCAATCAAACGGTACCTATGTGACCGAGCCCATCAAACCGCTGGACATCCGCAACCAGTTTGGCGGGGACGCCGGAGGTCCGATTCTCAAAAATAAGCTTTTCTGGTATTTCGATTTCGACGACCAAAGACATGATTTCCCAGTCGCCAACATTCCCCTCAACCCGGCCAACTTCTTCACTCCGATCACGGTGGTCGCTCCCGCATCCTGCGCCAATGCAAAACTGATTGGCGGAAGCTCCGGTGCCCCCAAGATACCCACCGGAGAGATCCTCGCTTGCCGGGGGTTTACCCAGGCGCAGGTGACTGCGGCGGTGGGCTTTCTCACTTCCACGACAGGCACCTCACCTCGCACCGGCGACCAGACCATCTTTTTCCCCAAGCTCGATTGGAAGCTCAATGCCAGCAATACCATCAGCGGCTCCTATAACAGGGTGCGCTGGAAGTCGCCCTTCGGTGTACAGACCAACGCTACTGTCGATCGAGGGATCGACAGCAACGGGAATGATTTCGTCAAAGATGATCGAGCCATTGGGAATTGGAGCTATGTGGTGAACTCGTCGGCGACGAACAATCTGCGATTCATCTTCAGCCGGGATTTCGAATTCGAAACTCCCACGCCGTCGCTCCCGGGCGAGCCCGTATCTGCCGTCGGCCTTGCGCCCCAGGCCGATATCAACGCCTGCGGATACGGAAGTACGGGAACCACGCTTGCTTGTACCTTTGACATCGGCACGCCTTACTACCTCAATCGCGCCGACTATCCGGATGAAAAGCGCGTTCAGGTGGCCGACACATTCACGCTTTCCAAGGGCCGGCATCTGCTCAAATTCGGCCTCGACATCACCCGCACGAGCGATCTGCTCAACGCCTACGTCTCCGGCGATCAATACGGCGAGTACGCGTATAACGAAATCGGTGACTATCTGAGCGACTATATGGCGGCCGTCAACAAGCTTCCCAACGCCTGCGTTTCGAGCACGGGGGCTGCCATTCCCTGCTATGACGATTATTTGCAGACCTTCGGACCGCTCCAGTTTACGGTTCCCACGCTCGAGACCGGCTTATTCGTGCAGGATGACTGGCACATTCTTCCGCGCGTTACGCTGAACCTCGGTTTGCGCTGGGACCATGAGGGGCTGCCATCTCCGGTGCTCCCCAACCCGGCCCTGCCGCAGACAACTGTGTTTCCTAGTGACAAGAAGGACTTTGGTCCGCGTTTTGGAATCGCCTGGGATGTTACTGGGCAGGGAACCACCGTCGTCCGAGGCGGCTACGGCCTCTATTTTGGCCGCATCAGCAACGAACAGATTTATGATGCCATGACGCAGACCGGGAATGCCGGCTCCCAGCTGAGCCCGACCATTTTCGCGACACTCTCGTCGGGGGCGCCGGTGGCAGGCGTGCCGACCTATCCGAACATCCTCACAACGTACGCCGCCAGCGTCGGGCAGGCCAACATTTTGTTTTTCCCCTCCGATATGCGTTTGCCGGCGGCCGAAGAATTCGATGCCGTACTCGAACACCAACTTTGGAGAAATACCGCCGTGTCGGTGTCCTACATCGGCAGCGTGGGGAGATTCTTGCCAGTGGGGCTTGACACCAACCTGAATCACCCTGGCAGCATCAACTACACGATCAGTGGCGGACCGCTGAGCGGCGAAACAGTCACCGAGCCTCTGTTCACCGGCGCCCGGCCGACTCCTGCTTACAATCAGATCGTCAAATATTGCACCTGCGGTATCTCCCACTACAACGCGATGGTTTTCCAGTTCAACCGGCGCATGACCGACGGCCTTCAATTCAATCTGAGCTACACCTATGCGGCCGACACCGACGACGTCGCAGCGGCGACTGGCGGCAGCGGCGGCGAAGCGACCTCACCCAACGTCAGCAGCGACGGCCCTGTCAATCCATTCAACCTCGCCGCCGAAAATGGCACGTCCAATCTCGAAGTCAAGAATCGCTTCGTGGGCACCGCCGTTTGGCAGCCTGCCTACTTTGAACGCGCTTCGAATTTCGTTTCGCATGCGCTGCTCTCTGATTGGGTCCTCTCGGTGACCGAGATCGCGGAAACGGGCCTGCCGTATATCGAGACAATCTCGGGAAATGAACCTTCCGGTCTGGTTCCCACACCCACCCTTAGCTCTGGCGGGCCCACTGGCGGCAAGACGTCCACTCGCGCCTTCTTCGTTCCGAAAAACAGTAACTTCCTTCCCCCCACGGTGAATACCGATCTCAGGCTGGGGCGGATTTTCCACCTGCATGAGGGGTGGCAGGGGGAGTTCAGCTTTGAAGCATTCAATCTCTTAAACCACGTCAATTACAACACGGCAACCGGGGCCGCGTACTCTACTGGTGGAACCGCTACCGCTCCGACACTTGTCTACAGCAGTTCGTTCGGCAACCTGACTGCGGCCAACAACGGCGTGTTCCTCACCGCACGCCAACTGCAGTTTGGCGCGAAGATTTCGTTCTAGCCGCTCCCTCCGCACATCGCCCGAGCGGGATTGCTATTAGCCAATGCCGGACTGCTGTCGTCCTAGAATTCAGAAGTGGAGGTACGGTTATCGGCGGCGCGTCCCGATCCTTCCTGTATTTTTCGTCAGATGCCAGGTGCCACACCAGGAGCATTGGTAGGCTCGCAGGTCTTTGGGTGCATGGGCGGTCGCGATCTGGTGCGCCGCTGTCGCAAGCGCTTCCCCTTCGGTTGCGTACTTCCGTTTTCCGCTGACCGGGCATTTCGATTCGTTGTCCACTACGATCCCCTTCCAGGACGCTCTTTTGCATCCAGACGGCCTTGCGGCTGATCAGCCTGCGCGAGACCCTCATCCATCATCTGCCATCACAGGACAATGGGGCAATATGCGGGTCGTCGCATCGTCTGCGCGAAATCCCTGGACTCCCGAAGCCGGTCGGGGCTTTCTCATCCAAGCGGCGAAATTCGCCCTTCACGGCGATTTTCGCACCGTTTGCCAGCCCGGACGAGGCATTCCGTCCATCGCGCTTGACACCAAACAGGAGATGAAGTCAAATATTGCAGTTGATACAGTATTGCAACTGGAGAAGGCCCGCAGATTTCATCGGCCCCCTTTCTCTCCTTTATTTATGGATCGAAACCATCTGGATTTCTGACAATCAAAAGGCCGATCCCCACAGCAACCTTTGGACGAGGGCTATGGGGACCGGAAACCGACAGCCCCATGGGCTGACGACCGTGGCCATTATACGGTAGCCAGCCCAGGGTTTCACGAGGAGAAAAGTAGAATGGCTGGCTATTCCATGTTGGAGCGGTGCGGTGGTGTCTCCCGATTCTCTTCCTCGTGCTCAAAATGTGTCCCGCGCATTGTCATTGCTCTGTTCATATCGTTTCTGGTGCTTTTGCCTGCCGCTTCATGGGCGGGCGTTGGCGGAGGCGTTTCCGGCACGGTGAACGATGAGAGCGGTGCTGTCGTTCCCAAGGCCACCGCAAAAGCAACAAATCTCGACACCGGTGTCGAGCGGCGGGTGATTACAGACGACAAAGGACTCTATTCGTTTCTGGACCTCTCCGTCGGACGCTACGACGTTGTTATCGAAAAGGCGGGTTTCAAATCGTACCGGCGGCGCGGAATCGTCATCGACGCCAACAGCGCTCTTGTGGTGGACGCCATCTTGGAAGTCGGCGAAAGGACGGAGGCTGTTTCGGTCAACGAAACCGCCGTTCACGTGGAGACCTCCGACACCCAGATGGGCGAAGTGATCAGCGGAACGCAAATGACGGCGGTACCCCTCAATGGCAGGAGCTACACGGATCTGCTCGCTCTCCAACCCGGAGTCGCCCCGGTTACTTCCGTCACGTCCAGCACCGTGCAGGACGTTGGCGCAAGCGTGCTCTCTCCCTCGGGAGATTTAGATCCCGGCACCATCTCGATCAACGGCCAAAGGGAATTTGCCAACAGCTTTATCGTGAATGGAAGCGACGTCGAAGAGGACGTCAACATGGGTGCGGCAATCATCCCCAACCTCGATTCGATCGCCGAGTTTCGCATCCTCACCAATAATTTCGACGCCGAATACGGCGAGTTCAGCGGCGGCCAAATCAACGTCGTTACCAAATCGGGCACCAATGCGTTTCGTGGCGACGCTTTTGAGTTCCTGCGCAACACCGATCTCGACGCGCGCAATTACTTTTCCCCCACGCGAGGCGCATTCGATCAAAACCAGTTCGGCGGCACGCTCGGGGGCCCGATCCGAAAGGACAAGGTTTTCTTCTTCGGCGATTACCAGGGGACTCGGTCCACGCAAGGCGTGGATACCGGCCAGATTCCCGTTCCCTCGGCGCAGGACCGTGCGGGAAATCTCTCCGATCTGGCGGCGGGCGCTTTTCTAACCATCGATGCAAATGGAAACTCGGTCCCGCGCACCGTAAGCGGACCGTATTTCGCCAGCCTCCTTTCCCGGAAGCTCGGTTACGCGGTCTCGCAAGGCGAGCCCTATTACACGCCCGGATGCGCCAGTTCCACGTGCGTTTTCCCCAACGCCGTGATCCCGCAGAGTGCCTGGTCGGCGCCTGCGACCCATCTGCTGAAATATATCCCCGCGCCCAACAACGCGAACGGCACCTTTTCCACCTCCGCCTACAACAAAACCCTGCGCGATGACAAAGGTGCCTATCGGCAGGACGCCGACACGCGCTGGGGACTGACCTCGGCCTACTACTTCCTGGACGACTGGTCGCAGAACAATCCTTACCCGGCCGCCCAGGGCGGCGCGAACGTTCCCGGCTTCAACGCGCTCTACACCGGCCGCGCGCAATTGCTCGACCTGGGAGACACAAAAACGTTGCGTGCGACCGCCGTGAACGAATTCCACTTCAGCTACAAGCGCGACTCAAACGACCTCGGCAAACCCGTCGGCGGAGTCGGCGTCAGCTTGGCGTCGCAGGGCTTCGAGGTAGGCCAGGGAACTCCGGGCATCGTCGCGCTGTCCCCGAGAACCGAAGGGGTCGAGAGCGTCGGCTTTAACAGCTTTACGATTGGCGTCAATACCAACGAGCTCCACCAAACTGGCAACACATTTCAGTGGCTCGACAACTTCTCCAAAGTGATCGGAGCCCACACCATCCAAGTGGGCGGCCAATTCCATTACGACCAGGTCAACGTCACTGCGATCGCTCAGTTTAACGGCAGCTTTCTGTTTTTCGGGACCGAGACCGGATCCGACTTCGCCGATTTCCTGCTGGGGATTCCCACCCAATACGACCAGAGCCAGCTTCAGCCCTTCTACGGCCGCAACAAATACGTAGGCCTCTACGCACAGGACAGCTGGCGCTTCGCGCGCAATCTCGAACTCAATTACGGCCTGCGCTGGGATCGCATCGAGCCGTGGTATGAAAAGTACAACCAGATCGCGACGTTCGTGCCGGGCAAGCAGTCAGTCGTTTTCCCCGGCGCCCCTGCCGGCATCCTGTATCCCACCGACCCGGGAGTGCCGCGGACCCTGGGGCCTCCAGGCGACCGCGATTTTGCTCCTCGCATGGGCTTGGCGTACTCGCCGGCCGCTTCCGGCAACGGCGTTTTGGCCAAACTGTTCGGCGGCCCTGGCACAACCAGCATCCGCGCCAGCTACGGCATGTTTTACACCGCGATTGAAGCACTCACGATTGGCGTGATGAGCGCCAACGCGCCCTACGGAACCACTTACACGAGCCCCGCGCCGCCGCTGTTTGCCACGCCGTTTGTCACCGCCGCGAACGGGCAAAATCTCGGCCAATATTTCCCTGTAACGCTCGCGCCCTTGAACTCGAGTGCTAGCCACCCCGACCCTGACATCAACTGGGCCCGGTTTGAACCCATCACCGGCCTCCCCAACTATCAGACGACCAATCGCATTCCCTACACCGAGGAATACATGCTCTCGCTCGAGCGTGGATTGGGGGCCGATACCGTGCTCAGCGCGAATTACGTCGGCACCCAGGGCCATCGGCTTCTAGTGCTTGAGGAGGCGAACCCGGGCGATCCGTCGCTCTGCGCGTTCTTGAGTGATCCCGCCAACCTCGCACCAGGGCAACCCCCCTGTGGCCCCTTCGGTGAAGACACCGCCTACACAACTTCGGCGGGCCGGATCTATCACGGCACGCGAGGCCCGCTGGGATCGAACTTCGGCAGCAATGCCAATCAGTCGACCAGTGGCAATTCCAATTACAACGCCTTGCAGATCATTCTTCGCCACAGCGGCAAGCGTCTCAATGTGCTGGGCGGATACACCTACAGCAAGTCCCAGGACCAGTCGTCCAACATCGGCGAACAGGTCAATCCCCTCGATCCGGCGCTGAGCAAGGCGCTGTCTGCCTTCGATGTGAAGCACAACTTCGTCCTGAGCTACAGCTACCAGATTCCGTTCGAACGCCTCTTCGCAGCCACGAATCGCTGGACGCAGGGCTGGGAGCTCTCCGGCATTGTTCATTTCAGCAGCGGCCTCCCTGTGACGCTCGTCAACTTCGGCGACAATTCTCTGCTAGGTTCCGAGCCGAACGGCATCAACAACTTCGGTGTGGATGAACCCGACGATTCCGGAGGTTCTCTCGATCTCAACCCCAATCCGCGCAACGGGCAGCCCTATTTCAATACCGCCGTATTCCCGGAGAATGCCTTAGGCACCCCGGGCACTGCCAAGCGGCGTTTCTTCTACGGACCGGGAATGAACAACTACGATATGGCCCTTCTGAGGAACGTGCGCTTGACCGAATCGAAGTCGCTGCAGCTGCGCCTGGAAGGCTTCAACGTTTTCAACCACACTCAATTCTTCGGACCCCAGGCCGTTGACGGAAACATCGATAGTTCCACGTTCGGGCAGGCCATTCGCACCGCCCCGCCTCGCCTCGTCCAGCTGGGCGCAAAATTCCTCTTCTGATAAACGGGACCCCGGTCAGGACATGCCCGTGCGGCAGCACTGCCCTCCACCAGAGCACGGTTGCAGCCGTGTTTTACTGCCACCTGAATCAACGCGGCGTTAGCCGCCAAGGCCCACCCGTGCCGGCTTTCCACACGAGCTCTTCTGAGGTGCCGCGCCTGTCAGAGAACTACAGCAGCTTCACAGTTTGCGCAGGAACTCTTGCTTTTTCAGGGGTTGGTCCGACCCACCCACGCACACCTTCCATAGGGCTTTAGCCCCCGAGCAGAGGCTTTGACGTTTTCCCGCAAGCCGTTAGCCGCTGGGCACGTTCTTGCCAGGCCTCACACACAGACGCGAAAGCCATAATCCGCATATTGGAATTCTGGAGGGATGCTCGACCGCGCGGCGCATCGTGAAACTTTCGTGTAGTGTCGCCAGGAGCCTCCTCGCGATGCGCGGCGCGTCCCGGTCGCAGGGCCTTGTGGATTGCGGTCCGGCGAGACGCCATAGTAGTCCGCGCTGAACCAATCGGCGCACCACTCGTGGACGTTGGCTGCAACATCGCACAGCCCGTAGGCATTACGCTCGGCTGTCCCCACCGGTTCGGGACCTGTCTTCCATCGCGCGGAATAATTTGGTAGAGCTTCTGGCCGACTGTTTCCCCAGGGATACTGGTTCTGCTCGATGCCGCCCCGGGAGGCACGTTCCCATTCGGCTTCCGTCGGTAAACGGAAGGGGCATCCGGTCGCCGCGCGGAGCCATTCGCAATATGCCACGGCATCAAACCACGACACTGCGACCACCGGCTGTTCGGGACTTACAAAATTCGGATCGTTCCAATGGGCTGGTTGCGCGTGGCCGGTTGCGGCCAGGAATTGTGCGTATTCCGCGTGCGTTACCTGGCACTCGGCCAGCGAAAATTCGTCCAGCCAGACGCGGTGTATTGGGCGCTCGTTGTCCTGGCCCTTTTCACTTCCCATCAGGAAGGCTCCCGCGGGAATTCTTACCATTCGAGGCCGTATGATTGCGGAATGCCCGGCGTCGGCCGCAAACCCCGCATCGTTCACTGCGCGGAGGCGTGGCGAGTCTGGCTGATCAGGTTAACGAACAGGCGGTAGGCGCCCGGCACTCCAGCCGGCAGCTCCCGGAAGAACGAGAGTCCCGTGTAGATGTAAACGCCTTTGCCATCCCGCGCATAGACCAGGCTTCCATTCGTCTCCGGCTCGCTGCCGTCTTTTAGCCCAAGCACGGCCTGGTAGGGCGGACCAAAGGTGCTCCAGAAGTAGAGGCCGCGCTCCTGAATCCAGCCCTCGAAATCGGCGGGGGTGATTTTGTTCGGCGTGTTCAGCAGCGGATTCTCGGGGTCAAGAAACCGCACGGGGGAGTAGGGATCGGTGACGCGCAGGCCTTGGTCTGCCATCTTGGCCGGGAACGGCGCGGGCAGCAGCTTATTCCACTGGAAATCGCGCTGGTATTCCACAACGAGCGATCCTCCATTTTTCGCGTAATCGAGCAAGCGCCAGTTCATCCGCGGCAGGTCGGTGCGCAGCTCGTAGGCGCGAATGCCTACCAGAATCGCATCGTAGCGGCTCAGATCGCCGAAGGCGACCGTCACTTCATCGAGCATATCCACCTGAATGCCGATCTGCCGGAGCGTCTCGGGGAGCGCGTCGTTATCGCCCGCGATATACCCCACGCGTAAATCAGCCGGCACGCTCAAATCGAGCACGTGCGCGGTCGCATCGGCGGGCTTGCTCCAATCGCGGGTGGGCAGCGTCGGAATGGGTTCGAGCGAAGCCCGGAAAGTTTCGCCTGCAACGCGGGCGTACGGGTGCAACGGATAGGCCCCCTGCGCCACCTGCGGCGGCGTGGTTACCGCGTAACGGATCAATTGATCGCCCGGACCCGCAAAATCGAGCGTTTGAAGCGCCGGTGCGTTCCACCCTTGCGGCGCGTCGAGCCCCACTTCCACCTTCGCCGGTTTCCTACCGTGATAACGCACGCGGGCAAAAAGCGTGACCGGCGCAGTGTCGGTCTCTACCGGCACCATGATCTGCGTGGGATCGACGGTGAGCGTGACCGCCGGAACCAGCTCCAGCGGATAGGTTTCGATTCCTGTGCTCTTCGCGATGCTCGATTCAAACGGTGTCTCAATTTTGAATTGGTAGCCATCCAAGGCGACCGGCAGAGCCAGCGCTACCAGCGGAGGCGGAAACGGCAGCACGGCGTCGCCCGGCGAACTCGGCACTTTCGCATCGGCCGGAATCGAAATGCTGAATCGCGACGTGCCGCTGTCGCGATCCCGATTCCCTTTGCCTCTCTCCTTTACAGCTTCGGGCTCCGCGCTCCATCCGGCCGGCAGCACCAGGCTCGATTGGTCGAGCGTCCATTTCACCGGCACCGCCGGCTGGCCTCCGAGAATCACGTCCACGGAGAATTTTCCACCGGCGACAAGTTCGTGCTGGTCCGCCTGCGTGCCCAGCGACAACGCCACATCGCTCGCCAGCGCCCGGTCGATCCTTTCACGCAAGCGCTCGATTTCCCATCGCGCGGACGCAGCCTCTCCATCGCTGGCTTGTTGTGGAAGTTTCCCCTCGAGCGCGGCAACCTGCGTGCCCGCCTCCGCGAGCGACTTCGCCGCAGCGGCGCGATCCAGGTCGAACGCGAATTTCTCCGCCGCCGTCAAATCGCGCTCCACCGCAGCCAAAACAGGTTCCAGCTGCGCGCGAAATCTCGGAAACCGCCCGGAAAGTGCCGCGATCGGCTCGTTCAGCACATGAGGGTCGAAGGAATTCGGCACGACGCCTTTCTCGTTCTCCCCCACCAGATATTGTGGCCGCCGAAAGATGCCGCTGCTAAAGAGCGCCGGTGTCCCCTGCGAACGGTGTGCCGCCCGTCCGTCCACACCCATTTGAATGTAACTCTCACCCCACAAAGGAGACACCTCTGTCAGCGGCATCGGGACCGCACCTGCTGGCAACTCGACCGCTTTGTTCGAACCAGGGTCGACGCGACCCACAGGCCGCAGCTCCGCCGTCACCTTCCACGGCACCAGCCCTTGGGCGATCTGCGCGGGAAAAGCGTTCGGATCAGCCGCTTCCCTCACCGCCCGCGGCGTCAGGATTCCGCTGGCTTGATGCTGGCCGTGCCCGGCATGCTCCCCGCCCCATCCGTTGATCACCACTTGCGGGCGATAGGTGCGAATCACGCGTACCATGTCTTCCACGGGCAGGTCGCCCCAATATTTCAGCATCTGGTCGGGGCTTTTCGAGAAGCCGTTGTCGAGGGCGCGTGTGAAAAATTGATGCACGCCGTAGTGGCTGTCGGCCGCGAGCAATTCGGTGGTGCGGATCACGCCAAGCTGGCCATCCTGTTCGGGGCCGATCGCGTTCTGGCCGCCCTGGCCGCGCGTGATCGTCAGCAAGGCTACGTCGGCGCCCAACCCGCGCGAGAGATAGGCCAGCAGCCCGGACGATTCATCGTCCGGATGCGCGGTGATGAAAAGGATGCGCGTGGCGACGCGGGATTTCTCGATGGCCTCGACCGTCTCCTGCAACGAAGTCGCAGTGCCGGGAGCGGCAACGTCGACGCCAGCGAGCAAAACCACGACGGTGAGAATCGGGAGCAGAATACAGCGCCTGGACGATTGACTCACGGGAGATTCTCCTCAAAGCCCCTCACGGGGGATGCTCAAATGGCCATTGGCGCAAATACCGCGCCCGCGCCAAATATAGGACTATACCAGCCGTCGCAGCCGCAAGCGAAGCCAGCATCGGTTTGCGGCCGGTGGAAAGGAAGATCGCCGCCCAACCAGCGATGGCAATTACCACCGGCACAGGATACAGCCACATGCGAAAAGGCCACCGATTCGCACCTTGGTCGGTTCGCCAGCGCCTGTGAAGCAGCAGCAACCCAAACGCCTGCGCCACGAATTGGATGAGGCAGCGCATGGCCAGGATTGCCCGAATCGCTTGCCCCAAGCTGAGCGCCAGGCAGAAAACAATGGCCGCGATTCCGAGCGCCAGCAAAGAAATGTGCGGAAACCGCTTGGTGGGGTGAAGACGGGCAAAAGCCGAGAAAAAATTGCCGTCGAGCGCCGCGGCGTAGGGAACGCGCGAGTATCCAAGAGTTGCCGAGAAAATCGACCCAAACGCAGTCACCAGGATCAGCCAGGTCGCCGCCGTGGCCCAGCCGCTTCCGTACACTTTCTCGACGAAAAGGCTCACGACCGCCTTGGTTCTCGCCGCTTCCTGCCACGGCACCACGCCGAGGATACTCGTCTGCATTGCAAAATAGAGCAGCGCAATGCCCACAATGGAGATGAAAATCGCGCGAGGAATATTCCGCCCCGGGTCTTTCATCTCCCCACCCAAATTGCAGACATTGTAATAGCCGAGATAGCTGTAAACGGCTTGCACGGCCGCGTGCCCCAGGCCGGCCAGCACGAACCAGGAAAAGTTCCAAGCCCCCGGCGGAAAGGTGAGCACGAGGCGGGGGTTGAAATGCGTCGCACCGCCGAATATCAGCCACAGAATCGTTCCCACCACGATGATGCTCAGCGCGACCGAAATTCTGCCAATGGCGTTGATCCGGCGATAGAGCAGCGCCACCGCCGCAACCACCGCGAGTGCCGCTACCGCACTGTCCGCGTGTGTTCCGAAGGGCCGCAACAGCCGGCTAACTGGGGCAGACTTCGCGGTGAGATAACTCGCATATCCTGCAAATCCGAGCGCGCCCGACGCGACGCTCAACGGCCCCTGAAACAGCGTCTGCCAAATGTAGAGAAACGACAGCAGTCTTCCCCACCGGCCCGGCCCGTATGCCTCCCGGAGAAAGACGTAGCTCCCACCGGCCTGCGGCATAGCCGCGCCCAGCTCGGCCCACACGCATCCATCCACCAGCGCGAGCGCCGCCCCGATCACCCAGGCGATCAGGCATTGCGGGCCGCCCATCGCCTGCACCATCAGCGGGATCACCACGAACGGCCCGATCCCCACCATAAACGTCACGTTGAGCGACGTAGCCTCGATCAGTCCCAGTCCACGTTCGAGTTTTCCGTTGTCGTCCAAGGGGGCCGCAGGAAAATGCGCTTCAGCATAGCAAACCGCGCCCGGATATTGGTTTCCGCATGCGGAGCCAGCAGAGGGGATTCGATGACCGCGTTTTTGGGCAGGCTCGTTGGACAATTACGGCTGGCGGGCCAATTTTAATTGAGGGTATTTCACAGGCTTCCCATTGCATCCACTCGAAGGCGTCGGATGGGGCGAAAAATCGAACTTTCTGGCGATTTTCAGCTGTTTGTGCGCCTTGGCGCGCGCTTTTCCGGGTCGCGGATTCTGCCGCTACCGCTTGGTCATCCCTTATTCCAGAATCGTGCCACGGCTGCGTAGTCGGGGTCGTCTTTCGATGCGTTCTGGACGGCGCTGTAGGTCGAAAATGCGGCGGCGCCTGCCGGAAGCTCGATCCCCGCCCGCCGGGCCAGTTCGAGCGCCAGCCGCACGTCCTTGTGCATGAGGCGCAAAGGAAAGCTGGCCGGGTAGTCGTTCTTCAAAATCAGCGGCGCCTTCACATCCATCAACGCCGATCGGCCCATGCTGGATTGCAGCACTTCGGTCAGCCTCTCGCCCTTGATTCCAGCCGAGCGAACAAGAGCGATGGCCTCGGCCAGCGCCTCTACCTCCAGCGCCAAGATCAAATTCATCGCGAGCTTCACGATCTGCCCGGAGCCGCTTGGCCCCAGTAGAAAAAATCGCTTGCCCATGGCCTCCAACACGGGCTTCACGCGCTCAAACACCTCGGCCCGGCCGCCCACCATAAAAACGAGCTCGCCCTGTTCCGCCCCCCACGTGCCTCCCGTGACAGGCGCGTCCAGAAAATCCACGCCGCGTTCGGCGCACGCATCGGCTTCGCGTCGCGCCAGGTCCGGCGAGACGGTGCTCGAATCCACGAACACGCTGCCGCGGCGGAGTCCTTCGAGCGCGCCATGAGGTCCAAACACTACGTCTTCCAACGCAGGAGGATCGCTCACGATGGTGACCAGCACGTCCGCTTGGGCCGCCGTCTCGCGCGGATTCGCCGCGCGCCGCGCCCCTTTCCGGACCAAATCATCCGCTTTGGAAGGGGTGCGATTCCACACCACGAGCGGGAAGCCTGCTTTCAGCAGGTTTTGTCCCATGGGTTTGCCCATCAATCCAAGTCCAATCAGTCCGACGGTCGTTGCCATGTAGTCCTCCAGTAAGTCATGGGGAGTAAAATCGGAAGCAGCCGCACTCACACCGGCGAGAACTCCACCCGATGACGCATCGGATCGATTCGGTCGGCGCGAACACGGATGCGATCCCCGATTCGGTAGATGTGCCGAGCCTTCGCCCCGCGTGAATGCCTGTGCGGTTCGCATGCGATGGCATGGTCACGGTCGCGATAAACACACTGCTGCCCGGTCCATTCTTCCAGGCGGTCGATACTGACAAGCCCTTCGACGAAAATTTCCACCAGCTCCACGAAAAACCCGAATTTCTGCACCGAAATAATCAGCGCCTCATACTCTTCCCCGAGATGGCTTTCCATGAACTGCGCGGTCTTCCATTCGATCAGCTCCCGCTCGGCTGCCTCGGCCCGGCGCTCTGCTTCCGAGCTTTCCGACGCGATTCCTTCAAGTTCCACGCGGCGATAGGGCCCCAGCATGGCCACGGATTCCTCCCTCCCTCCCCTTGTGATCGTGGCGCGGGTCTCCTGGGCCGCCGGATTTTCGAGGGCCCATTTCAGGATGCGATGCACAATCAGGTCGGGATAGCGGCGAATCGGCGAAGTGAAATGCGTGTATTCCCGAACCGCAAGAGCAAAATGAACCAGCGGATCAGCGGCGTAACGCGCCTGCCTTAATGACCGCAGCATCAGATAGGAAAGAATGCGCTCTTCGGGTTTTCCCGCGATTTTTTGCGCGAGTCTTTGATAGTGCTGCGGGAGGATGGCGATCTCCTGGGTCGCTGGCAGCGCCACCGTCATTGGACGCATGCGGCCCCGGCCCTTGCGCACGGCTCGCGCGGCGGCCTGAACCTGCCCGTGCCTCACGGCGATCCGCCGCTCCGCCAAATCTTCAACGCCCAGCGAATAGCCAAATGCATTCGCCAGCTCCTCAAATTCGAGCACCTTCTTTGGGTCAGGCTTTTCGTGGACCCGGTGCAGCGAGGCGATCCCGCGCTTCTCGAGATATTGCGCCACGGCTTCGTTCGCGGCGAGCATGAACTCCTCGATGATCCGGTGGGCGATGTTGCGAACGCTACGAACCACGCCCTGCATGCGGCCTTGTTCGTTAAATTCGATGATCGGCTCCGGCAGGTCGAAGTCGATCGATCCGCGGTCGCTGCGCCGCCGGTTCAGCAGCAGCGCGAGTTCCTTCATGCGACCGAATAGGCCGACCAGAGGTTCGTATCGCTGCGTCATCTGCGGATCGCCTTCGAGCACTTTGTGGACGTTCGTGTAGGTCATCCGTTCGATGGAGCGAATCACGCCCGGCGCACATTCCGACCGCACCATCCGGCCGGTCTCGTCCATTTCCATGAGGACGCTCATCACAAGCCGGTCGACTTGGGGATTGAGCGAACAGATGCCGTTGGAGAGCTCCTCGGGCAGCATGGGCACGGCGCGATTCGGGAAGTACACCGAATTGCCGCGCAGCCGCGCTTCCTGGTCGAGAGGCGCAGCGCGCCGCACGTAATGTGCCACGTCCGCGATATGCACCTGAAGCTCGTAGTGGCCGTTTGGCAGCGGCGCCACGTGAACAGCATCGTCAAAGTCACGCGCGGTTTCGCCGTCGATGGTCACGATGGGAAGCCCCCGGAAATCGCGTCGGCCGCCCAGATCGGCCTCGGTCACGTCCTGCGGCGCGGCCTTGGCCTCGGCGATCGCTTCATCGGGGAACGTATGCGGCAGGTGATGCTTCCGGATGATGATTTCAACATCGACGCCGATCTCTCCGGGGCGTCCAAGGATTTCGAGAACGCGCGCGGTGGGCGCAAGGCCACCCTTCGGAAAGCGCGTGATCTCCACGTTCACCACGGCGCCATCCAACTCCGCGAGGCGCACACGGCGACGGGCCGACGGATCGGCGCCGGATGCCTCGCGCAGTGTCGCGCGAAGATCGGGGCTGAGTTCGTCTCCCGGCGGAATCAGAACCTCGTGATGAATGCGCGTGTCGTAGGGAAGAACGTAGTTGCTGTGCGGGCCGTAGCGAAACAAGCCCACCAGAGTCGGGTGCTCCCGCACAACGATCTGTACGACGCGCCCTTCCGCTTTCCCGTCGTTGCGCCGCCGCGCAATGCGCGCCAGCACGCGATCGCCGTGCATCGCGTCGCCCATGCTGTCGCGGCCGATAAATAAGTCACCCTCGACGCCTGGAATCGGCTGATCCGGAACAACAAAACCGTACCCATCGCGATGCGCGACCATGCGGCCCGCAATCAGGTTCGGATCGGGTGCCCGCCGCAAACCGGTCTCCCCCGTGCGTCCATCGTGCTTTGCGGGTGCGGCGCGCTCCTTCGACGGGCGCTCGGTATGCTTCGCGCCCGCCAGCCGGTAACGTCCGCCGTGAATTTCCTCGATATCTCCCGCTTTCTTCAGCTGCTCGATGATGCGAGGCAAGAAGCGGCGCCCGCGATGCTTGAGGTCCATCCCGTGAGCGATCTGGCGGATACTCGCAGGCTGCGACTGAGCAGATAGATATGCGATCACCTGTTCGCGGGTGACCTCGGCGGGGCGCGGTTCTTGTTCTTCGACGGTGTGCTGGCGTCTCATCGTTTCTGTGCGGTGCAACTCAGGCTAACGGATTTTCGGTCGCGTAGCAAAAACTGAATTTGTCCCCTCCAGTGGTTAGGGTGGCGGAGGCGAGGCGATCGCGGTATTGAGGATCACGACTTTTCCATCCGGTTCGCGCGCGAGCGGCGGCGCGTACTCACCCAGTGGTTCGCGGCGCCACCACATTCCGGTTTCGCGCTTCGTCTTGCGGTCCGTGAACCAATACTGGTAGATGATCGCGCGCACCTGCCGCGGCGGTGTGGCGTCGAATGGGTTCCCGGCGAAGAGCTCCAATACGTCCGGCTGATTCTGCAGGAGCCTCTCCTCGGTCCAAACAACGAAGCGGTAGCTCTGCCACGGGCCCAGCGATGCGAACCACAGGTTCCAGTCAAACCGCGGTTGATAAGGCGCATAGATTCCGGGCGGCTTGCGCAGGTCCTGAGGCTTGTAGCGGAACGGATAGGCCGTCCATGTTTTGCCGTCGCGCGAGCCTTGAAACTCGATCTCGTAGCGGGCGTGCGTCATCACCGCAAACAGTCCGTACTGGTTGGCGATGCGAAAGGGATCAAGCATCCTTGCCGGCCATTGCGGAAGGGGCAACGGGCGAAAGAGCATTTCGGCAAGCAGCAGGCTGGTCACGTAGAAAACGGCCCCCAGGCATAGGGCCACTCCCCATATGCGAAATGGCTTGAGCGCCGTCCGCCACCGCATGCGCCAGCCTTCCGCCCCGGCAGCGCCGCTGTCTGATTCCGTATCGGTGTTGTCGATTAAACCGCGCCATCGCGCGGGGAACACCGCCTCGATGACGCGGTCGTCCAGCAGGAGGAACCCGAGAGACAGCACGATGTAATTCAGGAACGCGTAATTGGCGGTGAGAATGATCCCGATTTGAAACGGAGTCAAAATGCAGAACGCCGCGATGCGGAAGCGGCGCGGCAGAAACACCAGCCAGCACAGCACGAGTTCGGCCACGAAGGTGAACAAGACGGTCCCGGCGTGAAATCTATGCGGAAATTGCTGCACGTACCAGCCAATCCAACTGGGCAGCGGGCCATTCTGGTAGTAATCGTCCATGGCGGTGAATTGGCGCCACGAAATGTCGCCGCTCACGATTTTCACTACGCCCGATTCGAAATAGATCCGGAACCATTCCCATAGCAGTAGAAAGCAGCTCGCACGCGACGCCGGGTTCTCGCGCGCCAGCCCAGGGCGGAAACCGGGCGGCGCGAAGAAAAGCGAGATGAAGCCCGCCTCGAGCAGCATGCCGTCGGACTGATAGCTTGAAAAATCCTGCGCCGTGCTCACAAAAGAGACAAAGCATGCGAAGCAAACGGCAAGCATGCCGCGCGGCCAGATGTTCAACACCAAGAGCAGCGACGCGACGAGCCCCAGCCAGCACACCAGCATCAGAGCATGATTGCCCGAGCCGAACCAGAACAGGCTGGGCACAAGCCAAAATCGCTGGCCGTGGAGCACGCCGGTGACTGCTTGCAAGTAGTCGCCCGCGGGCAAGATGCCATTCGGTCCGTTGAGTCCCTTGATCTGAAACAGGAGTGAGTAAAATGCGGAACAGTAAATCAGGCCCAGGGCACGTAGGAAAATCCACCGCGGCCACAGATGCCCCGGCCGTTCCGCGCTGATCGGCTCAGGCCCGAACAGCCAGTTGACAACCGCCACTAACCGCTCTTGCATCTCGCGCGATTATAGCGGAACGCTGCGCTACCGCTGGGACTTACTTCGCGGCGGGAGCCTGTGTCTCTGTTGACCAACTATGGCTGAGTGTAGCTGCTTGGCAGCGAGCGCAGATAGGCGACGACCGCCTGCGCATCGGCATGATTCATATGATAGATGTGCATCGGCGGATGGATGGCAAGTCCGTTGGGACCGACGCCCTTTTCAAGCACCGTTTCTGCCTGAGCGTCGGTGAACCCTTCGAGGCCCGCGATGGCGGGCGCGCGCCAGGCCCAGTTGGTCATGTTGCGGACGGGCATGATCCAGGTGGGCGCGCCCTGCAGATACTTCGAGTGATCCAGGTTGTTGTTCGCGTCGCGCGAGGTGTGGCATTCCGAGCACATCCCGACGTTATCCACCAAGTATTGCCCGCGCGACACCAGGGCTTCTTGCGAAGCCGCGCTGGTCCCTTTGGAGGCCGGCGCGGTCTGAGCCTGGGCAGCGGGGCTATCGCGCGACAGCAGAATCAACGCCGCAAGCCCAGCCGCCAGAATAATCCCTGCACAAACAATCCACCGGTAGGTTGCTTTCATTTCAACTCGATCCTAGCACCTGATTTGTCTTGATGCGGCCCTTCGCGTGAGGACCAATCGTGCTCCCCCAGGCAAAAAAGTATCGCAAAACAGAGTTGGCGTGTCCATCTGGTTTTCAGTCAAGCACGCAACTGGTCATCGAACAACCCACCGCCGCGCCTGGGCACTGCCTCCGGTATAACAAAGACCCGGCGCTAGAATATCTTACTGCGATCGGGCGGTTGACGATCGAGAGTCGGGGAAAAAACGGCAACGTCATCCGCGAACGGACGGGCCACACATCCGTGCAAGTCTTTGACGCCGGCAATCGAGCGGATTTTCGATCAATGCAACCGATGGTACACGCAGGGAAAAAAGTTGTGTGAAGTGCAGGGCCGCGCTCGCCGAGACGGCCTAGACAGGGTTGGGACCAGGTACCGAGGGGGGGAATTTGCGCACAGTGAACTCGTTAGTTCGCCGGATTCCCCTGTAAGCGATTGATTTATTGGGTTCCCAAGGGAGGACTTTGGACCTCCCCTCCCTTGCGAGAACTAGCTCCTAAAGCGAGTTATGCGCAACACGCATCGTTTGCACCGGCAGGCATTCAGGCATTGCGGTATTGGGCGATTCCCGTGGTACCCTTTAGATATGCTGCGCTGCCGGATGGGATGGGGCTGGATGCACGTTGCAATCGTGGTTTGCGGCGTTCTGTTCCTGCCGTCGCGGATTGCTACCGCTACGAGCATTCCCGTCGAAGAGCGCCGATTATCGCTCTTCCATCTGCACACCAACGAGCGAATCGATATCGTATACAAGAGAGGCGATTCTTATCTTCCTGATGCTGTCGACCGGCTCGATCATTTTCTGCGCGATCACCGAACAGGTGATGTCACGACCCTGGACCGCCGGCTTTTCGACCTGCTAAACGACCTCACGACGTCGGTGGGCCACGCCGGTACCGAGATTGATATTGTGTGCGGTTACCGCACTCCGCGGAGCAACGAATTTCTTCGACACACTACCTCGGGGGTAGCTAAACACAGCCAGCACATGCAAGGAAAAGCCATCGACATTCGCATCCCTGGAGTGCCGACCGCTCAACTGCGCGATGCCGCCCTACGTTTGCATCGGGGCGGTGTCGGTTACTATCCACAATCCCAGTTCGTACACGTGGATGTAGGGCCCGTTCGACATTGGTAATTGGCAGTTCCAGCCTCGCGGCGAGTCATTGCGCGGAGTATGGATAACCCTTGGCGAGAGCTCGCTCGAGTGTAGCGTCATGTCCGTAGATATCGTTATAAAAGTGGATTTCCCCTTCTTCCGTGACGATCGCGGTGCCGTAAAGAATCAAAACAGGAATGGCTCTGGTGAGGCTTGCGCGTAATGTCTTGTCTCCATTCATCGCAGCGATGATGCGCTCGGTATTCCATTCAGGCTGGTCCCGAAGGGCCCACGCCGCTAGCACGACGGGATCCTCCAAGCGGATGCATCCATGGCTAAAATCTCGCCGCGATCGCGAGAACAACTGCGTCGCCGGCGTGCCGTGCATATAGATGTCATAGGGATTGGGCATGTCGAACTTTACCAGACCGAGTGCGTTGTCGCTTCCAGGTCTTTGCCGAATGGCTAGCTTCCCCGAGTAGAGCTGCTTCTCGACTTGTGCGCCAACAGCATCGTCGCTCACGACGGTGTCCTGAGCATTCACGACTTCGTAACCGTGCTTCTGTAGATAGTTCGGGTCCCTTCGCAACTCGGGGAGCAACTCGCTCCGCTCGATATCGAGCGGGACATTCCAATAGGGGCGAAAAATCAGCGATTTGACTTCGGCCGCAAATACCGGCGTCTGATGTTTGTAGGATCGGCCGACCACGACCTTCATCGAAAAGGCCTCACCGTATTCTTCGTTCGCCGCGTACAAGCGAAATTCGGGGATATTGACCACGATGGGCGGCCGTGCAAATTGATGGGGAAGCCACCGCCACCTCTCCAGCGTGAGTGTGAGTTGAAGCACCCGGTCACTCAACGGTGTGTTTAGTTGTTTGAATGTTTGCAGGTCCAGGATGCCGTTGGGTTCTAATCCATGCCGCTGCTGGAAGCGCTTCACCGCGGCGACGAGAGGTCCTTCGTATGCCGAGTCAGCCACGTTGGCCGCCCCGATGTCCGGGAAGTCTCCCACACGATGAAGGAGGCGCCGCAGATGCGCGACTTCGCCATAAGAATCGCCGGGCTTCACGGATTTTGGCGGGACCGGAAGAAAGCCAGCTCCAGGCTCACTCGCCAGCTTCATATAGGTGCGCAGCGCCTCAACTGTACGGCGATACGTGGGAAAGGGGGGCTCGACAGTTTTCATTGCTGCTTCTGCATCGTCCGCGTTTACGAGCTTTTCGCGCAGAAAACCAGAAAGATCAAAGTTCTTGTTTTCGATATCCAGATCGAAATGAAGCTCGCGAGGGTTGACGCGCCCGCGGTGCAGGTCGGAAACATAGCGCATCGCCGAGATCGTTATAGCCAGATCAAACCGGACGTACTCGGATTCCGACGCGCGGCCTGCATCAATCACTCCAAGCCGGGCAGCCCAGCGGGGACCGTCATAGTCGATCGGATTGAGACCCTCGCCATCGGCGTTTTGAAGTACTTTGATGACGCCCACGGCCTGCCGTGAGGGACGGCTGTCTACAATCCAAGACAGTGTTCCTCCTGCTGATTCATAAAATTCTCGGGCCTCCGTCCGGCAATTCTCAAAATCGGGATATTGCAGATCGGGAAGCAGGGCCGCGTCAAGATATGCCTCCAGCTTGGCTCTGCCATCGAAGGAAAGTTGCTGAACCCCGGACTTGGAAATGGATCTTGCAGACGTGTCGGCGGCCCTTGCATCATTCGGCGCTCTCCCACAACTGCACATCGACGCGATGGCAAGCAGCGGAAAGAGCGCTCGGCCAATGCAATGCCCTCGTCTCATGCCACATCCTTTCCTACCGGCGGTTCAACGCACATGGGCGGCATCACGCAACGACGTGCGCCAGATCACAATCGAAAGGGGAGGTCGAGGCGGCAAGTGGAAAGCGCAAGACGCCAGATAGAAATCAAGCCGCTCCAAAGCAGCGAGGAGGCCAGCGCCGGATCTCGTCACGCATTTGCGAGCCGTCCGTGTGATGGCAGGAGCACCGCGTAAGGTAATGGCTGCGGCAGCCGAACCCGTGTCATTTGTATGGTGCCCAAGAGAGGACTCGAACCTCCACTCCCTTGCGAGAACTAGCTCCTGAAGCTAGCGCGTCTGCCAATTCCGCCACTTGGGCATCGGCCGGTGCAAATCGAGGCTCAACCATATTGCCGCCGGGCCGATGCTTTGTCAAACGAAGCACACCGAAGCGAACAGGGGTTGACCGCCAGCGGCGCGGCCTCCTATAGTTGCACCTTAGAAACCGGGAGAAGGAGGGTAGCCCATGGCCTCTGCGCGCGCGATGATCGAACGCCGGCGATCCAGCCGGGTGATGGCCCGCATCCCTGTGGGCGTGAGCCTCTGGGACGCCCCGGGCCAGAGCCTCGACGCGATTTACGAGGCCACCTCGGTAAGCCGAAGCGGCGCACTGCTTCGAATTCCGTTTTCTCCCGTGCTTGGTTCGCGCATCGAAGTGCAGCACGGCCTCTCGCAGGAATCGCGGGAATTTCGCGTGGTTCGCGTGAGCACCCCCCACCCGGATGGCCTGTTCGAGTTGGGTGTTGAGATTCTCCACCCCAACGAAAACTTCTGGGGGATCGCTTTCCCCGACGACAGCGACGACAGCGACGACAGCCACCACGATTGACCCTGCTTCCCGCAGTGCTATAATTCCGCGCATCGACCTAACGGGGCCCGCACGGGCCGAAAACCTGGCAGTCTCCCAACGGCTTGCGGGCAGTGGAGGTAGCGCCATGGAAGCGTTTCACGAAGCGTTGTTTCCCCTCTTGGTTGCTTGGGGAGTTGTCACCGCGATTCTGATCCTCGTTTTGATTTACCGCAGCATGCTCGAGAACCGCGAAGAAGACCAGATCTTCCTCGACGCAGCGACGCAATCGATGGCCAACGAGCAGCGCGCCCTGGTCGCCCGTATCGAGGGCCTGAGCAAACCGATCACCGCGCTGATCGTCCTATCGGGCGTCCTGCTCGTAACTGTCGCGGGACTTTGGCTCTGGCAGGGTTTCCAGAGCTTCTAATCGTGGGCAAACGCGCCCTGTGGGTTTCCGGGCGCGTTGGCGGGCGAATTTTGCGCTGGTGCCTGCTACGGAGGCGGCTGTTGCTGCGACGGCGCGCCCTGCGCTGGCCCTGGGCATATCTGCGAAGTATGGTTGTGCACGATCAGCCAGTTATCTCCCACTTTGCTTAAAACCAGCGTGGTCTGTCCCTGCGCCGTAAACGACCGGCCGTTGAATATGGAATCGAACTGCCATTGGTAGGAGGCCCAGGAGATGTCCTGGTGCACGAAGATGAAGGTATTGCGCCGAATCAGTTGCATTCCCTGGAAACCGGCCTTCTGTTTCTCATACAGCGCCACGTAATTGTTCCAACCCACCACCGGAGGCTCGTAGCTGCCGCTCACAAACGTGGCGTTGTCGGCATAGTATTTGTGCATGGCTTCGATGTTTCCCACCTGAAACGCGCCCAGCATTTCGCCGATGTCGTGATCGATCTGATCGGAAACGGAATTGGGAATCGCCGGCAGCCCCTGGGCGGACGCATTGTCCACAATGCCTCCATTTTTCTTCTTCTGCTGTGCCAGCACACCCGATGAGAAAACAAACGAGGAAATCAATATCAGAACGCCCGCCGCAAGCCGCGCAAGAAACCGCCTGAGAGCGAATCCCCCCATGCCTTTTGTCATTCGCCTCCTCCTGAGTCAGTCGCAGCTTAGCACGAAGCGAAAAGCCTCAACCCCACCGAAGTCAGCGCCTGTGTTCGGCCGGCCTTCGGCAGCCCTAGGCAATACTCGCGTGAGCGTGCCAGTCGGCTCCCGTCCGGCAGAGACGGCGGCGCTCGGTTGCTGTCATCCCTGCACCACTCGGAAGGGGACGGTTTCAGGGCAATCACAGCCGCCCAACTCAGCCGTGTTGCTAGGCGCCGATGTGCATCCGGGAGAGGAAATGCAAGAGGCCAAAAATATTCATGAGCCACAACACCACGGCGATGACCATGACGGCGTCCAGGATCTGACTTGATTGCCATCGGTAGGAAGTTGTTCACGAGCCAGAGCAGAACACCCACTACCATTAGAAACATCAACACTTGAAGCAAGGGCATGATCGGTTGACCTCACTTCCTTTTGGCGGGCAGAAGCGTTCTTTGTGCTGTGCCGACGGGACCGATTTTATGGGAGGCCGCGGCCGATGTCTGTCCTGTCGCGGACCGGTGATCGGCCGTGATCCGTTTTCATTTGCATATTCACGGGGGAGTGCTAGGCTTTGCACTGTGGCTACTAGCCCAAGCCGCCTAAAAGCGGGTAAAAAGCAGGCTTTCGACGCTCAGGTCTTTCTTGATTCGGTGGGCGTGGCGAGAAAGATCGTCGAATACCCGAAGAAGGCGACCATCTACGCGCAGGGAGATCCCGCCAAGACCGTTCTGTACATTCAGCAGGGTGGCGTGAGGTTATCGGTGGTCAACGGAACCGGCAAGGAAGCGGTGGTGGCGATTTTGAAACCCGGCGACTTCTTCGGAGAAGGCTGCCTGGCGTCCCAACCCGTCCGCATCGGGGCGGCCACCGCGGTCTCACCGACCACTGTGCTGGTGATCGAAAGGGACGAGATGATTCGCGTTCTACACGCCGAGCACGAATTCTCGGACCGTTTCATCTCTTACATGCTTACCCGTAACATCCGCATCGAGGCGGACCTGGTCGATCAACTGTTCAACTCCACGGAGAAACGGCTCGCCCGTGCCCTTCTGCTGCTGGCCCGCTATGGAAAGGACGACCAGCCTCAAAGGGTCCTGCCCAAGATATCGCAGGAAATGCTGGCCGAAACGATTGGGACGACGCGTTCCCGAGTGAATCTGTTCCTGAACAAGTTCAAGAAAATGGGCTTCATTAAATACAATGGCGGCCTGCAGATTAACAGCTCCCTGCTGAGCGTCGTTCTCCACGAATAAGCAACTGCGGAGTCATCCCGGGCAACCCTTACCGACGATCACTCCGAACCCGCCGAAGAAGAATCTGTCCGGTCGGCCACACAGCCCAGCTGTTCGAGATGAAAGGCAAGGCCCGGCTTGCGATTGAGCTAGCCGGGCCTTTGCCTGCACGGATTGCGTTATTGGCGGAAGGCCATGGGCAGTTGCTCGGATGCATTCGGAACGATGGAGATGGAAGTTCCGATCACATCGCCGGAGACGACTAATTCCACGCGGCGATTCTGTTGCCGCCCTTCGGCGGTGTCGTTGGACGCGATCGGCTGGGTCTTGCCGAATCCCTGCGACGTCATGGACGCCGCCGGAATGTTTTCCTTGGCAAGATAATCCATCACCGAGCCGGCCCGCCTTTCCGAGAGGGTCTGGTTCATGGCATCACTGCCGACGCTGTCGGTATTGCCTTCGATCGCCAGCTTGAGGTCCGGGTAGGCCAGAACAATTCCGGATATCTTGGCCAGCTTCTCGCGAGCCAGGGGGCGAAGCGTGTACTTGCCGGTATCAAACAGAACGTCCGACAGGTTCACAACCAGGCCCCGCGCGGTGTCGCGAGTTTCGAGGATGGCGTTGAATTGCTGCAGCAGTTTGGCGCGGAGTTCTTCACGATCACGCACGGCTTGCTGCAGTTGCATATCCGAGTTTGCAGCGGCGGCCTTGTTGCGTTCCGATTCCGCCTCCGCGTCTTTTTGAGCCTGTTGAGCATCGGCAGTTGCCGCACGATTCCGGTCAGACTCCGCCTGGGCGGCGATTTGCTGCTGCTGTGCCGCCGCGGTAGCCTTGTCAGCCTGCGCGGTTGCTGCTTCCGCATTCGAGCTGGCCAGCATGGCCTGCTGCGACTTGGCATCGGCGTCCGCCACCCGTTCCGCCGCAGCGTTCTTCTCGGCGTTCAGCCGATCGGCGTCGATCCGCTTGACCGAGATTTCACGGGCGTCATCGGCGGTCTGCACCACTTCGCGCGAAGAAGAAATCAGCGCTTTCTTGTCGATATGGCGCGTTGTGGCCATTGCATCGGCGTTCTTCATCTGGGCGACCGCATTTTCATAGCTGGAGGTTGCGTTTTCTTCCGCTCCGGCTGACTGGGCGATACGCACGGCGTTGCGCGCTTCGAAGAATTCGAGCGGTAACTTGGCATTCAAGACGACGGGATCGAACTTGTAGCCTGTAGGAATGTAGCCGCCACGGTCGATGAGTTCGTACTTGGCATCCACTTCTTCGCTGGTGCCGACGGTGTCCGGCCGAATCTCATTTTCGAGTACAACGACGTTGCTCGGACGCCTCACGGCGTAATACGGCTCGGCAGTCACGATGAGGGCAAAGGACTGCAGGTCGGTCGTAACATCGAGCTTGCTGCGGTGATTGCCGCCAACCAGCACTTCGCCCACATTCACGGAACGGCCTTCGGGTGAAATCGCCCAAAGAACATAGGTCAGATACTCGTTGCCAAAGGCGGTCGGCTTATCGAGCCTGCTGAATTCCGCATCGATCTTCACCGCGCCGCGTTTGCTTTCGACTTTCGCTTCGCCGGCCGCTGCCGGCATGAGATCGGTGCCCCGGAAATTGATCTGTGTCGAGCCGCTGCGATGCTCGTATTTGACTGCCCGCGTTGTGCGGCTGACGACGCTCACGCGGTACGTAGACGCCTGATTGACTTCGGCGGAAGTTACGCTTTGGGCCTGAGCCAGTGTAGGTGCGCTCAAACCCGCTAGGACTGCCAAAATAATTGTTGAAATCTTCACGGTGAGTCTCCTTGTATTCTGCGAGACCCCAGTATCGGCGATTCGGATTTCCAATACTGTCCGCTAAGACACCTTTTGCTGCGCGGGCCTAAGTCGGTGGGGAACCCCGATCGCCGAGCTCAACGCGAATCCTTCGCAGGGTGCGGCCGGAAACGATCGGTGCGCGGGCTGCCCGCACGGTTGGCTTCTCCAAACCTAGGGAAGCAAGCCGAAAACAGCCACGCTGTTGGTCGTTGCCGCAAAGACCTTGCCATCGGCAATCATCGGAGTTATGAACTTGTTGCCGCTGCCGAACTGATCGCGTCGGTTGGCTGCCT
>JBEKBP010000017.1:0-93659 GCA_050015335.1 Candidatus Acidiferrales bacterium | reverse complement strand
TCGGCACGCCCACTACGGCTCGTCGCTCGCTGGCTAAGTTCCATACGTTCCGCGTCGGTCAGTACGATCGTGTTCTCCATGAACACCATCATACTACCGTTTTATATGTTACAGTCCACTAGGTCCGTATCGGTCCCAATCCTGACCTGTCGTTTCGAAGTGTTTCGCAGGGGCATGAGCGAACGCGGAGACGAGATCAGCTCCGTAATTGACCGGCGATTGAGTGATGGCTACTGCGCCGGAATGACGATCCGCAGATAAGTGATTTCGCCGCCTTCCGGCACCAGGGCTTGATGCGGAGTCTTGGCGGGTATGTGAATTACGTCGCCGCCCGATATCTCGTGACGCTCGCCTCCACTGATACCGGTCCCACTCATCTCACCGAGCATTTCTCCATCGCCGCCTGACGATTTGCCGTCGACCAGAGTGCCGCCCACGACGAGGGTGGCGGCTCCGCTTTCGACCACCCACAAGTCGATATAGTTTGTGTGAAATTCCGGCGCGCCTGTGCCGACGCGATGAATCATGCGGATCCTGTGATTACCGTAATTGCCCAGGGTTTCACGGGCGGAATGATCGGCGTGCACCTTCTGGTCGAGCGCCTTTTCGTGCGCCTGGAAGTCTGCTGCCTTCCACATGCCGAATCCGTCGGGGTCACCGGCCTTGGCAGCTTGAGCGCCCAGGATCGTGATGAATATTGCGGCCTGCAGTAAACGCATGGTCACTCCTCGGATCGAAGACAGAGTTTTTGTCTCACACGGACCGGACTCTTATACACCGAAGAACTCCCGAATAAAAGTGGGGGGAGGGCGGGAGGGCAGAAACAATTCGGATCTCCGGTTTTTCTGTCTCAGCAGGCCCCTAAGCGACTGCTGCCATCCTCACCCCCTGCATCCGGCAAATCGGGCATCCGGGCATCCGGCAAATCGGTTGTGTGCAAGGCAGCAGGAGCGTACCATGCGCGAGTAAAACGGCGTGCGAGGACTCGGTTGCCAACCACGCACAGCGAGAAGGTTTGGGCATGATGAAGTCACTTTTATTCCTGGTCTTGGCAATCAGCTGCTTGAGCTTTCCGTTACTGGCAGCAAGCGCAGCGCCTGGATTAGCCGGCTTGGTTAGCTCAGACGCGGAAGGTCCGATGGAAGGCGTATTGGTTAGCGCCAAGAAAATACCGGGCACGATCACCGTCACCGTGGTCAGCGATTCGCAGGGGCGGTACACCTTCCCGCCAGGGCGGTTGGCGCCCGGCAAATATCACCTCGCCATCAGAGCTGTAGGTTATGAAGCTGCCGTTTCCAGCATCATCGCAGCGGTAGGAAAAAAGGAAACCAAAGCAGACATCAAACTGGTGAAATCGATCGATCTTGCCGCACAGCTTGGCGATGTCGAGTGGCTCGTGAGCATGCCGGGAACCGATGCACAGAAGCAATACCTTTTTCGGACCTGCTCTCACTGCCACACGTTAGCCCCCATCATGAACAGTACGTATGAGGCTGACGGTTGGATGGACGCTCTAGCTCGGATGCCTCGATGGGACCAAGTCAGCTTACTCCATAAGCCGGTATTGTCACCCGATCAACGAAGAGCCCCCTTTGGAAACAAAGAATTGGCCGGATATCTAAGTTCGATCAATTTGAGCTCGCATCGAGCCCACGATTTTGGCCTAAAAACACTGCCTCGGCCCCGTGGTGAGGACACCAGAGTCATTATTACCGAATATGACCTGCCTCGGCCCGAAGCGGAACCGCACGATGTGGCACCGGATAAGACAGGAATGATTTGGTACCAGGATTTTATGGACGGGATCGTGGGCCGGTTGAACACCGCGACAGGTGAAGTCAAGGAATGGCGCGACCCGGTCACCAAGCCCGGATATCCTTCCGCTTTTCAGGATCTCGAATGGGACCCGCAAGGAAATATTTGGCTTGGAAGACACGATTGGAACGGCATCGCTAAGTTCGATGTAAAGGCGGAGCGTTTCAGCAATTTCGATCTTCCCGCCGGCACCAAAGCCGATCTGATATCGGTGGGAGGTGACCGAAGCGTATGGGCCAAAGACGACGCCAGCACCTTGGTTTACAGGGTAGATCCGGCCACTGGAGAAACAACCAAGTTTTCCGCGTTTCCCTCCCAGTTCAACGCCAAGGATTATAAAGGGCTGCGCCATCACCTCTACGGCATTACCGCCGATTCCAGCGGGCACTTGTACGAGGCAGACGCGGAAGGGGGCAATATTTGTCGCCTCGATGGCAAGACTGGAGAAGTGAAGGTATACGCGATCCCCACACCCAGTGCTGGCCCACGAAGAATGCATTTGGACTCCGAGGGCCGCCTCTGGATCGGCGAATACGACTCCAAGACAATCGGAATGTTCAACACCAGAACCGAGCAGTTTCGGGAGTGGCCGATCCCGATTCCATGGTACGGACCCTATGATGTCGTTTCAGATAAGGAAGGTTATGCCTGGACCGGAGCAATGACCAGCGATCTGATCCTGCGATTGAATCCTCAAACCGGAGAATTCAGAAAATACCTGCTGCCACGGTTGGGCGTAAACGTCCGGAGGGTCGAGGTGAACGACGCAGGCCTACGTCCGATCTTCTGGGTCGGGGAGAATCACCAAGCGAAAATCGCCAGCGTGGAACCCCTCGATTGACGGACCGATTTCATTCCGGCGCCTCTGTTTGTGGACAAGGGCGCCGATTGCAGGAACTCATCGACAGTGATCCGCGAAAGACAAGGAGGATTCACGATGATTACAGGGAGAGTGAGATCGGCAACAATAGTGGCTATGTCGATGTTTGCATTGGCAGGCACGGCCCGGGCCCAAGCAGGTGCGGCTGCAGCCGCGAAATCTGGAGTCAGCTTCGCGGTAAGCTCCCCGGTCCATCCTGCCCTGTATTTCTCGAAGCAAGAGGTAGAAGCGAGTTTCGAACATCCCCAACGGATCGACGGGGCGCTCTATGTCAGTGATTACGGCACGCGCAGCTTTGAGGTCAAGACGAGTACCCGGGACAAGCCCCTCGCCCCTGAAGTGCACCTGACATTTACAGATATTATTTACATTGTGAGGGGATCGGCAACGCTCGTCACGGGTGGAAAACTGGTCGGTGACCTCACGCCCCGCACATTCCCCAACGGCCAGCCTTTCGGAAAGGAAACCAAAATGGGGCGCAGTATTGTCGGCGGGGAATCTCGCCATATCGCCGTCGGTGATGTGGTAATCATTCCGAATGGGCTACCGCACTGGTTCACCGATATTGAAGCGCCATTCTGGTTCTACAATGTAAAGAGCCATTAGCCATCAGAATCGGTTTTTACAGCAAGCATGTCGATCGGCGCGATGCAGACTGCCAAATGACCGATTCCCGTCGACGAGTTGCGGCCAGGGCGCGTAATGACCAGCCAGTTTTGCCACCGGAACGGCTGGAACCGTTTCAGAAAGGAGTATTGATATGAACGTGTCGAAAACTGCCGCATTCACTTTGGTAGCAGCCTTTGTGGGTATGCTGTTGGGGATGATGATCAATGGACCGAATCCGGCGGTCATGGCCGGCTCCCCTGCGGTTTCCGGCGAAGTCCGGCTCCCCCAAGACATCTATCCCGAGTCCGGGAACCGTCTTCCACCCCCCAAACGCGAAGACATGGATGATTACGGAAAGAAGGTTTTCGACGAACAGACCGGACCAAGGCTCTCTTGGACCAAGCAGGTTCCCCTCCGCCTCTATAGTCCTAGACTTGCGAAACCAATGAGCGATGCCCATTCCTATCTCAAGTTTGAAACCGGATTCGGGGACCGGTTGACCGAGATCGCAGTACTCGTGACGGCGCGCGAGCTCGACAACCAATTTGAATGGACCCAATGGGAAATACACGCGCGGATGGCGGGCGCTGGCTACCTGGAGCCGGCCATTATTGACATCATCAAATATGGCAAGCCGGCGGTAGGTCTCGGCGAGAAGGAAACCGTCATCATTAACTTCGGACGCGAGTTGTTTGGCCACAGGAGAGTCTCCTCGGAGACCTTCGCTCACACTCTGCGTTTATTTGGTCCTCGCGGCACTGTGGATCTGACCAACCTGATGGCCCTTTATTGCGCAACCGCATTGGAGTTAACCGCTTTCGACCAGCAACTGCTGAAAGGACAAAAGCCGCTGCTTCCTGCTCGATAGTTTCTCTTCAAGCGGTACTCCGCCGCACGATGGAATTTGCTCCGGAGTCGAGCATCCGGTGCACCTTGGCGCGGCCCTGGGGATTGCGCCTCCGCAGGAACGATCATCCGATCTCCGGTCCCTTCGATTGGCACCAGACCTCCCTTGATGGCGTCCCGGATTCCATCGGCCATTTCGATGCGAATCGAAAGCTTCCTGTAGTCTGAGCAGATCGTTGAACTGCGACAGGAAATCTTAGCCCGCTATGCCCTCCCTGGGAGAGTCCGTCGAGCGCAAGGCGGCAGAGCCGGAAGATTCATCCCGTCCCGCCCGTCCCGCCGACAGAGTGGCCACAGGACTCAAACGCAAGATCTGGATCCCAACTGCGCAGTCCTGCAGTCCCCCAGCTGCCCTTCCCGATACCGCTTCCGCCAGTAAGCACTTGGTTCACATTCACATCGTACCGACGCGCGAACCTCGATACCGAGGCACCGGCTACGAGCGTCTCTTCCACGCGTTCTAGACGTTCTGGAATGGTATGGCGCCGCTGCCCACCGCAGGAACCCAAAAACGGTCACGGATAAGAACCAGAGTCTGGTTTCACTTCCAATACAGCTTGCAAAAGTGGTTTTTGCCATCGCGGGCGTGACAAACGGCTGGCACTCACGGTGTTTTCCCTTCCTGGCTCCCGGCGCGGATCATCCATGTGTCACGGTACGATTTCTAGATATGTTCAAAAGTGAACACATGTTCACTATTGACCGATCTACAATAGTGTGGTGTTTGACTATTATGTCGGTAATGTGAGAGCAACGACGGCTACGGGAGCGTTGCGCCAGGCACGGAGGGCGATCATGGCCAAGAACAAATCGCGGAAAAAGACTGCATTCGACGTCGAGACCTATCTGCACACAGCAGGGGTGGAGAGAGAGATTGCCCATTACCTGAAGGGAAAGGTTATTTTCTCGCAAGGCGAGCCAAGCCGGTCTGTTTTCTATCTTCAACAGGGTGAAGTGAAGCTCACGGTTACTTCCTCTGCCGGGAAAGAAGCGGTCACCGCCCTACTATACGCCGGAGACTTCTTCGGCGAGGGATGCATAGCAGGTCAGCCTTTGCGCGTTGCGACTGCTACTGCGATGAATGCTACGTCCGTAGTGATTATATCGAAGCGGGAGATGATTCGGGTAATTCATGAAGAACATGAATTCGCTGACCGCTTTGTCGCTCACATGCTGAAGCGAAATATTCGTATTGAAGAGGATCTGACGGACCAGCTTTTCAATTCGAGCGAGAAGCGCCTGGCGCGAGCCCTCTTGTTGGTCGCTAGATACGGAAAAGAAGAACAACCGGAGAAAGTCGTTGCCAAGCTCTCTCAGGAAACGTTAGCAGAAATGATTGGTACAACGCGAGGTCGTGTAAGCTTCTTCATGAACAAATTCCGGAAGCTGGGCTACATCAAGTATAACGGCGGCCTCCATATTAACAGCTCGCTATTGCGTGTTGTTCTCCTTGACTAACTACCTGTGCAGACAGGACAGGAGATACTAGGTCCGGGCGATCTCCCCGGGCGGAGCCCTCAATCAGCCAAGAGAACCGTGGATCCTACCCATATCGATCGGCAACTCGCTTACGTGAATCGAATGTGAAGAAGAGTCACTCTGCAAATGCAGGCCATTAACTGCGTTTCTTGAGCCGACGCAGATTACATGTGTGCGAGAGTTTTGATCCTTTCAGGTCGCTTGTTCAAGGAGCCGGCCTCCCCAATATATTCGTCAACGGCTTGCCAGGATTTGGATTTGATGCGTTTGTACTCCTTTTGAACCGATATGACCCAAGCACGACTGCAGAATCACTGAAAGACATTTTCTGCCAGTTCCCCTCTGCTTGCGTAACAAGAAGGGAAACGTTGGTGTCGAAGTGTCCGCTCGTTGAAGCCACCAACTCCGTTCCCGTCTCGTTATGTTAAGCTCCTGGCGGAGTTGGGGACCATGGGTTGGCAGCCGTCCTTTGCAAAGTGCGACTCTGGCCAAGTCGAAGGCCAAATAGAGAAAGCTGTTTCAGTCCATTTCCCAATGTGTTTTGAATCCAACTCGAAGCAATAAACCCCTGAGGAAACTTCGGCACCTCAAATAACGTGGCGTCGGTGAGAAGGAGATGCCCATGCACCCAAAACGCAGCTTGGTTTGCCTGGTGGGATTGATTGTTTTGTTGAGTTCGGTTTGCTATGGCTCGACCATCACCGGGACAGTCGTGGGACCGGACGGCGCACCGTTTCAGGGAGCCTTTGTCGAAGCTGAGAACACGAAGACGAGAATGACGGTGGCCGTGTTGTCCAATACGCAAGGGCACTATCAGATTGAAAAGCTGCCAGCCGGGCAGTACCGACTGTTGATCAGGGCCGTTGGGTACCGAACCGATCCGCGCCTGGGAGTGAGTCTCACGGCGGACCAGCATACGTCGTTCGATTTCGCTTTGCAAAAGGGCGTCGTCCGCTGGAACGAAATCTCTTTCTATCAAGCAATGCAACTCTGGCCTGCGGGAAAAGGAAAACAACTGATACTGGCGGACTGCTCGATTTGCCATTTGTTTCAGACCCGCATGGCTTCGGTAACACGCGATGCAGACGGCTGGAGAGACCGAGTTGAATACATGCGGACGGCGATGCACTACAACCTGCCCCACCTGACGGACCAAGACGCTGGTGACGTGGCTTCATACCTCACGAGTTTGTTCGGCCCTGAGTCGGTATTGCCTAAATCTCCCGAGGACATGCCGAAATATAAAGACACTGTGCGGCCGTTCAGCAGTGACGCGCTAAATATTGTGTATGTGGAGTACGACATGCCGGGGCCAAGCCGTATGCCGTTCAGCGCGGCCCCCGATAAGAACGGCTATGTCTGGATCCCGAACTTTGGAGTAGCGAACAAGATCACTCGCCTCGACCCGAAGACCGGGGAAATGCAGGATTTTCCTGTTCCCAATATCGGTACAGCTGCTATTCATTCGGCTGTACCTGCTCCGGACGGATCGGTTTGGCTTGCCGAGCAGGGCTCAAACAAGCTGGGTCGATGGGATCCCGACACACAGAAGATTACTGAATACCAGGATCAGTACACGCCGGGGAAAGAAGGGATTGGTGAAGGAGGAGAGAAACACACGGTGCGACTGGACCCGAGCGGAAACGTGTGGGCCAGCGGCGTCCCGCTGACAAAATTCGATCCAGAAACTAGAAAGTTCACGCGGTTCGAGGAAGTAAATCATGCATATGACGTGAAACCGGACAAGAACGGCGATGTGTGGTTCACAAGTCGGTCTCCCTTAAATAAGATTGGCAAAGTGGACGGTAAGACTATGAAGGTTACGATGTATACGCCGACTACGCCAAACTGCTATCCGCGACGGCTTGAAATAGCTTCCGATGGCGTGATTTGGTTTGGCGAGTTCAACGCAGGGAAGATGGGAAGGTTCGACCCCAAGACTGAAACCTTCACGGAATATCCATTGCCTGGTCCAGATCCCACTCCCTATGCGCTGGGCATCGATTCGAGTGGTTATATTTGGTATGACTCCCATCACATGGACGTGATCGGGCGCTTCGACCCAAAGACGGGGCATGTGACCGAGTATCCTTTCCCTCAGTCGGAGCTTTCGATGCGGGAGTTCTTCCGCGACTCTCAAGGGCGGATGTGGTTTGGCACCAATCCGAACAACAAAGTGGGGTACTTCTATCTGACAACTAAGAGCGATGGGACCGAATCCGCCAGCAGGTAAAGTCATCCCGCGAGATACGCGAAACAGGATTTTCGCAGTGCTCGGCAGCCTCGGCGAACCGGACAAAGCAGTGAGGACTTGCGCTAGGCGTTGCCGGTCCGAAGCCTCCAAGAGCCTTTTGACGATCTTTAGCGTGCCCTGGGCGATCGATCCCGCAACCGAGTGACGACGATGGGCGACAGGGCTGCTCCCCATAGGCTGGCATCTTCCCGAAGATTCGCGGCCTATCCGGGACTTCAGACGATGATGGATCCTGCACGCGAATCGCAAAAGGGAACGAGCTTAATTGCTCTCGGACCGACGCAGCCCGGGCACTACTTCACGTTAAAACGAATCAGATAGGCTCTGAATCCCTTGATGTTCTTGAAGCCGTGCGGCACGCCGGGCGGAACGAACAGGATGTCGCCGGGCATGAAGGCTTGTTCGGTTCCGCCTTGGATAGAACTGCCAGCGATGTCATCCACGTTCGGCCTTTTCTTAGGATCGAGGAGCGTGCCGCCGGTGACCGCCACCGCCGAACCTTCCTCCATGACCCAGACGTCGGCTGATGTTGAATGAACCAGCGGGGCAGTGCTCTCTTCGACGATGCGGACATTGATGCTGTACTGTCCGCCTTCCAACACGCGCTTATTGATGACGTGCTTGGCTTCGAGATCTTTCCAAATATTCTCTATGTCTCCATGGCCGAAGTAACTCGCCTTGTCTGTACGTGCCTTCGCAGCAGAGTCTGCCGCTTGGCCGTGCGCTGCGGTTCCACACAAGCCCAACAGGGCAACCGTGCTGATGGCAATGATCGCGAGTATACGCAAGGGCCGCTCCTTCATGGTTCCCTCCCTGTGCGCCGAGCAAACCGGCGAGGTGTAGTGAATGCAAAAGTCACACGATAGAAGTGGTGGATTAGCGACCCACAGCGGCCCCGAGTCATGCGGAGCCGCTCGCAAGGGCGGCGTCGAAGCGTTGACAGGGGAACGTGCGGGCCGGGTATTGGAACCGGGAGATCCCAGGACCGCCCAGGGCTGTAGCTGCCCGGGGACGGATCGGGGAGGCCGGCCATACGTGGGCCGCGATTGGCGACAAGCTGGACTCTATTTGCTCGGAGCACTGTTCATCATATTTGTTATACGACTTTTGTATTCCTGGTATTCCCTTGGACTGCAAATGAATTCCTGAAAGTCTTCCTTCGGCACTAAATTGTAGTATTTGTGGAATCCTGGCCAGGATTTGTCTCCCCACGCTTTCGGATCATAGTACGTCATATCAATCTCCAGGTGGTCATGGTCCACTCGCCGGAAACGTTCCACCAGTCGGAACGCATCGCTTTTGGAATGACCAACATTCTGCGTGATCATTGTCTTCCCGTTATAGCCTATGGTATCCACGACCAGAGTGTCTCCCTCCCAGTGGGCCGTCGAGTCTCCCTCATAGGTGGGATCCAGGTCTTTCGGGTGTTCGCGATTCAGCCAAAAGGTGCGCCACTCGCGGTGGTACTCGAAGAGTTGAAAAATCCGGTCTCCTTCACGAGTAACAAGTATCTCCATGGAACCTAAACTGGGATAGTCATACATGGCTGGCGTGGACAGCGGCTCGCAGTCCTTACCCGGGTACTCCCCGTCCAGGTCGTTCGCCGGCACTCCGTTGAGGTCTGCGGCAAAACACGGCGTATGGGAAGTACGTTGAGAACAGAGATGTCCCGGAAGAACCACACCCGGGAGCGGCGTGCCAGCCAAGGCGTCATGCGAGATGGATTTATAAAGCAAATGCTGCTTTCCCCAATCAGTTAAGGGAGGTTCGGGGATCTTCTGGTTATAGCTAGCAAAGTTGCGAGGTGACTCGCTGGTTCGCGAACTCTCACCGGGCTGGGCGGCCTCGCCACGCCAAGCGCCTGATAGGTCATGCGGGTCAAACTGCGTTTCCCTGTGTTCTGCGGGTTTCGTCGCGCCCGGAGAACTCTGGGGCCGAGAGTATAACAGCGGAGGGAAAACCAGCGCTGATATCACAACAGCAGCCGCGCCAGCAAAGCAAGTTCGCACTGAAATCTCCTTCCTCTGGTTTTGTTCTCGGCGATGTACTAACCACGGTGATTGCGGCTCCTCGTGACCGAAGTGATGGAGTCAGAGTAACCTGCTGCCGCCTTTATTGGGCCAGGGGATCAGGCCGCAACTGGAAATGCACCGCTTGAGGGGCTGTGCCCTTGCCCCCTTCGATATGCCAAGGGTTTCGTATCTCGTTACCTACCCAGAGCCCTCGCCCCTTCCAGCCGGCGCTGGGATCGTCGATGCGGCCCGCCAGGTTTCGCGCGTTGAATCCCAGCGGATACGGCAGACGTAGCACTACCCACTTCTTGGTATCTGGCATGAGGGCCAGGATTGAGTCAGAGCCGGTCCCTGTCAGCATCGGCACGTTCTTGCCGAGACCCAAGGTGTTGAAGCGATCGACCCAGTTGCCGTAGATCCAATCGGCATTCCCTCCGTCTGTTGTGCCCTTGAGCTGGGGCCCGGGCAGAGCATAGAGCGTCCAGCCCTCCGGGCAGCGCTGTAGGTCTTCCCTGGTCCCCGGGCCACTTTTGACGGCACACTTGCTCCGGTCAAAGCTTGCCAACTGGCCGCTTCCCGCAAGCCCAGTCCAGATAAGACCGTTCCCGTCGGCATCGATGCCACGTGGGAAGAAACCCAGTTTGGCTGGCGCCTTGATATTGTCGAACGGCGGTTCATAAGCTTCGGATTGGCAGCTCACCGGCGGATTTGTCCCGATGTCGACGCGTACGATCTTGCCCGGTGTATCGTCCACGGCGTACCAAACACTTTTGTCGACGGGATTGTAAGTCACGTAGTAGGCGCGGCCCGGGATGATTTTGTCCACATCCTTTTCATACTTGCCGTCGCCGTTGAGGTCATAATAGACAGGGCACCAGCCCTGCGCGGCCTCGTCGGTCCCTCCCTGGTCAAGAATGCGGGGTTTCATCCAGCCTACTACTCCCTCTCCGACCCAATAAATCGTCTGGTCCTGGTCGTCGGCAAAGCCCGCGTGACGAGTGTTATAGCATGTATCTATCAGCTTGAACTTTTTCGTCTTCGGATCGTAATACGATAATTGGCGACGCGAAATCTTTCCGAGCGGGTAGTACTGCGTAAACTTGTTGTTCGCACCTTCCTCGCAAAACGCGGGCGGCTTCTGTTGCGAGCGCCACGCGTACGCTATCCAGGCGCGTCCCTTGTTGTCGATATTCTTGAGATGCGCGATGCCACGCTCGTCCCAGATGAGCTCATCACCAAAATACGGGGACGGCTTCTCCATCGTTTGCGGAGTGAAATGAGTCAATTCGTCGGGGTCGCGGAACGGCAGATGCACGTTCTCGACGGTGTTCCGCTTCGGATCGAGGATCATGAGCAAGCCCAGATTGAAGTCGCTGCCATAGACCGGGCCGTATCCATTAACGGTTGGGTCTCGTTGGTCGGTCGCATACAGGTCGTGCATGAACGTGACGGGAGTACCGATATCCCACTGCGTGACCACCACGTTGCGCTCGACACCGGTCGGCCTTGGCGGAATCGGCGGCAACTCTCCAGCCGCGATCCGATCGGTCCAATCGGCGAACAAGGATAAAGGGCGATCGTGTCCTAAACTGTTAAGCCGAATGATGCCAGTTCGCGTTTGGCCCATCCGCATCCGATAGTCCCAGGCTTGGACGCTTGAATCAAAGGTACGCAAAGCTGGAGAGATCTCACGTGTGACTTTGGTCCCCATCTGATGGCAGACGCCGTTGCATCCCTTGACCGTGGAGAGCCATTCGGACTGAGTCTGAATGATCCGCGTCTGGGGGGCCGCGCCACCCGCTCCGCTGACGTCATCCGGGGGAACAGAAACAGTCATCGGAAAGTCGCTCTTGGGAGGCACCCGCAGCAGGGAATACCAGTAATTGGCTGGGTAGTATTGCGCCGCGGCCTTCGCGTTGGGCGCAATCGCTGCAGTCAGCGCTAGCTTCTGGCCAGGTTCAACCTGGGAGACCACGGGGCCGTCCACCAGACCATAACCACGCACCCACACCTTATAGGTCGCTTCAGGCAGGTCGGGAATAAGATACCGGCCCTGATCGTCGGTCACCACGATCTTTCGATATTTTGTGTGCAAGTCATTGGTCTCCGCAATGACCCAGACCCCGGCCTCCGGTCCTCTGGAACTGGTCACTACCCCTCCGATATCGTCGCCACCGACGGGAAGGCTATTGGCTCGCGCCTGTGCTTCAGACGCCGCCCTGGGGTGGGGACGCGCCTCTATGCGGAAGACCGCGGCCGTCAGTATTGCCAAACCGCTTGCCAACAAGATCCCTGATACCAAGCGTGGTGTTGTCACCAGTTTTGGCATTGAAGTCTCCTCCGATACTGCAATGTATTTCGTAAGATTCGTCCCACATCATAGGTCGCTTAAGTTATGTCCAGATCTTTTTCGACATACGGTTGAGGTCTAAGGCTGGCGTCTAGCGAAAATGGACCGGGTCCATACGCAAACATAAACAACAGCCCGCCCGCCATCGCGAAGTCCAACAGAAACTGTTCCGCCTCGGCATGGTTGCTGAAGTCGGTGTGGAACAGCGACGTTGCGATGATGCAGAATCCCGAGAGCGCGAGGGCTCCATAGCGTGTCTTGTAACCCAGCAACACCAGAGCGGGGGGGACAATCTGGGTTAGTATCGCCAAGTAAATGAGGTTCGTGGGTACGTGGGAATTGTGCCTCATCATGTAGGCCTGCATCCGAGAGGTATGCAAGATTTTGGAAGTGCCGTAGTAGAAGAAGACCACCGTCGATAATATGCGCCCCGCGCATAGCAGCAGGCCCGTGACAACAGTGTTGCTAAGGATGGGAGAAAAAAAAGACCGCTTTGATCTATTAACGCCCTCGTGCCCATCGAGCGATAGGGGACCCGGTCCATAGGCAAACATGAACAAAAACCCACCTGCTACAGCAAGATCTTTCAGGATGTGGGTCATAAAAAGCCCGGTGGCCCCCGCGCTTCCGTTAAACACCAGAGTTGTGATGATGCAGAAGGCAGCCAGCAGGAGCGCCGCGAATCGTGTTTTATAACCAAGCGCGACGAGCGCGACGCCAACGACCTGGATCGCCATGGCCAAGTAGCTAAGCGCACTGATTGCCTGCGTCGTACGGATCTCATCGAGGATGTAGAAAGCGAAGATTGGGGTCGTGAAGAGGCGCGCAGTCAATAAAAAAGGACCCATAGCTAAATCACTGCTCAAAATGGGGGAAAATAAATCACGCTGAGGATTTTCTTCCATCGCTTGCTCTCCTGTCGGCTCACGTTGAGTGTGAAAGGGTCACTCTTTCGTGAGATCCCTCCGGATAGCCTCGCGGTCCACTTCTTGTCCACGCAGATATACCTTCGAGATCCGGCGCGTGTTGGTGATGTCGTCGAGCGGATTTGCTTCGAGTATGAGGAAGTCGGCATTTTTCTTCGCCGCGATTGTGCCGACCACACTGTCGAGCTTGATGATCTCAGCTGCTGTCTTCGTTGCGGCGACAATGGCCTGGGATGGGGTCATTCCCGATGCAACCATATCGGCGATCTCCGCGTGTGCGCTCCAGCCCATCATCCCGCCGCCTCCGGCATCCGTCCCCATCGCGATACGCATGAGCCCCAGTTGATTGACCCTTCGCAAGTTACGGGACTGCACCCCCCATATTTCCGCATCGGTCAGGACCGCATAGGGAAAAGTGTGACCCTGCGGATTCTGGTGGGCTAAGATTTCGTGCAAGCGTTTGACCTGGGAGGGAGGTAGCGTTTCGGCGATCCAGGGAATATCTTCTTCCTTGAACCCGGCGAGGCCGTCCCGGTTTGGCAGGACAGTCGTGAAGAACGTGTTGGGGTGCTGCTTCAGCAGTTCGATATATTCGTCGTCAATATCCACGTCCCGGACGCCGTGGCCGAAGCCGTCAATGCCCTCACGCAGCAGTTCCTTGGCGTCCTTCAGATATGTGATGTGGGCTGCGACTTGCAGATGATGCTTATGAGCCTCATCGATGATGGCGCTCGAGATTTCCGGGGGCATCGGCGCTACGGTTTTACCGGGAGGCAGGCGGTCGGCCCTATCGTCCACCCAGATTTTCACGATCGCGGGATTTCTTGGGACCAACTCCTGGACCGCTTTGCGGGCTTCGACCACCGTTGTAACATGAGTCCAGGAATTCTCTCTGGCTCCGCCCTGCCCGCCGCCTGGTGTTGACATTCCGGCTCCGGCCGTGCGAAACCAAGTTGCGCCGGGAACTGGGTGGGCTTGCAAGTCGTAGGGCAATTCTCCGTGACCGCCGTCGTTGCCCATGCTATAGGTAACGCCCACGCCGTAGTAGGCCATTCGCCGGAGGTGCTCTATCAGGTTCTCTCGCGTGTAGTTAGTCCACTGCTCGTTGTGACTCTTCTCGTTGTAATAGCCGAGATGGCTGTGGGCGTCAATGATGGCGGGCATGACGGTCTTTCCGGTGAGGTCAACGCGCGCTCCCTTCGGAAGGTGGAGCTCACCCTTGCGGCCAACGCGCGTGAATCTGCCGTTTTGAATAATAAACGCTGAGTTTTCGATGGGCGGACTGCCATCGCCGACGATCAGCAGCGCGCCCTCAAACAAGACCGCGCCATTCCCAGCCGCATTTTGCCGGGCTGCAATCGGCGATGAGTAGGCCACCGCGATCAGCAGTGAAAAGTAGATCAATACCTTAATGAACCGCACCTTTCCTCCCGATCCGGATTCCCATGATCCTGAGCGCAGCAATTCTTAAATTTGTTGTTCAAAAAATTGGAGAGACTCGACCCTCCAGTTTGCCTCATGGTACCGTGGGCTACGTCCTCTGTTTTGTGAGCTTCCTCCATTGTCCCCTGTTCGACCTGAGCATTGTCGATGTCTCTGTAAACCTCCCGGTCATGTCGGCCCCGTACGTTTTCGTTCTGCTATTTCTGAACCAGAGACGCGAAGGTGGGATATTGCGTTTCATGGAACGCCGCTACGTTTCGCGATGACAAGATTCGAGCTGTTGCAGTTGCCCCGGAAACTCGCCGGGATCAACCGCGGTTCATTTATACGCGCGGCTTTATGCGCGATCCGCAGCTTCTCTTGTGAAGATAAAGCCATCCAAGCGTTCCTTACGGAACGCAAAATGAGAGAAGAAAATGTGCAACAACCTTGCAACGGAAAAGCAGGACTTCGTGAACTAGGGAATGCGCACCTCGCCGGTTTTAAAAGGGGTGGTGGGGCTGGGGAGAGTCGAACTCCCGACACGCAGTTTAGGAAACTGCTGCTCTATCCATCTGAGCTACAGCCCCGCTTCTGTTTTCAAGTACTTACAGACTGTTAAAAGTGTCTGGTGCACAATCTGGTGCGCACATCTCACTGATTCGACTGCGCACCGAACACAATTCCGGTGTTCTCGTTCATGCTCTTGACCTTCGCCTCCAGCTTCTCCAACGCCATCCGTGACTCGCCTTCTGCTTCTTTGATGTAGAACTGCAACGTCATCGAGACATCTGAATGCCGAAGAATCGCTGCAATCACCTTCGGATTGATGCCCAGCCCGAACAGGTTCGAGGCAAGACCGCGCCTGAACCCGTGGAAGCCTGACCATTTTACCGTACTTTCTTTCAGGGCTACTCGAATGATTCTGCTCTCCAGATTGTGAAGATTCAGGGGCGCACCCTTACGCTTGCCCGCGAAGATGTACGCGCTCGGGTTCGGTTTGATTCGTTCCCGTCGCTTTATCAGAAGGTCGCGCAGCAGCGGCAAAACCGGGATTGTGTTCTCGCTCGATGCCGTCTTCGTAGGGCCGACTTTCGTGCGCCAGACGGCCCGTTCAATGGATAGGGTCTGATTCTGCTCGTCCCAGTCAGTCCACCGCACGCCACGAAGTTCGCTCTTCCGAAGACCTGTTAAGGACAGCATGACAATTACGTCGCCCGCGGTTTCGTAAAACTCTTCCTTTCCCTTGTCGCACTTCTTCTGCGCTTTTTCGAGGTCGTCAACCATCACAGAGGTCTAAGGCCCCTTAGCGGGACGGAAGATTCTGAACTATGTGATGCAGTAGTTCACTGAATTCGGCGAGATGTTGCATTTCCTTTTCGGAAAGTGAAGCGAGGACCTCTGCTAGTGATTCCACTCGTCGTCTCCGGCTTTTTTGAATGATTGCTTTGCCCTTGGGTGTGGCTTTCAAACGCAATCGCCTCTTATCATCACTCGCCTGGCGATGCACCAAGCTTGCACGCTCAAGACCGTCGATGATACGGCTCATCGTGGGTGGGCGTACCTGCTCAGCCTCGGCAAGTTCGCCGAGCGATCTTGGCCCACCGAACACCAGGACCGAGAGTGCTGAAAGTTGGGCTGGCCCGATTCCGCTGGTCCGATCGCGTACACGCAGCCGCCGGAGGAGGTGAATCGCCCCCGAGTGCAACCGATCAGCAACGTCCAACACGTTCCGACGTTCGCGATTTTTGTGCTTGACTTCGCTCATTGCATATAGTTAGGTATGCTAACTAATTCAGAGTCGGGGGTAAACCATTATGAACAGCCACCGTGTCGGGATCACGCGTTTAGGTCAGATCGCAATTAATGTTCGTGACCTGGACCGAGCGGCAGTGTTTTACCGTGACACGCTCGGGTTGCCGATGCTGTTCACCGTCCCTGGCATGGCTTTCTTCGACTGCGCAGGAGTTCGCTTGATGCTGGCTTGTCCCGAGAAGCCCGAGTTCGATCATCGCAGCTCGATCCTCTACTTTACTGTGCCCGATATTACCGCCGCCCACCAGGGGCTTTGCGACATGGGGGTGCCATTTGAGGCAGAACCGCGCTTGGTAGCGCCAATGCCGACCTACGACCTCTGGATGGCCTTCTTTCGCGATTCAGAGGACAACATTATGGCGCTCGTGAGCGAGGTGCCCCGCAGCAAGTGATGCTCCTGCCTTAGATCCCGAGAACGGATGGAAGAAGTGTAGCTCCAAGTGGCCCGCAATACCCTAACTCCCGGTTATGTCGGCAAACCGGGTGCGCCGTGAAAGGTGGTGGTCCACAGCGGGAGTGAAACCCGCCCGGGAACTGGTTCGCTCCACCCGGTAGCAATCAGAGCAGCAGTTTAGGCAACGAGACTGCTGAAGCCTCTGGTGCGGAGAGTCGCTAGGCGACTTGGCGAGCGTGCAGGCCGTAACGTGTGTAAACGCTGAGCAGGCCCCGAAACCGACAATGCAGGAGCGGGAAATCCGCATATCCGGTTCGATGAGCGGGGTGTGAAGACGGAAGCATGGTACAGCTAGCGAGGCACCGACAGACGAAAGAGTCGGCCACGGATAGGCTGCACCTAAACCACCGCGTCACACCTCGACTCCACACATATACTGGGCCAGTACTCGCTAGCAAAGGGGGCAGTCATTTCTTGACTGCCCGCAAGCAAGCTGGATTGTTGCAAAGCGTGTGGCTCGCATTCGCCCACGAGCACGTGACCACGTTCTGATCTGCTACCGATTTATCAAACGCGCGCAGAGCGCCTTGCTCTATTTCGCTCCGTGGCGAAAACGCGCGTCCGATAAACCACTAGCGTTTCTGGATAGTTTCCGCGTTGCTGACACGCAGAAATTGAGTGACGGGGCCCCAATGCTAAAGTTCAAGCGATTCACTCAAAGCCCAATGGCGAAGCCGGGTCCGAGCAAGAGAATCGATGCCGTTCCCATGATAAAAGCTGCGGCAACCCAGACAAACGAGAAGCCGAGGGGCGCCGCGTTCGGACCCGATCCAGACAATTTAGACGCCCTCGCCGGAACAAAGAGCAGACCGATGGAGAGGACCAGGGCTTGCGGTATGGCGTGGCGCAAGGTGATTCCAGGATTGTGATCGAACGCCGCCGTCGCACAAGCGATCGCGCCGGCTGTGAGCCACGCGCTGAGAACAATCGTTCTTGCGCGGGCACCGGGATGTGCAAAGGCCGCCATGCACGTGGCAATTGCACGAACTGTCAGCAGGTAGCCCAGCGCACCGATAGCGATCAGGCCATACCGGGCAGGTTCGGTGACGTGCAACTGATGCATGGCGCATGCCCAGTCATCGATCCTTCTTGCCGCGCTGGAAACAAGTTGCAGAGAAAACCACAGTAGATTGAAGGCCGCCGCAAGGATGTAAAAGAGTCGCACTGCCGAGGACGCGCGGGTCGTGAAGCGCACGGCTAGCAGGGCGACCAGACCGACAATCAGATTCGCAAATGGGCCGGCAAGATCTATTGTTGCGCCGGTAAGCGAGCAATTTACGAAAACCGAAGTGAGCGAAATGATTCGACCGCCCAGTATCAGACACGCTGCACCATGGCGGATCAGGAGAAGGGCGTAAGGAAGAAACTCCGCCAGCCAAGGGAAAGCTATTGAAAATGCCGATTGGATGTATCGAATCTTCGATGTACTCAAAAACAGCCTGGCTTGTTACACTCCTGCGCGGTTCATTGGCCAGTTGATATCCCCAGTCGACATCGCGGGAACGCCTGGCGGGCGTCTGAATGACCCCAACCCACGGATAATTAGAAAACTATGACAAAATACAAACTTGAATACATTTGGCTTGACGGCAAAAAGCCCGTTCCTGAACTGCGCGGTAAAACTCTACTCAAGTCATATGATAAACCACCCACCCTTACTGATCTGCCCCTTTGGGGTTTTGACGGCAGTTCCACCATGCAGGCCGAGGGAAGCAAATCGGACTGCGTGCTAAAACCTGTGGCTTTGTACCCTGATGCAGCCCGCAAGGACGGTTATATCGTCCTCAGCGAAGTCATGCACCCGGATGGCACCCCGCATTCCACCAACATGCGCGCCACCATCGAGAACGATCCCGACTTGTGGGTTGGTCTTGAGCAGGAGTACTTCCTTTTTAAGGATGGCCGTCCGCTCGGCTTCCCGGAACACGGCCACCCGAGTGTTCCCCAGGGTCCGTACTATTGCGGGGTAGGCTACAAATACATGGGGGACATAGCCCGGCAAATCGTCGATGAGCACTTGGACCTGTGTCTGGCCGCTGGTATCAATCACGAAGGCATTAACGCGGAAGTCGCCAAAGGCCAGTGGGAATTCCAGATTTTCGCCAAAGGCTCTGCCAAAGCCGCCGATGACACCTGGACCGCTCGCTATTTGATGATGCGTCTGTGCGAGAGATACCAAGTGGATTTTGTGTTGTACTGCAAGCCCATCAAGGGTGACTGGAATGGGTCGGGCATGCACTGCAATTTCTCCACGAAGTACATCCGCGAGGTGGGCGGCAAGGAGTATCTGGAGGCCCTCATGAAGGCGTTTGAGAAAAACATCGCCGAACACATCGCGGTGTATGGCCCGGATAACCATCTTCGTTTGACGGGTCTGCACGAAACCCAGGCTATTGACAAGTTCAGCTACGGTCTCTCGGATCGGGGCGCTTCGATCCGGTTGCCCGTGAACTTCATTAAGAACGGCTACAAGGGCTATTTGGAAGATCGCCGCCCGAACTCCGAAGGCGATCCTTACCAGATCGTTTCGCGCATTCTGAAGACGATCAACAGCGTTCCGAAGCCGACCGCAGTCTCGGCCTAGGAGGTGACGATCTCAGCTCGTGTGGAGCCCCATCCTTGTGGTTTTCAAGGGTGGGGCTCCCATCCTCCGGGCTGCCGCCACCCTCCCCACCCTGCGGAGTTTTTTCAGGATTGGCAGCGGCCCCGCCTCCCACTCTATGTCTGGCAACGGCAGAGCTAATTTTCGTGGGGTCGTGCCTTGGGCTTCAGCTGCGAACTCGATTGCTAGTTCCCGTGAAAAACAGCAAGAGCGACCCAAACGGAAGATGGGCCGTGATGCAAAGACACCCGTAACCTGGGTGCGGCCGCGAGGGTTGGAAGAATTTATGCGCCGAAGCTTTGCACGGCGGCTGTTTCGCTGTCGTAGGTGTCAAACACCGTCATCAGCTTGGTTACCTGCAGCACTTCCTTGAATTTCGTTCCCAGATTCGTAAGCTTCAAGGTGGCGCCCTGCGAGCGTGCGCTGTGGAAGGTGGCCACAAGCGTCCCGAGGCCGGCGCTGTCGATGTAGCCTACCTGAGCCAGGTTCAGAACGATCTTCTTCTTCCCCGCAGCGAGAAGGCTTTTCACCTTTTCGCGGAACGCGTTGCTCTCTTCACCGAGCACGATCCGCCCTTCAATATCGAGAACATCCACCCCATTTACATTTCGATCGGTCATTCGTAGTGCCACGTTCGCGCCTCCTCGTAGATTCGGGTCGAGATTGTTCTGAGCATTATCTTGAACTGATTTCGCGGAGATGCCTTCCCCGCGATGCGTGGGCCGGGCCTTCTCTCAGTAAAAATCCGAGCAAGACATGTAATATCCACAAGCCGGGCAAATCAGCTTGCAGCTCCGGGCTTCCAGCCGGGCCGAGCAGCCGGGACAATATTGTGACGCGGACTCCGCCTGTGGGCGGCTTTCCGCCTCCGCGATGCGTGGTTCCGGGGCGCCGCTTGTCCCTGCAGCTAATTGCGGTCGCGCCATACGGCGAAATCCTCCAGACGAGCGTTTATAGCACATCTGTCCCATTCGGAGAAGCAAAGGCGGGAGCAGCGGGCATTTTTGTCGGGGGGAGCTCAACGGGCTTCGGATCGCCCGCGGTCGTAAAAAAACAAGCAACTTTGCCAGCAAGCCGAACGTCTTATAATCGAACGAGGAAGTGAGGCCAGTATGAAAGGCATCTATTTCGTCTCTCTGGCTTTGGCTGTGCTGGTTTGGGGGCCATCGGTCACGCGAGCACAACGCGGCGGTCGTCTCGCTGGTGGGTTCTCGTCTGTGTCGGGCCGTCCTGTTTCAGCGCTGAGCGCTTCACCTGTAAGAACAAGCCGCCGTAGCGGATTCATATCGCACAACGTAACTGTTACCAGCGGATTTGGCGCCACGAACCTTTATCCGGGAACCGGCCTCGGCATCAATGGGATCAATACCATCCTTACCCAGAGCAATCTCGGCGTCGAAGCTGCCATTGATCCCGCGACACAATGGAACTTGGCGCTCGCGCAAAGGCTTCTGAAAAGCAGCGGACTTTTCGCAAGTGGCGGATATTATCTTCTCAGCGGTGGCGGGGCTTACGCGGTGCCGGCAGAAGCAGTGGAGAGTGACCAGCCCCTACCGCAACAACAACCTCAAGTAATCGTCGTGCAGCAGGCGCCCGAGCAGCAGACTGCGGTCCGATTCACGCAGGAGCCGGTGTCCCCCTCATTGCCAGATGTCGGTCAATTCGCCCTGATCCTGCAGGATGGGAAACAGATCCAAGCGATCGCTTTCACTCATGGGAGCGACGGCATTATCTACATCGCGAGTGATGGCAGCCGTCGCACGATCGCGCTCAGCGATCTGGACGCAGAGGCCACGGTCCGCGTCAATCAAGAACGCGGCACGCCCCTTCAACTTCCCCTCTAATTATTGAGCGGACCGGCGGACAGGTTCCGGCATGTAGAGCCCCGCATCGGCGGGCAGGCCGGCGCGCTCGAACTGAACCGTCGTGTGCGTGATGTGGAAATCGTGCGCCAGCACTTCCTTGATCCGCTCCAGGATCCTCTCACAGCCTTCCATGTGCATGTCGGGGATGCGGACGTGGCAGGAAAGTGCGTGCAGGTCGGTTCCCAGCGTCCAGATGTGGATGTCGTGAACCTCCTGAATTCCCTCGACGCGGAGGATGGCCCCGGCAACATTTTCGAGGCGGATATTCCGTGGCAACCCTTCGAGCAGAATGTGGCCGCTCTCATTGAGAATACCCATCCCCGACCACAGGACAATGGCGCCGATGGCGATGCCGATCAGCGGATCGATCCATAGCGCGCCTGTCGCGTGAATCGCCAGCGCGCCCGCGAAAATCGCGACATTGGACACAGCGTCCCCGAGATTGTGGATCCACACTGCCCGCACGTTTAAGTCTCGCCGGCCGCGGTGGACGGCGAGCGTGATCCCTCCGTTGATGGCCAGTGCCAGCACGGAAATCCACAACATCAGGCTGGTGTGAATCTCCACCGGACGCCGCAAGCGCTCAATCGATTCATAGATCAAGAAAAGAGCCGCGAACGCAAGCAACATGGCGTTTACAAACGCCGCCAGTATGCCGGAGCGGTGATACCCGTAGGTTTTCTCGGCCGTGGGAGGGCGCAGCGCCCAACGCATGGCCAGCCAGGAGATCACGAGCGTCGGCACGTCGGTGAGATTGTGGATCGCGTCGCTGATGAGAGCGATCGAATGCCCGGCATAGCCCGCCGCAAATTCCGCGATCACCAGAACGAAGGTGGCCACCACGGACGCTCCAAGGATTCCGGTCGAACTTCCGCCGAGGCCGTGATCGTGGGAGCCGTGCCGGTGCCCGCCATGGGAATGCAGGTGCATCCAATGGATTTTACTCGCAGAACCCTCCGCCGGACAGTACTAGCGTGAGCAATATGGTGCAATAAAGAAACATGTTACCGAAACGCAATTGACTTCATTTGCGACACCCGCCTACCATAAATCTGCTTCCACTTTTTCAGGGATAATTCCGAGGGGGCGCCAGGCTCACGCGTCACGGCCCGCCCAGCAATGACGCAAAACGTTGCCAAGCTGGTCTTCTGGGGAGTGCGCGGCTCGACGCCGACGCTGGAGCGCGATACGTGGCGCTACGGTGGCAACACGCCCTGCCTTGAATTGACGGCCCCTGGTGGCACTCGCTTCATCCTCGATTGCGGCACCGGCCTGCGCATGCTCGGCAATAACTGGGCTCGTTCGCAGAGTGACTTTGGCGTCGAAGCGCACGTGCTGGTGACGCATTATCACTGGGACCACATACAGGGCCTGCCTTTCTTCCTGCCGTTTTTCGAATCGCAGAATCGATTCCACTTCTACAGCTTTCAGTCGAAATTCCTCGGTTCCGATAGTCTTCGCCAGGTGCTGGAGTCCCAGTTGGCCAGTCCGTATTTTCCTGTCGATACAAGCGCGATGGCTTCTACCCGCAGCTTCCACGAAGTAACCGGCGGTGAAAAATGGGAAGTTGACGGCACGCGCATCACGGCCTCGTGGCTGAACCATCCTCAGGGCTGCCTCGGATATCGTTTCGATATGACGGCTGGCTCCATCGTCTATGCAACAGATACTGAACCGGGCGTACCGGAGCTTGACAAGAGCCTCCGGCAATTTGCGCAAGGGGCTGACGTCCTGATTTACGACGCGCAATATTCGCCCGAGCAAATCTCCTCCACGCGGCGAGGCTGGGGCCATTCGAGCTGGCTGGAAGGTGTGAAGGTCGCCCGGGAGGCGAAAGTGCGCAACCTCGTTCTTTTTCATCACAACCCGGACTCATCCGACAATGTCGTGGACGGATTCCTCTCGGCAGCACGGCAGGAATTTCCGGCCACCTGGGCGGCGGCCGAGGGCATGTCTCTCACCCTCAATGAACGCGGGGTCGATGTTGCCCTGCGCGAATCGCGCCTGGCGCCGCGGCGCCGACTGCGGTTCAGCGCGGTCGTCAGCGGCCGATCCGAGGACGGGGCGGCTTTCGAAGAGAAGGCTACTGTAAGGGACCTAAGCTTGCAGGGCGCCTATCTGATCCTGGACCACCGTCCAAAATTGCAGTCGGAATTACGTGTGGTGATCGAAGCGGCCGGCGAGGAGAACCGCTCAAGCCTGCTCTCGCTTCGGGCTACCGTTATTCACTGCAAGACCGGTCGCGAAAACAACCAGAACGCTGTCGGCGTCGTCTTCATAGCGGAGGTCGACCCTGGTGCCCCCAGCGATTGATTTTTGAGCCGCATAGTTCCCGCCAATCTTCGCGATCTACCTTCCGACTGCCCAGCGAACCCATCACAAGGGTGTCGCGTAAGGAATGAGCATTCTTAGGATTGCGGGTACTCACAACGGTGGAATGCCAGATCGTCTAATGGAGGCCGGACCAGTCGTCGGCCAGGAGGATGGAATTGCTAGGGTTGGATGGATCATACTTGACGCTGGCCGTTTGGCCGGAGGCGATGCGGCTCAGATGCACGCGCTCTTCGAGGCCGGTGATGTCCTGGGCTGTTTCGTAGGTGACGCCGGATATGGAATAGCTGTAGTAGAGGAGCTTGGGAATGCCGCCAACTGCGGCGCCGTGGGCCGGGCTCTTCTCCAGCTTGCTGACCGGTTTCGTTTCGCCCGATTGCGCCCCTGTCGTAGCGGGCAACGCGATTTCTTTCCCGGTACTGGAGTGAACCGAGGAGCTATGCTGGGCGTTGTGTGCCGAGAAGCCGGCTTCATCCAGGACGTCAACCACCAGGCCTTCCACGATTCGCCCGACGCGGTTTAGATAGGAGCGGCGCTCGCGTTCCATCGCGTCCGGATCCACACGCTTCGGGCGCAGAAAATAATACAAACCCGTAACGGCCAAGGCTCCCAAACCTGCGATCGGGAGGGTGTTTCGCCAATCTGAAAGAAATGTTCTCACCGCACACCTTTACGGATTTCGTCGAGATTGGCGTCCTCGTCGAGATGCGTCGTGTCTGGGAAGAACTTCATAATTGCTCCTGCTCATTATTAACCGCTCGCGGGTGGCGCGCAGTGATGAGGTTGTAAGGTTGTGTCAAAAACGCTACGCCTCAACTGGAGGCTTCGGTTTAGGCTGACATCGGGCGGAACGGCGTTCGCCGCCCGCCTGCCCATTATGAAACAACCTTTTTTTGGTTGTCAGCTGTTTTGTTTGATTTGGTCCATCGAATGCCGGTAGGGATGCGAAAGAGTGACCCTAGGCAAGCAAACGGCTAGTCCTGTGGGCCGACGACGGGGTTACGCAGGGTGCCGACGTCCGACACTTTGACTTCGACCACATCGCCCGGGGCGAGCGGGCCAACGCCTCCCGGGGTGCCGGTGGCGATCACGTCGCCGGGCTCAAGCGTCATTACTTGCGCGATCCATCGAATGACCGTGTCGATGGAAAAAATCATGTCGCCAATAGGCGCCGACTGCTTTGGGACGCCGTTCACGAAACTCTCGACTTTTTCGTGGATCGAAGGACGATTGGTCTCAATCACCGGGCCGAACGGGCAGAATGTATCGAAGCCCTTCGCTCGGCTCCACTGAGAGTCGGCACGTTGCAGGTCTCGCGCGGTGACGTCATTCAAAGCGGTGTAGCCGAGAATATAGGGGTTTACGTCGTCAGCCTCGCGGAGGTGAAAGCAGCGGCGGCCGATCACGATGGCGATTTCGCCCTCATACTCCACTCGTTGGGAGAGGCGCGGAACAACGATGGGATCTTCGGGGGCTAGGACCGCCGAAGGCGGCTTGAGGAAGATTAATGGTTCTTTGGGAACCGTGCTCTCCAGCTCCTTGATGTGATCGTGATAATTGCGCCCGACACAAACGATCTTGCTGGGAACCGAGGGGGCCAGAAATTTGACCTCGCCCACGGGCCATTTGCGGCCGGTGCGCTCGCCCGCGCCGAACAGGCCGCCGCGAATTTCCCGGACGGAGTTGTCTTCAACGATTCCGGTGAATGTCTGCGCGCGAACTTCATGGCCGGAGCGGCCGACGTCTTTGATTGCAAATTCGAGAGGTTGAAACCGGCAAAGTTTCATGGTCGATGGTTAACAGCAGGATGCGCCGGACGGCGTCGCGGCACGATCGTATTCCTCCTAGCCCGAAAGATCATACCCGCAACCCAAAGCATCACAGCGGCGACGCCATAGAGCACCCACCCTTCGATCAGGGCCTCGAGCGGCGTGCGCAGAACATCAAACAAGTTACGAAAGTAGAAGCCGGCACTATCGTAGCCGGCGACGAACAGCACCCAGCCCACAAAGCCGGCCGCGAACATCTGCGCCGGGTGCTTGAGGAAGCGGATAACCGGGATAAACAAAAGCAAAACGAACAGGCCGAACGATGCGGCATTGCGCTCAAGCGCGTAGGGCTCCAGATTCGGAAAGCGGTTGGCTGCTACCAGAGCCGCAATCATCACGATATTGAGAAGTGCGCCCAAGTAGACTCCCGTCCAGAGCGCGGGGCTGGAGGGTTTGGCTTCGGCAAGTGCGCGTTGCACGGCATCCTCATGGTGCATTTCGGGATCCGGGTCGCTGGCTTTCGTTGACGAAGCATTTCGAATCATGGTGTGCTCTGGCCTTCCGCCGGCACGCTGCCCGATACCGAGGCGCTGGCTGGGCTCTCGTTGCCCGAACGGTCCACTGCAGTGACGCTGTAGAAATAGCTGTGGCCGGGCACGGCATTCATATCGCGAAAAGCAGGCGTTAGCAACAATTCGGTGTTCGCTCGGGTTCCCCGGAGGCCGCCCTGTTCGCTCCGATAGACGTTGTAACCCGCCAGATCGGTTTCAGGGCTGATGCCCCAGGAGAGTTCGAGAGCCGGAACGGCGTCCTGTGCCGGAACGTAGACGACGATGATTCCCTGGGGCGCGGCGGGCGGCGAAACATCGCGCGCGACAACGACGAATGGATCCGAGTCGGCGGATTCGACCTGGTCGGCAGCATACTGCACGACGCTGCGCACGGTGTACGTGTAGGTTTTGCCGAGATCAAAGTACGTGTCGAGGTAAGTGGTGTTTTCGGTCTCGCCAACCTTCAGGGTGACCGGAGTGACCTGGGGCGCTGCCCTTCCGGATGTGGGTGATGGATTCGCTGAAGCGGTCGTTGCTGGGCTAACGGGCGCAGTGGCCGGTTGCGATTCAGCTCGGTAGACGCGGTATAGGGCGATTGGCGGGGCCGACCCGACGAGCGTTTTTTGCGGCGGCGTCCAGGCGATCTGGATGCCGGAGTGCGTGACCTCGGCTTTTACGTCTTCGATCGGTTCAGCAGCGGGATGGAGGTGTATTGCGGCGGTGTTGGAATCCCCCGATTCCTTCGCCGAGGCGCGGGTGCGAACGATATAGACAGCCACGCTATCGGGATGCTGTGTGAAATCTTCCGGCTGAATCGGATCAGAGTAGCGAACACGGCCTTGTTCGGTGTAATTATCAGCGACCGCCGCAGGAATGGTCGCTTGAAGCGTGGGGGACGGTGGCTTCGCCGAGTTCACCGGCGGTGTTCCGGCGGCGGGTTCGAAATTGCGGTAGATTTCAATTGCGAGCGGGGGGGACAGCGGGCGGTGGTCCACCGCCTCCCTGGGAAGCGCGAACGCAAGAACCACGCTGTTGCCCGATTGCGCGGCGGTAAGGTCGGCGACCGGCTGCGGCACCGGCGGCTTGCGTTCAACGGGTTCGGCCGGAGACCCGCAGCCGCCGGCAAGCAGCACGAGACCAAAAATAAGAAGTGCCGCGCAGCCCGCGCGGAGCGAGCCTTGCCAAGTCCGAGGGCGCCGGGGCGCTGGTAGCCGCTGCCTGGTTTCCATGGGGTGTTATCTAGAGGATGTAGCGGCTCAGATCGTGATCCTTGACGATGTTCGCAAGCTGCTTTTGCACGTATGCGGCGTCCACTTTCACCGTTTTCTTCTTCATCTCCGGCGCTTCGAAGGAGATTTCTTCGAGCACCTTTTCAAGGATCGTATGCAGGCGGCGCGCGCCGATGTTTTCGGTTTGCTCGTTGACCATCGCGGCAAAGCGGGCGATGGTGGCGATGGCATCTTCGCTGAAAGACAGCTTCAGCGCTTCGGTGTCGAGAAGCGCTACGTACTGCTTGATGAGTGCGTTCTTGGGCTCTGTCAAAATGCGGATGAAATCGGCCTCGGAAAGAGAACTCAGCTCGACGCGGATCGGGAAGCGGCCCTGCAACTCGGGGATCAGGTCTGAAGGCTTCGTGGTGTGGAACGCGCCCGCGGCGATGAATAGAATGTGGTCGGTGCGCACCATGCCGTAACGCGTGTTGACCGTGGTGCCCTCGACGATGGGCAGAATGTCGCGCTGGACTCCCTCGCGGGAGACGTCGGGCCCATGCCCGCTTTCGCGGCCGGCGATTTTGTCCACTTCGTCTATGAACAGAATGCCCATCTGTTCGACGCGGTCGACGGCGATGCGCGTCACCTGGTCCATGTCGATGAGGCGGTTCTCTTCTTCCTGGATGAGATAGTCGAAGGCCTCGGAAACGGTCATCTTGCGTTTCTTCTTTTGCTGGCCAAACATGCCGGAGAGCATGTCCTTCACGTTGATGTCCATCTCCTCGACGCCCTGGTTGGAGATGATTTCAAACGAGGGCACGGAGCGCTCACGCACTTCCACTTCCACCAGGCGCTGGTCAAGCTTCCCCTCGCGGAGCTGCGCGCGCAGTTTGTCGCGCGTGCGCTGTACTTGTTCGCGGCGCTGCGCTTCGGCCGCCGCGCCGCCTTCGGCGTTCACCGGCGTACTCGGAAGAAGCAAATCGAGCAGCCGCTCTTCGGCCGATTGCTCGGCGCGCTCAGCCACCTCATCGAGTTTTTCCTCGCGCACCATGTCGATGGAGGTTTCCACGAGATCGCGGACCATCGATTCCACGTCGCGGCCGACGTAGCCGACTTCGGTATACTTCGATGCTTCCACTTTTACGAACGGGCAGCCTGCCAGTCGCGCGAGACGGCGCGCGATTTCCGTCTTGCCAACGCCGGTGGGCCCGATCATCAGAATATTCTTGGGCAGGATCTCTTCGGCGATTTCCGGCTGGAGCTTCTGGCGGCGCACGCGATTGCGCAACGCGATGGCCACGGCCTTCTTCGCGGCATTCTGTCCGACGATGTACTTATCCAGCTCGATGACGATTTCGCGCGGCGTGAGGTCGTCAAACGAGGGAATCGGCTCAGGTTCGGCCGCCGGCTGATCCCCCGACAGATAAATCACCATATCTTTGTCCTTGTCTTTTTCGCTCATAGTTCTTCGATGCTGAAATTGTCGTTGGTGAAGATGCAGATTTCGCTGGCGATGCGCATGGATTCCTGCGCAATGTCCTTGGCGCTGAGCTTGGTGTGTTTCAGAAGTGCGCGAGCCGATGCGAGGGCATAGGCCCCCCCCGAGCCGATGGCGGTAATGCCGTCATCGGGCTCGATTACGTCGCCATTGCCGGAAAGCAGAAAGGTATTTTTCGCATCGGCGACGATCAGCAGCGCTTCGAGGTGCCGTAGCGAGCGGTCGGTGCGCCACTCCTTCGCGAGCTCGACGGCCGCGCGCGAGAGGTTGCCATGATATTCCTGCAGCTTGTTCTCGAAACGGCCGAACAGTGAGAGAGCGTCGGCCGTGCTGCCCGCGAATCCGGCAAGGATCTTGTCGTTGTAGAGGCGGCGGGTCTTCTTGGCGTTGTGCTTGATGACGCCCTCGCCCATGGTGACCTGGCCATCGGCGGCGAGCACTACTTTATTGTCCTTGCGGACGCACAGCACCGTCGTGCTGCGTATACGCTGTCTATTTTCCTGAATTGGCATCCGGCAATTATACCGCGTCACCGCGCGGAATGCGCCACTGGCTCGGAATGGGAGCCTCCGATTCCAGTCCAAGGCCCACGAACAGAGCAACGTTCGGCTAATCCTGGGGGTTGGTGGCGAAGATGGACAACTCGGGAATGAAGCCGCGGTCGTCCATGTCGAGCGCAGACTTCACGGCAAACGCGATCTCTTCGCCGCGCAGCTTGGTTTCGTTCGGATTTTGCTTCATGCCCGCCGCGGCCGAGAAGTTTGTGATCACTTCGCTGGGATTCACGAGGATCACGCGGACGTTGTGCTTGCGGAGTTCGGCGCGCCAGCATTCCGTCATACCGCGAAGAGCAAACTTGCTGGCGTAATAGGCCGTGCCGCCTGCGGCGCCGCGCAATCCAGCCGTCGATGAGATATTCACGATGTTGCCGTGCCGCTTCTTGATGAAGTGCTTGGCAGCCTCGCGCGCCATCTGCATCGCGCCGGTCACGTTGGTGGCAAAAACCGATTCGAATTCCTCCCGCCCGAGGTCAGCAAGATTCTTGAATAGTCCGATGCCGGCATTGTTCACGAGGATATCCAGGTCGCCGAACTTCTGCAGCAGCTCGCGATAGGTTCTCTCGACATCGGCTTCCACCGAAACGTCCGCGCGGATCGGATGTGCTCCCAGTTCGCGCGCGGCTTCGGTCAGGCGTCCCGTGTCGCGTCCCGTGATTGCCACGCGCGCTCCGCTCTCGCGAAGAACTTTGGCAATCGCCCGTCCGATCCCGCTGCTTCCGCCGGTGACTAATGCCACCGAGTTCTTCAGGTTCATATTTGCTCCTCCAGGATTCTAAATCGGCGTCCTTGCAAGTTGTCGCACCGATTCTATCCCTGCGCAGCCTTTCTCACTGGCTAGGAATCTTGCTTGCGTGCGATTTCAAGGGCCGCGGAGAAAATGTGCGGCTCGTCGCCAAAGCCTGATAACCAATGCACGCCTGCCTCTTTGCGGAACCACGTCATTTGCCGCTTGGCAAACTGTCGCGTGGCCTGCTGTGTTTGCGTGACGCCTTCGTCTTCGGTCAGCTGACCTTCCCACGTGCGCCGCAATTCTGAATAGCCAATAAACTGAAAAGGTTTGGCATGGGCTGGTATTCCCGCCGCGATGAGCTTTCTGACTTCATCTGTCCAACCTGCCTGCATCATCTGGTGCACCCGCGCGTCGATGCGTGCATAGAGGGCACCGCGTTCCGGCAGCAGGCCGATCTTGGTCACCTGGTAACCCTGCAGGGCGCTGCGGCCAGCGCCGTGAATTTCTCCCACCGGCTTGCCCGTGAGCACGCGTATTTCGATGGCGCGGATGACCTTGTGCGTGTCAGGTGGTTCGATGCGCGAGGCCGTTGCCGGATCGAGGTGCTCCAAGAGGCGATGCAGATACCGAGAGCCTCGCCGGGCGGCGATTTGACGAAGTCGCTCGCGCAGTTCCTCGGATCGCACGGGCGCATCCGAAAGGCCTTCGAGCAGCGCCCGCAGGTAGAGACCGGTGCCCGCGGTGAGAATGGGCAGTTTGTCCCGGAGGCGCAGGTCGCCCAAAATCGCAAGTGCGCGGAGACGGTACTGGCCGGCAGTGAATATCTCGTTCGGTTCTATGAGATCGACCAGATGATGCGGAATCCCGCGTCGCTCGGAATAAGGGACTTTGGCCGTGCCGATATCGAAATGCCGGTAAACCTGCGTCGAATCGCAAACAACGATTTCGCCGCCCAGCGTCTCGGCGAGGCGGGCCGCGAGGGCTGATTTTCCCGAAGCGGTAGGCCCAAGGATAACGATGAGCCGCGCGGGATCGTTCATCCCGGGCATTTCCAGAGGGGCAGCAGCAGAAAGGGCAACAGCAGTCCCGCCAGAAGAAGTGCCCTGATGACTTGCGTTCGGTTGATCTGCACAAACTTCATTTAGCGTATTCGAGCGGAAGATTATAGAGAAACACGATCCTCAGCCGAATGTAAGGCCCCTTGAACTGGGAGGGAAGCGGTTCGAATGGGTTGGAGGCGCGAATTGCCGACATCGCGGCGTTATCGAGAGGACCCTTCCCGGATGTTCTTTCCAGCAACGGATCGGGCGAGGGGACGCTGCCGTCCCGATTGATCTGGAAAGTCGTGTCGACCATTCCTTTATCCCCCATCATGGCCGATTCCGGCATCACCACGTACCAATTGCGCTTGAGCGTGGCCAGCAGACGCTGAATGTAGCTCGAAAAATCCACGCCTTCGGTGGGTGTGAGAATCGTGGCGCCCGGCTGCATCCCCGGCCCGCCGGGGCCGCTCGGGCCACCGGGGATGCCTGGGCCGTTGGGAACCTGAATCCCGCTGCCCGTGTTGTGCTCGATGGCTTCCTGCAGTTGATCGTGCAGGCTGGCCGAAGGCAATTGCAGGTTCAGATGATTCTGCTGCGGAGCCGGCCTCATCGGCTCAAGCTGGGAAGGCGCAGGCTGCGTCTGCTGCGGCGGCGCAACGGGCACATGCGGTATCGGCGCGTCTGGCAATTCCGCGGGTGGCTTGGGGGTTGGGACCGCGGGCGCCGGGGTGGGCGACGGTTGTGGCGGCGGCTCAACCGGGGCCACTCTGTTCAGGGTTTTGGGGGTGATGCGCAGCTTCGGAGCCGGGGGCGTTCTTGGCGCAGGAGCCTCGGGCGGCAATAAATAGGTCAGCTGCTGGCGCGCCATCTCGGTTTCTTCCTGCGTCGGCACGTGCGCCGGAAATATTTTGGGAGCGAAGATCAGGAAAATGATCAGACCGACGTGCACCAGCACCGAAAGCGTGCGCGTGACAAGATCCCAGCGCGCGTCGTGCTTTTCCTCCGGCTCCATCAGAAGATTCGCGTCGCCCGTCATAAAAATATCGGGTTCGATCACCTCGCGTAGGTCGGCCGTCATCTCCCGACGATGCTCGAATTCCTTCTGGTCCTCCGGAGCGGCGGGCTCGACATAGGCAGGCACCACGACGCGCGAATCGAGAATGTCGAGTGGGATTGTGTCCGAGACCGGCGTAAAGTTCTCAAACGGCTTGGCTGGCATGCCGCGTGCGACAAGCGTGCGGTTCACCAGAACGCCCAGCGGGAAATGCGCCGGGATGGTCGACTTGCCGTCGAGCGGCGGCGCATCCGACGGGCCCGAGGGTATGACCGTCCGGTCGTCCATATAGGTGGTTGTCCGGTGGCCAGTCTTCTTGGCCTCGTCGGGCGTGACCGGGCGAACGTTGACCGGAACAAGTGTGCGCGGAATCATGGAACTTCCTGTGGTGAGAAGGCTCCCACTTGGACGCGCCGCGCGTGTTCCAGGATGCCCGCCATAACGCGGTCGGCCAGCTCCAGGGCGCGCCGTCCAGCTTCGCCATCGACGGCGGGGCGCTTGCGCGTGCGCACCGATTCCGCGAATGCCAAAAGTTCAGTGCGCAGGGGTTCGCTGGGCGTCGTGGGGAGCTTTTCGAAATTGATTTCCGGCAGCGTGTCTTCGGGAAGCAACGCGTTGGGCGCAGCCGAGCCCGGACGAACCCGGACGCGCAGCACATCCTGCCGTGTGAAGTCGAGCGAGATGTATTCGTGTTCCTGAAAGAAACGCATCTTCCGCACGCGCTCGGTGGAAACACGGCTGGCGGTAAGGTTGGCGACGGTGCCGGTGGCGAACTCGATGCGCGCCTGCGCGATGTCTACCTTGTCCGTTATCACCGGAATGCCCACGGCCTTGATGTCTGTTACCGGCGCATTCACGAGCGAGAGAAGAATATCGAGGTCGTGGATCATTACGTCATACACCACGTCCACGTCTAGACTGCGGGGAGAGAAGACGCCGAGGCGGTGGACCTCGAAGAACATCGGTCGCGCGACGATCGGTCCAACTGCCACGATCGCCGCGTTGAAGCGTTCCACGTGGCCGATTTGCAGGATCCGGCTGCAACGCTTCGCAGCCGCGATCAAGGCGTCGGCTTCATCCAGGGACGCAGCCATCGGTTTTTCGACCAGCACATCGAGCCCTGCTTCCAGCAGGCGGCAGCCGACCCGCGCGTGTTCCCGGGTGGGCACAGCCAGGCTGGCCGCATCGATGTTCTCAGAGAAGAGCTCATGTTCGTCGCAGATGACGCGCGTGCCGAACTCCGCGGCGACTCTTGCCGCGCGGTCCGCGTTGGTATCGACAATTCCGGCAAGCTCTGCGCCAGGAAGCTCGCGCCACACGCGCACGTGGTTCCGGCCAAACTCGCCTGCCCCCACGACCGCCACTCGAATGGGTTTCGCGCTCACGATTTCTTCTTCGGCTCCCCTTGCCACGGCACCATTGCCGCAGCACCCTCCGGCGCAAACGCCTGAATCGCAATGCCGGCGTCATCGGCAGCGCGAATCAGCGCGTCCCGCTCGAACAACAGTGTGCGCCTGGCGTCGATCGCAAGCGCCGTGACATTCGATTGCCGCATCACTTCGATCGTCTTGACGCCAACCACCGGCACGTCAAAGCGCATATCCTGCTGTGGCTTGCTCACCTTCACCACCACCAGGCTCTGGCCGCCCGCGAGCCGCGCGGCGCGCTCGATCGCCTCGTCGGTGCCCTCCATCGCTTCGACCGCCACACAGGCGCAGTTGCGAACGACTACGGTTTGCCCAAGGTCGAGCCCGGCAATCTGGCGCGCGACCTGCTGTCCGTAGGCAATGTCAGCCGCCTCGGCTGCATCTGGCGCGCGCTGGGTGAGCACGCCTTCGCCGGGAAGCAGACCTCCCAGAAATTGGGTGGAGTCAACAAGCTTGATTCCTTCTTCTTCGAGCACGTGCGCGACGGCCCCGATCAGCGAGTCCGTATTTCTCCTGGGAAGCGAAAACAGAAGCTTCGCGAGGCGCCAGTCCGGCCGGATCGAGCTGAAGATCTTGCTATGCTTCACCTGGCCGGCCATCACCGCGTGTTTTACCCCCTCCTGGTGCAGCAGTTCGATGCCGCGGCTGAGTTCGCCGAGACTGATCCAGTGGAGCCGGCGGGCGGCGCGCTCGAGCGCAGGAGAAGCCTCTTCGCGGATGGCGATCACCGCCATCTCGATCCCTCGGCTGCGCGCCCCTTCCAGCACGAGAAAAGGGAAGTCGCCATTGCCGGCGATCAGTCCCCAGTTGCCCGGCTCGTTGTCGGTGGTGGCGGCCATTTCGTTTCCTACTTCGTCAAGCCGCGGCCCGTTGCCGACTCAATGAACTGGATAAGCAATTGGACGTCCTCGGAGTGGGCGAGGGTTCCACGCATTTTCTCGACGGCTTGCGCGGTGTTCAACTTGGAACGGAGAAGAAAACGAAACGCTTGTTCGATCGCTTTGATGCGTTCCGGGGAATACCCGCGGCGCTCCAGACCCACGGCGTTGATGCCGTAGCAGCGCGTGCCGCGTGGCGCCACCACCATGGAGAACGGCATCACGTCCTGCGTGATCACGGTATTGGCACCGATATAGGAGTGGCGGCCAATACGGGTGAACTGGTGGATGAGGCTGAATGCGCAAACGATGGCGTAGTCTTCGACATGGGTGTGGCCCGCCAGCTGAGCCCCGTTTTCCAGCACGACGCGGTCGCCGATGAGGCAGTCGTGCGCGACGTGCGCGTAGGCCATGATGAGATTGTGGCTGCCGATGCGCGTGACATTGCCGCCCTTGTCGGTGCCGCGGTTGGCGGTGGAAAATTCGCGAAACTCGTTCGCCTCGCCCGCCTCGAGCCACGCGCGTTCGCCGTGGTAGGTCAAGTCCTGGGGGTCGCCGCCTACGGCGGAAAAAGAATGAAAATGGTTGTTACGCCCGAATCGCGAAGGGCCGCCTATGACCGCGTGGTTCTCGACGATGCACCCGTCGCCCAGCTCCACTTCATCGCCTACGATGGCGAAGGCCCCCACTCGAACATTTTGTCCCAACCGCGCTGACCGAGAAACGATGGCCCGGGGATCCATGGGCTGTGGGTCAACCGCCTGCGGATCAATTGATTGTGGCCCAGTTGCCCGAGGATCGATCGCGCTCATCTCACCTTCTCAACGGCTGCTCCGGCGGGAGCATGCTCTGTTTCGATGTCCGCCATTTTGCACATCAGTGTGGCTTCGGCGGCGAGTTCGCCCTTCACCGTGGCGCGGCCCTGGAACTTGCAGAAGCCGTTGCGCCACGCGAGCACGTTCATTTCGAGCCGCAGCTGGTCGCCCGGAATCACGGGCCGGCGAAATCGCGCATTATCAATCGATACGAAATAGAGCAGCTTCTTTTCCCGGTCTTCCACTTCCTGCAACAACAGGAGGCCGCCGGTTTGCGCCATCGACTCAACGATCAGCACTCCCGGCATGATGGGTTTTCCGGGGAAATGGCCCTGAAAGTAATTTTCATTCATGGTGACGTTCTTTATTCCGACAATTCGCTTCCATCGTTCCATCTCTTCAATGGCGTCCACCAGAAGGAAGGGTGGCCGATGGGGAAGAATCTTCTGGATCCCGTTGATATCGAGGAGCATGCGTGACCTCAGTGTGTTTTTGTTCCGCGTATTTTATTCTGCGTTTGCGGAAGCGAAGCCAATTCTATCCGAATCAACGCCGAAAGGGGAAACGCCGCGCGCGGAACGGTTGTAATAGAAGGAAGCGAACGCACCGGGAAGCGCGTTCGCGCGCAAGGGGAGAAGCGGCCCGTGATAATCTGGGCGCGTGGACATATCCCCGGAAGTGCAAACATCTTGATGAGAGTAGCTTCGTCATGCTGATGCGCACGTTGCTGCGTGAATTGAAAAGCCGCGAGAAGGAAATGGTAGGTCTGTTGGGGCAATTCGTGCAATGCGAATCGCCCAGCCACGACAAGGCTTCGGTCGACGCGATGGGACAAATCGTCGCCGCGGAATGGCGGCGGCGCGGGGCGAAGCTTCGGCTCGCCCGCCAGTCGAAGCGCGGAAATCACGTGCGCGCGGAAATTGGGCCCGGCCCAGCGGCCGGACAAATCCTGGTGCTTGGGCACCTTGACACGGTCTATCCGCTAGGTACCCTGACGAAAATGCCGTTCCGCGTTGCCGGTGGACGCGCCTGGGGACCAGGGACGTTCGATATGAAAGGCGGCCTGGTGATGGCGCTCTCTGCGGTCGATGCGCTGAGGGCCGCAGATCTTCAGCCACGCAAGCGACTCGTGTTTCTTTGGACCTCGGACGAAGAAATCGGGAGCGGCACCTCCAGGCGATTAATCGAAAGCGAAGCCCGGCGCAGCGATGCCGTTCTTGTTCTGGAACCTTCCTTCGGACCCGACGGCCGGCTTAAGACGTCGCGCAAGGGAGTAGGCAGCGCCGAGTTGATCGTGACCGGTCGCGCGGCCCACGCCGGCATCAACCCGCAAGACGGTGTGAACGCCATCCACGAACTGGCGCTACAAATCGAACGGCTGATGAAAATGAACGACCCGCGCCGCGGCATCACCGTGCAGGCCACCGTGATTTCCGGCGGCACCGTCTCAAATGTGGTTCCCGACCATGCGCGCGCGGAAGTGGACATCCGCATCGCGCATTTGGCCGATGCGCGGATGCTCGACCGAACGCTGCACCGTCTCCGGCCCATTCGGAAGGGGGCCAAACTGGAAGTGCGGGGCGGGGTAAACCGTCCGCCTCTGGAACGAACACCCGGCGTCTGCGCGCTTTTTCAGCGCGCGCAATCCCTGATGCGCGAATGCGGGTATGCCCTCGGGGAAGCGGCAACGGGCGGCGGGTCGGACGGAAATTTCACCTCGGCAATCGGTGTTCCCACCCTGGACGGGCTCGGTGCAGTCGGAGATGGGGCGCACACGCCGCGCGAGCATATCCTCATCGGCAAGTTTCCCGAGCGCGTTGCCTTGCTCGCCGGACTACTGGCTACCCTCTAGCGAAAATTACCGGACGTAGGCGTGGCGGAGGTATTCGACGGCTTGCTGCTGAAGGTCGGCGTAATCGCAGTGCAGCGTTTCGCGGAGGGCGGCTTCGGTCGACGGGGACGTGGCGATGCGGTCAAGGAGGCGGCTGACGTCGGTGATGCCGCCGGATTGGACGATCGATTCGATCACGGCGAGCGACCACGCATAGGCCAACGCCGCGGAATTTCCCGATAACGACAGCCAGGAGCCTTCCAGCGAACCGAGCGACGGCATTTGGTTCTGCGCGGCCACATCGAGCAACGCGTTTGAAGCGCTTCCGCTCCGCCGGCCTTCCATCCATTGCGCGACGCCTTCCTGCAGCCATGTGGGCGCGCGGCCGTGCGACTTTTGCCCGACGAAGCTGTGCGTCAGCTCGTGTTTCAGCACGCGGGCGAGTTCGAGATTGATACCGTTCAATCCCTGCACCGGAATGCGGATGCGGCCGTCGTTGAGCGCTCCGACCCAGCTGGGCGCACGCGTGATGTCGGCAAAGTCCTGCCCGGTATAAAGGATCACGCCAATCTGTTCCGGCGGCGTGTAATCGAGCTGCGATTCAATTTCCTGAAAATCGTCTTCCAGCGCCCGCAGGATGCTGCTCGCCAGTTGCGGGGCCGCCCCTCCGTAATATTTCAGGTTGAAATGCGCCGTCTCACCCTCGCGAAAACCTTCTTCTTCCGATTTATCCCGCTCTGCCTTTTGCAGTGCCTGCTCGACTTCCGGGTCCGGACGCAAACGCTCGGCGCGCTGCCATTCCTGAATGGCCTGTTCCATCTTGTTCGCGCCGTAGTAGGCCCAGCCCATTAATTTCGCCACATCGGCCGCTGTGGGAGCCGAATCGCCGGTCACGCGCCGAGCCTGTTCGAGCGGCTCGAGCGCCGTCGTGAACTGGCTCTCGCGCAGATACAAAACGGCCAGGTTGAGCAGCAGCCCCACATTGTCGGGCGCGAAGATCAGCGCCTGCTGGTATTGATTGATCGCGTCGTCGGTGTCGCCTTGGGCAATCAGGAACTGGGCGGCCGCATGACGCGCCGCGGCCACCTTCTCGATGGAGATTGCCGCGCCGGAGCGCGCGTCTGATTCCAGACGCGCCAGATAGGCGAAATCGATGGCGTTATCGTGAATCGTCAGCCGAACGATGTCTTCGAATCCGCGCACCGGCTCGATTTGCGGTGCCGAAACGGGCGGCTCGGACCCTGCGCGAGAGGCCGCGGAGTACGTGAAATCGTCGCGCTCGATCCGCGCCACGATGGATTTGGGGAGCGATAGCTCGCCGGCGGGAGTCTGATACGCGACGCGGTCGCCCGTCTCGGTGACGTTTTCAGCGACGATGCGGCGGCCATTTTTCAAGACAATGGTGTCGGCGCCCGCCGAGGACACCACGATCAAAATAAAAGCTGCGGCCCGGATTGAAAATGGCATGGTCCATTCTATCAACCACGTTTGCGCACCGTTTCTGCTGATTGATCGTCGATGCCCTAAGTTGCTACAGTCTGATGTTTTTGGCCCGGCACTCTGGCCTGTGGATTCTACCGCGGGCGGCCCTCTGCTCGATGGGTCGTCGATGAGAGCAGCGCTGCGCCGGAATTGCTCACGAAAATGCCTTAGGGCACTTTCGGTCGCCCAACCGGTAAAAGATTAAGATTTCGTTAGACGTCTGCCTGGTTCTTGCGCGCGCCCGGGACCCGAATTGCCAGCGGAAGTTTCTCCTGGCGGATGAAGATTTTTTTGATTTGATCTTGCGTATCTGCTCTTGCGGTTTTATTCTATTGCGTCCTAAATGAGCTTGCAGGACGAGAGGGAAGTTTGAGTCCGAGCATGCAGGAAACATGCAGGAAAAACGATACGCACTTGCACAAAGCAGGGATGTTCCGATCGCGAATCATCAGCAGCATGGGGTGCTTGCTGATTGCGAATCGGCTGCGCAGGAAGCTCGCTGTTTCGGTCAAGCTGGGGACATTGCGTGGATCCTGAGGGTTCTCACAAAAATATAGCGGTGGCCGATCCTGACCCGATTATCGGGCCGGGGCAGACGCTGACAAGCGTTACCGACAAGATCAGCGCGTTTGTCCTCACGCCAGGGATGACCAAAGGCTGGCTCGGCGGCTTTACTGTCGGCGTCATGCTCCTTCTTCTTCTCAACGTCGTCATAACCTATCTATTTGCCTTCGGTGTGGGGATCTGGGGAATCAACATCCCCGTGGCGTGGGCCTTTGCCATCACGAATTTCGTTTGGTGGATTGGAATCGGGCACGCCGGAACCCTCATCTCCGCCTTCCTACTTCTGATGCACCAGCGCTGGCGGACCTCGATTAACCGGTTTGCCGAGGCCATGACGATTTTTGCCGTGATGTGCGCGGGGATGTTCCCCTTGCTGCACATGGGGCGTCCATGGATGTTCTACTACATGATGCCCTATCCCAACCCCATGTGGCTTTGGCCGCAGTTCCGCAGCCCGCTGGTTTGGGACGTGTTCGCCGTATCGACCTACTTCACGGTTTCATTGTTGTTCTGGTTTGTGGGGCTGATTCCTGATTTGGCAACCCTGCGGGACCGTGCGAAAAGCAAGGTGTCGCAAATGGTCTACGGCGGTCTGGCGCTGGGCTGGCGCGGATCGGCGGTGCATTGGTCGCGTTATGAGTTTGCCTCGCTGCTTTTGGCTGGCATTGCTACACCTCTAGTAGTATCTGTGCATACGGTAGTGAGCTTCGATTTCACGATTGCCATCGTTCCGGGCTGGCACAGCACCATTTTTCCGCCCTATTTCGTTGCCGGCGCAATCTATTCGGGTTTTGCGATGGTTCTAACGCTGGCCATCCCTCTTCGCAAGTACTACCACCTGGAGGAACTAGTCACCATAAGGCACTTGGATATTATGGCTAAGGTGACGCTTGCGACCGGCATGATTGTCGCCTACGCCTACATATTTGAGGCGTTCATGTCGTTCTACAGCGCCAGCCAGTATGAGAAATTCATGCTGATGAACCGCATGAGCGGGCCTTACAAGGTTGTGTACTGGGGGCTGATCACCTGCAACCTGATAATTCCACAGGCATTGTGGGCGAGAAAAGTGCGCCGAAGTCCCTTCGCCCTATTCTTGATCGCGCTGGTGATCAATGTGGGCATGTGGCTCGAGCGGTTTGTGATTATCGCCATGAGCCTTCACCGCGAATTCATCCCTGGCAAATGGGGCATGTACTACCCGACGCGGTGGGATTGGGCGACGCTGGCCGGGTCTTTCGGTTTGTTTTTTGTTCTTTTCTATCTCTTCATACGCTTCCTCCCGATGATTTCGATGGTAGAGGTGCGATCGCTGGTGCACCAGACAGACGAAGAGAAGTTGCATGTGTAGCGGGAGCCACTAAGAGAATCGATGCCACAAATCTTCCATCGCAGCGCAAATTACCTCTCAAGGGCCAGCATTATTGGCGCCGTCGTTCTGATCGGCCTGCTGGGGTTCGCGCTTTGGGAAATCACCATGTCTCCCTGGTACACCGATCAGTACGTGGCCAAGCAGCAGCCGGTGCCCTTTAGCCACCGCCACCATGCCGGGGAACTGGGCATCGACTGCCGGTATTGCCATACGACGGTCGAAAAATCATCATTTGCGGGTATTCCGCCCACCCAAACCTGCATGACCTGCCATTCCCAGATCTGGACGAATGCCGAAATGCTTGAGCCGGTGCGGGCGAGCTACCGCACCGACCAGTCGCTTGCGTGGACGCGCGTCAACTCGCTGCCTGACTTTGTCTATTTCGATCACAGCATCCATGTGGCGAAGGGCGTGGGATGCACGACGTGCCACGGGCAGATCGCGGAAATGCCTTTGACCTATCGCGAGGGGACGCTCTACATGTCGTGGTGCCTGGACTGTCACCGCCAGCCCGAGAAATACGTCCGGCCCAAATCGCAAGTGTTCAATCCGTTTTATAAGCCGCCTGCCAATCAGCTCGAACTGGGCCGGCAGTTAGTGAAGCAATACAAGATACAGAGTTTGCAGCACTGCTCGACGTGCCACCGGTGAAGGCGAGACGATGAGCCAAGACTTCGTAGCGAAAATTCCAATCGACCTTGCGGCGGCGCGGGCAAAACTCGATGGTGAGGGCGGCAAGCGCCTGTGGCAAAGCATCGAGGAATTGTCCGACTCCAAGGAATACCGCAATTTCCGGGAGAATGAGTTTCCCGCCAACGGGGGAAAGGCTTCATACGAAGCGGCAGACGAAGTCCCCGAAAAGCTATCCGAAAAGCACCTGGACATCAATCGCCGGGATGTCATGAAGCTGATGGCGGCCTCGGCCGCCATGGCCGGCCTGAGTGCCTGCACCAAGCTCCCTACGGAAAAAATCGTGCCGTACGTGCGTCCTCCCGAAGAGATTATCCCGGGACGGCCTCTGTTTTACGCCACGTCGATGACACAGGCGGGCGTCGCGACCGGTCTGCTCGTTGAAAGCCACATGGGCCGTCCGACCAAGATTGAAGGCAATTCCGAGCATCCGGGCAGCGGGGGCGGGACCGATGTTTTCATGCAGGCTTCGATCCTGAATCTCTACGATCCCGACCGCCTCCGAAACGTGCTCCATGAAGGAGCCCTCAGCAATTGGACCGATTTCGCGAACGCCATGGGCGATGCGCGCGTGAATTTCGGCACCCACGGCACGGGCCTGCGCATCCTTACTGGGACGGTTACTTCTCCCACTCTGGGAGCCCAGATCAAGAAGCTCCTCGCGCAATTCCCGGATGCCAAGTGGCACCAGTATGAGCCCTCGGGCGGCGACTCGATACGCGAAGGAACGCGCCTGGCTTTTGGCAAGCCCCTGAACCCTGTTTATCATTTTGACCAGGCCGATGTGATCGTATCGCTTGACGCCGACTTCCTTACAACCGGCGCCGGACATACCCGCTACACGCGCGCCTTCTCCACCCGGCGCGACTTGGCGGCGGGCCCGTCCTCGAAGTTAAATCGCCTCTATGTCGTCGAGCCAATGCCCACCAGCACCGGCACGATGGCCGATCATCGGCTGCCGCTGCGAGCCACCGAAATCGAGGGCTTCGCAAGGCAGCTCGCCGCATCCACGGGTGTTTCGGTTCCCGGCGGCGATGCGGCCAACAGAAAAGTCCCGGCGGATTTTGTGAGCGCGGTGGGACGCGACCTCTCGCGGCATCGGGGAGCTTCGCTGGTCATCGCCGGTGATTACCAGCCGCCATTTGTTCACGCGCTGGCGCATGCGATGAATGCGGCGTTGGGCAACGTCGGCAAGACGGTCGTCTATACCGAGTCGATCGAAGTAAATCCGGTGAACCAGACCGACTCTCTCCGGGATCTGGTGAACGATCTCAATGCGGGGAAAGTGGAATTCCTGCTGATCCTTGGCGTGAACCCCGTTTACTCTGCCCCCGGGGATTTGAATTTTGGAGCCGCCATCCTGAAGGCCAAGACCCGGGTCTACTCGGGCCTGCTCGATGACGAAACGGGTTTGCTCTGCCACTGGCACGCTCCGGCAACCCATTACTTGGAGTCCTGGAGCGATGCGCGCGCCTACGACGGCTCGGTCGGCATTACGCAACCACTGATCGCCCCGCTTTATGAAGGACATTCCGCGCACGAGATTATTGCGCTGCTCACAAACGATGCCGATAAGTCCGGCCATGCGCTCGTGCGCGACTACTGGCAGAGCCAGCGCTCCGAGAAGGGCCCGGCCTTCGAAGCGTTCTGGGAGACGTCGCTGCACGACGGCGTGATGGCCGGGACGGCGCTACCACCCGCCGCAGTTACCTTGCGTTCCGAGTTCGCTCAGCAGGTCCCTGCTGCGGCCGAGGGCACTGCCAGTGCACTCGAGATCGTGTTCCGCCCCGATCCGACCATCGGCGACGGAGAATACGCAAATAATAGCTGGCTGCAGGAAACCCCCAAGCCGGTCACCCGGCTTACCTGGGATAATGCCGCGATGATCAGCCCAGGCACGGCCCAGCAAATGGGGCTTACGACGGGCGACTACATGACGCTGCATGTGGCCGGCCGCGAAGCAAAAGCAGGCGTCTTTATCGTGCCCGGCCATGCCGACAACTCCGTGACGGTCCATCTGGGCTATGGGCGCTCCCGTGGAGGGAAGGTCGGCACCGGCCCCGGTTTCAACGCCAATCTCCTGCGCGGCGCGGCGTCGTCCTGGATGGCGCTCGGTCTTCAGATGTCGAAAACCGGCCAGACCTACGATTTCGCGTCGGTGCAGCACCAGTACAACATCGACTTTGAAGGGCATCCGGGGGAGAGCACCGACTTCGCAAGCGACACTGCTTTCCGCCGCGACCTGGTGCAGATCGGCTCGCTTGAAGATTTCCGCAAGGATCCGGCCTTCGCGCAGAACGAATCAAACCAGGTTGACTATCATGGGCCGTCGCTGTATCCGGGTTTTAAATATGACGGCTATGCGTGGGGCATGTCGATCGATCTGAACCGCTGCGTCGGCTGCAACGCCTGCGTGGTCGCGTGCCAATCGGAAAACAACATTTCCGTGGTCGGCAAGGATCAGGTGGCGCGCGGGCGTTCCATGCACTGGATCCGTATCGACACCTATTTCCGCGGCGGCCTCGACAACCCCGAAGTGTATTATGAGCCCCTGCCGTGCATGCAGTGCGAAAACGCTCCCTGCGAATATGTTTGCCCGGTGGGCGCTACGACGCACAGCCCCGAAGGGCTCAACGACATGACCTACAACCGCTGCGTCGGCACGCGATATTGTTCGAACAACTGCCCGTACAAGGTGCGCCGTTTTAATTTCTATCTGTACTCAGACTACACGACGCCCAGTCTTTTTGGCGTGCGGAACCCCAATGTGACCGTGCGGTCCCGCGGGGTCATGGAGAAGTGCACCTACTGCGTGCAGCGCATCAACGCTGCGAAAATACGGTCCGAGGTGGAAGGCCGCACCATCGGCGACGGCGAGATTGTCACGGCGTGCCAGCAGGCTTGCCCGGCCGAGGCGATCATTTTCGGCAACATCAACGATCCCAGCAGCCGTGTGGCCAAGCTCAAGGCCCAGACGCGCAACTACGGATTGCTCGTGGATTTGAACACGCGGCCGCGCACCACGTATCTGGCGCGCGTGCGGAATCCGAATCCGGAGATTCACGGATAATTGTCCATGGCGAAACAAGAGCCTATCTACGGCCTGATGGCCGAATTCGAGACGCCCGAGCAGGTGTTGCAGGCGGCACTGCGGACTCATGCGGCGGGTTACCGGCGCATGGACGCGTATACGCCCATACCGGTCGAAGGGCTTGCCGAGGCGATCGGGTTTGAATGGACCAGCCTGCCGATGGTGGTCTTTACGGGCGGATTTTTGGGCGGGTGCACCGGATTCTTCATGTGCTGGTATGCCAACGTGATTAGCTTTCCGCTCAACGTTGGCGGCAAGCCGCTCAACAGCTGGCCGGCATGGATTCCCATTACCTACGAATTGACGATTCTGGGAGCGGCCGTATCGGCCGTGTTCGGAATGATCATCATGAACGGCCTGCCAAGACCGTACCATCCGGTTTTTAACGTTCCGCGCTTCGACCGGGCTTCGACCGATCGTTTCTTCCTGTGCATCAAGGCGCGGGACAAGAAATTCGATCTGGCGCAGACGAAAGCATTTTTGGAAGAGCTGAAGCCACAGGGAGTTTTCGAAGTTGAGGCTTGAACCTAAAAGGGACTTCGAGCGCCGATGCGCAGGTCTGGGGAAAATCGCGTGTCTTGCGATCGTCGCGCTCGCGATTGCGGGCTGCCGCCTCGACATGCATATCCAACCAAAATATTTGCCCTACGAGCCCACCACATTTTTTGCCGACGGTCGTTCCGAGCGGCAGCCCGTGGAGGGAACCGTGGCGCGCGGCCACTTGCGATTGGACGAGCTGTTCTACACCGGCAAGGAAAATGGCGTCGAGGCGGACGAGTTCCCGTTCCCGATCACGAAAGCCGATCTTCAGCGCGGCCAGGAGCGCTACAACATTTATTGTTCGCCCTGCCACGATTATATCGGCAACTCCTATGGCTTCATCGTGCGGCGCGGATTCCCGCTCCCGGCTTCCTATCACATCCAGCGGTTGCGCGAAGCGCCCGCGGGCCATTTCTACGGCGTGATCACCAACGGAATGGGCGCGATGTACAGCTACGCGGACCGCATTGACCCGGCGGACCGCTGGCGGATCGTGGCCTACATTCGCGTCCTGCAGGCGAGCCGCAACGCGCATTTGAGCGATGTGCCGGAAGCCGAGCGCAAGAAACTGGTCGAACAGACTCCCGGGCAGGGCGACACTCGACCGCCATCGGAGCTACCCAAACCGCAATGACTTCCTCCGACGCAGCTCGGCCAACACTTGACCGCTTGCAGCGAAACGCGCTCGTGTGCGGTGTAATCGGCGTGGTTCTCGTCGTCGTACTGGGGATGCACGACACGCAGCAATTGTTGCGCTCCTATCTTTTCGCGTTTGTTTACTGGATATCGATTCCGCTGGGCTGCACCGCCATCCTGATGCTGCATCACCTGACCGGCGGCCGGTGGGGGCTTCCGATCCGGCGCATTCTGGAAGCGGGCTCGCGGACAATCCGTCTGATGGCCATCCTGTTTGTTCCCGTGCTCTTGGGAATGTCGAAGCTCTACCTGTGGGCGAATGCCGCCATCGTGGGAGCCGATCCGATCCTCCAGAACAAGCACTGGTGGCTTAATCCGACCGGCTTTGTGGTTCGCTATTTCGTCTATTTTGGAATCTGGCTGCTTCTGGTGGGTTTGCTCAATAGGTGGTCGCGCGAGCAGGATCAGACCGGCAACCCGGCATTGGCGGATCGCATGAATGCGATCAGCGGGCCAGGTCTTGTCTTCTGGGGATTTGCTGTAAGCGGTGCTGCGGTAGACTGGGTGATGTCGCTTGAGCCGCACTGGTATTCGACGATCTATGGGCTGCTTTTTATTGCGATTGAAGCGCTGATCGCGCTCTCCTTCACTCTGTTTGTGTTGCGGATGCTCTCCGATTTTCCGCCGCTCAAGGATTCGGTCGCCCCGAGCCATTTCAACGACCTCGGCAACATCCTGCTCGCGTTCACGATGCTGTGGGCCTATCTCTCGTTTGACCAATTGATCATCACCTGGGCCGGAAACCTGAAAGAGGAAATTCCCTGGTACATGCAGCGCGCCTTTGGCGGGTGGGCTCCTGTGGGAGTGGCTTTGATCGTGCTGCATTTCTTCGTGCCGTTCCTGCTGTTGTTGCAGCGCGGCGTGAAGCGGCGTTTGAAAGTGCTCTCGATTGTGGCCGGCTGGATGGTGGTGCTCACCCTTGTCGATATCTACTGGATCGTGGTTCCTTCCTGGGAAACGCTTGCGCCGCGCGTTCATCTCACCGACATCTTTGCCGTTATCGGAATTGGCGGTTTGTGGGTCGCGGCCTTCGCGTGGCAGTTGAAGAAGTTGCCGCTGCTGCCGCTGCATGACCCTAGATTTGAAGGAGTGCTCCTGCATGAGCATGGAGACTAAGCGGCCCACGCCTCAGGGTGGCCACCGAGCGGCGCCGGGCGCGGGTTATGAGCAGAGTGACGCGCACATCGCCGATCTGCTGAAGTTTGGGTTCTGGATGGCGGTGGTGATCGCGGTCACTTTGTTCGCGATGAAATGGACGTTTAATTACATGGAGCGGACGCAAACGGTCAGCGTGCCCGCGGGTCCGTTTACCAGGCCTCGCGAGCTCCCGCCAAGTCCTCGACTGCAGGCCGAGCCGCACCAAGAGCTGAAGGATTATTGCGAGGCCGAGGTCAAGGAAATGAACAGCTACGGCTGGATCAACCAGCGCCTCCACGTGGTGCGGATTCCGATCGATCGAGCCATGGATCTGGTGTTGCAGAACGGCTTGCCCGTGCGTGCGGCCGGGCCGACCGGCGCCGCGGCAGTGGAGGTGCTCCCGGCAACGGTTGCTGGCGGCGCGGAGTTGGAAGGGCCGTGTGCCTACCTGTCGTCCCCGGCGGCCGATGGTGAGCCGAGTGAGCCGTCGGCGGAGAAGTAAGAGGAGAGTGAAGCTGCCAATGGTATTGGCTCTAAAAGACGGGCGAATCCCGGCGCGCATTTTGCATTCATCGCGCGCGCTGGCGGTTTCTTTCGCGAGCGCCGTATTGCTGTTCGCGGTTCTGGCGCGCCCGTCGAGGGTTGCGGCGCAGCTGGTCGACCCGATGCAGAACCTGGGGCAGCGCCCCGAATTGTTGAAGGATGTGGGGATCGATCAGAGGCTGAACGATGAGATTCCGCTCGATCTGGCGTTCCGCGACGAGCACGGCAAAACGGTCGAGCTCGCTCAGTTTTTTGGCAGCAAGCCCGTGATTCTGACCCTGGTCTATTACAACTGTCCGATGCTGTGCACCCAGGTGTTGAACGGCTTGGACCGCACGCTGAAGCAGATTCCGATGGAGATAGGGAAGGATTTCACCGTCGTTACCGTGAGCATCGACCCGACCGAGCGCCCTGTGCTGGCCGAGGCCAAGCAGGCCATGTACGCCGGCATGTACGGGCGGCCCGGCGCGGCGGAGGGCTGGCATTTTTTGACCGGAGACGAGCCGCAGATCAAGCAGCTCGCCCGAGCCGTGGGTTTTCGGTATGCGTATGACTCCGAATCGAAGCAGTACGCGCACGCCAGCGTCATCATGATGCTTACGCCGGAAGGCCGGCTCTCGCGCTACTTCTACGGCATACAGTATCCGGAGCGCGACATACGGCTTGGTCTTGAGGAAGCTTCGCAGGGAAAGATCAGCTCGCCGGTCGATTCGATTCTGCTGTTCTGCTATCACTACGACCCGCACACCGGGAAATACGGTTTGCTGATTTCGCGGGTGATTCAATTGGCGGGGCTTCTAACGGTAGTGATCGGCGGCATCTTTCTTTTTGTGATGTTCCGGAGCGAGCATTACACGTTGCCCGGCGGCAGAGCCTGAACCTGATCAGAAGCGAGCCCTAGAAGGAATATTGACGGAACGGTGATGATGGGTCTCATTCAATTCGGATGGAGTGGCTTGACGGCGCTGGCGGCGATGATACCGATGCAGCCGCCTGCGGCATCGACGATCGCCGGCGAAGTAGACCAGCTCTATTATCTGTTGACAGGAATCACGCTGTTTTTCACCGTGCTGATCTTTTCGATCATTTTCTACTTCATGGTGAAGTACCGCAGGCGATCCGCGGATGAGAAACCGCCCGAGATTCACTCGTCGTTGGTACTAGAACTTGCGTGGACGATCATTCCTTCGCTGATTTGCGTCGTTATTTTTGTGTGGGCTTCGAGCCTTTACATACGCAACTCGCGTCCGCCCGTCACTTCCACGGAAATTTTCGTGATCGGCAAGCAGTGGATGTGGCACTTGCAGCATCCCGAGGGCCCGCGCGAGATCAACGAGCTGCACGTGCCGGTCGGTGTGCCAGTGAAGCTTACGATGACGTCCCAGGACGTGATTCATGGTTTCTACATCCCCTCGTTCCGGATCAAAAAGGATGTGCTGCCGGGCCGCTACACTTCGATCTGGTTTGAGGCCACCGAAGAGGGGACTTACCATCTGTTCTGCACGGAATTCTGCGGAACCAACCATACCGAGATGATAGGCTGGGTGTATGTGATGTCTCCCACCGATTATTCGGCGTGGCTGGCCGGCAGCGAGCACAGTGAGCCGATGGCGCAGCAGGGCGAGCGGATTTTTAATCACTATACATGCGGCTATTGCCACGTGGCGGATGGCACCGGACGAGGGCCTTCCCTGGTGGGAATTTTCGGTAAGCCGGAAAAGCTCTCTAGCGGCGAGATGCGTATGGTGGATGAGGATCTGATCCGGCAGGCGCTGCTATTGCCCAACTCGGTTCCCGTGGCGGGTTATGCGCCAATCATGCCGACATTCCAGGGGCAGTTCACCGAGGAGCAAATATTGCAGCTGATTGCCTATGTGAAGTCGCTCGGCCTGCAAGAAAGGGCGAATCAATGAGTATGGCAATTGCGGATGTCCATGAGGTTCCGGCCGAATCTCGCGTGAACTATTTGAATGCAACCTACGGCCTGAAATCGTGGTTGCTCACCCTCGACCACAAGCGCATCGGGCTGCTCTACCTGGCTACGATTACGCTGACGTTCGTGGTGGGTGGCATGGCGGCGGTATTTATGAGGCTCAATCTCATCGAGCCGCAGGGCGCGCTGGTCGAACCGGAAACCTACAACAAGCTGTTCTCAATCCACGGCATCATTATGGTCTTTTTCTTCCTGGTGCCGTCGATTCCGGCGACGCTGGGCAATTTTTTGATTCCCCTGATGATCGGAGCTCGGGACGTCGCCTTTCCAAAGCTCAATCTGATGAGCTGGTACATCTTTGTCACCGGCGCCGCATGCGTTCTTTACGCGGTGATGACCGGTGGCGTGGACACCGGCTGGACGTTCTATACCCCTTATAGCAGCTCCTACTCGCACACCCAGGTGATTGCGGCCGCGGTGGGAATCTTCATAGCGGGCTTCTCGTCAATCCTGACCGGGCTCAATTTCCTGGTCACCATCCACAAGATGCGCGCCCCGGGGATGACTTGGTTCCGGCTGCCTTTGTTCATCTGGGCGATGTATGCGACCAGCCTTATCTTCGTGCTGGGAACTCCGGTGATCGCGGTTACTCTGCTTCTTCTGGCGGCTGAGCGGCTGCTGCACGTCGGCATTTTCGATCCCGCCATCGGGGGAGATCCTCTGCTGTTCCAGCATTTGTTCTGGTTCTATTCGCATCCCGCCGTGTACATCATGATTCTGCCGGGCATGGGCGTGATTAGCGAATTGATCACGGCGTTCTCGCGCAAGAAGATTTTCGGCTACAGCTTCGTGGCGTTTTCAAGCCTGGGGATTGCCATCATTAGCTTCGTGGTGTGGGGCCATCACATGTTCGTCACCGGCCAGTCGCTGTATGCGGGACTGGTCTTCTCAGTGCTCAGCTTCGTCGTAGCGATTCCCTCGGCGGTGAAGGTCTTCAACTGGACCGCGACACTCTATAAAGGTTCCATCTCCTACGAAGCCCCCATGCTGTACGCGCTCGGGTTTATCGGACTCTTCACGATGGGTGGATTGACGGGCTTGTTCCTTGCGTCGCTTGCAACCGATGTGCACCTGAACGGGACCTACTTTATCGTCGCGCACTTCCACTACATCATGGTTGGCGGTGCGGTGATGGCATATCTAGGTGGCATTCACTACTGGTGGCCCAAGATTACCGGCCGGATGTATCCCGATTTGTGGGCTCGTTTCGCCGCCCTGATCATTTTCGTCGGATTCAACCTGACGTTTTTCCCGCAATTTATGCTCGGCTATCTCGGCATGCCGCGGCGGTATGGCATCTATCCGGCGGAATTCCAGGTGCTGAACGTGATGTCGTCGGCAGGCGCGTCCATTCTGGCGATCGGCTACGTGATTCCGCTGATTTATTTCTACTGGTCGTGGAATTATGGTCCCCCTGCTGGCCCGAATCCGTGGGGAGCGACGGGCCTAGAGTGGACGACAGCTTCTCCGCCGCCGACCGAGAATTTCGACCATATCCCCGTTGTTACCGAAGACGCATACAACTACCCCACCGCGGACGTGGCCAGTGAGTGAGACGGCGTTGCATCATCAGAACCCGACGGGGTTCGCCCATCAGTTCGAGGATCTGGAGCAGCAGCACGAAGCCGGAAGGCTCGGAATGTGGATTTTCCTGGCCACCGAAATTCTGTTCTTTGGTGGGATGTTCACCTCCTATGCGATCTATCGCGCCCTGCACCTGCCCTCCTTCATCATCGGAAGCCACCTTCTCGAGGTTCAATTCGGCGCGACCAACACGGTCGTGCTCATCTGCAGCAGCTTGACGATGGCCCTGGCGATTCGCGCCGCCCAAACGGGGAAAAGCAAGTCGTCGATCATTTTTTATCTGGTCCTCACGATGATTCTGGGCGCCCTCTTTTTGGGGCTCAAGCTTCGGTTCGAGTGGTATCACGATTATGTGGAGCACATCGTTCCGGGTTTTGGATTTCAGTATCGTTCCGAATGGGGTTCGGCCGCTCCCGGAGTGCAGATGTTCATGTGCTTCTACTTTTTCATGACCGGCCTGCACGCCTTGCACATGGTGGTTGGTCTCGGCCTGCTGGGGGTGTTGGTCGGGATGGCGGCGCGCGGGCGGTTTACGTCGCAGTATTACGCCCCGCTTGAGATCAGCGGCCTGTATTGGCACTTCGTGGATATCGTTTGGATTTTCTTGTTTCCGCTGCTGTATCTGGTAGGCGGACGTTATATGACAGGGGGCCATTGATGTCGGCTCACGGCGAGCAGGCAGAGCACACCCCGCACGTGGTTCCGGTTTCCACGTATGTGGGCGTTTTTATCGCATTACTCATAGGTACGGCTCTCACTACGGCGGTAGCCTATGTGGACCTTGGCCGGTGGAACACGGTGGTGGCGCTCGCGATCGCCGTCGTGAAAATGCTCTTCGTGATCCTCTTCTTCATGCATGTGAAATACAATCCTGGCCTTACCAGGATTATTATCGTCGGGGCTTTCTTCTGGCTGGGCATCATGATCTGCTTCTCGATGAGCGATGAACTCACGCGCGGGTGGGAATACAACCCCCTGCCCTGGAATCCGGGCCTGATCCTCCCGTACCTGTTTCACTTCCTGTCTTAAGCCTCACGCGCCGAGAGCCCGGGAACGCCCGTCGCCGATGGGCGTTCCGTTTAGAACAGGAGCGTTCCCACCATAACCCCATGGCCATTGCATGGGGCTGGCGGCGAGCGTTTCAGCGGTAAGCGCGGAAGGCGAGCACGGCATTCAATCCGCCAAATGCGAAGGAATTCGACAGAGCTGCTTCCACGCGAGCCGCTCGGGGTTGATTCGGGACGTAGTCCAGGTCGCATTCCGGGTCGCGCTCGTTGTAATTCGCCGTAGGCGGCAGAATGCCGTGATATAGCGCGAGAATCGTTGCGATCGCCTCCAGCGCGCCCGCGGCGCCCAAAGCGTGGCCGTGGAGGGATTTGGTGGAACTCACGGCGATTTTGTCCGCATGGGTGCCGAACACCTCTCGAATGGCGCGTGTCTCGGTAGGATCGTTACCGGGTGTTCCGGTGCCGTGCGCATTGATGTAACCTACTGCCTCCGGCTGCATGTTGGCATCGCGCAACGCGGCTCGCATGGCGCGAGCCGGGCCGTCGACAGTGGGCTGCGTAAGGTGGTGAGCATCAGAGGTCATCCCGGTACCGCAGACCTCCGCATAGATTCGGGCTCCGCGGGCCTGGGCCGCCTCGAGCGGCTCGAGTACCATCATCGCCCCGCCCTCACCCAGGATCATGCCGCGGCGGTCCTTGCTGAACGGACGGCAGGTATCGGGGGCGATCACGCGCATGGCCTCCCATGCCTTCAGCAGGCCAATGGTAAACGGCGCTTCACTTCCGCCAGTCACGGCCATCTCGGCGTCGCTATCGCGGACCATGCGAAAGGCTTGGCCGATGGCATGGTTGGACGACGAGCATGCCGTTGAAACCGTGTACGTGGGCCCGCTGACGCGAATATCCATGGAAATCTGGCTGGCGCCCGCATTCGCCATGGTCTTTGGAATCGTGAGGGGATGGACGCGTCCGCGTCCTGCGACGTAGAGGTCCTCGAAGCCTACCTCTAGCGCCGCCTGGCCGCCCACCGCCGACCCGCAGACGATCGCGCCGCGCTCGCGCAAGTCGGGCGTCAAATCGATGCCCGAGTCGCGCAAGGCCTCGCGCGCCGCCACCACGGAAAATTGCGCGAAACGGTCGATTTGTGCGTCTTTGCCGCCTTCAAAGTGCTTCAGCGCGTCAAAACCCTTCACCTGAGCGCCATTCTGGAAACGGAGCGTCGAACAATCAATTCCCTCGATGGCCCCGATGGCCGGCCGGCCCTGGCTCAGAGCCTTCCAGGTTTCGGCAAGGTTCAGGCCTAGAGGGCAGACAATTCCCATCCCGGTGATCGCCACGCGGCGCGGCGTCATTGTTGGACACCAGCTTCTCGGTGGTGTCGCCGGGCCGCAAAGGCCATGAAGGTTCCTCGAACGGTCATCCAATTGGCGGGAATCAAGTTGCCGGCGTGGCTGAGTCCAGCGACGTACCGGAAGGGGCCGCCAGGATTTTCTTGACACCTTCGACGATGTCGTTTACGGAGCGGATGGAGCGAACGTCGTCGTCGGGAATGGAAATCTTGAAAGCGTTCTCCAGTTCGAAGAGCAGCGTAAAAACGTCCAGGGAGTCTATGCCCAGCTCCTGCAAATTGGTCTCCAGCGTGATTTTTTCGGCCGGGATCCGCTTCACCGACGCGAGCGTCGCGATCACTTTTTCTGCTACTGCATCAGGCATCGAAACACTCCCTAAGACAATGCACTTGCACATTCTTCTACTCCACGGCGATCCACACTTTCGCAGGATTTGCCGCGCACTCCCGACCGTAGCCCAACCTGTGGAAGAAATCAAATTTTAGCAGGACTTGCCTCGCGGCTGCCGGTGATTTTGCGGTTGTTGGGAAGGCGACGGCTGTCTGGGCAAACCGGAATCACCCGGGGCGATCGCCCCGCGTTGGGGTATGCCGGGCGGGATGGGCACGTTGCTGTGGCATAATGATTGCGGCGCGTGTGCCGGTCAGCGGCCCATTTTGCCCGATCGACGGTGACTTCTCAAAATAAAATTCGGAAGAAACTCCTTGCCGCGCACCGCAAGCTGCGGGAGTTCCGCATGATCGCCAAGGGGCTTGTTTCCACGCACCACCCTTTGCTGGTCCACATCATTCCCATCCGGCGCTGCAATCTCGCCTGCACGTATTGCAATGAGTTCGACGATTTTTCCAAGCCCGTGCCAACCGAAGAGATGTTCCGGCGCATTGATCGCTTGGGAAAAATGGGAACCTCGATCGTTACGATTAGCGGGGGAGAACCCCTGCTGCACCCGGACCTTGATGCGATCATCGCCCGCATACGCACGAATGGAATGATGGCCGGACTGATTACCAATGGCTATCTGCTCGTGGCGGACCGCATTGAACGCCTCAACCGCGCCCGGCTGGAATACCTGCAGATCAGCATCGATAACCTCCAGCCCGACGATGTGTCGAAGAAGAGCCTGAAAGTGCTCGATCAGAAGCTTGCCCTGCTGGCCGAACATGCGGAGTTCCAGGTCAATATCAACTCCGTGCTGGGAAGCGGCATTGGCAATCCGGAGGATGCGCTGAAGGTGGCGCATCGCGCACGGGAGCTTGGCTTCACCTCAACGGTCGGCATACTGCATGACGGAAACGGCCAGTTGCAGCCTCTTGGCTCGCGCGAAACGGAGATTTTTGAAGAGATCATGTCGCTCGGCAAACGCTCGTTCACGCGCGTAAACAAGTTCCAGCACAATATCGCGGCGGGCCGCGAGAACAACTGGCGGTGCCGCGCAGGCTCGCGCTATCTCTACATCTGCGAAGACGGCTTGGTCCACTACTGCTCCCAGCAGCGCGGCTATCCGGGCGTTCCGCTGGCGGAATATACCGCCGAACAGCGCGACCGCGAGTTCCGCACCAAAAAGGGCTGCGCCCGGCGTTGCACGGTTTCCTGCGTCCACCAGATCTCGGTGGTCGATTCCTGGCGCGCGCCGCAATCGATCGATCCGGGATCTTCGCCCGCGTCCGGCCCGCTCGTTGGGCTCACCGGGTCCACGCGGGATTAGCTTGCGGGCCGCGAATCCTTTCCTGGGCGGTCGCCTTCGCGCGAGAGTCTTTCACCAATCCCGCAGACGATTTGCAGCCAGAGAGGCCGCGTGTCGATGAACCCTGCTGTATGGCTTGCGATCGGATTTCTGGCAGCTGGGATTGTGGGCGCGATTGCGTGGTCCGCCAGCCGCCGCTCCGAAGTGCAGCTGTCCGCCGTCCGCCAAGAGATGCAGAGCTCGCTCGCCGCGCAAGGCCAGAACGTGACGGCGCAAATCAATAATCTGGTGCAGGCGATGACGCAGCAGTTGGGGCAAGTCCGCCAGGAATTGCAAAGCGGCGTCGCATCGACCGGCCAGCTCGCCACCGACGCGCAGCGCGACGTTGCGCAGCGCCTGCAGTCCTCGACCGATGTGCTTTTGCAGATGAGTCAAAAAATCGGCGAAGTACATCAGACCAGTCAGGACCTTTCCAGAGCGACGCAGACGCTTCAGTCTGTCCTAGGCGGCGCGAAAACAAGAGGAACCCTCGGCGAGGTAACCCTTGAAAGATTGCTCGTAGATGCCCTTCCGCAAGGTGCCTACTCCATGCAATATCGATTTGTTTCCACCGGGGCCGTCGTGGATGCCATCGTGCGAAGCGGGGAACGCCTCCTCTCGATCGATTCCAAGTTTCCGCTCGAAGCCTATCGAAGGCTTGTGGAATTTGGCGATGAAGCGCGGCGTGATTTTTCGCTCGCCGTCCGCAGGCATGCCGACTCCATCGCGGAAAAATATATCCTGCCCGGCGAGCACACCTACGATTACGCGCTCATGTTTGTGCCTTCCGAAGGTGTTTACTACGAGCTTCTGATGACGCAGGACTCCAAATACGGCCGCCTCGACGAATATTGCCGCGAGAAGCGCGTCTTCCCCGTTTCGCCCAATACGTTCTATGCGTGCTTGAGCGCCGTGGCCATCAGCCTCCAGGGCCAGAAAATCGAAGAAAACGCGCGGCATCTCCTCGCGGGTATGGCGGGGCTCAAGAAACAATTCGAGTCGTTCGCCGACGTCTACGAAAAGCTGGGAACGCATCTTCGCCACTCTCAGCAATGCTACGAAGAAGCCGATAGCCGCCTCACCCGCGCGCGTAATTCCCTGGAACAGATGTCGCAGGGCGCGCTCCCCGCAGGCGAACCGAAAGCCCTCGAACCCAGCGCCAATTGATGGTTGTTTCAAGCGCGTCCGGCAGAGTCGGAGCGCCCGCTTGGGCCAGCAACTCCTCGCGAGCCCCGTCAGGGAAGCCACAACGCATCCCCCCGCGGAAGCTGTGGGAAACCAGTGCTCACAAACACACCCAGCGGGCTAAAGAGCGGTCCGCGCCGCGGCGAGAAGAGTACGCAAATCGCCCTCGATGGTATGGGCGAGAATCTTGTCCAGCTCGCGCCGCGGGCCGTCCCGATTACCAGGGCTGCGCTCCAGTTGCCTGGCGAGACGGTCGATGTCGCGCTGTTCACCTGTGGGGGCTAGAGAAACAGCGGCTTCTAGATATCGCCGCGCGGCATTCTCGTCTGGCAAGGGCGCCAGCCGCGCGCCCAGGGAAAAATCGCCCGAGCGGATCGCCGCGGCTTCCAGGGCGGCGCAATTGTGCGCGCCGCCGCTTGACCACAATTCCTGCACGTCCCCCTTCAAGAAGCGCACCACGCCGGGCGTCTGATTCTGTACGACAACGCGCAGGGGCCGATCCCAGCCGTTCACGTTTACGATGAACCGGCCTTTTTCGCCGGGCAGCAGAGCAGGGTTTGGGAGATCGGGCTCCAGTGACACCAGCGCGGTTTGCGCCGTCCACTGCCCGCTGGGAGTCTGCACGGAAATCTGCGCCGGTCCTGGAACCGCGGAGTGGGGAATCACGGAGAGGCATTCGGATGAGGAGGCCATGACGAGCGCCGGCTCACCGTTGAGCCTCACGTGGTTGGCGTCCGCATCGCCGCGAAATCGGCTGCCACAGATGGAAAATGGTTCATGCAGTGGCGCAACAGGAGGCACCCAAACCGCGTCCTTGGGGTTCTCCGGCGGATTCAAATCCACGAGCGCCGCAGCCGACGAACCGGAACCTTTTGCAATCAGCACGCCGCTCCCGGAGGGCGTGGTAAACGACGCGCGCCCGGTCGCGTCGGTCGTGACGCGCTGATCGCTTCCGAGCTCGACGGTTACATCGGAAGCCAAACGGCCGTCGACGCCGAGCACTGCCAGCGTGGCCGGCCGCCCGGCCACAACTCTGGAAGGAAGCACAATCGTGACCGTCCACTTGCTCGGCGGGGCGGACTGGGCACGCACCGTTGGAGCCGCCTGAGGTAACAGGGCAATCGCCAGAATCAATCCGCTCGCCAATCGCACGGGGCGGGGTTTCCGAGCTCGCTGCGGCAAGCAATTGAATCGGTATGCACGCATAAATTTCAATCGAGGTCCAAACAGTATAGCCGACGCCCATGGGCTGCGCTGCGCTACTCGTCGATCCGCACGACGAAGGTAGTAAACTGATCGGTGGAACGGAGCTTTTCAGCCAGCGCCTGCGCGGCGGCTTCGCTCGGCACACGGCCTACGCGCACGCGGTAAAACAGACCGTTCGGCGAGTTATAGGGAACCGTTGTGACCGACGAGTACCGCTCCGCCAATCGCGCCCGGAGGCGGTCCGCATTTTCCTGCACTAGAAATGCACCCACTTGCACGCCAAAAAAGCCTTCCTGCGGATTCGGGCCGGAGACCATCTCAAGGCGTACAGGTGCCGTGCCGGGTCCCACCATCTCAATGGCCTGCGCCGCCGCGAGCGAAAGATCGATGACACGATTGGCCACGAACGGGCCGCGGTCATTGACGCGCACTTCGGTCTGCTTGCCGTTGGCCAGATTTGTTACGCGCACCATGGCTCCAAACGGAAGCGTGCGGTGCGCGGCGGTCATGTCGTGCATGTCGTAAATCTCGCCGTTCGAAGTACGATGGCCATTGAACGGAACGCCATACCACGAAGCGACCCCCTGTTCTATGTAGAGACCGGGCGTGGCGGGTTGCCGTTCCACCGCCGGTGGCGGTCCCGATGGCGTTGGCTGGCCGGGATAGGGCTGGGCGGTCGGTGCTGGCGCGGGAGCTTGTGTCTGATAGGTGCGGTGCGCACAGCCGCCGGCGAACACCATGCAGAGCGCCGGGACGAGCGACGGCAGCCAGAATCTTGCTTGCCGCCGACAGTGCCAGCCGCGTGAGTCTCCGGCTAGACTTTTTGCGGATTTGAAGCGGCTCACACGCCATCCCTATTCATTTGTTTGCCCGCATTTTTCTGTATGATAGAGACGAATCATTATAGAACGCATCTTCATTCTCGCAAGGACGCTCATTGCCACTTTCGCCCCGTCAGCGCATGCAACTGGAACGATTCCGGCAGAAAATGAAGGGTCTTTTCGCCAGCCGCCCGCCCGAACAGCCTCGCCCCAAGCTCTGTCCGTCGTGCGGCACGCTGGTCGGCGCCGGCGCCACGCGGTGCCACCAGTGCGGCGCGAGCATGACTTTTTCGGTCGCGGCCGCGAGCCGCTCCATCGGCAGCGTTTTGCCCACTACTTCGCCGGCAACCTACGGCATTCTCGGATTCAGTTGCGTCCTCTACATCGCAAGTTTCTTGTGGACCATGCGCTTGAGCGGCCTTTCGCAGCCGGGCGGCGGAGCTTTTGGCATCCTGAATAGCCTTGGCGGGATCGACGGCCAAGTTCTCCAACGGTTCGGTGCGTCGTTGCCGCTGGCCTACAACCTGCAAGAGCCCTGGCGATTTGTGATGGCCGTGTTTCTTCACGGCAGCCTGCTGCATATCGGTTTCAATATGTGGGTTTTGATGGACATCGGCCCGCAGATCGAGGAGCTCTACGGTTCGGCGCGCTACTTTTTTATTTATGTCATTTCGGGCATCGGTGGGTACTGGCTGAGCAGTTACTTCGGCCATTTCAGCGTCGGGGGATCGGGAGCCTTACTTGGTCTGATTGGCATCTTGCTGGCGATCACCACTGGCCGCCGTAGCGCCGGAATGAAGATGCTCCGCCAGCAGATTATCCGCTGGCTGATTTATATCTTGGTGTGGGGTTTGCTGTTCCCGGGCATCGACAACTTTGCGCATCTGGGAGGTCTGATCACAGGGTTCCTGCTGGGAAGGGTCATGATGGACCGCCCGCCGTTGTCTCCCGAAGAGCGCAAGCGCGCCTACGTGCTGGGCTGGACCGCCGCGCTGCTGGTTGCGCTGAGCTTCGCAATGACCGTCTACGCCAATCTGCACGCCGGCGTGAACGGTTCCTAGTGTCGGGATCGCGGTCAGCGCGCGGCTTCCGCCGCTCGGGGATCTTGCTGCTTCACACACCTTCCCGGTTACCCCTGATTGATCATGAAAGTCGACATGTGCCCGAAGAAATCGCGCAGCATCTGTTCGGCTTCACGCGGGAGCGCGGCTTCGGTGAACGCGTTGTCCATTCGTTGCATCCACCGGTCGCGAGCGACCTGATCGATCCGAAAGGGAAGGTGGCGTGCACGCAGGCGGGGATGCCCTCGCTCTGCGATGTACCGATCCGCACCTCCGAACCGATAGATGAGGAAGTCGCGAAGCCGTTGCTCGGCGGCCTCGAGATCCTCCTTGTGATACATGGCACCGAGAATATCGTCTTCCGGTACCTGCCGGTAGAAGGCGGCCACCAGCCGGGCAAATCCTTCTTCTCCGATCAGCGCGAATAGGTTGTTTTCTTCCATGATGATTCGTCTCAGTTTAGCACTCGATGCGCAGAAACTCGGCTGAATTGCCGGAGGATCTCCGCGCCATTCTTGAGTCAAGGAGGCCCGAGCCAATTCGGCGCTTGACAGCGGGAAATGAACAACATATCGTTTTTGCGCGCAAGTGGAGCAGAGATGTGGGGTTTCATTGAGCCCAGCAGTCCCGGACATACCTGCCAGGTATCGTGTTTTAAGGCCCGATCTCTCACTCAGTTGCCGGTCGCTTGGCCCAGCGGCGGAAGTTCTCCGTCTGAAAGCTTCTGCAACGATCCGGACGGGGTTGTGGGCCGTGCTGTCGGCACCATTTAATTTTAATCGTGGCGAGGACTAAGAAATGCAAACGCTGTACGCGGTTTGCCATTGGCTTGAAAACACCGGGGTGGGTTCGTCGATCCGCGAGTCGCTGTGGCTCTTTCCGGTGATCGAGACGATCCATATTTTCGGCATTATATGTCTGGTGGGCTCGACTTCTATTCTCGATCTGCGCTTGATGGGTCTCACCTTCAAGCAGGATACCGTTTCCACGCTGGCAGTGCGGTTCCTGCCGTGGACGTGGGCGGGTTTCGTGATCCAGGTGGTCACCGGAGTTCTCCTGTTTTCATCGGAAGCCACCAAGATGTTCGACAACCGGGCCTTTCAGATCAAGATGTTGCTGATCGTGCTGGCCGGCGTGAACGCCTTTGTGTTTCACACCCTGGCGTATAAAAGCGTAGGCAAGTGGGAGAACGACCCGGTCGCGCCACTTGCTGCGCGCTTTGCCGGCACGTTTTCCATTTTGCTGTGGTTTGCGATCGTGGCGGCGGGCCGCTGGATCGCCTACGTCTAGTCTAACTCGTGAATTCGCCTCCCCATCCCGTCAGGACCGAACAAGGTCGCCCACAGCGGAAACTGGGGGAGAAGTGATGGAGCAGTTGTTGTCCAAGCACCCATAGGGGCGGCAGAAACAAAACCCTCCCCCCTCTGGTGCGTCCAGGTAGCCCACAAGCACAATCTGCGCGAGTCCTACGAACGCCACCGCAGTGTCACGGGCCCCGGCACAGGATGGCGCATCGGTTCGCCCGTGCGCTTTGCTTCCAGATGCGCCGTCTTCAGCTCGAAATACCAACGCGCCTGGCGGTCCGCGTCGTCGACCAGCATCATTCGATCCTCGTATCGCACACCTAGTGACTGTTTCTTGATTACCTCCGTGTCCTGGCGGATGAAGCGTGGTCCCAGTACGTGAAGGATGAACGAGACGATGGGAAACCACGGAAGAATGTTCCACGCAGCGCAGAAATCCAGCCGGCAAAGCTCGGCGCCTAAAGGTGTCACGGTGGTACGGCTTGAGAGCCAGTAGCGCCCGGCGCGGATCTGTTCGAAGCGCTGATTCGGCAGGACGAAATCGATCATCGTGGTGGCGGGCTCGCCGGTGATGAGCTTCAGGATTCTATAGGGCGCGCTATTGGCGGAAGGCGAGTGCGCGCTCATGCGAAAACCGTTTGGGATCGGTTCAAACTGCTTGGCTTTGTCTCGGATGCTGTGCCGGGTGCGCCACCACCAGGCCTGGTGCACGAAGGGTCCGTGTGCCGGGTCCATCAGGCCAATGATCGCCTGGTCCACGCTGCAAGCAAGATCGGCCCATAAATGCGCGATCTGATACTTCGCGCTGAAAGTAGGGAGCACCGGCGCGGGCGGCACAGCCGTTTCGCTGGCGCGGCCCTCGGGATTGCCCAGGAAGACCCAGACGTAGCCGTCGCGTTCCTGGCAGGGGAAGCTGCCGGCGTAAATGCGCTCACACTTCAGCTTGGAGTCGGCGGTGAGCGATGGGATCACTCTGCACTGGCCCGTGTGCGCATCGAATTTCCAGCCGTGATAGGCGCATTCGACCGAGGCGCCGTCGAATGCGCCAAACGAAAGAGGAAACGCCCGGTGCGGGCAAATGTCGCGAAGGGCGAACGGCTTTCCGGCGGAGTCGCGGCCCAGCACCAAGGGCACATCCAGCAGCATGGCGCGCTTGAGCCGCCGACCGCGCAGTTGGTTGCTTCGCAGCGCGGGATACCAGAACTCCCAGAGCATTTCGCTTGCGCGGCTGTTGGATTTAGAAGAGGATGCTTGGCTCATCGCGGGCAATGATCGTAGTACATCTGGGGTTCTACGGCATTCCGAAAATTCGGCTCGTGAATTCTAGACGACAAACATGCAGGGAAGCTACGCAGCGTTTTGGTGCGGCTTGTTGCGGTTGCAGTGCAAGATCGGCGTAGCGCCCGCTGGGACTTTCACACTGGAACCAATGAATCAAACGGTCTATCGACCGCCGCAGGTCCCGCCGGCACAATTGCTGTGGATTTGAAGCTGGCTCGGGCACCCCGGCAGCAACCCGGGAAGGAAGGCGCCTGGTGCTCTGCCGGGGTGCCTGGAGACAGCTTCGAGTCTCTGCCAATCCATCACCCCCCAACGCCCCCAAGCGGCCGGCTTCCCCCCGGCCGCTTCCTGCTGTGGCGCGCAAGGTTCTACCCCCTCTGTGGAGGTTATAGCGTTTTCGGGTTGGCGGCGGGACTGATCCCGCTCGCCAACAGCAGATACCTAGCGATGCCTGCCCATGGGGCGATAGCTGGCAAGGGGCCGGGGACGCGGGCGGAATCGCGGACCGATGGGAGGAGGGACGTTCTGTAGCGGTGCCCCGCAGCTGGTGCAGCAGTCCTGGGGGCGGTCCTGGACGCGAAGCCAGTGGCCGCGAGAGGGGCATGCGGGATTCAAACACTGCACAGTCGCACCGGGCAGATTTTGCATCGCGCCTCTTTTCTCTTGAGAAAAATAGGCCAGCGGCGAAAAACGCCGCCTCGCCGCGGAACCAGAGAGTTCAAAAAGTCCCAAAGGCCGAGAGGATTGTGCGCTGGAGGCCCTAGTGTGTCAAGAAAATTATATACAATTAGTAGGGGTAGGGTTTCACCGGGATGCCCGGCTTCCGGGAGACCGCACGCGCGAGGAAGCTACTGGGAATCGTTCTTGGTTTCGCTGCTTGCCCCGGGGCTCGCCGCGTTCAAATTCTCCTGCAACTCGGCAATCTTCTGCTGCGCCGCGATCATCTCCTGCCGCTTCGCGTCGATTTGATCCTGCTCGTCCTGCAAGCTGGCGGCGCCGGCTTTATCTGAGGCATAGTCGGGCTTCGAGTAATACGTTTGTTGATCGAGGGTGAATTTGCGCTGAAGGATATCCAAATCATTCTGCAGAGTCTGAAGCTGTTCCTTCGCCGCGGCCAGGTCGGCTTCGATAACCGATTTCTGCTCCGTTGCCTTCTCTTTCTTACCGGTGCCAGAATCTGCGGGCTTGTCTTCCGCTGAGGAAGCGGCGGTGGCCGCCCCATTTTCGGCGGCGGTTTGACCTATCACACTGAGCGAGCTGGGACTCTTCGGAATCGTATCGTTGTCCCAAACTCTGGGTGCTTTCGCTTGTTGCTGTTTTTGCTCGCGCGCGCGACGCGCCGCGGCGGCGACGGGATCTTCCTGCTGCGCGACCTGTTGCTGCGCAACAGCCACGCAGGCCGGTGAAAGCAACAAGAGCACGATTCCCCAATTCGCGCATTTCATGACGATTCTCCCCGTTGGGCCGTCTGCTATTACTCATACTAATCACCCGGCCCGTGAATGGCAAATGCACTTGCCACAAGCCGCCAAAAAGGCAACCGGTAGGTTGCGACAGGCCCCGGGGTAGGCTGATCGGGCGTACCATTTGCGCCAACCAGCCCGTGCTGGGAGCCCATGCTTCAGCCGGGAGTTGGTCTTTGCTCCTTGGAAAGATTCTGATCTTTCACGCAGACGGTCGAACCGAAACTTCCATATCCGAGAAAGACCGCTCCTTCCGGCGCCACAGAATCAGCAGCGCGCACCCGATTAGGATCAACGCCACGCACAAGCCTGTCCAAATCCCCTCGGCTCCCCAGCCGCGCCGAAAACAGAGGAAGTTACCGAGCGGCAAGCCCACCAGCCAGTAGGACAGCGCCGAGCAAATCATGGGCGTACGGGTGTCGCCTGCGCCACGCAATGACCCTGTGGCGACAGCCTGCAGTCCGTCGAACAGCTGGAAAAAAGCGGCTACCAACAGCAGGCCGCTCGCCGCCCGCGTCAGAGCCGGATTGGGGGAGTAAATGCGCACGATGTAGCCCGGGACAAGCCAGAAGGCAAGACCCGTGCACATCATGAACCCCGAGCCCAGCGCAAGTGCCGTCCAACCGGCGCGGCTGGCGGCAGGATGGTCCTGGCGACCGAGCGCCTGCCCGACGCGTACCGCAGCCGCCGATCCGATCCCCAGCGGCACCATGTAGGTAAAGCTGGCCGTATTCATGGCGATCTGGTGGCTCGCCAGTGGAATCGCTCCCAGCTTCCCGATCAATGCCGTCGCGGCGGCGAACACTCCCACTTCCAGGCCCAGTTGCGCTGCCGCTGGCAATCCCAGGCTGACGAGCTTCCACACTCGCGGAAAATGGGGCCACCGCGACGCTTCCCGCAACCCCGTTTTGTAGCGGAGGTCATAATAAACGCAGTAGGCAAGCAGCACTCCCGCCATATAAACGCGGCCCGCACATGTCGCCCACCCCGAGCCCACCGTTCCCATTGCACGTAGTCCCAGATGACCATAGATCAGTGCCCAGTTCCCGCCCAGATTGACGAGGTTTGCCGACAACAGAGAAAACACCACGGGCTTCACCAGGCTAATGCCCTGCAGGTAGCGCCGGAATACACAGTAAAGAAGCAGGGGGAGCGTGCCCCAGTTGAGCGCTCGGAGGTAGGGGATCGCCTGGCTCATTACGGATGGCTCGATGCTCAGCAGCCGCAGGATCGGTTCCCAAAGCCACACGAGACCCATCAGAATAGGAGCTATTCCCAGACTCAGATAAACGCCGTTGACGAGCGAGCGATGCGCATCTTCCAGGTTGCCTGCTCCGTAGGAGTGCGATACGAGTATATCGAGCCCAAGCATCAAACCCGTTCCGAAGATTGCCACAACGTAGTAGAGGATGCTTCCCAGGCTGACCGCCCCGATCGCGACCGCGCTGTTCTGCTGCCGCCCCACCATCATCGTGTCCACGATGCCCATCGACATCCACCCGAGCTCCGCCAGCACAATCGGAGCTGCCAAATGAATCATCGGCCGGGCTTCGTCCGCGATGTAACGGGCAAACAGACGCTCGAGCATGAATGGCAGCCTAAGAAAACCCCGCTAGAAGAGAATATAGGGTCTTGTCTGGGAGGTGGGAGAAATCGGACCGGGGGGCCTTGATTCAGGCCATGACCGGATCGGTGGCTATGCGGGACGCCCTATAACTGGTCGATTTTCGCCGCCAGAATGAAATCGCTTTCCGTTAGCCCATTGATCTTGTGCGTCCAGGTGGTGACTTCGGCCTTGCCCCAGGCCAGCAGGATATCGGGATGGTGGCCTTGCGATTCGGCGATTTCCCCGACTTTATTGACAAACGCGAGGGCCTGGCGGAAATCCGGAAAAGCGAAGGATCGAGTAATGTGATGGCCGTCAATCACCTTCCATTGCGGCACCTGCTTTGCCAGGTCTTCCAATTCTCTTCCGGCTACCGGCGGAATGCCTCCCCGGCAGGGTACGCAGATCTTGCTGGCTAGCTCGCTCATGAAAAGCCCTCCTCCGCGGTCACGCGACCTTGATTATAAGCTTGTGCTGGCTGGAACCAAAGTAAGCGATTCATTCCATCCCCCCCCCGGACGATAGCAGCGAGGTAAGCACGCACGCAGGACCGCATGGACCGCCCCAACTCAGACAAAGTGCCGGGATGCTTTCGTCCCTGGCCCTCGGAGTGGTCGGGATGCTGCGGCCCGGTCGAGTGATTTCTCCGCTTCTTCGATCAATGCATGTCGCCCAATAGACCTGCCGGCGGCGACACCACCGTAAACTGGCTTCTGCGGCCCCCCCTTCGCCGATGCCTCCCATTGCAGTCGTCGGGAAGCGGACCGATTTTCGCCCGGAAATTGTATGATGGTGAACCCCTATTTTCGGGCGGAATCAAATGTTACCCGAGACCAAGACAGAGCGGCTGCAGAAGGGCGGCGCCGGCGCCGATCCGACCGAATACACGGAGTGCTACGCATATCGCTCCGCCGTTGCTGGCGCGCCCGGCGAAAAGACCTTGTACTGCGAAGATACGCCCGTGGCAGAGATCGCCGGCGCGGTGGGCACGCCCGCCTACGTATATAGCCGCACAAGCATTGAAAGGCGGTATCGGCGTCTGGATCGCGCTTTCGGGCGGCTGCCGCATGCGATTTGCTATGCGGTGAAAGCCAACAGCAATCTGGCCGTACTCGGCGTTCTGGCCCGCATGGGCAGCAGCTTCGATATCGTGTCCGGCGGCGAACTCGACCGCCTGCGCAGGATCGGCGTTGCGGGAAACCGGATCGTTTTTTCCGGCGTGGGCAAGACGCGCGAGGAAATTCGCGAAGCGCTCGGCTATCCGCACAAAGCCGCGAAACGCGTTGGAATTCTACTCTTCAACGTGGAATCGGAGGCCGAACTCGAAGTCGTGTTGAGTGAGGCGGCGCGCTACGTGAAGACCGGCGGCGCAAAGCCCGGCCTGGCAGTCCGAATCAATCCAGACGTTCTGGCTGGCGGGCACAAGCATATCTCCACGGGGCATCACCATCATAAGTTCGGCGTGGATTGGGAAACCGCGCGCCGGATGTATCTCGCGCACAAGAATTCTCCATGGATTCTGTGGCGCGGCATCAGTGCACACCTAGGATCGCAAATTTCGGAAGCGAAGCCCTACCGCCAGGCGCTCGTGGGGATGGCGGCGCATGTGCGCGAGTTGGGCCGCAAGGGAATACGTCTGGATTCCATCGATATCGGCGGCGGGCTTGGAATTCGATATACCGACGAACAGCCAATCGATCTGGCGGGATATGCACGAACGCTTGCGGCAGCCGTGCGCCCGCTCGCGTGCCGCCTCCTGGTGGAACCGGGGCGTTGGCTCGTCGGCCCCTCGGGCGTATTGCTCACGCGGGTGATCTACGTGAAGGAAAATCGCGGCAGGACGTTTGTGATCGTCGATGCGGCGATGAACGATTTAATCCGTCCCGTCCTGTACGACGCGAAGCATCCGATCACGCCTGCGGCGCGCTCCGCGAAAAGGACCGTCAGCAACGTCGATGTGGTGGGACCAGTCTGCGAATCGGGTGACTTTCTGGCGCAGGATTATGCCCTCGATGAGGTAAAGACGGCAGACCTGTTGGCGGTGTGGGGAGCGGGGGCATATGCATTCGCGCAAGCGTCCAATTACAATGCCAGGCGGCGGGCCGCCGAAGTGCTGGTGCAAGGGCGCCGATTCCGGGTCGTTCGGCGGCGTGAGACCTACGGCGGCCTGGTGCGGGAAGAATTGAGCGGCGGCCAATAATTCCGTAAGATCGATACAGCACGCGCAATCTGGTGCGGAGGATGCTCAGATGGAGGAGAAATACCACGTTGTCGTGACGGTGGGTTATAGCTTCGTGATCGGAGTCATTTCGTGTGTCTTGCGGATGGCCGTGCTCGAGCGGCTGGCGCTTTGGCTGATTGCTGTGCTGCTGTTCTCGACTGTCCTGTGGCGGATTCGCAAGGGTGCCGAGCCTCCCAAGCAGTACGATCTCCACGCTTAGTTTCCGGCCGCGCTAACCGCGGGCTGGAATCGTGCGCAGCGCCAGAACCACGACGAGGCGCCGCGGGCCGTGCGCCCCCATCACGAGAATTTTTTCGATGTCGGCGGTGCGGCTGGATCCCGTAATGAGGCACAGCATGGAATTTGTCTCTTGCGCCCGGCGTTCGCGCAAGCGCGCAAAAGCCGCATCGAGATCGGGAACCAGCTGATCGAGCGTCGCCACGACGATGTGAACTGGCGCCGCCACCGACGCTGCTCGCCCCCCGCACGACGAGGAGACAAACACCGAGCCCGTTTGCGCTACAAGCGCTTCGGCCAGCGTGATGGTCGCTTGCGAAGCTTCAAGCGGCCCTCCTTCGCTCGACCACCGGATGTTTCGGCCGTGCGGCCAGAGCGGGACCATGCACCGGAGTTCAGGCGCGTCCTGCACAAATATTTGTCCCGGCGAAATCGACGCGAGCACCTCGGCAACCGCCGCGGCGCTGGCGCCCATGTCTGAAGTGATCACGCATTCGGTGAGGTTCTGCGAGCATTCCTTCTGAAAGCGATCGAATGGGTCTCGAACCGGGGCAAAAATCGGTCCCGTTGACGCGGGCGCGCCGTGTTTAGGCGCGGTCTCACGAAGCGCGCCGCGGATGCGCGCGAGGATACGCTCGCGTCCGGGATTCTCAGCTTGCTCCATGCTGTTCCTTCCACAGCGCGCGAAACGATTTTGCGGGAATTTCCGGAGCCCCGTGGACTTTGGTCCACGGGCGCATGGGGTCGAGCGGAGTTCGCGCAAGCCCCCAGCCGTATGCCGCTCGCAGCAGCATTCGCGCAACGCTCCCGACAAACGCGAAGCGCTGGGAGCCCATCATCGTCCAGCGCCAGAGCTTGAAAGCGAGACGCTCGCTGGCAGGCCGGTCCGCCGAGCGTACGGCATTCCGTCGGTTCTGAAGCAAATGATGATGCAGGTTGATCTTCACAGGGCAAGCGTCCGTGCACGCGCCGCACAGAGACGACGCAAACGAGAGGTGCTGGAATTTGTTCAATCCGCCAAGATGCGGCATGAGCACGCTGCCGATGGGCCCGCCGTAAACCGTGCCGTAGGAGTGCCCGCCAATGTTGCGGAAGACGGGACACACGTTGAGGCAGGCCCCGCAGCGGATGCAGTGCAACACTTCCCGTTGTTCCGGGTCGGCTAGCAATTCACTGCGGCCGTTGTCGAGCAGCACCACGTGAAATTCCTCGGGACCGTCGGTCTCGTTGGGGCCACGCGGGCCGCCAATCAGCGTGTTGTAGCAGGCGATCGGCTGCCCGACGGCGGAGCGGGCGATCGTGGGCCAGATCACGGCCAGGTCCTCCATGCGCGGGATCACTTTTTCGATTCCCGCCACGGCCACGTGGATGCGCGGCAGGCTTGAACCAAGGCGTCCGTTGCCCTCGTTGGTGGTAAGAGCCATCAGGCCCGATTCGGCGACCAGGAAATTCGCCCCGGAGATTCCCATCTCGGCCGAGAAAAAGGCCCTTCGCAGCGCGCGCCGCGCCACAGCGACCAGATGCTGCGGGTCGTCGCTTTCGACGCCGCCCAGCTTTTCGCGGAAAAGGTCCGCAATCTCGGCGCGCGTCAGATGCATCGCCGGTGTCATCAGGTGGTAGGGCGGCTCTTTGCGCAGCTGGACGATCATCTCGCCAAGATCGGTTTCGAAAACGGTGACGCCCTGTTCTTCCAGCGTGTGCGTGAGATCGATTTCCTCGGTGACCATGGACTTCGATTTCACAACGGTGCGCACGTTGTTGCGCGCAGCAAGGTCGGTGACATAGCGGCGCGCATCCTCGGCCGTTTCCGCCCAGTAGACGTGGCCGCCGCGTTCTCTGATGCGCGTCTCGAACTCAAGCAGATAGCGGTCGAGGTGGTTCACCGCCTCCCATTTGATTTCGTGAAGCCGCTGCCGCGCCGCTTCCCAATCATGGAAACGTGCGCCGCTTCGCCCCACGGCAGCCTCGTAATGATCTATGCCGGTGCGGATCGTGCGCCGATGCACGAGGTCCGCGGATTTCGTGGCGGCATTGCGTAGAAATTCCTGCGCGGGCGTGCTCATGGAGTTCCTTTCCCGAGAGCGCCTTCCTGAGAGGGCCCTCGCGCAACGGCAGTGCGCGAAGAAGGTTGGGCTCCAGCGGGAACAGCCGTCTGCGCAAGGATGCTGGCCAGATGGATGGTGCGGACCCGCGACTTCCGCAGCCGCAGCACGCCATCGATGTGCATCAGGCAGCTTGGATCGGTCGACGTAACGTAGTCGGCGCCGGAAGCCTCCGCATGGGCGGCTTTTGTTTCGCCCATGGCTGCCGAAATCATGGGAAATTTCGTAGCGAACGTGCCTCCAAAGCCGCAGCATTCCTCACAATAGGGCATTTCGACCAGATCGAGGCCGCGGACGTGCCGGAGAAGCTCGCGGGGCTCCTGCTTGAGCCGCAACTCGCGAAGGGCATGGCAAGCGTCGTGATAGGCCACGCGATGCGGAAAACTCGCGCCCACATCGGCCACTTGAGCGACCTTCAGCAGAAACTCCGAAAATTCAAAAATGCGAGCCGCAAGTGTTGCCGTATCGCCAGTCAGCGGGCTACCCTGTAGCAAGTCGCGATAAAAAGTCCGCACCATCGTTGTGCAGGACCCAGACGGGCAAACGATCGCATCTGCGTCTGATGCGCCGAAGATCTCGACGAACCGTTCGGCCGGCCGACGTGCCTCCTGCCAATAGCCACTATTGAACGCAGGTTGCCCGCAGCAGGTCTGCGCCTCGGGGAAATCGACCGAATAGCCGATGCGCTGCAAAACGCGAGCCATGTCGAGACCGACCTCGGGGTTCAGCTGGTCGACAAAACACGGAATGAACATCGCTACCCTTTTCATCGGCTCAACCATTGTGCACGGTTTTGAGCGCGGCCGGAAAGAGCCGGGTGAAGTATCGGCAAACCAGGGGAATAGGAAGCATGGAGTATGCCTTGGCCATTGCCGTCCTTCTCGTGCTCCTATTCCGAATGCTGAATTTTTCGAGCGCCAACCGATACGGCAAGATGACCGGAAGAGAATGCGAGACCGAAGCGAAACCAGTCTCCCCGCTGGGCGGCGTGATGCGGGCCGTCCAAAGGCTTATCGATCCGGCCCACCGCGTAGAGCACACCCAGCAAGCGACGGAGCCTCCCGAAGACGAAAAAGGACCGGGAGCCAGCCCCCATCCTAGGCCGCAGTAGGTCCTAGAAAGCGCGCGGAGAGCAGCTAGGCTTGTCCCACCGGTGCGGGAACCTGCGGTTCCACCCCGCGCCATCCCACCGGGCGCCCCTGCACCGCTTCCTTGAGTGCGCGGAAGAGCACCACATACATCATCTGCCGGTAGTAGAAGCGCTGCAGGATCAGGGGCGCGAGCAGCGTCCAGTCTTCGTTCTTTTCGAGCGCGAAAGCCACGACGCACGTAAAAAGGTCGATCAGCATAAAGAGAGCGAAAAAGATCAGCGATCGCTCCACGTCTTGCGATGTCCACAGGGGCGGCAGCCTGGTAATGCGGAACTGTGAGAGGCCCCAGAGCGCCAGGGTCATCACGAACAGCAGGTCGATGATGGGCGAAACCAGCGGTAGAACAATCTGGAAAAGAAAGATATTCGGCACGGCAATCCAGCCGAGCGTCCCATATTGGGGCTTACCCACCGTGTCGCGGTGCTTCCAGATGGCCTGCAGCGTGCCGAAAGTCCAGCGGAAACGCTGCCGGATCAAAGCGTCGATGGTATCGGGAACTTCGGTCCGGCCGATGGCTTCCTCATCGTAGAGAATTTTCCAGCCGTTGCGGCGAATGGTCAGAGTCAGGTCGGTATCCTCAGCCACGGTGTCTCCCGAAAAGCCGCCATGTCTTCGCAGCAGGTCCGTGCGCCACGCGCCCACGGCCCCCGGCACCACGGGGATGCAATTGAGCAGGTCGAAGGCGCGCTTTTCCAGGTTCTGGCTGGTGATGTATTCCAGCGCCTGCCAGCGCGTGAGCCAGCGATTGCGGTTCATCACCTTCACGTTGCCAGCCACCGCGCCCACCTTCTCATCGAAGAAATGGCGGGCGAGGCGCGGAATCGCGTCGGGGTCCACAATCGTATCGGCGTCGATGGATACGACGATCTCGCCGGTCGCCTCCGACAAGCCGTGGTTGAGCGCCGCGGGCTTGCCATGATTCGATTGCAACAGCAGCCGCACGCGCGGCTCGCGCCCGAAATTGGAACGCACCAGTTCGGCAGTACGGTCGATCGAGCCGTCGTCGACGACGAGAATTTCGAGCTTCGGATAATCCGATGCCAGAGCGGAATACACCGTGTCCACAATCGCCGATTCTTCGTTGTAGGCGGGAATCAGCACCGTAACCTTCGGCCTGTACTCCGGATGATCCGCGGTTGCTGGACGAAGCTTCTCGATCAGCGCGAGAAGTCCGATAATCAGCGCCCGGCCGCCGACCAGCAGGATTCCCGCAACGAAGATAAACGCGATCGTCGCGCGCGACCAACGGAACACATCGAAGATGAAGGCATCGGCGCGGACAAGCAGCCATTCACGATGGCTGAGCGGCGGCATCACCTCGGCTCGCTGTTGCCCGAGAAGATTGGACACTTCCACAAATTCGTAGCCCTTGGCGCGCAATCCGTCGATGATCTGCGGCAGCGCCTCCACAGTGTGGCTGCGGTCTCCCCCGCCATCGTGCATCAGGATTATGTTGCCCTTGTTGGCTTCGGCATCCTCAAGTACGCGCTGCACGATCGTCTGCGCGGGCGGCGGTGCCCGGCCTCCGGCTTCGCCCCAATCGTGCGGGTCGATGCGCGCTCCGACGATGACGTATCCCATCGACTGCGGAATCGGCAGCATCTGCACTTCACTGGCGGTTTCCGGCTGGTGGTCGATTCCGTACGGGGGACGAAATAGCGTCGTCTTTACTGCCAGGTTGCTCTCGATAAGCAGTTCCGTGAGGTTCAACTCCAGCTGCAATTGGGTCTTGGAAATAGCGTCGAATTCCGGATGCGTAAACGTGTGGTTGCCGATCTCGTCGCCCTGCGCGAATTCGCGTTTCACGATACCGGCCTGCTGGTTGGCCGAATCGCCGATCACGAAAAAGGCCGCAGGAACGCCCTTCTGTTTCAGGATGTCCAGAATCTTGGGTGTCCACTTCGGGTCGGGGCCGTCGTCGAAGGTCAGAGCCACCTTGTGGTCGGCCGCTCCCATCTGCTGAATTCGCCAGGACATGGGATAGCCCTGGAAGCTTTCATCGTCGAACACGTCGCTTTGCGCGTCGTAATCGAGTGTCCGCTGCCCGCTCTTGGGAGTGGCCGTAACGCGCCAGACGTCGCCGTCGCCTTCAAGAATGAGGTCGTAACCCGGAGGAATATCCTGTAGCCTGTTGCGCTCGTCGTCGGTGGGGTTCGTGGAATCCCAGATGTACCACATGGAGGGATCTTCCATCCCCAGACGCCAGAGAGCGGTGCCGCGAACGCCAACCATCTCCGCCGCGTGTATCTGGTTGTAGGCGGTCACGCCATCGAGCATCCACACCGTATGAACCCGGTTCTTCTCGTCCTCGTAGGAGTAATGCGGGTTGAACGTGTCGGGATCGAATATCACGTCTGACTGCGATTCCACCGCCGTAATCACGCCTTGCTGAAAGGTGACCGCCTGGGCCACCGGATGCGGAACGCGCTTGGACTTCGCGGGCCAGTCATATCCGTAGTTCGCGATGCCCATCACGATCTTGTCGGCCGGAACCAGCTTCAGCATGTTCTCAATGTTGCGAACAAACCAGTCCTGGGGCGCGATGGGACCCGGCGACGAGGTAGGCCAGTGAAAATCGTAGTTCATCAAAATGATCGCATCGGCCTGGGAAGCGAAGTATTTGTAGTCATAGCTGAAATCGGCGGCCGGAAGCGCCACCATCAGCTTCAATCCCCGTGCGTGCAGCGTCGAACCAAGGTCGTGAATGAAATGCTCGAAGTCCGGCTCACTGGATTTGGGAAGCGATTCGAAGTCGACGACCACGCCGGGCTGGCGCTCTGCGTCCGCGTACTGTTCGAGCTGCTGGGCGAGCCGCTCGCGCGCCGCTGGATTGGCCAGCATCTGAAGCATCTCCGGCGGGCACCAGCCCTTCTTTCCGTCGTAGTTGTTCACCATCGACATCTCGGGCAACTCGATGCCGCGCGTCTGGAGCGATTGTAGAAAAGCGGTGAGCTTCGGGTCGGGCTCGGCGTCCACATGCCCGTCGGCGGAAACGGCATGCAGCGCCTCCGGGATCAGTAAATCAATGTCGCGGTAGTGCAGTTGCAGGGAGGCAAGACTCGTATAATCGTCGCTTACGTAGAAAGCGGCGCGGAGCGGTTCATAATTCTGCGGAATCTTGCCAAGCGCCGCGATCTTGCGTTTGCGGCCCCTGCGAGGTGGCTTCGCCTTCTGCACGAGGGGAATTGCATGCAGGCCCCCGTGGGTGTCGGGTCGCAACAGTTCGGGCAATTCGGGGTTGCGCATCACATTGAGCAAGAACACCACGAGCACCAGCGTAAAAAGCGCTCCCGTGGCTTCCAGGACCAGCCGCGTCCGGCGCCAGCGCTGGCGTTCCTGGTCGTAAAAAATGGGCTTGCGCTCAGGCATCAGTACATTCCAAGCTGGGGCGTCCTAAAAACTTGAGCCGATGCAGAACCTCTCCATTCTCGCAAAACGTACCCGCACCGCTACTTTCGGCATCTCTAAATCCACATGACGATTAGACGCGGCAGCAGCCCACCCGTTAGAAAGCCACATTAGAGGGCCAAGGATGACTTTCCCTTCCAAGTTGCGCGTGTCCGCCGGTCTGGCCCTGTTGACAGGATTAATGTTGCGCCTGTTTTTCATCCTGAAGTTCCCGGTTCAGGATTCTGGAGATGCGCCATTCTACATCGAATTGGCATGGAATTGGCTTAAGAACGGGGTCTACGGATTCCCGATAGCGGGCCAGCTCACACCGGTGGACATGCGCGTGCCAGGTTACCCTGCTTTCCTGGCGGCGATTTTCGCATTTTTCGGCCAGTCGACGCGGGCCGTGTTGTTGGCGCAGGCGGGCGTGGATCTTGCGACATGCTTCTTGGTGGCGCTCATCGCCGCCCGGCTGACCAGGCCCGCATCCCGGCGGCGAGTGGCTCTGGCCGGATTGTGGCTCGCGGCGCTGTGTCCTTTCACGGCCAATTACACGGCGGTCGCCTTGACCGAGACTTTGGTTACCTTCCTCACCGCCCTGGCCCTGTTGGTGTTGCTGGAAGTCTGTCTTGCCTCCTCAGCATCGAATGAGGACAGCCAAACCAAAGAAAACAGTGGTCTTAGCGGCTGGCTTCTCGGCGGGCTCGTCGTCGGATTGGGAACGCTGGTGCGCCCGGAAACGCCTCTTCTTCTGCTCGCGGTAGGTTTGGTGCTGGTCGCAAGGTGGTGGCAGCTTGCCTGCTGGAAAAAGCTGGCCCGCGCGGTTGCGCTCATGAGTGCGGGGCTGCTCTTGCCTCTTCTGCCGTGGGCCGCGCGCAATTGGAACGAGCTTCACGACGTTCAGCTTCTCGCGCCCCACTACAGCACGCTTCCTGGTGAGTTTGCCCCCTTGGGTTTCGATGCCTGGATCAATACATGGCTGTGGCGATTCGGCGATGTGTATCTGGTCATCTGGAAGCTCGACGTCGAAGAAATCTCCATCGACGATCTTCCTGCTTCGTCCTTTGATTCTCCCGAGCAGAAGGCTCGCGTGGCCGCAATCTTTGAAAGATATAACGACAGTCTCATGTGGGACCGCGATCAGGATCGTGAACTCGGTGAAATCGCGCGAGAGAGGACGATCCGGCATCCTCTGCGCACTTACCTCCAGGTACCCTTCCTGCGTTCGCTGACGCTTTGGTTCGCCCCCCGAGTGGAACTTCTCCCGGTTTCCGGCAATCTGTGGCCCCCGCGAGATGAATGGCGCAACGACCGCCGGGACTTCCTGACGACCTTGAGCGTTGTCGTTCTCAATGGCGCCTACGTTGCGCTCGCTGTGGCCGGAGCATGGATTTCGCGCCGACGCCCCGGCTGGGCTCTCTTAACGGCCTTTATCCTGGTACGCACGGCCTATTTGGCCGCGTTCGCCGACGAAGCCCCTGAACCGCGTTATGTGCTCGAATGCTTTCCGGCGGTCTTGGCGCTGGGCGCGCAGGTCTTCCAGGGCAGGCGTTAGCTCTCCTCGATGGGCTCGGGGTGAATGGTCAGGCGATGAATTTGCGGAAAGCGCTCTTTCACACGGTCTTCGAGTTGGGCGGTGATGTCGTGCACCTGGGTGATCGGCAAGGCTCCATCCATCGCGCAGTGGCATGAGACGAGAATCTTGTGTTCTACCGTACGGACATACACTTCGTGGCAATTCGTCAGCTCGTTATATTCGGCAGGCAGTGAGTTGAGAAAGTCCTGAACGGATTGCGAAAGGCCCTTCATCTCTTCTGCCCCCGGTATATGCGCGCCCAGAGGCTCGATGTGGATGTTGACGAGCGCGTGGGGATCGGCCGCGCTGAGGATGTCGCTCTCCAGTTCCGTGGCGTGGTGATGCGCCTCTCGCAGGCTGGCCTTTTCGTCCACTTCCAGGTGCAGTTCCACGAAAAGTCGCCCATCGAGCTGGTGCGCCGATAATTCATGTACGGCCATGCCACGCCGCTGCGCGATCGCGCGAATCGTTTCAAAAAGATGCTCGTTGCTGCGCGCGCGAGGTTCCACATGCACCATCACATCGGCGGGAACGATGCGGCCGATGGTGCTCTCGACGGCGTTGCTTGCCGCGTGCGCCTGTTCCAGACTGGCAGTGCGCGGGACGCTGATGGTGACGTCGACAAAATATCGCTGGCCCGCGCGGCGCACGCGCACGCGTTCGGTGTCCAGAACACCCTCGGTCTTATTGACCGCTTTCGTGATGTCCTCGCGAAGGCCGCCCGGGGCCACATCGAGCAACGCGTCCAGCGTGCGTTTTCCGAGCCGCGAGCCGATCCAGATGATCACCCCCGCGACGCCCAGCGCCGCCACGGCGTCGAGTCTGCCCAGCCACGCGATTCCTAGTTTCAATCCCACCCACGCGGCCGAGATTCCGACCATCACCACGAACGTGCTCCACACATCGGTGGAAAAATGCAGCGCATCGGCCTCCAGGGCCTCGCTGGGATATTTTCGGGCGATGCGATTGAGCGCGCGCGCCCTCACGAAATCGATCCCCATCGCCAGAACGAGGATCAAAATGGCCGTGAGGCTGGGGCGAATCTCGGTGGCGTGAAACAGCAGCCTTTGAAACGCTTCCCAAATGATATAAATCGCGGTCAGCACCAGCAGGCCGGTCTCGACGAACGCCGAAAAGCTCTCCACCTTCCCGTGGCCGTAAAGATGTTCTGCGTCCGCGGGCTTGTCTGAGACCCGCACGGAAAGAAACGTAATGATCGCCGCAACCAAATCCAGGATGGAATGCAGCGCTTCAGACAAAATTCCCAGGCTGCCTGTCGCGACGGCGAGAAATACCTTCAGGAACACTAGCACCACGGCCGAAAACACCGAGCCGAGAGCCGCCATCCGTTTTTCGCGAGACCCCTGTAGAAGCGCATCGGACATATGCGCGGATTATACGCGACCCGGGAGGGGACACGAAGCCAGCACGGTAACAAGGGTAACAAGGGGGGCGCTGGTTCACCGGTGGGGCGCGCCCCCATTTCTGCGGGGAAAGGGGCTTCCGCGCTCTGGGGAAAAACCCTGCTCCGACCGCGCGATTCTAGCGTGAGTTTCATAGAACCATAAGAATGAAGATGGGCAATCTCTTGCTGTCGTGGAGTTTAGCCGAGGTCCGTATATAGGGAAGGTTAGGGCGCCCAGGTGGAATGGCCCCGACGGCTTGGCCGAACTCGTACAAGCTTGGCTCAACCTCCCCCAGTTGTTCGCGAACTCGCAGGCGGCCCGCTCGGCCGGTGCGATCGACGATGCAGCAGTGACGGATGCGGGCCAAATCCGCCGGCAGGGCACGCGGGGCTCCCAGCTGACCAAAAATGTGAGGGACTGCAGGGATACCAACCTGGTTAGTGCGAATCGAACCTGACTTTTATGAAAGTCGCGCCAGCCGAAGCGGTGACTCACTTCGGCTAGGGGACTTACTCCTGAGGAAAGGCTTTGGCATCCCGCAAAACATTAACACCCGACCGCTACTTGAGGGGAGGGGCGGAAACCAGCGGAACGCGCCGCGGTTCGCCGTGAAAGCCTCGGATCTCGACTTCATCGAGCAGCAGCGACGGGGCAATCACCGTGCTGGGAATCCCGCCCTGTGCCGAGCCGAATGCTCCCAGCGCCGACCCCGCAAATCCCCCGGCTGAATTCTGCATGTATGTGAACACGGAAGTATCGTCTCCGGCTGCTGAAATATTCCTCAGCGAGCGCAGCGTGAGACCATCGATGATTCCGCCTCGCACAAGCTCCGCGTGGCCGTCCGCCACATACACCCGATAGACGAGCAGCGGAATCCGCATGCCGCTGGAGATTCCCCCGGCCAGGCCGCCGATGAAATCGGAAAAATCCTCTTGAAGAACCGAAGACAACGCCGGATTGTCCATGCGCTTTACCTCGGGGCACCATGAATGGCCGTCGTCGCGGCAGGCGTCGAGAAACTTCTTCATCAGATCGGCCGGATGGAGCGCGTCGCTTGATTGCAGCAGCAGATTGCTGCTCAGCGGTTTCGTGTCGGAAAGATCGGCCGAGCGTCCGTGGCCGTTCGAAGGCTCGAAATCCGGGCCTGGCCGTCGCGACATGAGCAAGTCCCTCAAGATGCCGTGTTCGACGACCGTCACTTTCTGCCCCTGCACGCCTTCATCGTCCACGTCGTAGCCGCCCAGTAGGGTCTGCCCCTGAAAATCCTTCAAGGAAGGATCGTCTGTGACAGTGAAGGTTGTGGGAAGCACGCGGGAACCTACGCGCCCGCTCCATTCGCTGTTGGCGCCCACCCGCTGCATCATTTGATCGAAAGCAGACGTCGTCGAAAGGGGCGGTCGTGCGCCGGAGAGCGACGCGGGCAGCATCTGCGCCAGCACCGAAGCCGCCGCGGGCGCGTCGAAGAGCACCGGCCCGGTGAAATCCGGCACCAGCGGGCTCGCGCGCAGCCCCATCAGATCGGTAGCCGCCTGAGTAAGCCCCTTGCTCACCGCCGCGGGATCGGGCAGGTTGGCTGGATGTAGCGAGTAGGTGGCGTAATAATTGTGGAGCGCCATGCCGTCTTCGGCATGCGTGTCGAGCGACGCTTCAATGGCCGCGACGCTCTTCGACGTGCGGATGGTGGTGCCTTCACTCGTCATCAGGTACGACGTGAGGTAGATCAGGTAATAGTTCACGCGCGTCCCGTCAATGTCCTCAAAGTTCTTCAGAGCGGCGGAAGCGGCGCGAGCCTCGTTGTCCCAGTTTCGCGAAGTCCAATCGGGATCGATGCGCGGATCGACCTTCACGATGGCCGGCACTTGCGAGAAATCGTCAATTTCAGGCGGTTTCGTGAGGCTGCGGAGAAAGGCGTTCTTCAGTGACATCTGTGTAACGGCCGCCTTGTAGGCTTGGTCGGTCGCCAGCCACAGGTCCTGGCGCAGCGAATTGTAGTCGCGATCGATTCCGACCTGGCCCGTCGAGCCGAGGAAGCCGCGAAAACCGTCGTCACTGATGAAGTTGGAGCTGTCGAGATGATAGTTGCCAACGCGAACGTCGACGCTCATAAAGCGGCTGCGTTGGGTATCGCTCGCAAGGAGTGCGCCAAACGAAGCCGTCACGCTGCGCACATCCATGTCCAGAAGCCGGTATTCGATATAGAAGGGCTTATCGACACCGGGCAGCTGCAGGTGCGTGCGCGAGCGTTCCAGTTCGTCCCGCATTGCCTGAAGGGTCTTGTCATTTTCCCCTGCGGGAATGGCAGCCGCTTGTGGCGACGGGCTTTTCGCGCGAGGCTGCGCGGCAATCAGAGTCGTTCCGGACGACACCAGCAACAGTAGAGGCGCGAACGCGATTTTTTTCACTGTGCGAGTCCCTTCGTCTCGGAATCGTGACCCGGGGGCGGCAGGATCGGGGGCCGGTCGGTGGAGGTCTCCTTCTTCTGTACCTCCATCTCGGAAATCAGGATTGCGGGCGCCACGGCCGAGACGGGCACCGAGCCGGACTCGGCGCCGCAATAGCCGTTGAAAATGTCGGGGGTGTCGCCGGTCGCGACAATTTTCGTGAGCGAGACGAGCGGCGTTCCCACAATGTCCACGCCGCGGACCAACTCATCGGGCTTGCCGTCGGGGAAGACTTTATAAACCACGAGCGGCAGCACCTGGAACGCTTGCGGGTTGCCACGGCCCGTGAACGTGAAGCCTCCCGCGATATCGTCGATCAACAGCCCGAATGGCTTTCCTTGCTCTTTTATCAGCTCGATCAGTTTTTGCCGCAGCTGGTCGTTGGTCATGGTCTTCGAACTGGAAACGATCAAGTTCCCCTGTCGCGCCACCGGCACGTACCCAAGCTGTCGGCGCCCGTGCCCATTCGACTGGGGAATACTCACCAGAGGAGACCGACCCATCAGGAATGTCTTTAAGACGCCGTGGTCGATCAGTTGGACGTTCTGTGCGGGCACGCCTTCGTCGTCAAACGGATAATTGCCCAAAAGCATCTGGCTGCCGAGAGAAGCCTGGGTCGGGTCGTCCTTGATCGAGAGGAAATCGGGCAGGATCTGTTCGCCGATCTTGCTGGTGAAAGTCTGGCCCTCGTTGATGTCCTTCTGCCGGAAGCCCTCGGAGCGGTGGCCGAAAACCTCGTGAAAGAATACGGCTGCGGCTCGGCCCGTCAATAGGGCGGGACCGGCATACGGATCGATGAGCGGCGCCTTATCGAGCCCTTCGGTTTCGTGAATCATCACCTGGATGCGGGCAAACACCGTTTTATCGTCCGGGGCGTCCTTGGGATCCAGCCAGTCGAAATTCGCGAACCGGTTGATGTCCATTCCGTCGGGTGCCTTGCTCTGCACGTACAGCTCGAGGCGGTAATGCACTTGCCCGAAGCCAAGCTCTGTTCCTTCGCTGTTCACCTGATATTGGTTGATGCCCAGGGCCGAAAATGTGGCAATGGAGTTGAGCACCGCCGGGGATTTGCTGAACGCCGCGGTATATTTTCTCACCCGCTCTTCCCACGGCTTGCGGTCCACGCGAATCTCCACGCGCGGGCCCACCGAAGTGTGCGGCGTCTCCTTCGAGAAGTCCGGAGCGGCGCCTTCAGCCGTCTGCACTTCCACCTGCTGGTTCGTCTTCACCTTAATCAGTGCTTCCGAGGCGGCCCGATACTGGCGGTCCGTCTCGCGCCAGATCTCCCGGCGAAGAACCGGGATATCCTCGTCGAGGACGGCCGAAGTGCCGGGGCTCGTCCAGCTAGGTTCCCGGTCGGCCAGCTTGTGGGTGTCATCGAGCTGATAGGTGCCGGTGCGCGTCTGCACTTCAAGCCAGCGACCCCGGTCGTCGCTGCTTGAAAGGAGCGCGCCATTGGAACCGGAGACCGACGAATACTGGCGGTCCGCCAGCGTATAGCTGATGAAATAGGTCGAGGGATCGCCCTGCGAAAGAGCCGCCATGGACCGGGTGAGTTCGTCCCGCATGGCGGTCAGGATGGATTGCCCGGGATCGGCATTGGACGCCGGACCATTCGCAGCAGGACAAGAGCAGGCGATCAACAGCCCCCCTGCTATCACTAAAAGTCCCTTATATTTTTGTCGTGTTTTCATGGTTGCACAAAGTCTAACAGTTTAGAGTAGGATCCCTGAATCGCCAAACGAAAAGCCTGCTAGCCTGCTGGCGAAGGCGTCGGCGACCATGAGGCGCGGGCAGCAGCAAAAGGGGATGGCCGCAAAGGAGAGTTAGATGCGCGCAATGGTGGTTCGGAGGTATGGGGGGCCTGAAGTTCTTGAGTCCCTGCAACTGTCCGATTTGCAGCCGAAGCCCGGCGAAGTCCTGATTCGGGTGAAGGCCATTGGCGTCAATTTCGCCGATCTGCTGCAGCGCATGGGCGTTTACCCCGGGGTTCCCAAGCCGCCGTTCGTTCCGGGGACAGAAATTGCCGGAGTAGTGGAGAAGACGGCGGAGGGCGGCAGAGCAACCGAAACCCCGCCCTTGCGGATTGGCGAGGCGGTAGCAGCGATAACAGGCCTCAATGCTTATGCCGAGTGGGTCGCCATCCCGGCGCAGCAGGCTTACCGCTTGCCGCCGGGGATGCCGTTTGAGGACGCCGCCGCAATGCCGGTCAACTACCTCACCGCGTATCATTCGATCGTCACCATGGGCAATTTGCAGCCGGGCGACCGGATACTGATTCACGGGGCGGGAGGGGGCGTGGGGATGGCTGCCGTCCAGATTGCGCGCGCGCGGGGCCTGGTCATTTTTGGCACGGCCGGGCCCGCCAAGCAGGACTCCCTGCGGAAGATGGGAGTAGACCACGCCATCGACCATGAAAAAACCGATTTCGTCGAGACCGTCCACAGGTTTGCGCCCGACGGCATTGAAATGGTCATGGACCCTATCGGCGGCAGATCGTTTTCGCGCAGCCGTGAATGCCTGGGACCCATGGGGCGCCTGGTGATTTATGGATTTTCGGCGCCGGTCGGCACCGACGGAAAAAGGAATTGGCCGAAGGCTCTCATGGCCCTGGCGCAGACACCCTGGTTTCATCCCCTCAAGCTGATGAGCGAGAACATAGCCGTGATGGGCGTAAGTCTCACAGGCTTGCGGTCTCACGGTGTTCTCCTGCAGCGGGAAATCGAAGAGCTCTTCCGGCTATACACCGCCGGTAAAATCAAGCCCGTGATCGGCAAGGCCTTCCCGCTGGCTCAAGCCGCGGCGGCGCACCAATACATTCACGAGCGGAAGAACATCGGCAAGGTGATTTTGACGCTGAAGTAATTGCGTCGCGGGCGCAGATGCAGGCTTGGCTGACCCATCCGCGTCGACCTGACCTTCAGTTTCCGCCGGTCGCAGCCTCCCTCGGCTTTACCAGTTCCGGGGCGAGCACATCCACTTGATCGAAGGGAATTTCGGTAAACTGCGCATGGGGGAATTCTTTCTTGAGGGCGTCCCGGAACGCGCCGATGTTCCCGGCGAGCACAATGTCGAGGTCCTTGGTTTCCAGGTACCGCTCCGCCACCTGCTGCACTTGGGCCGAAGTAACGCCGCGGATTTTGTCGGGATAGGTGCTGTTGTAATCGGCGGGCAGATGAAATTCGGCGACCGATAGCACGTGGTCTGCGACCTGCTCCGCCGTTTCCGCTTGAATGGGATAGACGCCCGCCAGATAGTCGCGCGACATATCCATCTCACCTGGTGATACTTCCCCGGTCGACATCTTGGTAAGCAGGTCCACCACCATTTTCGTGGCTTGCACGGTCGCGGCGGTCCGCGTAAACGTCCCCACGCCGAACGAGCCCGAATACTTGTAGGGACTGAACCTTGAATAGGCGCCATATGTGAGACCGTTCTTTACTCTGACTTCGGTGTTCAGCCGGCTATTGTAGCCGCCGCCGAAAATCTGGTTCATCACGCGTACTGGAAAATAATCGGGATCGTTGCGGCGAATCCCCAATGTTCCCACACGAATTTGCGTTTGTACGGCGTCGGGCTTATCGATCAGCCAGATGTGCTGCCCGGAAGGCGCCGCCGGCTGCGCTGGCGCGGCTGCGGCCATATCCTGACTGGGCAGCGCTGCCCATGATCCGAAATATTTCTCGGCCGCGGCAAAGGCTTCCTCGGGCGTCATGTCTCCTGCCAAGGCGAGCAGCGCCTGATTGGGGGCGTAGTTCCCATCGTGGAATTTCACAAGATCGTCGCGCGTGAGCTTCTGGATGCTGCTGGGAGTGCCTTCCTGCGGCCAGCCGTAAGGCGAGCTTCCAAACACCACCCTCCCAAATACTGCCGAAGCCAGGAATTCGGGATCGGAATATTGCACCGTCAGATTGGACAGAAGCTGCTGCCGCTGGCGATCGAGTTCGTCCCCGCGGAATGCAGGATGCAGAATCACGTCGGACATCAGGTCAAGCCCCGCGTCCAAATCCTTCTTCACGACGTTGAGCTTGATCGTCGAGGAATCCTTGCCCGCAGCCGCCTCGAGCGTCCCACCCACAAAATCGATAATGTCGGCAATCTCACGCGCGGAGCGCTTTTCGGTTCCCTGCGTCAGCATGCTTGCGGTCATCTGTGTCACGCCGGGCATTGACGCGGGGTCCTTGATGCTGCCCGCGGTGAGAATTACCATGCGAGCGGCAATCGAGGGCTGCTCATGATCGGTCACGACGAATACCCGCAGGCCATTCGGCAGGGTCTTCGTGGCCGCCTGCGGAAAATGAAACGCCTTGGGCGCGCCCGCTCCAGGCATCGTGGGGAGAAGCTTGACGCCCGGCGGCACGACGCCCGATCCGTTCTTTTGATCCTGTGGCGCGGGGTGTGGGGAATGGGGCGCCGCGGTTTGCTGTGCGGTGGCGGCCAAGCTGGCCAGAAGCAATGCCGCAATCACAAATCCCGTTCGCTTCATGGCGCGCTTCCTCGTTTCTCCTGGGGTCGTCGCGTGCGGCGTTGACAGATGCGCCAGATCGCTCATCGGACTCTCCCCGCAGGCGTCAGCACCAGCACGGTCGCGTGCTGCGAAACAAAATATTCGTCCGCCGTGTGCTGTATGTCGGCTGGCGTAACCTTCAAATACCGGCCCAGCTCGGTGTTGACGAGCCCCGGGTCTTTCCCGATCACGGCGGCCTCGGCCAGCGCGACCGCCTTTTCCTGATCGGTATTGCGCCCAAGAATGAAGCCCGAAATCTCCTGGTTCTTCGCTTTTTCAAGCTCCTTGGCGTCGACCGGCTTTTCTTTCAGGTCGTTCAGCACCTTCTCAATCGCCTGTTTGCCCTCCTCCGCCGTGTGGCCTTGATTCATGATGGCGTAGGCCCAGAACAGGTTGGGATCCTCGCTGAAGTTTCCGAATCCGGCCGATTGCACCGCGATGCGTTCCTTATAAACGAGCGCCTGGTAGAGCCGGCTGCTCTCGCCCCCCGCCAGAATGTTCGAAGCAAGGTCGAGCGCATACGCATCGGGCCGATACCGTGCCGGAATCTTGTAGCCGATCACTACTGCCGGCAGCGGCGTGTTTGAATACGATTTATTCACGTCGCGCTCGGCCGTTTGGACCGGTTCCGGCGCGTTGATTCGCGGAATGGGCTTGGCCGAGGCCGGGATCCCCTCGAAATATTTCTTCGCCCACGCGATCGCCTGGCTGGAATTGAAATCGCCGACGATCACGAGCGTCGCATTGTTCGGCTTGTAAAACGTGTCGAAGAAATCACGGACGTCTCCAAGAGTCGCCTTGTCGAGATCCTCGATGCTGCCGATCGCCGTGTGATGGTAGGCATGCACCGTGAAAGCGGCCGCGCGAAGATCCTCTTCCAGCGAGCCATAAGGCTGGTTATCGACGCGCACGCGCCGCTCCTCCTCCACCACCTGCCGCTCGGACTTGAAATTCGCTTCGTCCACGTTGAGGCTTCCCATGCGGTCCGCCTCGAGCCACAGCACGCGCTCGAGGTAGTTGCTCGGGAAGGTCTCAAAGAAGTTGGTCGTATCGTCGCTAGTCTCCGCATTGTCGAAACCGCCTACCGCTTCGATGATGCGGGAATGCTCGTCGGCACCCACATGCGCGGACCCCTTGAACATCAGATGCTCGAACAAATGAGCAAAACCCGTGCGCCCGGGACGCTCATCCTTGGATCCCACGTGGTACCACACCTGCAGGTTGATCACCGGTACGGCGTGGTTTTCAAGCAGAATCACGTGCAGTCCATTCGTCAGCGTGTGCGTCGTGAAGTGGAGCTCCACAGGCCGCACTTCCGACGATGTTTGCTGGGCCCCTGCCGATGCCGCCAGTGCCGCCGCAAGCACGCCCACCATCGCCAGTCGAAAAATCCTCTTCACGTTCTCACCCGTGTTCGCACGCGCGTTCTCAACAAGGATTGCCTTCATAAGCCCTCGCCCAAATTACCGCCACCCCGCCCGATCCCAGCGGGCCGCCCGAAGAAACGTCAAAACTGAAATTCTACGCTCATGTATAGGCGGGCGGGGCAGATTCGCCTGCAATCCCGCCCGCCGGCATACAACCCCCCGCGTCTTCGTTCGTCCCGTTGTTAGACGCGCCCCCCGACAAAATGATTTCCTCGGCCGGCGACGGGCGAAAGATGGCCTCCGACGGCCCGCGGCTGTTTCCTGATTCGCACGTTTTTCGAAAGCGTTTGTTGCGGCCCGGTGAATCGTTATGGTGCTATGGAATGACCCCGGAAACGCGCCCAGGATTATTAGGAGATCTGAATGCGAAGCGTGGTTGGACTTCTGCTCACACTGCTGATCGTCTTCGGGACCTACAAGCTCTTCTTTGCGCAGCTGCAGTCAACCGGCAGTGCGGCGCCCACCCGCACGATAGACGTGGCCGGCGTGAAAAACGATCTCGTGTCCATCGCGCAGTCGGAACGTGTATACCAAGCAGAGCACAGCACCTACGGAACGCTCGACCAGCTTACCTCGAGCGGCGCCATGAGCATGGAGAAGAAAAGCCGCGACGGATACACCTACCAAGCCGAACTATCCGCGAGCGGCTTTCGCGTAGTGGCCTACTGTCCCGTCGCAGCCAATCCCGGCTGCTCGAACTACGTGATCGACGACACCATGGCCATCAGCACGCTCCCCTAAACGCGCTCCCGCGCCGCACTTCCGGCCCTGGCAGCGTCCCTTGCGACCGGTGTCTTGCTGGCACCCGCGCTATGGCTCAGGAAGGGCGCAAGTGGCGCGACGGCGGCCCGCCGTCGCCCGCCGAATTCAAGATGCGCTATACCGATAGAGCTAAAGCGAGCGTTCCGCCGCCCTGCGCCGCAGCGACGACACCAAACAACCCAGCTGGCGCGGTGCGGACCAGCCCCATGCCCGGCCCGTGGCCCATTTAACTTCCAATCTCATGAACCTTGAATCGCGCGAGGCCATCCCGCGCACCATGAGCAATGAACTCGTCCGTGCCTCTTGTCTGAAAAGCAGGTTCCCTAAATTTTTATGCGAGAGGACTTTCAAGCGGCAGAGGAATCGCATCTCCTTTTCTTTAGTATTTGTGGTAGAGCGATAACATAAGGTCCCAGGTCGGGGCGAGATGCCGCTAAACGTGGCAGCTACCCCCGGAAACCCCGGAAATGAATCCTTTGCGGCGCCCTCATCGGGTCTGATACCATCAAAGGCACAGTGGGCTGCATCCTGCATCCTGGGAGCGGCACCGGAGGCACAAATGAGCGTCGCACCTGGTGCGGGCAACGGAAAAGTTACCGTGCCCGACATCGTTTCGCGCAAGTCTCAATCCCTTGGTTCCCTTGAATCCACCGCAACGAAGCGAAAAATCAGCTGCCTGACGGCTTATGACTATCCCACCGCGCGTCTGCTCGACGAAGCGGGCGTGGATGTGCTGCTCGTCGGCGACTCGCTGGGTATGGCCGTACTGGGCTACGACAGCACGCTGCCGGTCACAGTGGAGGACATCGTTTACCACACCCGCGCCGTCCGCCGCGGTGCGCGCCGCGCGCTGCTGGTTGCCGACATGCCCTACGGTAGCTTCCACGTTTCCATCGAGGAGTCGATTCGCAACGCCGTCCGTCTTGTGAAAGAAGGCGGCGCTGAAGCGGTCAAGGTGGAAGGTGGCGAGCGCCGCATCGAGCTCATCGCGAAACTCGTTGAAGCCGAGATCCCGGTGATGGGGCACATCGGGCTAACGCCGCAATCGTTCCACGCGCTGGGCGGGTTCCAGGTGCAGGGTAAGACGGCAGAGGCCGCCCGCCAAGTGGAGCGCGACGCGCGCGCCGTGGAGTCGGCGGGAGCATTCGCCGTGGTTCTTGAATCCATGCCGCGCGATCTGGCGGCCCGCATCACCGCGAAACTCCGCATCCCCACCATCGGCATCGGCGCCGGTCCCGATTGCGACGGCCAGATCATCGTGTTTCACGATCTCGTCGGGCTAACGCTCGGCCACAGGCCCAAATTCGTGCGCCAATATGCGCATTTATCTGACGAAATCTCGCGCGCCGTGTCCGACTACTGCGGTGACGTCCGCGACGGCCGCTTCCCGTCTGACGCGGAGTCCTATCACTCGCCCGCAGAACTGCGCGAGCGTTTGCCAGCGCCTCAGCGTCCCTGAACGTGATATTTTAAGCCACTGTTTCGGGTCATCCCTGGCTCCCAGTTAAAGGACGATGCACCATGAACATTCAGGACTTCCAACTGCTCTACGAGTTCGACTCCTGGGCCAACCACCGCACGCTCGATGCCTGCGCGGCCCTGAGCGACGAGCAATTTACACGGGACCTTGGCAATAGCTTCCGCTCCGTGCGCGACACGCTTTTCCACATTTGCGGCGCCGAGTGGATATGGCTTGAACGCTGGCACGGCCGCACGCCCGCCGCGCTCCCCAATGCCGCCGATTATCCGAACCTCGAAGCGGTGCGCCGCCGCTGGGCGGAGGTCGAGCGCGACATGCTCGATTACGTCGCCGCGCTCACCCCCGAGGATTTGCAGCGCGTGATGCATTCCCGGAGCCTCGCAGGCGTGCCGTTTTCGCAGCCATTGTGGCAATGCCTCCAGCACCTGGCCAATCACAGCACCTACCATCGCGGGCAAATCACCACCCTGCTCCGGCAATTGGGCGCCCAGCCGGTCAACACTGATTTAATCTCTTTCTACCGCGAGCGCAACGCGCGGGCCGGCGCATAATGTTAATCGAGCGGCACCGCCGCCGCTCCCGGCCATCGTACGCTCACTGTAGTAGTGCGCTCACTTGACTATCAAAGCTGCCCTCACTAGACTTCTTTTGTTCTTGATAGAGGTGCGGAGGCCATGAGTAGCCCGGCCGATTCCCGAAACAGCGTCGGAGACCGGGGCGAAAGGGGCTGAGCAATCCGCCGAAATCGCCGCGCTGGCTGAGGTCGCGGCGGTTGGGGGACACGCCTAAGGCGGGTTCACTGTCGTCCGTTGCAAAGCGGATGGAGCGCTATCGAGAGGCGAAGGCAGCCGCGCGATTTATCCGCGTCCTCCCTCCCTTGCGTTCCTTGGTCTTCTGCTGTCTCACAGGATTAAGCGGTTTTTGATCGCGCTCACAAGGTGGAAGAGTGAACGTTTTTGAACTCACCCGTGCGCTCGTCGATATCGAGTCGATCAGCGACAACGAAACGCGAGTCGGCGCGTATCTCGAGAGCTATCTCGCGGGCATCGCGGGCGCTTCCGGTGGCCACGTCGAGCGGATGGACGTCGAGGGCGGGCGCTTCAACGTTTTGGCCTCCTGGGGCGTGCCTCTGGTCACGCTTTCGACCCACATGGACACCGTCCCTCCATTTTTCCCTTCGTGCGAGGATGCCGATCACATCTGGGGACGCGGAGCCTGCGACGCCAAGGGCATCATCGCGTCGATGGTGGGAGCGGCAGAAAAGCTCCTAGCCGCCGGCGCAACCAATTTCGGTCTGCTCTTCGTGGTTGGCGAGGAGCGCAACAGCGCCGGTGCCATTGCCGCGTCGCGTTCGCCGCGCGGCTCGCGCTATCTGATCAACGGCGAACCCACGGAAAACAAGCAGGTCCTCGCATCAAAGGGCGTGCTGCGTTGCGAGGTCATTGCGAGCGGGCGCTTGGCGCATTCGGCCTATCCCGCCTGGGGCGATTCGGCCATCGACAAGCTGCTCGACGCTCTCGAGAAACTTCGCCGCGTCGAACTCCCGGCCGACGCGCTTCTCGGCCCCAGCACGATGAATATCGGAACCATTACCGGAGGCCGTGCGCCTAACGTGATCGCCGATTCTGCCAAAGCGGAAATTCTCGTGAGGCTGGTGGGCGACCCGGCTCCGATTCGCCAATCGTTCGCTGCTGCCGTGGGAGACCGCGCGGAACTCAAAGAGATTCTGATGATTCCCGCCATTGAGTTCCATCCCGTCGACGGGATTCCCGCCACGGTCGTTGCATACACCACCGACGTGCCCATGTTCGCCGGCGCCTGGGGCGAACCGCTTCTGCTGGGCCCCGGCAGCATTCATGTGGCGCACACAGCAGAGGAACGCATCGCCAAGCGCGATCTCCTGCAGGCAGTCGATCTCTACGCGGACGCCGTCCGCCGCCTGGTGTTGATGTGCTGATGCCGTCGCGTAGGGTCTGTTTTTTGATTGTCATCCTGAGCGTAGCCGGGGGATCTCTCTTGGCTTCGTAACATATGAATCGCACACAAGGACCCATCACCCAATGATCGTAATGAAATTCGGAGGCAGCTCTCTTGAATCCACCTCCGCGATCCGCCGTGTCGCCGACATCGTCCGTTCGCGACTGCCGAAACACCCCGTGGTCGTTGTCTCCGCCATGGGCAAGACGACCAACGACCTGCTGGCGATGGCCGCCGATGCGGCCCAAGGCAAGCGCGCCGAAGCTTTCGTGCAACTTCGCACCATCGAAAATTTCCACCGCCGCGAAGCGCTGCCTTTGGTCTCGCAACCCCATTGCGAGGAACTCGAAGCCGTCCTGACCGATCATTTCCGCGACCTTGGCGAGATCGTCGAGGGTCTTTGCGCTGTCTCGGAACTCACGCCGCGCTCGCTTGATGCGGTCGCAAGCTTTGGCGAGCGTCTTGCGAGCCGCATCGTCGCTCTGGCGTTCCAGAGCGAGGGAATCCCCTGCGCGCACCTTGATTCCCGCAACGTCATCGTCACCGATGCGCGCTATACGCACGCCACGCCCTTGATTGCCGAAACGTATCCGCGCACAGCCGCGAGCATCGCCGCCCATGGCAAAGATCGCGTCGCTGTGATGGGCGGCTTCATTGCCGCCAGTCAGGAAGGCGTTACCACCACGCTCGGCCGCGGCGGCTCCGATTTTTCCGCTGCACTGGTCGGTGCCGCAATCGACGCGGAGGAAATTGAAATCTGGACCGACGTCGACGGCGTGCTCACCTGCGACCCCACTCTGGTTGGTGACACGCATCCGGTCAAAACAATCTCTTTCGACGAGGCCGCCGAGCTGGCCTATTTCGGCGCAAAGGTTTTGCATCCCGCAACCGTACTGCCCGCCAAGGAGAAAAATATCCCGGTGTGGATTCTCAACTCGCGCCGCCCAGAAGCCCCCGGAACGAAGATCGTTGCCGAGGCCGTTTCCTGCACGAACGTGCTGAAATCGGTGGCCTGCAAGAAGGGCATCACGGTCGTCAACATCCGCTCCACGCGCATGCTCGGCGCGCACGGCTTTCTGCGCAGGATCTTCGAAGCCTTCGACCGCTTCGAGACGCCCGTCGACATGGTGTCTACCTCCGAAGTCAGCGTCTCGCTTACAGTGGACGACGACGCGCGCCTTCCTGAAATCTGCGCCGAGCTCGAGCCCTTCACCGAAGTCTCGATCGAAGCGGACCGCGCCATTCTATGCGCCGTCGGCGATAGAATACGCGAGACGCCTGGCGTCGCGGCGCGCGTGCTGAGCGCCCTGAAATGCATCAACGTCCTAATGATTTCGCAAGGAGCCTCGCGCCTGAATCTGGGAGTCGTGATAGCCTCGCAGGACCTCCCGAAGGCAGCGGCGGCGGTGCATCGCGAGTTTTTTACCGAGCGCGACCCAGCCGTCTTCGGTTGATGATTCGTCTTTGGTGTAATCCCGCGCGCAGCGAGGGATCTGCATTTTGTTTGTCGCAACCTAGGTTGCTCGAAAGCGGCGAAAATGAATCTCGCGATCGTCGGCTACGGCAAGATGGGACACATCATCGAGCGCCTCGCGCCCGAATACGGCTTCGACGTGAAGCTGCGCCTCGATATCGACAACAACGGACATTTCGAAGGTCTCACCGCCGCCCATTTCCACGGCATCGATGCCGCCGTCGAATTCTCCACGCCCACCACCGCGCCCGAGAATATCGACCGCCTGGCGGCCCTGGGCGTCAACGTAGTAGTGGGCACCACCGGTTGGTTCCACCAGCTCGACCGCGCCCGCGCCGCCGTTGAAACCGCCGGCACGGGCCTCATCTGGAGCCCGAATTTCTCCGTAGGCGTGAGCGTGTTCTCTCATTTGGTCGCCGAGGCCGCGCGATTGCTTGCGCGCCAGCCGGAATACGCCGCCTGGGGCTGGGAAATCCATCATTCCACAAAAAAGGACGCGCCTTCTGGCACGATGCTCGCGCTTGTGGAAACGATGAAGAGGAATGGTTACGACAAGCCGATCGATGTGGCGGCCAACCGCGCCGGCACGCACGCCGGTACCCACGAAATCGGCTTCGATTCCGCCGCCGACACGATCACGATCCGACACGCCGCTCGCGGTCGCGACGGTTTCGCCCGGGGCGCGCTGCGTGCGGCCCGCTGGGTCGCGGGTAAGAAGGGTTTTTACGATTTTCGCGCCATCGTTGGCGAACTGGAATAAAATAGCGGTCCGCCCATACTGCGGTAGAAGGAGAACAGCCAAATGTTCACCGGATGCGGAACAGCACTCATCACCCCCTTTCGACGGGATCTCTCCCTCGATGAAGAAGCGATCAGTCGGCTGGTCCGCCGCCAGATCGACGGCGGCATCAACTTCCTCGTGCCCTGCGGCACCACCGGCGAAAGCCCCACGCTGTCGCATGCCGAACAGCTTCGCGTAGTCGAACTCACCATCGCCCAAGCCCGCGGCAGAATCCCGGTCCTGGCCGGGGCGGGCGGTAACGATACCGCGCACGTCATCGCGCTGGCCCGCGAATTCAAGGAACTCGGAGCAAACGGCATCCTTTCGGTCAGCCCGTACTACAACAAGCCCACGCAGGAAGGCCTCTATCAGCACTTCAAGGCGCTGGCCGCGGCGGTGAATCTGCCGATCATTCTCTACAACATTCCTGGCCGGACGGGAGTGAACATCGAACCCGCCACCATCAAGCGCCTGGCCGAAATTGAGAACATCATCGGCGTGAAAGAAGCCTCCGGAAACATCTCTCAGATGGCCGCCGTGCTCGATATGGTCCCGGAAGAATTCATTGTGCTTTCCGGGGATGACGGCATCACGCTCCCTCTGCTGGCGATCGGCGGGCGCGGGCTGATCTCGGTCGCTTCCAACGAAATTCCCGCCGAGATGGTGCGCCTGGTTCAACTCGGCCGCGCGAGCGATTTCGCCGCCGCGCGCGCGATCCAGCGCCGCTACTTCCGCCTGATGGATGTGAATTTCATCGAGACCAATCCCACGCCGGTAAAAACCGCCATGTCGCTGATGGGCCTTTGCGAGCCTGTCTGCCGCCTCCCGCTCGTCGAGCCCAAGCCGGAAAATGTCGCAAAAATCCGCACCGTACTCGAATTCCTCGGCATGATCCAGCAGGTTTATGCTGCTCGCTGAAATCGAGCACCTGTTTGACCAAAATCCGGCGCACTACACGGTGGCGCAGCGCAACATCTTTCAGCAATTCAAAGACGCGCTGAATTCCGGCCAGATCCGCGCCGCCGAGCTCGACGCTTCCTCGAAAACCGGCTGGCGCGTGAATCCGTGGGTAAAAAAGGGCATCCTGCTAGGCTTTCGCATGGGCGCCATCGTCGACATGTCCATCGACGCCGCGCGCCAGCCCTTCTTCGACAAATCCACTTACCCGGTCAAGGCCTTCACGGCCGCCTCGGGCGTGCGCATCGTCCCCGGCGGCTCCAGCATTCGCGACGGCGCTTATATTGCCAAGGGCGTCACCTGCATGCCGCCGATGTATGTCAACGTAGGCGCCTACGTCGACGAAGACACCATGATTGACTCACACGCGCTTGTCGGCAGTTGCGCGCAGATCGGCAAGAAATGCCACATCTCGGCCGCCGCCCAAATTGGCGGCGTCCTAGAGCCTATCGGTGCGCTCCCGGTCATCATCGAAGACGAAGTGCTGGTCGGCGGCAACTCCGGCGTCTATGAGGGCACCGTAGTGAAAAAGCGCGCGGTCCTGGGCAGCGGCACTATCCTCAACCGCTCCACGCCCGTATACGACGTGGTCACGGGAAAGGTCCACGCCGCCTCCGGCGGCGAGCCTCTGGTAGTCCCCGAAAATGCCGTCGTCGTAGCCGGCTCCCGCGCCATTTCCCAAGGGCGCGGCAGGGAATGGAACCTCTCGCTCTACACACCGGTCATCGTGAAGTACCGCGACGCCAAGACCGACGCCAAGGCCCAGCTCGAAGACCTGCTACGTTGAACCGAATCATCGTAACTTAGATCCAGTAAGGATCCAGAGAGATCCAGATCCAAGGATCCAAGATCCAGATTCCTTGCTGTCCGTAGCAAGTTAAAAGGTCCGCTTTTTAGAGCACACGATATGTCCGGTTTGAGGTTGAGAGAGTACCGCCGTCGTGACTGTGGAAGAGTGGGAATCCCGCGGTTTGGGCGGGATTTC
>JBEKBP010000016.1:0-96762 GCA_050015335.1 Candidatus Acidiferrales bacterium | reverse complement strand
TGGCTCACTGGCCCTGACTCACAGCCGCTGCGGTAAGCCCACCTGTCGGTGCGCCCGTGGAGAGGGACATCCCTCCTGGTCGCTGACATTCATGGTGGATGGCAAGAAGCGCGTCGAGCGCATCCCCCCTGAATGGGTGGAGCAGGTTCGTCCTCTGGTAGAGCAAGGACGCCAGTTCAAGGACGCCGTGGCCGAGGTCTTCGCCGCCAATGCCCAACTCCTGGCGCTCTGGCGTCAGCAGTCCACCAAGAAGGGGCGTAAGAAAACGTGAACGGCCGATCCAGCCCTCGGGCAGGACTCTCGAACGGCTGACGATGGGTCTCACCCGGAGCGAGGAAACTTCGAACAGGGTGAGGGATGTCGTCCTTCCGTCGCGGAAGCGCCGGAACGAGGCGTGCCACTGCGATAGCGGCAGCAAGTACAAGCGGTGCTGTCTGGAACAGGACGAAGTCCTTCGGCGGCAACAGCGCGGTGCCGCATTGCCAGAATGGATTGACGACTCACGCAGCAAACTCCGACAGTTCGAAAAATACATCTGCAATGTCTTCGCTTTGCCGGACCTGTTGGCGAATCTAGCTGACAAGCGGCGAGCTCCACAAATTTCCACCTTCGACGTAGTCAACAGCCTGTTTCACACAGCTGTGCTGCGCATCCCCAGCATCAACGCCCTTGAAGGGGATCTCCAGGAAAGCGACTTCCAGAAGCTCATTGGCCGTCGCCCTACGCCGGAGGTGAAGGCCTTCAGCGCCGATGTGGTGGCCAACGTTCTGGACAAAGTCCAACTGGACGGCATCCGTACAGCAATCGATGAGGTGATCGGCAAAGCCGAGCGCAACAAGGCCTTTCGCGACGGTTGCTACAGTGCACTGCGTTGCGTGGCCATCGACGGCTGGGAACCGTTGGCCTCCTACGATCGGCACTGCCCGCACTGCTTGGTGCGCCAGGTCAAAGTGAAGCGCGGCAGCCGCGAGACCGAAGAGGTGGACCAGTATTATCACCGTTACGTTGTGGCGATGCTGCTCGGCCCGGTCATCGATGTCGTTCTGGGGATCGAACCGGTACTCAATGAAGAGGCTCGCCGCGATATCGACGGCGAGCATAAGGGGCACGAAGGCGAACTGACTGCCGCGCGGCGTCTGCTCAATTCCTTGCACGATACTTACGGAGGATTCATCGACGCCTTCGTGCTCGACGCTCTCTATGCCAATGGGCCGGTGATGACCCAACTCGATGGCTACGGCTATGGAGGTTTCATCGTTCTCAAGAAGGACAACAACGAACCCCTCCAGGAAGCCCTTGCACTCTGGCAGGATCAAGGGCCCTGTGAGGAGTATCGCGATCCGGAGAAGGAAGAGCGCATCCGGTTCTGGGACTGCGACGATCTTGAGACCCTCGATACCTACCAGGGAAAAGTGAAAGTGGTCCGCGCCGTAGTCGCCAAGCCGGGCAAAGAGCCATCGACTTGGTGCTTTGCCATCATCGGCCAGCGCGCGCGCCAACTCGCCCGCCGAACGACGTTACGGATCGTCCGTGCCCGCTGGCACATCGAGGACACTGGCTTTAATCAGTGGATTCAGTACTGGAATTTCGGGCACGTGTTCCGACACACGCCGAATGCTCTAATGGCCATCCTACTTCTTTGGATTCTCGCCTTCAATCTGCTTCAGCTATTCATCTATCGGCGGCTGGGTCGTTCCCGCCGACCGAAAGATCCTACCGACACCATTCGGCACATCGTCGAGGTCATGCTTCGTGAGGTAGCCACACTACCCGAGCCCATTCCTTGGGCGGCTCTCCTGCTGAACACCAGCTGATACCGCGCCGGAGCCGCGCCAACTGGGCGGCGCGGACGCACCGGCCCTTTCACTTGTCCCCCGCCCGCAGCTCTACCAGCAGGAGGTTACTCTCGACAAGAGGTTACTCTCGACAACTGAACTGCTTGTTGCGCTGACGGCCCCGTGCGCTCTGGACATTTCCAGCTGGGTCAGCCAGCGTCCACGGTTAACGCGGTTCCCAGGAGGAGCGGAACTCCTGACTCCACAGACCCGAACTTGACATGGAAGGCTGCTGTGCGATAAGAGCTAAGCGCGTTTCATCTGGTTTCACGGATGCGAATCGCAACAGTTGCTGATGCAAAAGGACCGTTATGAATCGGAGAAATCGTCTCTTCAGCCGTCCGACACGACTGAGCGCGATGGCGGTTGCATGTTGTTTGTGGGGTGTGGGCGCGATGCAAACGTGCCGGGCGGCGGGTGGCGCGCCTTCCCTGGAAGTGGACGCGTCCTGGCCGCAGCCTTTGCCGAACAAATGGGCTATTGGGCAGGTGGCGGGCATTGCCGTCGGGCCGCAGGACCATGTGTGGATTCTTCATCGTCCGTCAACGTTGGCCAAAGATGAGATATTTGCGGCGGCGAACCCGCCAAGCGCGGAATGCTGCGTTCCGGCGCCGCCGGTGATTGAGTTCGATGCTGCTGGCAAGGTTGTGCGCGCATGGGGCGGGCCGGGGGAAGGCTACCAATGGCCGATTTTGGAGCATGGATTGTTTGTCGACTACAAGGGCAATGTCTGGATCAGCGGCAATGCCGGCAAAGGGTGGGGGCGGATTTTGAAGTTTACCGCAGACGGCAAGTTTCTGCTGTCGATTGGCCAGCCATTGGCGGCGGGCGAAGAACCGAGCAACAACAGCACAACCGTGCTTGGAAACCAGCCCGCCGATATGTTTGTGGATCCGAAAACCGACGATCTCTATCTGGCCGACGGGGACGGTGGGGATAGGCGTGTAATCGTGTTTGACGCCGAAACCGGCGCTTTCCGGCGAATCTGGGGCGCCTACGGTGAAAGGCCAGCCGAGGGCAAGGCCGCAAAATACGATCCGGCCGCGCCGCCTTCGCGATCGTTTTCGGCGGGCGTGCACTGCGTCCTGGTGGGAAATGACGGGCTTGTTTACGTGTGCGATCGAAATGCGGACCGGATCCAGATTTTCCATCGGGACGGGACTTTTGTGAAGGAAGCGTTCGTATCGCCTCAGACTTTTGGCAATGGTACAACCTTCGACCTCGCCTTCACTCCCGACGAGAAATATATGTATGTGGCCGACGGCGCGAATCAAAAAGTGTGGATCATGCAGCGGGATTCACTCGAGCTTGTGGGCTCGTTCGGGCAATTGGGGCACAGCGCGGGAGAATTCCGGAACCTGCATGGCCTCACCGTGGATTCGAAGGGAAATGTGTATACCGCCGAGGTTAGCGAAGGAAAGCGTGTGCAGAAGTTTGCCCTCAAGGGACCTGCGATTGCGAGCCACAGGGTTGCCGCTTCGCACTAGACCGCGCCGGCGGTACCTCAAGGCTATCTAGCCCAGCATGAGAGCCGGGTGCGGAGTTTGCTCGACGGCGCGCTGCGGGGGGCGGATTTGCGGGAATCGGGCTGCGGAGCGATCCAGGCTCTCCTGCAGGTTCATGAGAGTCAGCATGGTGGTGAGGACTCGTTTCTTCAAGTCGTCGGACAGACGGGCGCTGCCGGTAGCGACGTCTGATAGCTTTAGAGCGGTCGACTTCACGTAGCTTTCAATTTCGCGCTTTCGAGCTGCGTTGGCGCCCTCCATGGCAGCCTCGCGCCGCATTACGGTGCAGGCGCTCTCAATGCTCAGGATGAAGTGCTGAACGCAAATCCGCTCGGTCTCAAGCTCGCGGGGAACTAACGCCTTGCAACCGCCAAGGCAACCAGGGTTGGAATTGAGTGCGATCATTGTGCTTGGTTCCTCTGCCCTGCTATGAGCACGCACTGTACCAAAAACACCCTACGTCGATCTCCTGCACAGGTTGACTGGCCGAACCTCGCGCCGGTGGTCCCTGCGTCCTTCTATAGGCTGCTGGGGAGGTTGCAAGCAGAAATCCCGGTGCAAGATGGCGGGGCGACTGGGGGGGCGCCGGACGGGTTGGAAAGTGCGTATTTCTACTAAGTTATTCTTTTTCTGATGCTTGTAGAGGCACTAGAATCCCCCATCTAGGCTAGCCATCCGAGAGCCTCAATTATTCTCCGCAAACGGCCTTGACGCCGGGGCGTTCGCCGCCGCTAGAGGTTCGCCTGCAAGTGCGCGAAGGGTCCGCGTGGCCTAGGGATAGGCCGAGGAGTCGATGAGAACCTTTCGCCACTCTGTGGAAATCTTTTGCATACATAGGAAAACAATTTGCGTCACCTCTAAGTTACTAAAAACACGGATTTAGTGCCTATCTTGCAAACATAGAGGGGGGGGCTGCCAGCCAGTTGCATTGCCCTGGGGAAGTGCGCAGGCCGGGTCGCGTCGCGGAACTTGGAAACATGCCCATTATTGGTAGTCGCCTTCGACGTCTGACGGAATGATATAGTTGTGTGACTCCCCACCTGATCGCTGAATTTGCAGATCCGGGGCACAAACGCACGATGCGTATAGAAGACTTCAACGAGCGGCTGAAGCAGGGAATCCTGGTTGGCGATGGCGCCATGGGGTCGCTGCTGTATGACGCGGTAGGACAACAGCGCTCCGTCGATGAGTTGAATTCCTCCCACTCGGAAGCCGTTTTTCGCTTCCACCAGGCATATATAGAAGCGGGCGCCCAGCTGATTGAAACCAATACCTTTGGCGCGAACCGCCATAAGCTCGCCAACCTCGGCATGGGAGAGCGCGTCGCGGAGCTAAATCACCGGGGAGTAAAGATAGCTCGCGAGGCGCGCGAAGCGGCCAAGCATGAAGTTCTGATTGCGGGGTCGATCGGCCCAGTGGGCATGATGCGCCACGTGAAGGGCCTACCCGAAGACCAGGTCTTAGATATCTTCCGGGAACAGGCCGGTGCGCTCGAGGAACGCGGCGTCGATCTGTTCATCCTCGAAACCTTCAGCGACATCGAAGAGCTGGTCATCGCCATTGACGCAATTCGCTCGTTCTCGCGGCTCCCTGTGATCGCCCAGGTTACCTATTCCGAGGAGGGAACGACTTTCTCCGGCAAGCGCCCACAGGACGCGTGGGAAAAGTTGAAGGAAAAGAACATTCAGGCAGTAGGAACCAACTGCACGGTCGGCCCCCAGCTGCTGTTGCCCATTCTGCGGGAGTTGGCGGCCTGCTCGTCGCTCCCACTTTCCGCGATGCCTAACGCCGGCTTTCCCCAGCGCATGGGTGACCGTACCGTCTATCCGAAATCCTCGCCCGAATATTTTGCTCTTTTTGCCGGTGAAGCCGCGGAACTCGGGGCCCGCATCCTGGGCGGATGCTGCGGGACCACTCCCGACCACATTCACGCTATGGCGGAGGCAGTGAAGAAGCTGCACCCGGGGAAATCGAGCGCGACCAAAAACGCCGGGAACGCCGTCACGGTGATCGAGAAAGAGGAACGCGTGCGCCGTGTGGCGGCGCGTGAGCCTGAGAGCCGCCTCTGGGGACAGATTCAGGCCGAGAAATTCGTCGTGTCGGTTGAGATCGATCCGCCCAAGGGCGTGACCATCAATCGCATCGTCGAGCAGGTAGGACGGGTGATGGCATCGGGCGAAGTGGATTCCATCGATATCAACAGCGGAACCCTCGCGCGAGTGGGCATGGACGCGCTGGTGTTGGCAGGCGCCCTGGAGGCCCACGGATTTGAGACGATCCCCCATCTCACCACGCGCGACGCGAATCTGATCGGCCTGCAGGCCATGCTCCTTGGTGCCTGGGCCGTGGGTGGGGTGCGTAACGTGCTGGCCATCACGGGCGATCCTCCTTCTATTGGCGACTACCCGGAGACCAGCGGTGTTTACGAACTCGACTCGATCGGGTTGGTGAAGGTACTCGCGCGGCTGAACCAGGGCACCGACTGGGCCGGCAAGAATTTAGGCGGCGCAACGAATTTTACAATCGGCGTCGCGGTGAATCCTGTCGCAGAGGATCTTGACGAAGAACTCCGGAGGTTCGAGGCAAAAATCGCAGCGGGCGCCCACTTTGCCATGACGCAGCCCATATTCGATCCGGAGCACTGGCACGCGTTCCTGCAGCGCCTGGGCGGGAAGTGCCCCATCCCGGTGATCGTCGGCCTGTGGCCGCTTACCAGCTATAAACAGGCGCTGCGCTTGAATAATGAGGTGCCGGGTATCGTGATTCCCAAGCCGGTGCTGACTGAGATGGAACGGGCCGGTGAGCGAGCTCGCGAATGCGGCTTTGCACTGGCTCGAAAAATGCTCGATTGGGCTCGCACTGCGAGAGGCTACGGGATTGCCGGAGGATATCTGATTCCGCCCTTCAAGAGATACGAAGAAATTCTGGAAATCTTCCACTGATACAGCGCTTCGCGCGGCACGTTCAGAAAAACCAGAACCGCTTCTTGCGCTTGGTCCAGGAGGCCGTGTTTGCGCCATCGGCCTGGTGGGAAACCTCAGGAACATAGGGCAGCGGGTTTCCCTCGAAAGCAGCCAGCGGGTTGTCCACCAATAAAGCCTGAGCGACTTTTTCGCCCTGTGTCTTAGCGACTTGGTCAAAGGCTTCCTTGAGGCGCAACGGCCGCGAGGTAACATTATGAGCATCGCTAGCGAGAAAATGAACGGCTCCCGACTCCAGACACGTCTTTGCCATTTCCTGGGCGGCCTTCCCGAATCTTCCCAATAGCGACTGCGCCGTCACCTGAACGTAACATCCCTCTCGCAGCCACTTGAAAAGCCGCTCGGGTTGGGCGCGGATCAAGGGGTTGCGCTCCGGATGAGTGATGATGGGATGAAGGCCCGCCAACTGAAGATCATGCAGAGACTGATCTAGGGCGGCGGGAATCGAAAAATCCGCAAATTCGACTAGGAGGTAGCTTTTTTGGTTGAGTGTGAAGCGTTCCGGGTGGTGGCGGATTTCCTGCAGGTTCTCAAAGCTTAAGTGGAAGTCGCAGCCCGTCGCCAGGATTAGGCGGCCTTCAAATTTCGCCTGGATCTCATCGCGGCGGCGCTTTATCAGATCGGGGACGAACGGATAATCTTGAGTGGCGTGCGGGGTCGCGATGACGTGTGTAATTCCTTCTGCAATCGCCATCTCCGCCATCTCAAACGCGATTTCAAAGGATTCCGGGCCATCGTCCATGCCCGGAAGAATATGGCAATGAATATCGATCACGAGAAGTGAGAATAACGCAGCCCGGTCGTCGATATCAATGTGCTCCCTGCAGAGAGTCATAGGAAAAGTGATCGCCGGATTTCACGCGTCATCCGGGCGCGGACCTGCCCCGGGTACCACTGTTTACTGACAAACAGCGCTAGTCCGGCGGGTCCATTGCGTTCGCCGTGGTGGAAGGCTATTTTGACGGGTGATGCCCCCACGCGTATCTTCACAAACCGATAAGCAAAACTGGTCGGCTGAACCGGCTGGACGCCGGAGCATGCGCGTTCTGCTGAGCGTGCCCATTCTGGTTAGCGGAAAGACCGCCGGCGGAGAAGATTTCGCAGAGGACACGCGGACGCTGGTGGTCAACGCGCATGGAGCCCTCATTTCCCTCGCCACACAGGTTGTGGCTGGCCAGCAGGTCACGGTTGCAAACAAAGCGACGAAAAAGGTGATGGAATGTCGCGTCGTTTATCTTGGCAATGGACAGGCCGGAAAGATGCAAATGGGCATCGAATTCGTAAAGCCTTCGGCGTCGTTTTGGCAGATCGATTTCCCGCCGGATGACTGGGTCGTTCCTGAAGATTAATTGCCGCCGGAGAACCCGAAATAAGACGGGAAGATTACTTCGCGGAGGACGCGAGCTCCGCGCGTAGGTTCCCGAAAGGAAGCACGGCTTGGAATTGAACGGGAGTGCGTGCCGGATTATTCGCCAGCCAGAGATCGAAATGGATGTCAGGGTCTCGCCGATCGTTCTGACACAATCCTACCGCAATCCTGGAAGCAGAGAAATTCCCGGCGGCAACAGTCACCGATTCGTTTGGTGCTTCCAGCCTGGCACGTATCTGGTAAATGTTGCGACCGTCGTACAGGGGCGCCTGAAATTCAGGCGTTCGCTGCCAGTCCACGCCGCGCAGAGCGTAGAGCGCTCCCAGGGGATCGCGAGTGCCTGCCAGAACCCTCAGGTCCGGGGCCGGAGCGCGAGACCGTTGCCCCACCGCCACAAAATGCAACAGTTGGCTGTCTTTTCGCCCCCACTCGTCTAGATAGGTCTCATATTGGCGAGTTTCCAGAGTCGCGGCATCCGCATAGGAATCGAATTCATCATCGATGGGGAAGAATATCCGCAGCGGGCTTTGCGTGTGCAAAGCCGCGCGAAAGTGCCAAGTCGCCCAGCCAAACAGATTCCGCCGCTCGAGGACACTTACCTGCAGGGAAGCCGCTATCGCAAAGGCAGCCCACGTGACGCGGTAATTCAACATCTCGCCTACACGGAAGGGCAGCGCAAGATCGTTCGCAGTAGATGGTGCATTCTTGGGAGGGGCTTGCTTTGCGTCGGTCAGTTGATCTCCAATTCCCGCAGCGGCAAACAGCGATCGGTTGCCCATGGGCATTCCCAGTGGAAACGGTGCCGTGAGCAGTCCCAATAGCAAGCCCACTTTCAACGCCAGGGGGCGCCTGTTCATCGATTCCACGGGACGATCCGAGGCTTGCAGTGCATTGCGCAGGAGAAGACACTCGCATTCCATGATTCTTGATGGCCACCGCCAGCCAAGCTATATTCAAGCCTACCCGAGAGGCGGAGCGCACACCATCCCCATCCCGGCGTCTCAAAACGGCATCTCGCCGTGGCCGGTTCACTCGCTCTCCCGAGAATAAGGACTAACGAATGCGCTACCTGGTTACCGGCGGTGCGGGATTTATCGGCTCAAATATCGTGGACGAACTTGTTCGCCGTGGCCATCAGGTGGCCGTTCTCGACGATCTTTCCAGTGGCAAAGAGGAGAACCTGGCGGGTGTCCGGCCCAAGATTGATTTCCGTGCCGGCAGCATCACCGATCTGGCTACGGTTCAGTCCGTCTGCCGGGGGGTGGATTATGTCATCCATCTGGCGGCCCGCACTTCGGTGCCGAAGTCGGTTCAGAATCCGATTGAGTCCAATTTCGTCAATATCGACGGCACCTTGAACGTCCTCGTCGCGGCGCGGGACGCCAAGGTGCGCCGGTTCGTTTTTGCCGCATCCTCCTCCGCCTACGGAGAAACGCCCACGCTGCCAAAGGTTGAAACCATGCGGCCCGATCCGATTTCACCTTATGGCGTGACGAAATTCGTAGGGGAGCTTTACGCCCAAGTTTTCGGACGCGTTTACGGACTGGAGAATGCGTGCGTGCGTTACTTCAATGTTTTTGGCCCACGCCAGGATCCCACCTCGCAATATTCGGGGGTGCTTTCACGGTTCATGCTGGCCGTCCTGAAGGGTGAGCCGCCGACCATCTATGGCGACGGAGAACAGACTCGTGATTTCACCTATATCGATAATGTCGTCGATGTGACGCTGCGCGCCTGTGACGCGAAGGACGTGTCGGGCAAGGTGTTCAATGGGGGCACGGGCGCAAGGATCAGTCTCAATGAAGTGGTGGAACTGCTCGGGAGGATCACCGGAAAGAAGATCGAGTCGAAATACGAGCCCCTGCGGAAGGGCGATATTCGCGACTCGCAAGCCGATATTTCCCTCGCGCGCAAGGGGCTTGGATACCAACCGGTGGTCTATTTCGAGGAGGGGCTCCGGCGCACCTGGGATTGGTACAAATCCAACTACGCCGCCGGCTGAGACCGGTGGCTGAGGGCGCTTTTTCACAGCGTGTTCTGATCGAGTCGTTTGTGGAGTTCGACCAGGGAATCAACCATCAAGTCGGGCGGGACGGTACGCATCCCTTCCATGCCTAGTCCGTAGCTCACGCCGCACGCCCAGATGCCTGAATTTCGCGCGGTTCGGACGTCGACCTCTGAGTCCCCCACCATCATTGCCTCGGCGGGGGCCACCTGCAAGTCGCGCAGCAGGACCTCGACTCCGATGGGGTCCGGCTTTTTCTTCTCGAAGCTGTTGCCGCCATACACGTACAGAAAATAGCGCGACAGCCCCAGTCCTTCCAGAATCCAGTTGCTGAATCGAACCGGTTTGTTGGTCAGTACGGCCATTGGGCGATTGTCGAGAAGTTCCAGGCCCTCGCGTACGCCAGGGTAAGCGACTGTATTGTCGAGCATATGCTCGCGGTAATAGGACAGAAAGTACGCCAGGCCCGTGTCTGCTTCCACCTCCGTGGTTCCCTCACCCAAGGCCCGTTGAACCAACGTCTGCGCCCCGTTTCCCACGTACCGGTAGATGGTTTCATGCGGGAGCAGCGAGTGGCCCATATGCTGGAGCATTGCATTGACCGAAAGGGCCAGATCGAGCTTGGAGTCAATCAGAGTGCCGTCCAGATCAAAGATGAGGCATCGGACGCGCGGGAATGAGTGATGGCTGGCTGGCATACCAAGGCACAGAATAAGTCTAAGCGATCGCGTTTGCCGCCTCCGCCGCGTCGGCGGCATTGATGGCTAAGCGATTCTCCGCTTTGGCCGATTGGGCGGTTAACCCTGTTCTATCCCCGTCCCCGAGCAACCGACAGTTGCCGGCGGCGAGCTCCCGCCGCTTCAGCATATCATCCGCGGTAGGCTGGTTGTAGCGGTCGGTCATCTCCACCATCTCCACGTTCGCTTGTGCTGCGCGGTCAGCTTCGGGGGCAGACGCGCTACGACCTCGCCGTGGCCGAGGATGAAGGGCTCGCCAGGATCGAGCGCGACGTGTGGCTGCTCGAAGCGGCGAGTTAGCGCTTCCGGTTGATCTTGGCGCGCTCGACGAGTGCCCGCGTGCGCCTTCTGGCAGTCGTCGACGCCAGGGGGGAGACGCCGCAAGCGGGGGAGCGACTAAGTCGTGCGTTCGCAGCAACTCACGCAGCAGCTATCATTGCGCTTAATTGTGCGATCATGTATCCTTGATGGGTTTTGTATGAAACGAGCCGCCTGTCTGCTGCATCTCATGGTTGTGTCAGCAGACACGGGGCGGGTCGTGCACGGGCGGCCAGAACCTGGCGAAGGGTTCCAAGATCGTCTTATTCACCTGTTTAAAGACGTCGTTTCGATCAAGGGTCGGGGTGTATCACCTCGGCTGGATTTCTATTTTAGGGATTCATTACTTAATTTGCGGCACCTCATCAGGGGGAAATTAGCGTGACGGTTGCTCTCGAGGAAAAATACGACCAGGTAAGGCAGCTCATCGCGATGGGCAAGGAGCGCGGCTACCTGCTCTACGATGAGGTCAATGACATTCTGCCGCCCGAGGTCCATTCCTCGGAGGAAATCGACGATCTGCTTTCAACCTTCGAACGGTATGGAATTGACGTTTACGAGGACTTGTCCAGCGCCAAGGCTGCGCTGGCCGCCTCAGATTCCACCGAGGTGATTGAAGTAAAGGAAGAGGTCAGCTCCGAGGATGGCGAGCTGGACCTGACCCCGGGCACCCTGGAGAAGACCAACGATCCCGTTCGCATGTACCTGCGAGAAATGGGCACCGTACCTCTTCTCACCCGCGAGGGTGAAGTAGCCATCGCGAAGCGCATCGAGCGCGGGCAACTGCTCGTTCTCAAAACAATTACGCGCGCTCCTCTGATCTTGAAGGAGCTTCTGCAGGTCGGCGAAGACTTGCGGAATGGCTCGCGATCGATCAAGGAAATCGTCCAGTTCGACGACGAAGAGCTGACGGAAGAAAAAGTCGAAGCCAAGACGCGGGATACCCTCAAGCAGATCGACAAGGTCGCCAAGCTCTATCTGCTCGCGATGAAGCTGGCGGCCAAGCTGCAGAAAATCCCGCGCGCCAAGAAAAAGCCGTACCTCCACGGACGCTACGAGCTGTCTCGCACGCGCGTGGAAATGTCGCAGCTGGTTCGTGAGCTCGATTTCAACCTGCTCGAAAAGAAGCGCCTGATCGACAAGATTCACCAGACCGTCGAGCGCGTTTACTTCCTCGAACGCGAAATTGGAAAGCTCGAGCGCCGCGTGGAGGCCTCGAAGGCCGACGTTCAGGCGGAGGCCCGCAAGGACCTGCGAGCCCGCAAGCAGGAACTCGACGAGATCGAAGTCGCCACAGAAGTCAGCCCCACCGAACTCAAGCGCGCCATTCAGGTGATTCTTCGGGGTGAAGCCGAAGCGGAACAGGCGAAAAAGGAGCTGATCGAAGCGAACCTCCGGCTTGTCGTTTCCATCGCCAAAAAATATACGAACCGCGGTTTGCAGTTCCTCGATCTGATCCAGGAAGGCAACATCGGCTTGATGAAAGCGGTTGATAAGTTTGAATGGCGTCGCGGATACAAGTTCTCTACCTACGCCACGTGGTGGATCCGCCAGGCTATCACCCGCGCGATTGCCGATCAGGCCCGCACAATCCGCATCCCCGTGCACATGATCGAAACGATCAACAAGCTGGTCCGCACGCAGCGCCAGCTCGTTCAGGAACTTGGCCGGGAGCCTACCTCCGAAGAGATCGCCAAGCGTATGGATATTCCAGTCGCGAAAGTGCGGAAGATTCTAAAAATCGCGCAGGAGCCCATCTCGCTGGAAACCCCGATCGGCGAGGAAGAAGACTCGCATTTGGGCGATTTCATCGAAGACAAGGCGGTTGTCTCGCCCTCTGACGCGGTGATCAACCTGAGTTTGAAGGAGCAAACTTCCTCTGTTCTCAAGACACTCACCCCGCGCGAGGAGAAAGTCATCAAGATGCGCTTTGGCCTCGACGACGGCAGCGAGCACACCCTCGAAGAGGTGGGGCAGTCGTTTGCGGTCACCCGCGAGCGCATCCGCCAGATCGAAGCCAAGGCCCTGCGCAAGCTGCGCCACCCGTCGCGCTCGCGCAAGCTGCGCGCCTTCCTCGAAGGCTCGGCCAACGACTACTGACCGGCTTATTGGCCCAATCCTGGTTTAGGTTCGTCTTCCAGGACGACCTCGTGAAAGGTTCCGCAGGCGGGGACTTGGCGGCGGGGATTGACGCGGTCGTAGAACACCGGCACCGACATGCCCTCGCCAAGTTTCTGCGTGTAATCGGTTCCAGCGTTTGAATGGGTCTGCCCCGCGAAATCCTCATATTCGTATCGAATCGCTGAAGCAGCTCGGGCGCCGAGCTTCTGTACGATCCTCGCCGCCACCACTTCTCCATTGGTCAGAAGGTCGCGCTCGCGATCCATGTAGCGCCACTGCGAGACAAGGATCAGCAGCAGCAGCACCGCGAATCCAGCCAGTCCCCACTCCCGCATTTGAAACCCTGCGAACGAATGAGCCCCGGCCCAGGCCCTATAGAGCTGGGCCAAGATGACTCCGGCGAAAATGGCAACAACGATCAGCACCAGGGTCACATTGAATTTTCCGCGCCGCGACAATCGCAGCCTGCGAGGCGGCGAGGTTTTGAGAAGCGCTTCATATCGGGGACGCAGGGCCGCGGCGGTCCCGCTCATGCCAGAACCGGCTATCGCCGCGCCCTGCGAGGCCGTCGGCGGAGGCTGCGCCAGCAGAATTCGCAGATTGCGTCTTGCAAGCGCATAGCTTACCGCCAGCGGAATCGCGGGAAAGATGAAAACAAGCGCGGTCCAGGAAGGCTTTCGCGCGCCGGCCCTGCCTTCGAACAAGGAGAACGCCACGATCAACAATAACGCGACACCCACAATAGGAGCCGCTTTAAGATTCATGCGCAACTGCTCTTCGGTCTGCTTCTTCTGCCAGCCGCACTGCGCGCAATAGCGCATCCTTCGCCCGGCGTTGATCGCGGGGGCACGACAAAACGGGCATGCGGGTTTGGGCATAGGCAATCTATACCGCAAACCTTAGCCGCGCGTCACGCGCCCCGTTATGATGGTCCCCTGGGGTCAAGGCTGGGAGTCGATGCACTCAGCGTGGAATTGCCGTCGCAGGCGGGTTGGGTCCGCCCGGTCAATGAAGTGTCTTTCCGCGCTCGCTGCAAAGGCGAGGCCTTGCTTGAGATCCACTCCGCAAACGGCAACGGCGACGCCGTGCCGATGCAAAATCTATTAACCGCATCGTGGAAAGCAATCTGCGGCCTGCGCGGACGGGAAATCGCCATGATCTTTCAGGAGCCGATGACTGCGCTCAATCCCGTCATGCGTATGAGCCAGTTTCCGCGCTGGAGGTTTGGGTGGGGCGCAGTTTCTCGAGCTGATCGCGCGCCCTCCGCGCGAGTTTTCTCTCGCGCTCATACTTATTGCCCACAGCTGGCCGGTGATCGCGCAGCGGGCCACTCGCGTGGCCATCATGCAGGCGGGCCGCTTCGTCGAATACGGCTCGGTTGACAAGGTTCTCCGCGCGCCCCAGCATTCCTATACGCGAGCGCTGCTCGCCGCTGTCCCTGAAATTCCGGCTTGAGCAAGGTCCCCTGATACACTCGCTCGGATGCCATTCCAATTTGAAATTCTCGCGACCGACCCAACCGGCGCGCGGCTGGGCCGCCTGACGACTCCGCACGGAGTGATCGAGACGCCGGCATTTATGCCCGTCGGCACAGCGGCCACGGTGAAGGGGCAGACGCAGCAGGATCTCGAAGAACTCGGCGTACAGATTCTTCTGGGAAACACCTATCACCTCTATTTGCGCCCGGGGCACGAGCTGATACGGTCGATGGGTGGGCTGCACGGATTCATGTCGTGGCCTCACCCTATTCTTACCGACTCGGGCGGATTCCAGGTTTTCAGCCTGAGCCAGCTGCGCCAGGTGACCGATGAAGGCGTCCGGTTCCGCTCGCATCTGGATGGCTCCGCGCATTTCCTTTCGCCCGAGAAAGCTATCGAAATCGAAATCGCGCTGGGCGCCGACATCATCATGGTTCTCGACGAGTGCATCGAAGCGCCGGCGGAGGAATCGCGCACGCGGAACGCGGCGGTTCGCACCCTCGATTGGGCGCGTCGTTCGCGGGAATATTTTGCCAGCCACGGTGATGCCGCACGGCAGGCCCTGTTTGCCATCGTGCAGGGTGGAACGCACGCAGCGCTGCGCCGGGAGAATGCCGAGGCGCTCGTGGAGCTGGATTTTCCGGGCTATGGAATCGGCGGCCTCGCGGTAGGCGAGTCGCACGAGATTACTTGCGAAATGACCCAGGTTGTCACTTCGCGGCTGCCCGCGGAAAAGCCGCGCTATCTAATGGGGGTCGGCAAACCGGAACAGATTTTGGATTACGTGGCACTGGGCGTCGACATGATGGATTGCGTGCTTCCCACGCGCAGCGCGCGCCACGGCTATCTGTTTACGTCCCACGGGCGCCTGGTGATCAGGAATGCCCAATACGCGCGAGATTCCCGGCCGATTGACGGAAATTGTAAGTGCTCCGTTTGCGCCCGGTACTCGCGTTCCTATTTGCGGCATCTTTATACCACTGGGGAGTTCCTTGCGACCATCCTGAACACCCACCACAACCTCTACTTTTACCTTGACATCATGCGCGAAATTCGCGAGGCTATCCGTTTTGGAAAGCTCGAAAGAGTCCGCTCCGACCTTCAGGCACGCCTCACATAGGCAAAGAAAAGGCCGTAAGGCGCGGTAAAGGCTGGGCAGCACCTTCGAAGGATAGTTCTAGGACCAGCTGCCCTTGGCATGGTTCGCCCGCTCGTGGCGGGAAAGGCGAAAATGACCGTGTTGTTTGCAAGTATTCTTCCGAGCCAATTGGCCCTTCTGATGCAGGCTTCTTCGCAGCCCGGGGGTTTTGCTCTGTTTCTGCCGCTGATCCTGATCATGGTCATTTTTTACTTCCTGATGATCATGCCGGCGCAGCGCCGCCAGAAGAAAGTCGCCGAGATGCTGAAGGACCTGAAGACGGGCGACAAGGTGATTACAAATGGCGGGATTTATGGCACCATCGCGGGCCTTGAATCCGATTCGGTGCAGCTACGGATTGCCGAGCAGGTGAAGATCAAAGTGTCGCGCAGCGCCATCGCGGGGCTTCAGACCGAAGAGAAAGAGGCTAAGTAATCGATGGGGTCGCAGCTTACATGGAAATTTGCTTTTATCGCCGCCGTTATAGTCGTGTGCATTTTGGGGTTGATCGGGATCCCTACTTCCATGGGGCAAGTGAAGCAAAACCTTGCCGACCGCATCCGACTGGGTCTTGACCTCAAGGGTGGCAGCAACCTGGTGCTGCAGGTGCAGGTCGATGAGGCCATCGGGCAGCGCTGCGATGAAACAATCGATCAGCTCAAAAAAGTGCTCCATGATAAGAGCGTAAATTTTGGCGAGGTCCGCCGCGTGGACGATACCCACATCCTGGTCCGCGATATCGATCCAGCGGGTGCAGGCACCTTCCGCGATCTCGTGAACGACCAATTCTCAGACTGGGGCCTTTCACCCGCCGCCGGCGAGCACAACGGCTACCTGCTTGCGATAAAGCCCACCGTCATCAAGGACCTGCGAACCCAGACGATGGACCAGGCGCTAGAAACCATCACGCGCCGCATCAATGCGCTGGGACTTACCGAGCCGACCATCGCCTTCACAGGCCGCGCCGACAACGAAATCCTCGTGCAGCTGCCCGGCGAGGGCGATCCGACGCGTGCGAAGTCGGTGATTCAGGCCGGGGGCCAACTGCAACTGAAGCTCTTAGCCGACGAACAAACGTATCCGTCGCAAGTGGCCGCCTTGGCCGCCCATGGCGGCGTGCTCCCTGCCGGAACCGAGTTCGTGGTCGGAAAATCGGAAAATAACGGACCCGGAGAAGCGCCTCAGCAGGTGTATTACCTTCTGAACCGCGCGCCGATCGTTACCGGTCAGGATCTGCGCGGCGCTACTCCGCAGCCCAGCACCAGCAACCCTGGGCAATACGACGTGGAATTCACTCTTTCTACCGCAGCGGCAGCGCGCTTTGGGCCATTCACCGAGGCCAACATCGGCAAGCGCATGGCCATCGTGCTCGACAATCAGGTTTATACCGCACCGGTGATCAACGGCCGCATCGAGGATCGCGGCGTAATTACGGGAAATTTCAGCCAGGAGTCGGCTCAGGATCTGGCGCTCGTCCTCAAAGCGGGTGCATTGCCGGCTTCGATCAAGTACCTGGAAGAGCGCACGGTCGGCCCATCGCTGGGGGCGGACTCGATTCGTGAAGGCGTGCGCGCTTCGATCGGCAGCATCATCGTTGTGATGATTTTTCTGCTGATCTATTATCGCCAGAGTGGTGTCAATGCCGTTGTGGCCCTGACGCTCAACTTGATTATCCTGGTGGCTTTTATGGCTTATGTCGGAGCCGTGCTGACCCTGCCGGGGATTGCGGGCGTAATCCTCACGATCGGCATGGGTGTGGATTCCAACGTTCTTGTGTTTGAGCGCATCCGAGAAGAATTGCGCAACGGCAAAGCGCCCGCTGCGGCCGTCGATACCGGGTTCGATCGCGCGTTTTTGACTATCATCGACACCCACGTTACAACCGTGGTTTCTGCGATCTTTCTTTTTTTGTTCGGCACCGGCCCGGTGCGAGGATTCGCAGTGACATTGGTGATCGGGTTGATTGCAAACGTGTTTACTTCGATTTACGTATCGCGGGCAATCTTTGATTGGCACCTTTCGCGCATGCAGCGGCAGGAGCCTTTGAGCATTTAGTGTCCCAGTACCGGAACAGGACGACGGTGGCTCGGAAACAAGCTCGGGTTTGAGGATTTGATTGCGGGCACAAAATCAGTCAATGCGGTGTCCAACTAAACCGGGTAGGTAGGTTTCTGCATGGAGCTTTTTCGCAACGTCGACATCGATTGGATGAAGTGGGCGAAGTACTTTGTCGGACTCTCGCTGACGCTTCTGGCGATCGGCTGGATCTCTGTATGGCGAAGCGGGGGATTGCGCTATGGCATCGACTTCCGGGGCGGAACGCTCGTGTATGTTCGCTTCGCCGGGCCGCCCCCGATCGACAAAATCCGCAAAGGACTCGCGGCCGCTGGCTTGCCGAACAGTTCCATCCAGCAAATCAGTGATATATCCGACGCGACTTCCAGGAATGACGTGGTGATCGGGCTCGAACAACAAGGCCAAGGCGATCAGGCCCTCGACACCGGCAAGCAGACGATTCTCGACGTCCTGCACAAAACGTTTGGCGCCGACTCCGCCGGCCAGCCTGACTTCAATTCCGCCTCGGCTGCCGCTCTTGCTGCCTACCTCACCCAGAAGGATCCCCTTGCTTTGGGCGTCAGCGCCGGGGAACGCTACAGCCAACTTGCGCAAAAGCTTGTCGACGCGCGTGACAAAGATCATGGCGGAATCGTCACCGATTTCGATGAGTTGAGAAATGTGGAGGGCGCAAACGCGACCGTGATTGCGTCCGTGAAGAGCGGGTTATCGCTGAGCGATTTCACCATCCGCAACGTGGACATCGTCGGCCCCAAGGTCGGAGCCCAACTGCGGCGTCAGGCCATTCTCGCTACCCTCTATGCGCTGATAGGCATGTTGGTATATATTGCGTTCCGCTTCGAATGGGTTTATGGGGCGGCGGCGGTGATTGCGGTTTTTCACGATGTGCTGATCACGCTCGGGTTTTTCTCGCTTTTTCATTACGAGATTTCACTTACCGTCATCGCCGCATTGCTGACGCTGGTTGGATATTCGATGAACGACACGATCGTCATTTTCGACCGTGTGCGGGAAAATTCTCGCCTGATGCGCCGGGAATCGTTCACCGAGATCGTGAACAAGTCGATCAACCAGACCTTGTCCCGCACGATTCTCACAAGCGGGTTGACGTTCCTGACGGTTCTGGTTCTCTACATCATGGGAGGGGAGGTTCTGCGTGCTTTCTCCTTTGCCATGGTGGTGGGAGTTGTGGTAGGAACATACTCCAGTTTCGGCATTGCAGCGCCCATTGTGGTCTTTTGGAACAGACATTGGGGGCAGGGAATCGCCCCTGCTGGTAAGCCAACAAGTACCAGCGGCGTTCGCGCAGGATCCGCAGCCGACAAGCGCGTGGTGGCAGCCGCAAGGAGGTAGCTATGTTTGATCAGCTGGTAGTGTCCGGGGAGATGCAGAAGACCAACAAGCCCTGGGCCGTCACGCTTTCTGCTCTGGTGCAGTTTCTAATTCTCGGCGTGATGATCCTGATCCCGCTGATTTATACCGAAGCGCTGCCCAAAGGCATGCTCAATACGTTTCTCGTGGCTCCCGCGCCGCCGCCGCCTCCTCCTCCTCCCCAGCCGGTGGTCAAGGTGATCAAGGCTCCCAAGATTATCAACATCCAGAAGATGGTGGCGCCTACGGTAATCCCCAAGAATATTGCCGTCGTGAAGGATGAGGCCCCGGTGATCTACACCAACAGCAGCGATGGCGTTGCGGGCGGCACGGGCGGGGTTCTGGGTGGACTCATCGGCAGCGGCCCGTCGGCGCCGCCTCCTCCCAAGGCTACCCCGTCGCGCATCCGCGTCGGAGGCAGCGTGGAAGCGGCTTCTCTCATCAATAAGGTCACGCCGCAATATCCGCCTATCGCCAAGACGGCGCACGTCTCGGGTACGATCGTGCTGCACGCGGTCATTGCCAAGGATGGCACGATTCAGGAACTTCAATATGTATCCGGCCCTCCGCTGCTGATGAAGGCTGCCATGGACGCGGTCAAAGAGTGGCGCTATAAGCCCACCACGCTCAATGGCGAACCGGTGGAAGTGGATACGACGATTGATGTGGTCTTTACTCTTGGATAAGCAGGTAATCGTAGGAGGCTCGGGCTTGTTGGCGGGTCCGATCCGTGTGGGGTAGTAACGGCGACCGGCAAAATCTAAATGCCGTGATCGTGTGGTGAAACCGAGGAGGAGAAGATGTTTGCAGCGCTACTGGTAATGTTTCAGGAAGGCGGGCCGCAGGTTGGTTGGGATTTGGTCACCATGTGGCACAACATGGGCTTCCCGGCCAAATCGGTGGTCTTCATTCTTTTCGTGATGTCGGCATGGTCGGTAGGTATCATGATCGACCGTGCATTGATGTACAGCGCGGCGCGGAAGCAGTCCCGCATCTTCGTCCAGCAGGTCGCCGGCGCCCTGAAGGACAACAAGCTTGACGAAGCGATCTCGATCGCCGAACGCAACAAAAAGAGCCACATCGCCAAGGTTGTAGCGACGGGTCTGTCCGAATTTCAGGCGGCGTCCTCTCAGGTGAACGACGAGGAAGTGATCGAAGCAGCCAAGCGCGGCTTGGAGCGTTCGGTCGCGATCGTTCATGCCGAGATGAAGCGCGGACTCTCGGGCCTCGCCACCATCGGTTCGACGGCCCCCTTCGTCGGCTTGTTCGGTACCGTCATGGGCATCATCAACGCGTTTAAAGGTATCTCTCAGCAGAAGGTCACCGGTTTGTCGGCGGTCGCGGGCGGTATTTCGGAAGCTCTGGTCACGACCGCTCTCGGTCTTCTGGTCGCCGTGCCGGCCGTGTGGACGTTCAACTATTTCACGAACCGTGTCGAAGCCTTTGACGTCGAGATGGACAACTCCTCGATGGAGTTGATCAACTACTTCATCACTCGTCGGGGCGGAAAGAAGTAACCTATGGCACTTAAAGTTCACGCAGCTCCGGTGATGGCTTCGCCAAACGTGATTCCCATGGCGGACATCATGCTGGTCTTGCTGATTATCTTCATGGTGATCACGCCGATGTTGCAGAAGGGCGTCACGGTGGACATGGCGAGAGCGCAGAACGCCCACGACATGCAGGCCGCCGACAAAGATGACGCCGTCATCATTGCGATCACCAGGGACGGCAAGACCTTTCTCGGCAATCGGGAGGTCGCGCTCGACGAAATTACCACTGACGTGAAGGACCTGATTTCCGACCGGCTCGATAAGACGGTTTTCATTCGTTCCGATTCTCGCGCGAAATACGGCGACGTGGTGAAGGCGGTGGATGAGGTTCGCTCCGCTGGCGTTGACAACCTGGGTCTTCTGACGCAGAGGATTCAGGCGAGCAAGGCTCCGCCCCCGCCTTCCGGCACAGGCCAGTAATCAAGGAGCACTTCGATGGGAATGTCAGTAGGGAGTGGTCAGGGAGGGCCCGTATCGGAACCAAATATCGTTCCTCTGATCGACGTTCTGCTGGTGCTGATCATCATTTTCATGGTGATCACGCCGAAGACGCCGACAGGGCTCGATGCTCTGGTTCCGCAGCCTCCTCCGCCGAATCAAAAGCAACAGCCGGATGACAACAAGACGATCGTCGTTCAAGTGGCCCCGAACGGCAAATTGAAAATCAACCAGGACGATACCACCTGGGAGCAGCTCGGTCCCAAGCTCACCGATATTTTCAAGCAGCGCGCCGACAAAGTGGCTTTCGTCAAGGGCGATGACAACGTCGAGTTTGGCGAAGTCGCCCGGGCGATCGACATCATGCGCGGCTCGGAAATCGAGCATGTGGGGCTGATCACGGCGAAGATTGAGGCTGGCCAGTAGTCGGATCTCGAAAGAGAGAGAGTATCGTAATCCCGCCGTCTAGGCGATGTTCGCCGAACCTCCGGCACAGCCGCGACTGGATCAAGGAGCGTAGGATGCAGCGCAAGTTCTCTGTTGTCATGGTTTTGTCGGTTGTTTTTGTGTCGCTTGGTGCGGCGGGCTGCGATAAGCTCAAGGCGCGCGATCTTTTGAATAAGGGCGTGAATGCTTACAAGTCCGCTCAGTTTGATGTGGCCATCGAGGATTTCAAGCAAGCCAAAGATCTCGATCCGACGCTCACAAACGCGCAACTCTATCTCGCAACGGCCTACGCCACTCAGTATGTGCCGGGTGCGCCGTCGGTCGAGAATGTTCGCAACGGTGAGCAGGCCATTGCGGAGTTCAAACAGATTCTGGCCAACGACCCCAACAATCTCTCCGCGCTCGATGGGATCGGGTCCATCCTGTACAACATGGCCGGCACGCCCTTTGACGAGAGCAAGATGGGAGAATCAAAAACCTACCATGAAAAGCACATCTCGCTAAAGGCCGACGATCCTGAGCCGTACTACTGGGTGGGAGTGATCGATTGGTCGCTCTCCTATCACGGTAACAAGGAGATGCGCGAGGAGTACAACAGCAGCGCCAAGAAGACAATCAAGGACAGCGATCCGATGCCGGCACCCCTGTCCACGCAATTCAGCTCCAAATACGGCCAGACGATCGACGAGGGCGTTACCGACCTTGAGAAGGCCATCCAGCTTAAGCCGGATTATGACGATGCCATGGCTTATCTCAACCTGCTCTATCGGCAGAAAGCGGACACCGAAACCAGCGCCGACGCCCGCGAGGCTGACCTCAAGAATGCCGACGATCTGGTCGACAAGGTCAAAGCCATCAAGCAGAAGAAAATGGAGAATCCGCAACCGCCAACTTCCTAAAGGCCTTTGTGTCCTGGGTTGTGCATACGCCGGCGGGCTCGCCCTTCCCGCCGGCTTTTTATTTGGAGCGAGAACGGGTTCTCAGGAACGTTGCATGAGACCCCAAAAGGGATATTATATGTTTCCACTGGGGCTCAAGGATTGCGCGGGGCGCGCGCCGTGGCGATTCGCCGCGTCTTCGATTTCGGGGTTGATCCGGATACGGCGGTACAAAGGAGAACTTCTCGATGCGTAATGAAGCGGTGCGAGGGATGATGTTTTCGGTGGCGTGCTTCTTGGTTTTGGCATCTTCCATACGCGTGGCCGGCCAGTCAAAACCGTCCGGGAACTTTGTGAAAGATGTCCTGGACCACAAGGGTGAGATTCAGTGGATTACGTATAAGACACCCACCCTGCCAGATGACGTCTGCACGCTGCTGTCGGCTTGCACCGGTCCCGCCGCGAAGGTTGCCGCGCTTCCCCCTGCCACGATTCGCGGACGGAAGGTAGGCAGAGCGCTATTCCTTACCGAGGTCAAGAAGCAACCCACCATCATTCTTGAGCACCAGATTCCCAATTCGGAAGTCTACTTTTTCCAGCTCGGGCCCGACGGCAGCCTTCAGAAGACGGCCTACCTCGAGCAGGGGAAGACTTTCCTGGTGATTGCCAATTCGTTGGCGCAACCCATTTTTCAAGCCGACATCAAGGATTGGCAGGCATGGGTGGCAAGGCCGGGCCCCGCCAAAGAAAATTAACTGGGGTTGCGCCGATTTCGTCACGGAATCAGTTGAACGCGGCGACTCACGATGGTCACATCGCCCTCCTGGGAGGGCGCCGCGGTGAGCGGCCGGGCGTCGAGCAGGAATCTGCCTTCAGGCGGCAGACCGTAAGAGGCATCGACCGCATAAACCTCAAGCGGCTTATCCAGAGGAAGAGTAAACGCAATTTCCACGCCTTCTGCTGGAGTCGTGAGACAGCGATAAATTCTCCATCCTCCGAAGAGGTGGCCGGGGCCTCCGGTATCGGCTTCCGCGAGCCGGCCATTCATCCGAACCGCAGTGACATTTGCGCCCGGCGGAAATAGGGCCATCACGTCAGGAGCGCCGCGCTCGGACCGCAAAAGGGCGCGATAGCTTCTAAGACCGGCAAATGGAGTGGATTCTAGAATCGTTAGGGTGGGGGCTGCGCCTTCCACACCGGGCGCCGGGGCCAGAAATGCCGGATTGACGTCCCAGGGGAAAGGTCCTTTGTTGGTGCGTTGAAAAGAGGCTGCAACTCGAATCGCTTCGGGCAATCGCCCGGAGGTCGGCTGCACGATCCACTGCGACCTGCCGGTATCGGCGTCTCGCCAATATTCGATATTTACGTGTTCCGGCTCTTGCGCGGAGTAGGACGGGGTAACGATGGCGGCAAACGTCGCGGCACATGTCACCACGACCGGAACCCAGAAGAACGCGACGCCGCGCAGGCTCTTGATTTTCAGAAAATCAACACAGAGCGGAAGAATCGGTGTAAACAGCAGCGCGACCAACGCAGTGATTGCCGGCGAAGCCCGGTTGCCGAAGCCGTCGTAGAGTAATAGGGCGACGGGAAACCCTAGGATTGCTGCCGCAGCCAGGGGCAGGACTACGGCCCACTTTTCGAAAAATCCATCCAGAGGTTTGCTCCGGCGAAGACTGCAGGGCAATGCTGCAATGGCTGCCGCCGCTGCCGGAATGAGCAGAGCATAGCTCAGGCCTCTGGTCACCCAAACCGCTGCCAGACAGAACAGCGCCCACCAGGTCCACACACCCGCCCAAAGTCCCCAGAAACCGCAACCGCGCGCGAAAAGTACGGCTAGTGTGATCACGACACTGATGGCCAAGAACCAGAAGGCGAGTTCCACAGCGACCGGATGCGCGATCCAGTTTACCGGCAGGGCGCCACCAAGTTTCATAAAGCGCTGCAGGAGAAACCCCAGAAGACCGCTTGCGGCGATGATGGCGAGCCAGGCGCAGAGGCCCCGAAGGAATTGCCGCAGGGCAAGGCGTCCACTGCGAAACAGAAGTCCGATTTCGGCGGCAATCAGCAAAGCGGTGATGATTCCGAGGGGTGGGATCCATGGAAAGGGCAAACGGACGATGCGGCGACCGAACAGGTCGAAGTACACTGCGTCGCCTCGCGGCATAGCCGAAAAATCGGCGTTGGCGAGAGCGAGGAGGGATGGCAAGGCGTTATCGCCCTGATGTTGCACGCTGGCGGCATTTACGTTGGCGATGTTATCAAAAGGAGTGTGGTATCGGACTACGTTGTCGATGAAAGCGAAATTCAGACCCTCATAGCCGGCTGCCTTGAACACTGTGAAATCGGTATCGTTGGGAAGCCGTTTGTATACGGTATAGAAGATAGAACTGGTTATCGGATGCCCAACGCTTGCTGCGTAGAGCCACGCGGCCCAGGCGTTCGCCTTGCCCGTCTCAAACATCAGGCTCGGCCCCGAAGTGCCGCGCGCGTCAAGGTTCACGACGGCTCGCACATCCTTAGCCCAGGGATGGGAGTCTACGAAGGCTCGCGCCCCGAGCAATCCGCCTTCTTCGCCATCGTCGATCAGAAAGATGACCGAATGGCGGGGGATGGGACGGGACTTAAGGGCACGCGCGATCTCGAGCGCCGCGGCTACACCGACGCCGTCGTCCGAGACGCCGGGGCCGGCGGGAACAGAATCGTAATGGGCCGCGAGCAGAACCGCGCTTTGATCCAAGCCTTCAAACCGCGCGACGATATTACTGACCGTCGCACAAGTGCCATATGCGGTGCAATGGAATCCGGTTTGTAGGTCCGAATGGTAGCCAATTTGTCCAAATTCACGCACAATCCGGTCCCGGACGGCGTTATTTGCGTCGCTGCCGGTCGGATGCGGGGTCTCATCGCCCATCAATCGGGTGAGGACTTCGAGTGCCCGACCGGCGGAGAATTGGTCGGGTGGCGCGTTGAGGGGTTTGGGCGATGGCGGCCGCAGCCCTTGCAGGGAAAGCAGAAAGATCGTGGCTAAGATCACCACGCTCAGCATAATACGCTGAATGCCCGGTTCGCCGCCTGCCGCCACTGACCCCTCCGTGGCGCCCATGCTAGGCCGCACAACCGCGCAAGTCAAATAGACCCAATGGACTAGAATCAGTTGCAGGTGGATTCTAGTGCGACGAATCGCTTTATAGGCACAAAATGCGAAACCGCGCTTTACACCTCCCGCAAGGCATGTTAGCTTGTATTCCCGTAACCGCCATCGTAGCGCCAGGCGGCAGGGCCATCGAAAATCGACCCTCCAACGTTTGTGTCTCGAAGGACCGTTTACATAAAACTGAACAGAAGTTTCTTCTGCCGATGAAGCAGGGGGCAAGCAGCTTGGCTCCTTGCTGCGGTGAGGCAGAGGGAGCGATTTGACTTCTTCTGCCGTAAGCGGAGGAAGCGATTTCTTGCGAGGGACGGGTGTTAAAACTCCGTAAAGTCGAGTTGTTGGGATTCAAGTCGTTTTTTGATAGGACGCCGATCACCTTTAGCGGCAGCGGCATCACGTGCATCGTGGGGCCGAACGGGTGCGGCAAGTCCAACGTGGTGGATGCTATTTCCTGGGTGCTTGGCGAGCAGAGCCACAAGATGCTTCGCGCCGAGCGCATGGCGGACTGCATCTTCAACGGTACCGCGAAGCGCCCCCCTCTGGGAATGGCGGAAGTAACGCTGACCCTGGTAGATCCTGAACTGTCGGAAGCGGTCGCCAAGGTGATCGACGAACAACCAGGCCAGGCGGCAGGGCCCGATACGGAGGCGGCCCTGGAGAGCGGAGGCCTGCAGGTGGTTTCCGATTCACCCGCCGATTTCCAGAGTGCGCCTACCGAAGGCAGCGAGAACGATCACCACAAAGGTTCGAAGAAGCGCGGACACAAGGCATCGATCACGCTGAGGCCGGGTGAAATCGTGGTTGCGCGGCGTTTATACCGTTCCGGCCAGAGCGAATACCTGATCAACGGGCGCGTGGCGCGGCTCCGCGACATTCAGGAAATTTTTATGGGCGTCGGGCTGGGCCCGGACAGCTATGCCATCATCGAGCAGGGCCGCATCGGACAGATCCTGAACTCGAAGCCGATGGACCGCCGCGCGATCATCGAGGAAGCGGCGGGCATCACGATGTATAAGACGAAGCGCCGACTTTCGGAAGCGAAGCTGGACGCCTCGAAGCTCAATCTTGCGCGCGTAAACGACATTTTCGTGGAAGTGGAGAAACAGCTGGCCTCGCTCAAGAGGCAGGCGTCGAAGGCGCGGCGGTACGCGGAACTGCGGGAGCAGATGCGCGGCCTTTTGCGCGTGATGCTGGCAAGCAAGGCGGAGCATCTGGACATCGAGGCGGCGCGGCTGCAAACGCTTCTTCGGGATATGGATGCGGCAGAACGACGAGAGTCGGAAACACTTCATAGCCTCGAAGCCGAGCAGGAGCGGCTGAATTCCCGGGCCTATGAACTCGACGCGGAACTGCGCCAGACACAGAACCTGCTGGGACAGACCGCGCTTGATCTGGATCGTTCCGAGAACCGCATCACCTTCCATCGCGAGCAGGCGGCGCAGCTTGAATCGCGCGCCGGGCAACTGCGAGCGGAGATGGAGCAGTCGGAACGGGCGACGTCTGAGCTGAAGGCACGACTTTCGCAGCAGCAAGGGGCGGTTGCCGCACTGCACAAGCAAACCGTGACGCTCGAAGCAGGGCTGCGCGAAACCGCCGAGAACGCGTCGGTGAGTGCAGCCGAACAGCAGCAGCTTGAATGGCGGATGGAAGAATTGCGGCAGCTGGCCAGCCGGCTGGTGGAAGAATCCGCGCGGCAACAGGCCGAATCACTGCAGGCCGAAGAAGCGACGGAGCGGTATAGGGCCGCCCAAGAGCAGCGCGCCGCGGCGCTTCGCGAGATGGAATCAGAATGCTCCGGTTTATCGGAGCGCGTGCAAGCAGCCGATACTTGCTTCGAGCAAGCCGAACAACGTGCCCGGGAACTGGACACGGCGGTGCAAGACGCCCAAGCCAGCCTGGTCGAGCTGCGCCGCTCACAGCACGACACGGGACGGCGACTGGAGGGGACCCGCGAGGAGCTTTCCGGTGCGCGGGCGAAACGCGCATCCATCGATCACATTCTGAGCGAGCGCGCCTATACGGCCGATGCTGTCCAGAAGCTTTTCAATGCCAACGGCGCAGCAACCGCGCGCGGCTTCCGGGCGGTGGGATTACTGGCAGACTATGCGGAGGTGCAGGAAAAGTACGAGGTCGCCATCGAGCAGTTTCTGCGCGACGAACTCGAGTACGTGGTGGTGGAATCGTTCGAACATGCGCGGGCGGGCGTGGCACTGCTGCGTGAGGAACTGGGCGGGCGCGCCACATTCTTCGTCGATTCTCTGCAGAAATTGAATATCGTCCCGGCGGATGTGGAGATAGACGCGCCGCAGCCCGAAGGTGTGCTCGCACGGCTCGATCAACTGGTGGAATTCCGCGAGCCCCTCGGTCCCGCGGCGAAGCGATTTGTTTCGAAGCTGCGCGCGGCTTATATCGTGGAGGCTGCCGATGTCGCCGAGCGCATGGCGCGCGAGAATCCCCAGAGCTATTTCCTGACTCCGGATGGAACCTACTATCACGGACGCATGGTAGCGGGCGGGCGCAAGGGAGAGGCGGGACCTCTCGGCCTCAAACGCGAGCTGCGCCAGCATGAAACCGAGGCCACGCGGCTCGAACTGACCGCCCAGGAGCAGCAAACCGAACTATCCCGCCTGGAAGAGGCGGTTGCTTCGGCGGATCGGCAGCTTGTTCTGGCAAGGGCGCAGCACGTCGAGGCCGAGAAATCTCTGGTAGCTGCGACGCACCAGCGCGAGCAGGTGCGCGGTGAATTCCGGCGAATCGAGGAGCAACTGGGAGCCGAACGCCGGGAAACCGCGCGGTTGCACGCGGAGGCTGAAACCGCCCGAGCGCGAGCCGAGCGGGCGCATCGCGAATATGCGGAGGCGCAGCGATCCCGCGAGGGAGCAGAAGCGGAGGCCGCCGAAGCCACCGAGAAGCTCGCCAAGCTGCGGCACGATTTTCAGGTGTTCCAGGAGCGCGTGGTGGCGCGGCGCGAAGAGCTGGCGACCATGTCCGAGCGGCTCGCGAGCGCGGCAGCCATCGAGCGGCGGCTATCGGATGAGCTCGCACAGGCCGGGCAGCGGGCCGCGTCGTTGCGCCAGCAGCATGGCGGCTTATTGCAGGAGAAAACCGAGCTGGAGGTTGCCTGCGAACAGCTGGCGAATCAGGTGGAGGTTCTGCGCCAAGAGAAAGAGCGTTTGCAGGCGCAAAAGGCGGGGCTTGAGCAGGAGTGGGAAGACGCTCGGTCGCGCACCGGCAGGATCGACGAGGAGCTGCGGGGCAAGCGGCAGTCGCTCGACGAGCTACGCGCCGAACGCAGCCAGCGGCAGATCGAACGGGCGCGCAACGATGCCGACCGCGATTATCTGCGGCAGACCTGTGTGGCGGAGCTGGGCGCGCAGCCCGAGGAACTGATCGCGCAGGGATCGGAGCTCTTGGTTGGGGAAAATCTTATCGCGGCCGAAGCGAGTTACAACGAGATGAAGGCGCGGGCCGAAGCGATGGGCCCTGTGAACATGATGGCACTCGATGAATACCGCGAATGCGAACAGCGAGAGGAATTTCTGCGACGTGAGCGGGACGATCTGATCCAGTCCATCGAGAACACGCAGCTCGCCATCCACGAACTCGACCAGGTGTCGCGGCAGAAGTTTGAGGAAGCGTTCAATTTCATCAACGCGCACTTTGCGATTGCTTTCCAATCGCTGTTCGGAGGCGGAACCGGGGAAATGCGCTTGGGAGAGCCGGATAGCTCTGGAGAGGCAGGCATCGATGTCGCCGCGCAGCCGCCCGGGAAGCGTCTGCAAAATATTCTCCTGCTTTCGGGTGGGGAAAAGGCTCTTACGGCGCTGGCTCTGCTGATCGCGGTGTTCCGGTTCCGGCCGAGCCCTTTCTGCATCCTCGACGAGGTGGATGCTCCGCTTGATGAAGCGAACGTGGGCCGCTTCAACAAAATGCTTTCCGAGATGTGCGGGCAGACGCAGTTCATTGTGGTGACGCACAACCGGAAGACGATGGAAATGGGCTCGGTGCTCTACGGTGTTACCATGCAGGAGCCGGGCGTGTCGAAGCTGGTGTCGGTGAAGTGGGAGGAATCGGAAGCTTCTGCGCCGCGCATTGCCAACGCCGCGAGTAACGCCGCCTAGCCGCCGACGATCTCCCTAACAGGGACGGATGCAATCGCGAGCAATCACCGGCGCGCGACCTGCGCCGACCAGAACTGTTAGCCGCGTCTGTGGTGTCTCTCATCGATTTCGCAAAGCGTCTCGAAGCTGGCGTATAGGTAATTGGAAACAGGGTTCTTTTTGGTCTGCTGGGTGGGCTTCTCATTTCTGCAAATCTCGTAAAACCCCTTGACAGTCGGAAGACCAGGACCTCAATTTACGGGGCAGGCTGATCCGAACTTTGGGTGCTTTACGCGAGATGCTGCCCGGCTCCTTCGTCGAGCGCCGGCGCAAATGCGGAAAGCCGACTGGTCACTGTGCCAATGGCAAACGGTTGCACATCGTATTCGAGATTTCCAAATCTGCGCCGTTTTCTCCAGCGTAAGGGGGAGAAAGAAAGGAAGAGTTAAACCTGAGTTAAACCTTGCGCCGGCACCAGTTCGAGACTTATCTCGAATCAGCCCGAATTGCTGGCCGAAGCCCAACGTCTCTCCGCTGGGCCCGCGCACCGGAGCAACTGTCCTAGCACCAGCAAGAATTGCAAATTTGGCACGCCCCAGAAGTCTATTGGACCATCGCAGACCGCAGCGTCGCTGTGGTCAAAACGGTGCGCACGCAGCGAAAGCATTGAATCCGGATTTGCCGAGATGATGCCGGGCGGAAACAAGCACAGAAGGAAACGGCCGTCGAACAAGGAACCAATTTTTACGCCAAGCAAGGCAACACATGCTGAATCAACCGATTATCTTTTCCCAGTGGCCGGGTTTGCGAAACTGCTGTGGGTCTCTTTGTGGGTCTCTTGTTAGCCGTTGACAAGTTTTTTCCGTGCGCTAGAATATCGCCCTCCCAGCATCGAGGATACAATCGCGTGTCTTCTCCACAAGTGAATACTGCTGTTTCGCAAACGAATTTCCCGGGCCTGAAGCTTCGAGGGCGCGGGAAGGTCCGAGACATTTATGAGCTGGGCGACCGGCTGTTGATCGTCGCGACCGACCGGCTTTCGGCTTTTGACGTGGTGCTGCCCACACCGATTCCGGATAAGGGGCGGGTGCTCACGCAACTCTCGCTTTTTTGGTTCGAGAAACTCGCTGATGTGGTGCCGCACCACGTGATTTCGGCAGACAGTTTTAGCGGCGAGCTTGCGCCCTATGCGGATTTGCTCAAAGGGCGCTCCATGCTGGTGCGGCGGACCGAACCGGTGCCCATCGAATGCGTGGTCCGCGGGTATATCTCCGGCTCCGGTTGGAAGGATTATCAGAAGACAGGCAGCATCTGCGGCATACCGCTTCCGGCGGGGCTGCGCGAATCGGACCGGCTGCCAGAAGCGATTTTTACGCCTTCGACAAAAGCCACGACCGGCCACGACGAAAATATTTCGTTTGAAGAAACCGTGTCGCGGATCGGTCGACCGCTGGCCGAAAGGCTTCGCGATACCAGTCTTACTCTCTACCGGCGCGCGGCGGAACACGCGGCCGACCGCGGCATTATAATGGCAGACACGAAATTCGAATTCGGGCTGCGGGGGCAGGAACTGATCTGGATCGACGAAGCGCTTACGCCTGATTCCTCGAGATTCTGGCCCTCGGACGAATATGCCCCGGGGAGGACTCAACCGTCGTTCGATAAGCAGTTCGTTCGGGATTACCTGGAGCGGATCGGGTGGAACAAGCAACCTCCAGGACCAGAGCTTCCTTCGGACGTAGTAGCAGGCACAAAGAACAAGTACAGAGAAGCATACCAACGGATCACTGGCCACGCACTGAGTTGATGTCGCGCGAGTGCCTTGTTCGTTTGGCGGCGCGACGCTCGGCCTGCTGATTGTTTTCTCGCGCGCTCGGGGCAGCGCCGCTCTACGTCCGGCTGTAGACAGTCTCTCCTGCGGAGCGTGCTAACGTGAAAGAGCAATTGGAACAGGTCGTTGGATTGATGGTCGACCGCGGCATTTTGCTTGAAGAAGCGGTCACGGAGTTCGAGAAGAAGTTCATTAAGCGTGTGCTGGAACGCTCCAGCGGGAATCAGTGCCGCGCCGCCAAGGTACTGGGGATTCATCGCAATACACTCAGCCGCAAGATCGGGGAATATAAGCTCAACTCCGTGGGACGACGACGGGCGTAGCGTTTAGAGGAAAGCAGCAGCATTTCCCTCAGCTGATTGACCCGCTTCAATTTTCTGTCGGTTGCGGCACGACGGAATCCGTGTCCTGACGCTCGACAGCACCGCTTGGAAAAAACAGAGGCCGCATGCTTGCTCGGGCGTGCGGGCTTCTTTCTTGCCCGAGACGTCCCAGCATGGTGGCCAAGTTCGAACCACTCGTGCGAGAATGCAATGCTTGATGGGGGGGGGCAGTCACGAGTGCGGCGATGCTTCTAAGAAGCAAGAAATCTCCCTGTGGAGGATGCTGTAGATGAAGCACCTATGCGCTGTTTGCGGTTTCGTCTTGCTGTTCGTGCTCTCAGCGTCCGGGCAGACAGCACAGGCGCCTCCGGCGCAGGCGCCGCCTGCGGAGGCCCCTCCAGCGCCGCCACCACCACCGCCATATGTCGCGCTGTATGAGGTCTCCGGGGGCTACAGTCTTCGTTCCTACGCCGAGTCCAACACGGTCCGCATAGGCTTGAACGGAGGGTACGGATCGCTTGAGTACAACATCCTGAGCCGTTTGGGGGCGGCCGCGGAGGTTTCCGGAGGCTTCAGGAACCAGGGACTCGATGGCGACCTGAGCATCTACAGCGTCCTGGCGGGGCCGCAGATATTCCCTTTCAAACATCGCCGTAAGGTGACTCCGTTTGCACATGTTTTGTTCGGAGAAGCGTTTTACCGGAACGACTATCCGGCGGTGGGCGGTTTTCCTCACCTGGTGAGCACGGATCGGGCATTTGCATGGGAAGCCGGCGGAGGGTTCGATTGGGTGCACAGCACGCGCTGGGAAATCCGCCTGCTGCAGCTTGATTATGCTCCGACCAAGTTCTTCGGAAACGGGACGAAAACGGGCTACCGCGCTTCGATTGGGGTCATTTATCGCTTTGGCGAGAAGAAGTAGTCCGCGTCACGCATTGAGGTGATTCTGCAATCCCCGCTACTGGTCCCAGGCGCTCATTGCCCTTGCGGAAGGGGCGATGTGACCTGGCAGATTACCCCGCAGCATGCAGCCTTTCGCTGGAAGAGGCGAGCGAGCGGCGGGTATGACGGTCTTCGGTAGGTGCCGCAATATCCTTCTTTCAGGTGATCGAAATCTGAACGGCCCATGGCCGGATTCAATCCGGGCCACTTCGGAGGAGCGCCGCGCTGTTGCCGGCAAGATGGTGCGGCCTGGCGATGGCATGGGCCGCTTTTTGCGCAAATTGGCCCCGCGACCGGGAAAACACCGGGGCACCAACCGGAACAATGATTTGTCGCGGAGAGCCATGCCGCGCACCGCGCGCATCCGGAGGACTCGGATCCGAAGCTGCCAGAACGGTTTGCGACAAAAAAACAGCGAGACGTTCCTGGGAATGTGCAGATTGAAATCGAAGAAACGATGCAGCCAGAGTCCGCCTAGGGCAACGATCGTTCATCATCGTCGCGGGATGAAGGAACCTACCTGAGAACTGAAACCAGGCGTTGGGGAGGCGATAGGAACCTATAGAATCCGCGAAAATAAAATATTGAAATGCGGCCCTTTCGCAATGGCGCGTAAACGCTTACACTAGCCCGCTCTTATTTTTCTATCCAGTTCTCATATCAGGAGGCGCAGCGGTGCCAATGGAACGAGCGCTTATCAGCGTGTATGACAAAAGCGGAGTTGTCGAATTCGCCCGGGAACTCGCGGGGTTCGGTATCGAGATTGTTTCTACGGGAGGAACCGCGAAACTTTTGCGCGACGCCGGCATCCCGGTTCGCGATGTTTCCGATCTGACGGGCTGGCCGGAAATGCTGGGGGGGCGCGTGAAAACGCTGCATCCCAAGGTGCACGGCGGGATTCTGTTCCAGCGTGGGAAGGCGGAGGACCGAAAGCAGACGAGCGAGCATTCGATTGCACCGATCGACCTTGTAGTGGTGAACCTCTATCCCTTTTGGGCCACGGCAGCCAAGCCGGGTGTGAGCGCCGCGGAGCTTATCGAAAATATCGATATCGGCGGACCCGCGATGGTGCGGTCTGCGGCAAAAAACTTCCAGAGCGTCGGCGTTATTACAGATGCCGGTGACTACCAGGTGATTCTGGCGGAGTTGCGCGAAAAGCGTGAGCTGAGCCTGGCCACGCGGCTGATGCTGGCGCGGAAGGCCTACGCCCGAACGGCCCGGTACGATGGTGAAATCGCCACGGAGCTCGAGCGCCTCGCCGCGAACCATGACGTACAGATTGGAAGCCTGGAGAAGCTGCCGGAGCGAATTCACATTGCGCTCGAGCGCCGCCAGGCCATGCGCTACGGCGAGAATCCCCATCAGGCCGCTGCTCTTTATGTACCCGCCGGGCGTCCGACGACAGGACTGGCAGGCGCCAAGCAACTCCAGGGCAAGGAACTTTCCTACAATAACCTGGTCGACGTCGACGCCGCGTGGGGTTTGGTTTCCGAATTCAAGCGTCCGGGCGTTGCAATCATCAAACACAACAATCCCTGTGGAGTGGGCGAACAGGAAAACTCGCGCGAGGCGTACCTGAAGGCGCTGGCCTGCGATCCTGTGTCCGCTTTTGGCGGCGTGCTGGCCTTCAACCGGACGCTCGACGCACTGACAGCGGAAGAGGTGGCGAAGCTGTTCGTCGAGTGCATTGTAGCTCCGGGGTATGAACCCGCCACACTCGAACGGTTTGCTGCGAAGAAGAATTTGCGGCTACTCGAGATGCCGCACGAAGCCGCTCCCGAAGAGCTCGAACTAAAGCGGATTTCCGGGGGAGTGTTGGTGCAGGAGCCCGACCGTCATGAACTCAGCCAGTCGGAACTAAAGACCGTGACGGAGCGCGCGCCGAGCGATGCCGAGGTTCGTGCGCTTCTGTTTGCCTGGAAGGTTTCCAAACACGTGAAGTCCAATGCCATCGTTTTTGCGCGGGAGGGACAGACCGCCGGCATCGGCGCCGGGCAGATGAGTCGTGTGGATTCAGTGAAGATTGCGGTGATGAAGGCAGAGACCGCGGGCCTTCCCCTGGGAGGCACGGTGGTGGCGTCGGATGCGTTTTTCCCCTTTCCAGACGGTGTGGAAGAGGCCGGAAATGCCGGTGCCACGGCCGTGATTCAGCCGGGTGGTTCGGTTCGCGATAATGACGTGATTGCCGCGGCGAATAAGCTCGGGATGGCGATGGTGTTTACAGGAGTCCGGCATTTTCGCCATTGAGAAACGCCGCGTGGCCGAGTGTTATGACACTTCTATTTTTGGCGATGGTATCTGATTTCAGTGACGTGGGCGGCGCCAGCCTCCGGCGCGATTTCCGACTTCGATGTGTAGGTGTCGGGATCGATACGGGTAAAGACTTCGCGCCTGGGCTGGCCATCGGCGGGGTTCTCAAACTCAGCGGTTGCCGTATCAAGGCCGACCAGTTTCATCGTCGTAAAGCCGGATTGCTCCCAGGGTAGGAGCGCGGGGGTGAAATGGCGGAGCCGCAATGCAATACTGTCGGGGGTCTCCGACAGGGAAAGCAATTCGATCACGAGAGTCTTGTCGTTTTCGATTACACGAAATAATCCCAGCACTTGACCGCCCTGGGGCGCCGTCCAAATTTGTTCCACGATGCGCGGACCCCAGACCCCCCGCCACTTTCCTTCCAGCCAAGCAAAATCCGACAGCGTTGGCTGGGGTGCGCGGGATGGATTATGGATCGGAGCGTTTGCCGAAGAGGGGGGCTTTGCTGGCAGCTCCGCTCCGGGAATGGGATATGAGAAGGCTTCTTCGCGCTCCCTTGCCGCTGGGAGGTCCGACAGGAGGGAAACTGTCTTCTGCCTGCCATCGTCCGCGGTTTTGCTCGCCTTAGGGCTTCGAGTTCCGGAGTAAACGTTGATGATGTTTCTCGGCCCGGCTAAAGGCGTGTCCTGATGCGACCGGTTCACAGATCGGGAAGCCATGTCCTGGCGCGAACCAGCCTCCCACTGCGAAGTGGCGCCTTGACGCAAGACATACGCACGCGGCTGCACCGTGTTCTGACGCAAGGGACTTGCGGGAAGCCACACCAGGACGGCAAGACAAAGCAAACAAGAGCTGCCGAACCTGCCGTGCCTCATCGCTTCACCTTGAAACTCCCTGACGGATTGGCCTTCCACAGCAGTCACCAAACACCATGACTGATATAAACATTAGACACGAACGCGAGATGGTTTGGTAGATGCACCTAAAGGCTGTCTTTTTGCGTCACACCTATTATTGGGAGAACCAGCACCGGGAAAGTTTGACGCTCCCGGCCCCGTGGACCATAATGGTGGGAGTCTCTGTCGATGAAAACCATTCTTAGTACGGTGGCTTTGATCCTCGTTTTCGGGGCCGCTACTGCTATAACTCCAAGGGGAACCTTCGCGCAAGAGGCGCCGGCTCAGTCCCCATCCTCTCCCAGCACAAAATCAACCACCGAAGCCTCGCAGGGAGATCTGTACTACTACTTCACGATGGGCCATTTGCAGGAACAGCAGTATGAGATCACAAACAACGCCGATAATGCAGCGGAATCGATTGATTCGTATAAGAGAGCGCTCGAACTCGAGCCGAATGCCGCGGTGGTCATGGAGCGGCTTGCCGAGATTTATGCCAAGTCGCAGCGAATACGCGAAGCTGTTGCCGAAGCGCAACTGGTCCTGAAGGCTGATGCCGGCAATGTGGACGCGCACCGGCTGCTGGCTCGTATTTATGTGCGAAATCTGGGCGATATGAGCGGCGGGCCAGCCCAGGAAGAGAATCTCGCAAGAGCCGTGGAACAGTTTCAGGCGATCCTTAAGATTGAGCCCGACGACGCTTTTTCGGCCCTGTGGCTTGCTCGCCTGTATCGCTTTGAAAATCGCCACGACGACGCAGAAAAGGTTCTCCGCGGAGTTTTGGATCACGACGCAGACAACGGCCAGGCGCTCGAGCAGCTGAGTCAGTTGTTGGTCGATGAAGGCAGGTCGCAGGACGCCATTGACCTGCTGGAGAAAACGGCAGGGGACACGTCCTCACCCGACGCATACGACTTGTTGGGAGACGCGTATGCGCAACAGAAAAATTACGCAAAGGCGGAGGACGCCTACCGCAAGGCCGTTGACGAGGATCCAGACGATCCGGGCCACCGCCATGGGCTGGCTCAGGCGCTGCTGTCGCAGGACAAATACGCCGAGGCGCTGGAACAGTACACCAAGCTTTCGCAGCTTGAGCCGGCCACTGCGGAAAACTATCTGCGCATGGCGCAACTCGACCGCCGCCTGGGGAAACTTGACGAGGCGGAAGCCAGCCTGTTGAAAGCCAAACAGCTCTCCCCCGGAAGCATCGAGGTTCTCTACAACGAGGCTCTCCTTTATGAAGACGAGCATCGTTACGACGACGCGGTGAAGGTGCTCACAGACGCCATAGCGGGAGTCAAGAACCAGGCCGGCAGCGACGACAACTCGAACGCGCTTTCCATTCTGTACGAGCAGCTGGGGCACGCCTACCGTGAGGCGCAAAGATATCCCGAGGCGATTCAGACCTTCCAGGAAATGGAAAAGCTGGGCCCTGACGCGCAAAAGCGGGCCGAGCTGCTGCTAGTTGAAACCTATCGCGACAGCCGTCAGATCGATTCCGCCATTGCGGAGGCGAAAAAAGCCTTGGACGCTTCTCCGAAAGATCCCGGTCTTACCGTCTCACTGGCGATGCTCTATGGCGAAAAGGCGGATGCCGTTCAGGGGACCAAGATTTTACAAGGATTGCTGCAAGGAAACGACAGCGACCAGGAAATTTATATCGATATCGCGCAGGTGCAGGAGCGCGGAAAGCAATATGCGGACGCCGAACAGTCGGCGCAGAGGGCCGAGCAAATGGCGCGCGACCAGGACGGCAAGGAGACGGCGTGGTACATGCTGGGCGCCATCTACGAGCGACAGAAAAAATTCGATTTGGCCGAACAGCAATTCCGGCGCGTGCTCGATGCAAGTCCCAACAACGCGGCCGTGCTCAATTACTACGGCTATATGCTGGCCAATCGGGGCATCCGGCTCGACGAAGCCACGACGCTGATCCAGCAGGCTGTGCAGCAGGACCCCAACAACGGGGCCTATCTCGACAGTCTGGGCTGGGCCTATTACAAGGCCAACAAGCTTACCGAGGCGGAGAACTATCTCCAGAAGGCCGTGGACCGGGAGGGCAGCGATCCGACCATCCTGAGCCATCTTGGCGATGTGTATCTCAAACTGGGCCAAAACGAACGGGCCGCCGAGCTGCTGGAACGCTCGCTCGCCGCATGGCAGAAGGCCTCACCGGCCGACTACGAAGCCGACAAGGTGAGCGAGATCGACGCGCAGCTAAAGACGCTCAAGAAGCGCCTGGCGCAGAGGTCTTCTCCGGACGCGGTCAAATCGCAGTAAACCTCCCCAGCATGAAACGATCGGTACGCCTCCCTGCGTTTGCGAAAATCAATCTCTGCCTGCACGTTTTGGGACGCCGCCCGGACGGCTACCACGAATTGCGCACGATTTTTCAGGCGATTTCACTGCACGACACACTTGAGTTGTCGCTCACAAATTCTCGAAGAATCGCGCTCGAGACCGACGACGCCGCCCTGCCGGTCGGATGTGAGAATCTCGTCTACCGAGCCCTTGAAGCGATCGGCGCGGCGATCGGATTTCGCGGGGGATTGCACGCACGGCTGGAAAAGCGCATTCCCGTGGCGCGGGGACTCGGAGGCGGATCAAGCGACGCGGCGGCGGCCATGATCGGGATGCTGCGGCTCACCCGGAAGAAGGTGCCGCTTGAACGCCTAATGGAGATTGGCGCGAGTCTGGGGGCGGATGTCCCGTTCTTCCTCTTCGGCGGACGAGCACTCGCCACCAGCCGCGGCGACGAGATTTATCCGCTCGTGGATGCACCCAAGAGGACCATCTTGGTGGTTTCTCCTTACGGAATCGGCGTTAGCACGAAGGAGGCCTACCGGTGGGTCTCTGAGGAATTGACAAATCGCTCCAAACCCCCTAATATCTGGGGGTTCTGCGCTCTGTGCTGGAGCCGGCCGGGAGCGGTCTCGAACGACTTCGAGGGACCTGTTTTCAGCCGCCATCCGCGCCTTGGAGAAATCCGGGCCGGATTGCTCAAGCGAGGAGCCGCAGATGCCGCGCTGGCGGGTAGCGGGTCGGCGGTGTTCGGAGTATTCCGAAACCCAGCGCAGGCGCGCCGAGCCGCTCGGGCGTTCCCGGAAGATTCGGTTTTCCTAGCGGAGACCCTTTCCAGGGAAACATATGGCCGCGCAGTAGGGTGGCGTGTCACCAGCTGAGGGAATCATTTTGGCCGACGGCAAATTCAAGGTTTTCTGCGGGACTGCGAATCCCGCCTTAGCGGACGCCATTTGCTCCTACCTCGGGGTGACGCGGGGAAGGGCGGAACACGGCAAGTTCTCCGACGGTGAGACGCGATATCAGATTCTTGAAAACGTGCGCGGCGCGGATGTTTTCGTAGTGCAGCCTTGCTGCAATCCGGTGGATTTCCACTTGATGCAGCTTCTGCTGATGGTCGACGCCTTTAAGCGCGCCTCGGCTTGGCGCATTACGCCGGTGATTCCGTATTATCCGTATGCCCGGCAGGATCGCAAGGACCGGCCGCGCGTAGCGATCTCGGCGAAGCTCGTGGCGGACCTGCTTGAAACAGCGGGATCGAGCCGGGTGCTGTCGCTTGACCTGCATGCGCCGCAGATCCAGGGGTATTTCAATATCCCGGTGGACCACTTGTACGCCGCGCCCGTGCTGGTCGAATATTTTCAGAGGAAGAAGCTCGGGCCGATCACGGTGGTTTCCCCGGATGCAGGAGGCGTGGAGCGGGCCAGGCTTTTCGCCAAGAGAATCGACGCTCCGCTGGCAATCGTGGACAAGCGGCGCATCGATGTAAACGTGAGCGAAGTGATGCACCTGATCGGTGACGTGGCCGGGCGCCCGGCGCTGGTCATCGACGACATTATCGATACGGCGGGCACGCTGGTGAAGACGGCTGAGGCTTTGATCAAGCACGGGGCCACCAAGGTTTTTGCCGCCTGCACGCATCCGGTATTTTCGGGGCCGGCCGCGGAGCGCATTATGAATTCCGACATCGAGGAAGTGGTGGTGACCGATTCGGTACCGCTGAATGGAAATGCCGAGAAGCTGCCGAAGATCACTGTGCTGAGCGTTGCCGGTCTTCTGGCACGCGGGATTCAGTCCATTCACGAAGAGACATCCATCAGCGAGTTGTTTATCTAGCGTATGCAGCGCAATCAAGAATTGCGTGAAGGAACAGGCGAGGAAGGCACGTATGGACACATTTACATTGGAAGGCATCGTTCGTGAGGAGCGCGGCAAGAACGCCGCCAGACGCACCCGGCTGACGGGCATGGTCCCGGCGGTTCTCTACGGCGGCCGCAAGGATTCCGTGGCACTCTCGGTGAATGCGAAGCAGGTGAAGAAGATTCTGCGCTCGGAAACCGGACACAATACGATTTTCACCGTTCGCGTGGCCGAGGGAGCCGAAGAAAAGGCGATGATGAAGGATTGGCAGGTCGATCCTCTTTCGGGGTCGCTGCTGCACGTCGATTTGCTCCGCATCGCCATGGACGTGCGCATGCGTGTCCGCGTGCCCGTACACACGTTCGGCGAGGCACAAGGCGTAAAGATGCAGGGCGGCGTTTTCGAGGTCGTTACGCGCGAAGTGGAACTCGAGTGCCTTCCCGGCGACATCCCGGAAGAGTTCAAGGTGGATGTGAGTGGCCTGATGATCGGCAAGCAGTTGCGCGCGGGCGACATACCCATGGATCCGGAAAAAATGAAGCTGATTACCGATCCCTTGCGTGTGATCGCGCACGTCGTGACGCTGAAGAAGGAAGAAGAGCCCGCGGCGGAGGCAGCCGTGGCTGCCGAAACCGCGCCGGCCGAACCGGAAGTCATCAAGAAGGGCAAGAAGGAAGACGAGGGCGAAGAAGGCGCCGAAGCTGCCCCGAAGGCCGAAAAGAGCGAGAAGAAGAAGTAAGGCTCCGCGGCTCGGTCCGGTTCACAGTCGCGCGAATGGTGCTTGGCGCTGTGATTAGGCAGCACCGGCAAAAGTGCCCGTGCCTTGGCTTATGAGATTGATCGTCGGGCTCGGCAATCCGGGTTCTGAGTACGAGTGGACGCCGCACAATCTGGGCTTTCTCGCGGTGGATGCGCTGGCCGAACAATCCGGGATTCGCGTGACGCGGCCGGAAGCCAAGGCCCACGTCGGGCGCGGCGAGTTCGCAGCAGAGGAAGTGATCCTCGCCAAGCCCCAGACATTTATGAACCTGAGCGGCGTTTCGGTGCGGATGCTGCTTGATACATACGAGCTGGATCCGGCGCAAATGATGGTGCTGGTCGATGACGTGGATTTGCCGTGGGGCAGCTTGCGGATCCGAGAACGGGGTTCAGCTGGTACGCATAACGGGCTGAAGTCGATTGTGAACTCCATCGGGACGCAGGAGTTTCTGCGCATTCGATTGGGCGTAGGGCCGGAGAAGGCCTGGGGCGGGCTTCGGGATTACGTGCTTGGCAAGATGGGATCGGCCGAACGCGAGATGGCGGCGCACGTGGTTGCCGATGCAGTCGAAGCGATCCGGGTGATCTGTACCGAGGGCGTGGGCAAGGCGATGTCGCAGTTCAATCGCAAGGCGCCGCCGGCGGAAGAGAACGCGAAGTAAAAGTGCTTGCCGCATTGGGCAAGGAATCGAGGAACTATGGAAGAGCGTCAGTACGATCTGATTTTTATCTGCCGGCCGGATACCCCGGAAGCCGATATCGACAAGGTAATTGCAACACTCGAGCATACGGCCACCGAAAAGGCGTCGCGAATCGAGAAGACCGAGAAGTGGGGCCGCAAGCGCATGGCCTACCGGGTAAGCAGGCTGCGCGAGGGATTTTACGTCTACATGGATGTGCGCTCGGCCAATGGCGAGGTCGTCAAAGAACTGGAAAGGCGCCTGAAGGTTGCCGACGCGGTGATTAAGTACATGACGATTCGCGTCGACGAAGAATTGAAGCGACAGGAGAAATTGAAGCGTCACCGGGAGCGCCGCGCCGCGCGCCGCCCGCGCAAGACGGTTCCGGCAACAGCGCCGGCTCCGAGCAGCGAGCAGAGCGCCACGGCAATCTAATCAGGGAGAGATCGAATGGCAGAAGAGCACGCACCACAGCAGCATCACTCAGGGCCGTCGTCAGCGGGACAGTCGGGGGGGTACGGAGGGGGGCACGCGGGAGGGCCCGGTGGACCGGGAGGACCCCGTGCGCAGGGCGCCCGGCCTGGCGGTGGCGGTCCGGCGAAGAGAGGCAAGCGAAATTTTGTCCGCAAGAAGAAGGTGTGTCGGTTTTGCGTCGACAAAGTTGATTACATCGACTACAAGAAGGCCGATGTGCTTTTGTCTTTCATCCAGGAGCGCGGAAAAATTCTTCCGCGCCGGATGACGGGAACCTGCGCGCGGCACCAGCGCTGGCTGACCGTGGCGATCAAGAGGGCGCAGAATATCGCGCTGATGCCCTTCGCCGCGGAGCTGTAGAATCAAAAAGGGCGGGCGCATCGACCGCTGCTAGCGCTGCAGGAGTCGTTCCGGCGCAGCGGAAGCCGCACCCTGGCGAAATTGTCGTTTTGAAGATTCGAGAATATTTTTAGTTCAACGGAATCGCTTCCACATCAGAGGACTGAAGCCATGCAGATTATTCTTCAAGAAGATGTCGACAAGCTGGGCAACCGCGGCGAGTTGGTGGAGGTTGCCGAAGGCTATGCCCGGAATTTTCTCCTGCCGCGCAAGCTGGCCCTTGAAGCCACCTCCGGCAACATGAAGCGGCTCGAGAAGATGCGCGCAGCGTTCGCCAAGAAGGAAGCCACAGAGAAGGATTCGGCAACGACGCTGGCAGGGCTGCTGGCCAGTGTCTCGCTTGAGTTTGCGCGCAAGTCGGGCGAAAATGACCAGCTCTTTGGTTCCGTCACGTCGGGTGATCTTGCCGAAGCGCTCCAAGCAAAGGGTTACAGCATCGACAAGCGGAAGATTCTGCTTGCCGATCCGATCAAGCTTGTGGGCGAATACGAGATACCCGTCAAGCTGTATCGCGAAGTGACCGCGAGCATCAAGATCGTGGTCCGTAAGGACGGGTAAGAAACCTCGATCGAAGGGTGGATTGTTGGCAGGGGCGCTGTTTCTGGCGCCCCTGTTTATTGCAGCGGACATTCCGGCCCGGGAACGCCTTCCGCTTTTGCACATGCGGTGTGATTTCCACAATCCACCAGGCGAACTACATTGTTGACGCCCCCGCAGATGTTCCCCACAATGCGATGCGCTCTCAAACCGGAAGCAAATCTCCCGTCTGAAATTGCCAGAGCGGAAGCGAAACGACGGGCTTGCGCGCCCCCATCGATTAGGCGAAAATAAAGCGAATTACCATGCCGACCGAAATTGCCCTCGAAAGGCCGCTGCCCAGCAATATCGAAGCCGAGCGCTGCATCCTGGGCGCGGTGCTGCTCGATAATCACGCACTCAATACCGCCGTGGAACGCCTGCGTTCTGAGGACTTCTTTCTTTCGCAGCACCGGCACATCTTCGAGCGCATGATCCATCTCGGCGAAAAGCGCCATGCGATCGATACGGTGACGCTGATGGAGGCTCTCAGCAGCCACGGCGTGCTCGAATCTGCGGGCGGCGTGGCCTATCTTTCGCAGCTTGCGGACGGCTTGCCGCGCGTCACCAACGTCGAGCACTACGCGCGCATCGTGAAAGAAAAGGCCGTGCTGCGCAGCCTGATCCATTCAGCCGCGGCAATTCAAGAGCAAGCGCTCGCGGCCGGCGACGAGGCGGATACCATCCTCGACCGCGCCGAAAACGCGATTTTCCAGCTGGCCGAAGACCGCGTGCGGGCCGGACTGATTGGCATCAAGGAAGTGGTCCGGGATGGATTTGAACGCCTCGAGAAGATATTCAGCGAAGGGCGCCGGATCACCGGGTTGGCCACGGGGTACTCCGGACTCGACAACGAAACCGCTGGTTTGCAGCCCTCCGAGCTGATCATTCTGGCGGCACGGCCTTCGATGGGGAAAACCGCACTGGCGCTCAATATTGCCGGGAACGTGGCGCTGCGTCACAAGGAGCCGGTGGCCATCTTCAGCCTCGAAATGTCGAAGGAATCGTTGCTTCTACGCATGCTGGCCTCCGAGGCTCGAGTGGATGCGCACAAGTTCCGCACGGGCCACATGAACCGCGACGACTGGGGAAAGATAACCGGTACGCTTGCGACGCTCGGGGAAGCGCCCATCTGGATTGATGATTCTGCTTCTTCCACCGTGCTCGAAATGGGCGCCAAGGCTCGCCGCCTGATGCGCGACCGCGGGCTTTCCCTGATGATCGTCGACTACCTGCAACTCGTGGTGCCCACCGGCTCGGGGCGCGGCACCAACCGGCAGGAAGAAGTTGCCGGAATGTCGCGGGCGCTGAAAGGGCTGGCAAAGGAGTTGAAGGTTCCCGTCATCGTGCTCAGCCAGCTTACCCGCGCGCCCGAGCGCGAAGACCGCAAGCCGCAGCTTTCAGATCTGCGGGAATCGGGCGCGATCGAACAGGATGCCGACGTCGTGCTGTTCATCAACCGCCCGAATTTCTATAAAACGGACCTTCCGGAAGAGGATCGAGCAAAAGCCGAGCTGCTCATCGCCAAGCAGCGAAACGGGCCGACCGGAACCCTGAATTTCGTATTCCTGGGCCGCCATACGCGCTTCGAGGAAGCCGCGCCGGATGCATGGAGCTCGGTCGGCGAAGCATAGCGTGGCGAGGATCGGCCGCCGCGGGGAGAGCCGCGTATGAGCCGTGGCGAAGAGCATCCCGCAGCGGGTGAAGCGGTGCCCTGACGCCAACAAGTCCGGCGTGAAAGCGCACGATTCGAATCGAGACTCTCCCATCCAGCGTGTCTGTCTGTCACACGTGTGGCAAACCGCGCACGCGACCAGGCAGGCGCGGCAGCTTCAGGTGCAGCCATTCCGGGGGGTTAGGGTTTCCCGGGTTTGGCCAAGACAACGGCCTGTTGTCTGCATCAATCCTTCGCGAGTGTTTACCCAAACGGTGGAAGCAAGCGACCTTTTCGCATTTTTGATCGCCCCTGAAAGGAATTGTCTGGCATTCTAAATGAACATGTTCAAACCAATTCATGTGGGGGGCAGGCCCGTATGGGCTGAGATTTCGCTCAAGGCCATTATCAAGAATCTTCGGGTGATTCGTCGCCATGTGGGGCCGAAGCCAAAGATTCTGGCTGTCGTAAAGTCGAACGCGTACGGCCTGGGCGCAGTGCCGATTTCCAAGGCGCTCGAGAAGGCGGGCGTGGAATGGTTCGGGGTCACCTGCGCGAATGAGGGCGTGGAGCTCCGCGAAGCGGGCATTCGGAAACGAATCTTGATCCTCACGGGCTTTTGGCCGGGAGAAGAGAGGCGCCTCGTCGAGAATCGATTGACGCCGGCAGTCACGCGACTAGACGACGTGCGACATTTGGAGCGTGCCGCTAAATCCACGGGAGCAAGAACCCGAATCCCTTTTCACCTGAAGATTAATTCGGGGATGAACCGGCTGGGGATATCTCCCGGCGAAATTGACGCCTTCGCGCGTGCGCTTGCCGATTGCCGGCACATTCAGCTGGAAGGCACTTTTACCCACTTCGCCTCGGCGGAGGATTTCAGCGCGCGTCAAACCGATGAGCAGGAGCAGGTATTTTCGAAATGCCTGGAACGGATGCGGGCCCTGGGAGTCTCGCCTGGGATCGTCCACTTGGCAAATAGCGGAGCCATCTGCGCGCGTCCCAGCACCTACGCGGATATGATTCGGCCCGGGGCGATTCTCTACGGCTATTACCAGTCCTTCGACCCTCCTCAGAAGGGGCAGGAAGTGCGGGAACGGCTGCCGATTGAGCCCAGCCTTTCGCTACGCGCGCGAATTATAACCCTCCGCGATCTGCCCCCGGGACAAGGAGTCGGATACTCCGCGAGGTTCGTTACAGAGCGGCCCTCGCGCATCGCGGTGATCAACGCCGGTTACGCGGATGGCATCTCGCGCCAACGCACGAATCGAGGCTGCGCGCTGGTGCGCGGGCGACGCCTTCCTCTGGTGGGAGCCATTTCGATGGACCTTACGACCCTCGATGTAACCGACCTTCCCGACGTGCAGCTTGGCGACGTGGTGACCATCTACGGCAAGGATGGCAACGATGCGATGGTAGTCTCCGATATTGCCCGAGAGATCGGCACGGTCACCTCCGATCTGCTCTGCGCTCTCGGGCGCCGCGTCCCGCGCTATTACCTGTAGCGGAGCGTTCGGCGGCGTCAAGGGTTTGGGGATTCGCGTGAGAGAGGGCTAGGTTTCCTCTGGCACAGATGTAGTTGGGGGCGTGCCGCAACAAAGCCCACGAGCAAGAAGTTGCGGTGTCCTACTAAAGTCCCGCTGCCCCCTCCGTGGCGTTATGGATGGCGGTGCCACCAGCGACTCATCCCAGAGTCGTCGCCTTCGTTGACTTGCACTTCGCCCAGGGTGCTATACTACGCCCATCATTCGAGTATTTGCTTGCGACGAGTCTCCATTCATGCCGGCTTGCAATAGTTCTTCATAACGCCGGCAGGACAAATCATAGGGCCATCGCATCATAATCATTGATTGGTTCATATGTTTTATACGCGTCACAGGGGCCACAATGCAACGGACTCCGAACGTTCCCGGCCGGGCGCCAGTCGCGGCCATCTCCGATAACTCTTCTTCGAAACCGCATTCCTACTCTCGCGCGGCCCAGGATCGCGTCGGATCGTTCTGGGACATGCTTGGCTTCCGGCTGATCTTCCTGGTCTGTTCGGCGGTGGCGGGCTTCCATTTCCGGCCTTTCAGCTTGTCCAAGGAGATGGGCGCGCTGGGCGGTTTTCTGTTCGCGTTGGGAGTGATTTTGTTTGAGGTTCGCTTGCGCAGGGCGAGCCTGCGAAGGCTGATCGGCGCCGCAACGGGATCGATTCTGGGGATTCTGGGGGCCTACCTTACGTCGCTGATTCTCACGCATACCATCATGCCGGAGAGTACGCGGTCGTTCTTCAGCCTGGCGATTTTCCTCGTGATGGCCTACATCGGGTTGGTCCTCGGAGCAAACAAGGGGGACATGCTAAATTTGCAGGCGTTCGGTGGTGTGTTCGGCAGCGAGCGCAGTGCCAAGCACTCCATCAAGCTGCTCGACACCAGCGTGATTATCGACGGGCGCGTGGCCGACATCGCCGACGCCCTATTCCTTGATGGTACCGTAATCATTCCCCAGTTCGTCCTGCACGAGCTGCAGCTGGTCGCCGATTCCGCGGATCCACTGAAGCGACAGCGAGGGCGCCGCGGCCTGGAAGTGTTGCAACGCATCCAGAAGATGCCTCACCTGGAAGTGCAGATCGCCGACGACGATTTCGCGCACATCGCCGAGGTCGATTTGAAGCTAATCGAACTGGCGAAGCGCTACGGTGCGAAGATCGTGACCAACGACTTCAATCTGAACAAAGTCGCCACTCTGCAGGGCATCGAGATCATGAACGTGAACCAGCTCGCGAACGCCCTGAAGCCGGTCGTGCTGCCGGGCGAGGTGATGCGGGTGTTCATCCTGCGCGAAGGCAAGGAATACAATCAAGGCGTCGCGTATCTGGATGACGGAACGATGGTCGTCGTCGACGGCGCGCGCAAAATGATCAACAAAACGATCGATATCAGCGTGACCTCGGTCCACCAGACGACCGCCGGCAAAATGATCTTTGGCCGCTTCGACGAGCGGGGCGAACAATTCCCGCGCCCTATTGCAGCTGCGGCGGGCGAGCCGACCGCAGGCGGCCGTCCCGGCGAAAGCTCTGCGGGAGGCGAACGACCTCCCCGTCCTTACTATCCCGAATCCGGGCGGTCTTGAAAGGTGCCTCCTGGCTGCTTTGCGCCTCCTGTTTTCGCGCGACTGCGATAAACTATTGACCCGTTCATGAACCGAATCGCTGCGATTGTTCCGGCCGCCGGCTTCGGCACCCGTATGGGTGGCGATCAGCCGAAACAGTTTCTCGAATTGGATGGCGTGCCTCTGATTATCTTTACGTTACGAAGGCTTGCGGTCTGCGCTGCCATCACGGAGTTTGTCGTTGCGACGCGCGGTGATGATGTTGCGTCGCTGCAGGAGAAAGTTAGGAAAGCGGGATTGGGGCGTCCCGTGCGTGTTGTGCAAGGCGGTGACACGCGGCAGCAATCGGTGGCAAATGCGCTCGAGCATGTGGATCCGGCAACCGAAATCGTTGTGGTGCACGATGCCGTGCGTCCTTTTGTGACGCCCGCGCAGGTCGAACGGGTGATTGCCGAAGCACGGGCTCGCGGGGCCGCTATTTTAGGCATTCCCGCGATCGACACGGTCAAGGAGGTGAAGCGCGCAAGCCTGCCGGAGGATGTTGCCCTGATTTCCACGACCATTCCGCGCGAGCGCATCGTGCTGGCACAGACGCCGCAGGTTTTTGCTTATGCGCTGCTGCGAGACGCGCTTCAGAAGGCGCAGGAGGACGACTTTACGGGTTCGGACGAAGCCGCCATCGTCGAGCGATTCGGCCATGAGGTTTTTGTCGTCCTTGGGTCTGAGCGCAACCTGAAGATCACCCGCCCAGCGGACATGGATCTCGCCCGCTTTTACCTCGAGCAGGAGCGCCGCGCGAAATGACACGTTGCGGAATCGCCTACGACCTGCACCGGCTGGCGGAGGGCCGCAAGCTGATGATTGGCGGGATTGACGTTCCTTTTGAGAAAGGTTCGGTCGGTCATTCCGATGGGGACGTGCTGAGCCATGCGCTTTGCGACGCGCTACTGGGGGCCGCGGGGCTGGGCGACATCGGCACCCATTTCCCGGACACCGACCCCAAATGGAAAGGCGCGTCGAGCCTGATTTTCCTGGAACACACGCGCAGGCTGCTCGATGAACGCAGCATGCGTGTGAATCATCTAGATGCCGTGGTCATCTGCGAACGGCCGAAGCTGGCCCCTCATTTCCCCGCGATGCGCGACGCGCTGGCGAAGGCGCTCGGAATCGCGTCCGGGCAGATCAATCTGAAGGCTAAGACCAACGAAGGCACCGGCGAAATCGGCCGCGGGGAAGCCGTCGCTGCTCACGCCATCGCCACCCTCGAAGGCTGAGCATTTTCATCCAGCCTGTCTAACGGAGATAAGATTGCCCGGGATGCCTTCTGAACCGCCTGCTGAGATTTTGGCGACCAAGCCACCGAACGCCTTTACGGCCTCGGACGTTACGGTGATTTTTCGGGCGCAAGGCTGGCTTGCCGCCGAGTACGAAGTTGAAACTGGCTCCGCGCTGCAATTATGGCTGGCGCGAGCCGCCGAACTTTTGGGTCCACATGCTCACGACCGGGCGGCGCTCGTTGAATTGCTGGCGCTGATTTTTCACTATGATGCGTCCGCCTGCCTGCAACAGGCTGCGAACCAGGACGTGCTGGCGCGCTCGGGTGCCCGCGACGTCATCCGCGAACTGGCCAACCGCATTCTCGATGGCGGGGATGTGGATTCAGACCGCTTCAAGGAAATCGTGGAGGGCATCAAGGCCGCCGTCCCCTATCGCAGCCGCGAGATGCTTCGTCCGATCCGCCTGGCGCTTACTGGCCGCGCGGGCGAGGGCGAGCTCGATCGCGTGATTCTGTTGCTCGACACCGCGGCGAAGATCCATTTTGCGGTGGCGGTGAAAGGCACGCGGCAGCGCATGCTGGAATTCTGTGCCGCCATCGACTGAGGGCATCCGCCATCGCGCGGCGTCGCGGGGCCCAGGGAAACCAGAGACCATGAACTGGCTTACGGGATTTCATGCGGTGGAAGAAGCCCTCACGGCGGGACGGCCGCTCGATCGCGTCGTAATAGCGCGCGGGCGGAAGGGAGAGCGCGTCGAAGCGGTGGTGCGACGGGCGAAGGCGAACGGCGTTCCGGTGCGTTTCGAAGACCGCCAGCAGATTGACCGGCTGGTGGGTAGTCGAGAACATCAGGGTGTCGCCGCGCTGGGTGCCGCTAAGCCGGCGGTGGCACTCGAGGATCTGCTGCACTTGAAGACCGGACACGGACTGATCGTTCTGCTGGACGGCATTGAAGACCCGCACAATCTCGGCGCGATCGTGCGTACAGCGCTGGTAGCGGGAGCGAGCGGAGTCGTCATTCCCGAACGGCGCGCGGCTGGCTTGACAGACACCGTCGAGCGCGCTTCGGCTGGCGCCTTAGCGCACCTGCCTGTGGCTCGCGTGAAGAATCTGGTCCGCGCGATGGAAGAAATGAAGGAAGCGGGCTACTGGCTGGTAGGGCTCGATGAGCGCGCGGAAAAAGGCTATACCGGCGTCGATCTGAAGGCTTCCGTGGGGATCGTGCTGGGGCGCGAAGGCGAGGGGTTGCACGAACTGACGCGCAAGCGGTGCGATTTTCTGGTGTCGATCCCCACGATCGGCCCGGTGCGGTCGCTGAACGTTTCCGTGGCGGCCGGGGTCATGCTGTATGAAGCTGTCCGCCAGCGCGCCTTTGCAAAAGAAAATCAAAACCAAGCCGCGCCGGGCAGCCGCTGAAATTCGCGCCATGATGCCGTTTTGTTTCCGCTGGCGATTTCTTATTTGTCGTATTTGAGGAGAGAAAACACGTCGATTCCAGGCAACTTCGTGCGCCCGTGCAAGAAATTGAGTTCCACGGCGAATGCAGCGCCTACGACTTGCCCTCCCAGTTTCCGGGCGAGCTCGATGGCTGCCGCAGCGGTGCCTCCTGTGGCGAGCAGGTCGTCGCAGAGCAGCACGGTTTGGCCGGGACGCACGGCGTCCTGGTGGATCTCAAGCTGGTCGGTGCCGTATTCGAGCTGGTAGGTTACCGAGGCTGTCTGGGAAGGCAGTTTTTTGGGTTTGCGGACCGGTACAAAGCCCGCGCCAAGCCTGTAGGCCAGCGCCGGCGCAAAAATAAATCCGCGCGCTTCGATCCCCGCGACGATATCCACGTTCTTTCCATGGTAGTGGTCGCACAGGCGGTCGACCATGTCGTGAAACCCCTTCTTGTCCTGCAACAGCGTCGTAAGATCGTAGAAAAGAATTCCGGGCTTGGGATAGTCCGGGATTTCGCGGATGAGTGTCTTGAGATCGTTCATTCGTCTCCTCGGTAGTTATTCGTTGTACTCGATTGAGAATGCAAGGGTGAAATGCGGATCGACCGGGGCATGCTCTTCCCTCACGCCGGAAACCTGGGCCGACCCGGGCCCGCGTTCGAGATTTGTTCGCAGCGCGTCAAGCGAATCGGTGGGTCCGACGGCATAAACTTCCACCCGTCCATCGCCCAGATTCTTCGCATAGCCCGCCAAGGCCAGGCGCTGCGCCGCGCGCAGTGCAAAATGGCGGTACCCCACTCCCTGCACTTTCCCGCTCACGTAATAGCGTCTTGCTGCTCGTTGTTCCCGCACCGGCACGCGCGGTCCCTTGGCCGCAAACGACCAATCTTATCAGAGCCGCGGTGTGCACAACAGGAAACCCCTTTCACAATTGCAGGAGAAGCGCATGGCCTGGTTTGTTCTGTCGTCGGGTGGTGTTAGCATCAACGCGGATCAAGGCGGCAGCATCTGAAAGAGAATGCCGGGCTATCTGTGTACCGAATGAGGAAAGTCACCCGAAGCAGCGAAGTTGCTTGGGCCGCGGCCGTGCTGCTGTGCCTGGGTGCGCTTCCGGCTCGTGGGCAGGATCAGGGGCCCATGGCGGCCCCTCCGAAATTTGAGGTGAATCGCATACCCTCGGTGCCGCACCCGGGTCCTCCGCCCCTGCCTGTCGAACAGATCGTCCAGAGATTGGCCGCCAATGAAGACCTGATGAAGCAGGTGTTTGACACCTACGATTTCACGCAAACGGTTCGCGTGGAAGAGCTCGACGACCCGGGTGGGAAGTTCACCGCGAGCGGCGAGGTCTACACGAAACCCAGTGGGGGGCGCTTCTGGCGGATTACCTCGCAGCCGGCCTCGAACATGAAGGTGATGCACGTGTCCCTGGAGGATGTGCGTGCGATCATCGCCTTTCCAGAGTTCGCCCTGACCAGCGACGAAGTCGGCAATTATAATTTTCTCTACGCCGGCCAGGACAAGCTAGACGAGCTGAATACCTACGTGTTTCAGGTGAAGCCGAAGCAGCTGAGTCGCACGCGGCGATTTTTCGAGGGGGCGATCTGGGTGGACGATCATGACCTGGCCATCGTGAAGACCTACGGAAAGTTCGTGAGCGAGCTTTCCGGCAGTGGCCAGCGGCTTCCTTTCACGATGTTTGAGACCTACCGGCAAAATTTTCAGGAGAAATATTGGCTCCCGACCTACACCAACTCCGATGACTACTTCGACGGCCCGGAAGACACTCAATGGCATGTACGGCTCGTGATCCGCGCGACGGATTTTAAGCTGAATGCGCCGTCGGCCGGTGTCTCGGCGGCTTCGAGTAAGACCCAGTCAGCTGCACCTTCTACAACTCCGGCAAAGCCCTAATCCCGCGAGCGACCGGGATTTCCTAAAGGGCGCGCAGATACAAAGGAAGTTCGCGAAATGAATTCAGAAGCACTTCGGGTTTTTCGGCGCGAATGCGCTCGGAGGTTGGAAAGGGACCTAAGACGCCGATGGCGCGAACGCCCGCGCGACGAGCCATCTGCACGTCCTCGGGCGTATCGCCCACATAGACGCATTCTTCGGGATTGGCCTGGAGGCGCGTGAGTGCAAGTTGCAGGGGTGCCGGATCAGGCTTTTTCTTCGGGACATCCTCGCTGTAGACGCAGGCCTTGAAATAATGTGCGAATTCAAACTGGCGAATCTGCTTGCGCACGCGGTCGCGGCTTCCGCTCGTCACCAGACCCAGACGGTAGTGGCGAGCCAGGACTCGTAAGGCGCGCCGGACGCCCGGCAGCAGCGCCGGACTTTCACTGGCGTAGGCTTTTCGCCAGAGCCGGTCGGCCTGGGCCCATTGGTCGCGCGGAATTCGTGCCGCGCGGTAGACGCGATACCAGTCTGGCGAGTAGTGCCGCTCGATTTCGCGGATGCTCCAGTCAATCTCGAGTGCGCGGAACATCGCAAGGTATGCTCGCGTGTCGGAGGCGTAGGAATCAAGCAGCGTACCGTCCCAATCGAGAAGAACGACGCACGGGGGGGGCAAACGGCGCGGAGTCATTACCATGAAATCGTACCAGAGAATAAGGGCGGATGCGTTCCCGCCATCGCAGTCGATCCGGCCGGATGCACCTATTGCTCGGAGCGTGAACAGGGATTGGAGAATGCGGGTGAATCTATGCGATGCGGTAGCGCAGTGGGATCACGTCGTCGCGCTGGAGCGCAAAATCGTCGAAGCTTGCGGCATAGCCTCGCCAGCCGGGGGTGTCGGTTGCCTCGGAGCGGATGATGTGCGCTGCCGTGCACATTTGCACTCGGCCGCATCCGAGTGGCCGATCCACCAGGGCCACCTCGAGTTCGATCGCGGTGCCCGGATCAAGGTCACGCGGCGCCAGAAAATAGACGCCGCTCGAGCTGATGTTGCGGGTCACAAGGGTTACCGGGATTGGCTCGGTCAGCTCCCCTACCCGCGTGAGGCGCAGCGGTAGGCACAGCGACGCGCGCGGATAGCGACGCCGTTCCTGCGCGACGCCGATGGCATGGGTGGGAACGCGGGTGAATCGCCGAGCTACTGGCTTTTCAGAATGTGCGCGGGCAGCTTCCGTTTGGGCCTCGAACTGGCGTGCCGACAAGTCTCCCAGCCGATAGGCAATGCCTTCTGGAACAGCACCCATGAAACCTCTCCTGAATCGGTACCAGCCAATCCCCTATGGATTTCCGAATATGCCCGCACCGCCACAAAGCGTCAAGCTGGTTTCGCCCGGATTTTGCCTGCATGATTACCTTTAGGGCACAAGGGCGGAAGGCCCCCGACCGCAGGTTTGCGACCGATGTCGACGGACACTTTGAACGCAATAATCGGATAGCTGCCCCCGGGCCATGTTGGGTAGTCTGCAGGTGTAGCGGAAGCGCAAACCAAGGCAACCGATGCGACATCGCCGTCCACCTCTTGAAAGAATGATCAGCAAATCGCCGGGCGCCATGTGGCGAGCAATCCAGGCGCGCGACCGAGGTGCGGATGGGCAATTCGTATATGCCGTGAGTTCGACGGGAATCTATTGCTGTCCCTCCTGCCCGTCACGCAAGCCGCGCCGCGAACACGTTTCCTTTTTTCTGCTGCCGCAGGGGGCCGAGACCCAAGGATTCCGTCCGTGCCGTCGTTGCCGGCCCCGCGCCGCGGGAAGTTACGATCCAAGGGTGCAGGCGGTCGCGCAAGTTTGCCGTAAGATTGAGTCGCGAATCGTAGCCGATATGGTGGATGGTCATTCTGGCTTGACCCTCACCGAGCTCGCCGCCCCAACTGGGATGGCGGCGCACCAGCTGCAACGCGCATTCCGCCGCATCATCGGAATTACCCCGCGGCAGTATGCGGACGCGCGGCGAATGTTGCGCTTCAAATCCAGGCTCAAGAAGGGAGACAACGTGACCACCGCACTCTACCAAGCAGGATTTGGCTCAAGCAGCAGGCTGTATGAGCGCGCGCCGTCCCAACTCGGCATGACGCCTGCCACCTACCGCAAGGGCGGCGCGGGAATGCGCATGCGTTACACGATTGCAGATTCGCCCCTGGGACGATTGCTGGTAGCCGCGACCGATCGAGGGATCAGTGCACTCTATCTGGGGGAGTCCAAGGGCCGGCTCGAGTTTGCGCTCCGGAAGGAATATCCTCGTGCGGAGATATCTGAAGACAAGGGCGGCTCGAAGAATCTGGAGGGCTGGGTTAACAGGATTCTCGATCATCTTCGTGGACAAGAGCCAAGCCTCGACCTCCCCACCGATGTCCAGGCCACCGCATTCCAGAGGCGTGTCTGGCAACAACTGCGGCGCATTCCATACGGAGTGACGCGAACATACACGCAGGTAGCCCGCGCCGTAGGCAAGCCAAAGGCAACTCGTGCCGTGGCGCGTGCTTGTGCGACAAATCCAGTGTCGGTTGTTGTCCCCTGCCATCGGGTGGTTCGACAAGATGGCAGCCTTGGCGGTTACCGATGGGGAATCGACCGCAAGCGGAGACTCGTCGATCATGAATCCGCTATCCTGAAGGCCCAAGATGGGCGAGAAGGGAGCAATTGAACTTCCAAACTGAGGATAAGTAACCGCGATATCGGCCGCTCAGCCCTGTGGCTTGATTTTTTCCGTGCCTTTAGGCCAGTGGGCCTTGAATTCGGATTCTTGAATGCGGGGATTTCTCACGATATTTGAATAGCGAACAAGGGAATAGTCACCCGACCCGGTTTCATAGAACTGCTGCTGCACGGCAAGCCACGCCGAGGGGTCGAACCAGACTTGAATCTTGGAGAATTGGTTCTTCACGCCCTGGGACTTCGGAATCAATTCAAGTTCGACAGTCTTCTTGTCGTCAAGGGATGGTTCCCCCGCCAGGGTTACCTGATAACTATCCTGAAGCTGCTTTCCTCCCGTGCCGAATCCGAGCAGCATGAATTGATCCACCAAAGCCCGATTCTTGCCCAGGTCATATTCCTCTACGCGCTTGAGCCCGGGCGTGTAGACGAAAAGGCTATCACCGGTCCGGAGGATCGTCCGGGCGTCGGGTGCTTTCATCTGGAGCAGCATTTTGTCCCCGTGAAGAAGGATGGTTCCGGTGCTAGTCGACTTGTCGTTTACTACGACGGTAACCTTCGTGCGCTCAACGTCGGCCGAAAGGCCGTGAAAGCGCCCCGCCTGGTTATCGAGCTGATTCAACACTGCTTCGAGCGTCCAAGGAGCGTGGTTCTGCGCTTCGGACACTGGAGCGAAGCAGCAAGTAACCACAAAGAACAGCAGCATGCCCCCCAACGGCGCTGTTTGCTTCAAAGCCAAAAGTTCCTCCGTAGGAAAACGGCTGGCGAGGTGAGCACTGCGCTGATCATAGCACACACAGTAAAGCGTGTCCGAGGGGCCGTGAATCGCGGGCAGAATGCATGGAAGCCGTAAAGCTTGTGTCGCGGGGATCCCAGGTCATCAAAGGACAATCGTTACGCTGTAGTAGAGGACCGAGCCATCGCCGGAAAGCGTCGGATCGATTTGTACGACTCGGAATCGTTGGTCTTTAAATTCCTGAACTCTTCGCTCAATGATGTCGTGGGTTTCCCGTTCCAGCTCTGGAGTTGATCTTGTAGTACGTTTTTCAGGCGAAAGCATCGCTGCATCCAGGCGGTAGGTGCGCGTCTTGCCATCGGAATCCTGGGACATGAGGAGGACACCGGCGCTCCCAGCATCGGCTAATTGCGGTTGGTCGTGGAACCAGCTTCGGGGAGTCAACAGAACGAAGGCAATAATCGTAAGGACCATTACGTCATATGGCCAGCTACCGCGCTCATACGACCAGAAGACAATGCTGGCAAGGCCTTGCCACAGCCTGCGCATGCTAGTGTCCTGCTCCGTCTACAACCATTCCGTCGCGCATATGCAAGACCCGGTTGCCGTAGGTGGCGGCGTCAGGGTTATGGGTGATCATCACGATCGTCTGGCCTAGGTGCCTGTTGAGCTGCCGCAGAAGCGAAAGGACGGTTTCCGAGCTTTTCGTATCGAGATTGCCCGTGGGTTCGTCCGCCAGCACGATCTTGGGCTCGCTGATGATCGCCCTGGCGAGGGCCACGCGCTGCTGTTGCCCGCCGGAGAGTTCGGAGGGCTTGTGGCGCAACCGGTCGCCTAGCCCGAGCAGGTTCGCAACCACTTCGAAGCGGTGCGGGTCGAAGCCGTTCCCGTGGATGTGCTGCGCCAAGGTGATGTTGTGGTAGGCGTCGAGCGTGGGGAGAAGGTTGAATCTCTGGAAAACAAACCCTATTTTGTGACGGCGCAACAAAGTCCTCGCCGCATCGCTCATCGTCGTTAGATCGTTGCCGTCAAGCAGGACGCGCCCGCTCGTAGCCTGCGCCAAGCCGCCCATTACGTGCAATAGCGTTGATTTTCCACAACCGGAGGGCCCCATAACCGAAACGAATTCTCCCGGAAACACGGCCACATTGACCCCACACAACGCCGGGACTTCCATTTTGCCGGTCCGATACACCTTCCAAAGATTTTCAGTCTTGAGTATCGGCTCCAACGCCGGCTCCCCATGTGAGTGACGCACCTCTGTGTCCAAATATTCTAGTCGGGTTTACCCATTCTGCCTAGTACGGGCTCTCTCGCGTCTCTCGCGGCGCGTGCGATTCCCGGCATTCCACGCTGCGGGAATGGTCGGCCGCGTCATCCAGGGAGCATGCGGAAGGTGCCGAGAAGCGTCGGCGGGGGGCTACTCGTAAGCTAGGGCCTCGACGGGGTCTTTGCGGCTGGCCATCCAAGCGGGATAGGACGCGCCCAGCAACCCGCCTACGATGGCGATGCCTCCGGAAATGAGCACCCATCGCGGAGTGATTAAGATGGTCATCGACGGGAAAGCGCCGATGAAGACCCAACGCAAAAGAAAACTGAGTCCGACACCAACCGCAATGCCAATCAGAGAAAGGAGCGTGGTTTCGCTCAGAATCAGCTCGACAATGTAGGCCTTGGAAGCCCCCAGGGCCTTCAGGACGCCGATTTCACGGGTGCGCTCGATGATTGTCGTGTACATCGAAAGGAAAATCACCAGGAATCCAATGGCTACGGCAATCGCAATCATGATGTTGATAAATACGCCCAAGCCGGGCAAGTTCGACGAAGTCATCAGAGAGAGGAAATCCTTCAAGGGGCGAATTTCGTAACCAGGCAGCAGCTGTTTTATCTCATCGGATGCCGCCACCGTGTGGTCGGTGCGGTCGCACTTCACGAAAAAGACCGACGCTTTATCGTGCGCCCCCGACATTTCCTGCAGTGTGGACATGAGGACGAACAATCGCGCGCCTTTGCCATGCTCCACGATGCCTGCTACGTGGAAATCGGTCGAAAGGATGTGCAGCGTCTGTCCTACTTTGAGCTTCTTGCCCCGGGCGTAAATATCGTCGACCAGGATGTCGTAGGCGTTTTCCAGGCCGTGCCCGGCGTGGAAAACAAATCCGCCGGAAACGGCATGAAACCTGTCAGGATCGATCCCGTACACAATATCGAGGCCGTTGACAGAATTAAATTGAACGAGGACCGGGGCGACGGCTTGCACGAACTCAAGTTGCTCGAGCTTGTCTGCTATGGCGATGGGCATGGGCGCGCCGCTGAAAGCCATGAACACGGACGCCGAGGGAGGCTGGACCATAATATCGGCGCCGATGCCTTCGGTCCGCTTCGCCGATTCGGTGAGCAACCCCGTGGTTAATCCCACGACCATGATTACCAGGGTGACCTCAACTGCGATGCCAATCACCGTGATCAAGGTGCGTGCCGGGCGGTGCATCACATTTTGCAAGATCATGTAGCGGATCAAGGCTCTTGTTCCTCGGGTCCTTCGCCTACACGCGCGAGGTCCGACCCTGGAGGTTGCAACAGCTCAAAGCGTTCCGGCGCGATCGATTCATTCGCAGTCAGTTTCGTGATCGTAAGGTGTAACTGATAGTCGTTTTGCGGCCGGTCGAGCAGGATCTGCCGCGGATAGTGCACATCCCCGAACAGGTCCCAATTGCTATATCGTACAATTGCCGTGGGCTTGCCGCTAGCTTCGAATGCGTCAATTCGCACGAGGTTCAAATTGGCTCGGTCGAACCATATCTTTCGCGCGATCTCCCAGTCCTCGGGTTTCCCCGCACCTGCACTGGCCGCACCATTGGAGCGTTTGATTCGAACCACCGTAAGCACGTAGAAATTTGACGGCGGCTCCGTTGTTTCTTCCAAGAGCACCGGAGTTTCCTTCCGAATGGGCTCCCAGAAAATCGCATCGGTTAGGTGCTGAGGCCGAAGATTTTCGATCGGTTTCGACGAGGGTCGTTCCAAGTCGGCGGGGCCCTCAAGAAACTGATTCTTCGATGGAACGAAGATGTGGAAAATTTTGCCATCGCTTTCCATGTCAAAGATGTTCTTGCCGACGATGGGAACCTGCCCGATCACGCGAATAGCGGACGGCTTCTGCGCCAATATGAACCCGCTCACTTCATGGTACTGTTCAATGACCCCTGAATAGGAAGACCCAGCTGTCAGCTGGATGGTTACCGATGCGTTGATGGAATTGACCGAATTTGCGAGCTGGTTGTATTGCTCGACCAGGTCTGGCTTTGTTGCCGTCTTTAGGGAAACCGGTGTCTGCGCGGGTTTTCCAACCGTGGTCTGGCGTACGGCGCATCCGGAGCATACAGCGGTGATGGTTGCTGCCCCAAGGATCCAAGTCAGGCTCGGCATTCTCGGCATGAGCTTTGTCATAGGCACAAACAATTTAATCTAGCAGTCGCTGCGAGACAGTGTCAACGAGCGCCCGGCAGTCTAGATTCTCGAATGCTGGGATTATTCAGTTCTCATTGAAAAAAAAAGGGTTAGGGTGCCCGCTGGCGCCTTCCAGTCTGGACTCCCCCCTTGGGGGGTGGATACCGCTTTGATGGTTGGCCAATACCCCGGTCGGGCCCAGATTCGACCGTAGCTCCACGGGGAGATCGAGCTCAGTGGTCGAGAAGAGGCTGCGAGAACCGGATCGGAATGCCGAAGTTTGAGCCGCCGAATCCCTTCAGAACGGCAAACGTGACCCCGACAACCTTGCCCTGCTGATTGATGAGGGGCCCGCCGGAACCGCCCGAAGTAGTTTGCGCGTCAAACACAATTTTGTCAGCAAGGACGTCGCCGATGTGCCCCTGCGTGATGAGCGGGCGTATCAGATTTCGGTGAGCAAGCCCATCGAGCACCTGGGAGATATCGGCGCCGCCCTGGGTCAGGATCTGCTGCGCGGTATCTTCATCGGTGCGCGCGAGCAGAGCGGCAAGCCCGGTTGCGTACCCCATCAAAACGATGGGTTCCCCGGGCTGCGCGGCGGTCTTAGAGGAATCGATGAATAGGACGGTCCGTTTCAAGTCCTGCATATTTACAGCCATGGTGGCGAGGTCGGTGTCTTTCGAGATGTCTTGAATTTCAGCGCTGAATGCGCGTGGATCACCGGGGAAATACGCACGAATCGACGAAATCTCAGCTTGCACGCCCTGGCTGGTCATTGCTGCGAGATCATCGTTCTTCCACCAAGGCTCTGCCACGTGGCGATTTGTAATCACCCGTCCGCCGGGTCCGGCTAAAAATCCAGTGCCGAAGACATCCATCTTTACTTCGGGGCCGTGTCCGTCCAGTGTGACGATCGCATTGCCGGTGCTGTCCTCGATGGGTTCGCCCTGCGGATTTAGCCCGGCATAGCGGAGGCGCTGGCCGCTCTGCACGTTCCGGAATGCGACCGAGACATGCAAAAGGCAGACGCTTTTTACGTCGGTGGGTATCAGGGTTTGGGCCGAACCAGTTTCCTCCTCGACGCGTTTCAGCCGCGCATTCGTCTCCGCCAGTTCCGTCTGAAGGTTGGCCATCTCACCGGAGTTGGCATTTGCCAATCTAGATTTGAGATCGGCTGCGTGCTTCAGCAGCTCGTCCTTGCCAGGGGAAGCTAGAGTGCCGGAATCCTGCTGTGCCCGGAGCCGTCGAACTTCCGCGATGAGAGTCTGCTGCTTGATGATTCCCCCTTCGAGACCGGCGATGATGCGTTTATCCTGCGTCGTCTGCTTCTGCGCGCTGCGGGCGAAAAGGAAATACAGGCCGGCCATGACGGCCGCAACTGCAAACACGGCGGTAAAACCAGTTTTCAGGCGGCGGTCCAGCGCAAAGGCGTCGCTGGTCATTTTTTCCGTGACAGCGAGAGCTTCAAAAGCCGTGTGCGCGATCTGCTGGCCTTCCTCGGCGATGCGCGATTTCGCGTGTAGATCTGTTTCCATGCGGCGCACGCGCAATTGGGCGCGGATACGCGCCAGAAGTTCGCCCTCATCCCAGGGGCGGGAAACCGCATCGTCGGCGCCAAGGTCGAGAGCCACGGCACGGTCTTCGGCCAGGGGTCCGGTCAGCGAAATCACGCGCAAACCGGCCGTGGTGGCCGAACCGCGAATCGTCGCAAGCATGGAATGCGTGTCGTGATCGACCATGGCGCCATCCAGCAGGATTACGTCGGCGCTGGATTGGTGTAGCGCACGAAGCACTTCATTGGGTGTGGAAAAAGCCAAAACCCCATAGCCCGCCGTTTGAAGGGCTGCCATGAGGCTGTCGCGGCTGGCCGGATCGGCTTCGAGCAGCACAATCTGTTCGGGGACGCTATCCATGGTATGAAAGGGGCCGAGCTTTGCTTGCCTTAACGGGTTTATTGAGAGCACGAGGAGAAGTCATCGTCTCCCTCCCCCATATATAGAGGAAGTTTGCCCCACGGAGGTTTCATAATAGTAGATATGCGGAGGATTGTCGTGGACGCACTCGAAGAGTTGAATCAGCAGATCGTGAACTGCCGGAAGTGTCCGCGCTTGGTTCAATATCGCGAGAAAGTGGCGCGTGAAAAGCGGCTGGCGTTCCGCGCGTGCGGGTACTGGGGCAAACCGGTTCCCGGCTTCGGCGATCCACGCGCAAAGCTGCTCATTTTGGGATTGGCGCCAGCCGCGCACGGAGCAAATCGCACGGGAAGAATGTTCACCGGTGATCGATCCGGAGATTTCCTCTGTCAGGCACTGTTTCGCGCAGGATTCGCAAATCAGCCCGCCTCAGTGAATTGCGAGGACGGGCTTGACCTCAGCAACGCGTATATTTCCGCGGCCGTTCGCTGCGCACCGCCGGCGAATAAACCGCTGCTGTCTGAGTCGGAAAAGTGCCGCCCATATCTTGAAACGGAGCTGCGCCTGCTGCAGCCAAGGGCCATCCTCGCACTGGGCGGCATGGCCATGCGTGTGTATCTGCGGATTTTGAAGAGAAACGGCAAAATCCAGGGATTCGCGGCATTTCCTTTTCGACATGGCGCCAGCTATGAAATCGGCGATGGGTTCCCCCGATTGTTCGTCTCCTACCACCCGAGCCAGCAGAATACGTTCACCGGCAAATTGACGGAGAGAATGCTTGAGAGTGTCCTGCGCGATATTGGCCGGTTCCTCGAAGGCTGCTAAACGGCGGAGGGCAAAGCGCGGGACGCCACGGGGGGGTCTTCCACCTCCTATTTGACACTCTTACGGAGCGCTTGCTAGCCTGCATGCGACGTCTTGTTCGGCGTCCACGCCGCATGAGCAGCGAGCCCGACGGCCAGCCCATCATCGAGTTTCAGAAAGCGGGTTACCGCCTGCCCAACGGAAAAGTCTTGCTGAAGGAGGTCACGCTCGCGGTACCGAGCGGCGAGACATTGGTGTTGCTGGGCAGGAGCGGTGCCGGAAAAACAACGGCACTCCGACTCATCAATCGTCTGCTCGAACCGAGTGCAGGAAAGGTCTGCGTGGAAGGCCGTTCCACGCTTGATTGGGACCCCATCGCACTGCGGCGCAGGATCGGCTATGTGATACAGGAATCCGGGTTATTTCCCCATTGCACGGTCGAGCAGAACGTGTCGCTTGTGCCCCGTTTGCAACGGTGGCCTGCCGAGCGCATCGAAGTGCGGCTACGGGAACTATTGGCGCTTGTCGGCCTGGACCAGGGCGAGTTTCTTCCGCGATATCCACACGAACTGTCCGGCGGCCAGCGCCAACGCGTGGGATTGGCGCGGGCGCTCGCGGCGGACCCCCCGATTCTACTCATGGATGAACCGCTGGGCGCCTTAGATCCGCTGACACGCGGCGATGTGCGGCGGGAGTTTCATGACCTCCAAAAGCGATTGAGAAAGACGGTCGTGATCGTCACGCACGATATTAGCGAAGCGCTGTTGCTGGGCTCACGGATCGGTTTGATGGAAGCGGGCGAGCTGCGCGGCGTCTATTCTCGAAAGGAATTCTTGAATGCCACCGAGCCCCTCGCGGCCGCCTACACGGCGCAACTCAGGGCACTCGAGGGAGCCGGGGATCGGACATGAGACTGCTCGCATTTGTTTCTCAGCACGGATACGAAATTTTCCAGGCGACGCTCGAGCACGTGTGGCTTGTGGCACTCACGATGCTGCTGGCAACCGCGATAGGAATACCCCTTGGAATACTAGTGGTGCGGCGGCCATGGCTTTCGAAAGCGATCCTCGGCACCGCGAACGTGGCCGAGACGATCCCGAGCCTTGCGCTGTTCGGATTTCTGCTGCCAGTCCCATGGTTAGGCAATCGCGCCGATCGCGTCGCTATCGCCGCCCTCACTTTGTATGCGCTGCTGCCGATCATACGGAATACTGCTACCGGAATCGCGGGTGTCGATCGGGCTGTACGCGAGGCCGCGCGCGGAATGGGCATGACCGAGAGGCAGATTTTATTTCATGTGGAGTTGCCTCTTTCGCTTTCGACCGTGATTGCCGGAATCCGCGTGGCAACGGTTCTCACAATTGGAATTGCCACCATTGCGGCGGCTGTTGGTACCGGCGGATTGGGAGAATTCATTTTCCGGGGTCTCGCGATGGTGAACAATTCGCTGATTCTGGCGGGAGCCATACCCGCGGCTGCGCTCGCGCTGGCGGCCGATTTCGGGCTGAGCTTGCTCGAGCGGCGGCTTCGCCCTGGGCGATGAGGCTTCCCATGAAAGTGCGCCGAGGCCGGCCGCTTCTTCCGGCTATTGTGTTTCTGGCTGGATGCCTCGCTGCATGCAGCGGTCCGCGGCGAAGCACAGTTATTGTCGGCTCAAAAAACTTTCCAGAGCAGGCGTTGCTGGGCGAAATTCTCGCGCAGCAAATCGAGGGACGAACGCACTTGCATGTCGAGCGACGCTTTTATTTGGCAGGAAGCTTCATCTGCCAACAGGCGATGCTTGCAGGACGCATCGACACCTACGTGGAATATACCGGGACTGCGCTGACAGCGATCCTGCACGACCCGGTGGAGAGCGATCCCAAAAGCGTGTTCGGGCGCGTGCAGAGGGAGTACCAACAGCGGTTCCACTTCGAAGTGCTGCCTTCGCTCGGGTTCAGCGACACATTTGCGATGGTGATTCGCGGCGAAGATGCGCGCCGATTGCATTTGAGGACTTTGTCAGAAGCGGGCCGCTTCACGCCTCAGTGGCGCCCCGGGTTCGGCTACGAGTTTATGGAGCGCCCCGACGGTTATGCCGGCCTGGCGCGCGTGTACGGATTGAGTTTCGCGGAGGCAGCCCGGATTTTGGACCTCGGACTGCTCTACCAGGCTCTGCTCGATAAGCAAGTCGATCTGATCGCGGGAAACTCCACCGACGGATTGCTCTCTGCGCGGGATCTGACCGTGCTCGAAGACAACAAGCACTACTTTCCACCCTACCAGGCCGTGCCGATCGTGCGCGAGGAAACGGTGGCGCGCTTTCCGGATGTGGGGTCTGCCCTCGCGGAATTAGCCGGCAGGGTGTCGGATGCCCAAATGCGGAAGATGAACTACGCGGTGGTTGCGGAACAACGCGACATCAGCGAGGTCGCGCGAGAATTTCTTCATTCGCAGGGACTTCCTTAAGCAAGCGAACGCTCATCGGGTTCCTGCGTCCGTTTGAAATGCGCCTCCAGCGCCGAACAATAGTCTCTCCCTGCAGCGAGTTCGGCCTGCAGCCGCCTTACCAGGAGTTCGAGACGGAGAATTTCATTGCGAAGCTTTTGAACTTCGCCGGGCTGCGAGACGGTTGCTGACGCATGGGTGGATGCGGGTGGGGTGATCGATGGTGGCGGCGCTGCGGGACGCGTTATGACAGGAAGCTCCGCGTGCCGAACGGGTGCCGGGGCACCGGATGGCGGCAGCGGGCTCACCGAGAATAGACTGCTCAGAGCCTCCGCGGCTGACGATGTCGGGGGAGGGTCGGGGGCCGTGGTTCCCGTGAGTCCGGGAGTCTTCACGCCGATCAATCCCTTGATGCGCGCGATCAGATCCTGCGGCTGGAAGGGTTTTCGAATTAATTCATCCGCTTTCACCGTCATCGCTCTTTCGGCGACCGACTGATTGACGATTCCCGACATCGGAATCACCGGCACTTTGCTGAGCGTCTCGTGCTGTCTGACGAACCGGCAGACCTCGTAGCCGTCCTTGTCCGGCATGATCACGTCGGTGATAACGACGTCGGGCGCCGACTCTCCAAACTGTGCGAGAGCCGAAGCGGCATCGGCACACGTGATGACGTGGATGTTTTCCTTGCGGAACGCTATCTTGATCACTTCCCGCATCGTCGCGCTGTCGTCGATGAAATACACCGTCGGCACGCGCGCAGCCGTGAGTGTTTGCGCCTCGCTCATGACGGCTCCTCCACTTTGTCGCGCTCACATTCGTCGAATTCACGCACGGCATCGAGCAGGAGGTCGGTTGCCGAGCGCAGTACGGTGCGCTGAACGGCCGTGGACCCGTAGACAAATTTGTAAAAGCCACCTTTTTGGAATCTGCTCCTTGCGATAGCAGCCTGTAGGTAACGGCACTGAAAGCAGTTAAAGCACCATTCGCCAGGTCAGAATTTGCGGATGAGCCCCTGTGCCGGGTTCGCTGTCTCAGTCTGAGATAGCTTCTCACCGGCGCGCATTTCGCTGTCGAGTGATGAGAATCGCTGCATGATCTCATGGAGACGAAGGATCATCGTGTGAATGGTCTGGATTTGATCGCGCGTTTCCTTGATCGTGTGGGCTGGTTCCAGGAGAAGCAAATCGGCATTCCCAAGAACAGAGGTGAGGGCGTTATTGATATTGGGCCGCATCTCCAGCATGTAGCGCCCGAGAACGGCGTGGTTTTGAGACTCCATCGCCATGCGCTCGGCGCGATGAGCCCGTCCCAGGGCCTCGACCCTCCGCAGGGCCTCGTTTGCGACAAGGATCAGCGTGCTGGTCCAGCCCTGCTGCCGCGATACGACCAGCAAATGGGGGTACTCGCTGCGCAGGGCTGCAAACTCATTCTCATTCTCCGTCACGCACAGGGCGGGCTTACCCGGCAAGGTGGAAAACGTCGTGAGGATCGAAGATAGCCCGTGGGAAACCAAGCCGATTATGACCAGATCGTAGCTTGCGGCGCTTGTCGGGTTCCATACATCGCTGGTCGCAAGCGTAATTTCGGGAACGTGCCGTTCGACCTGCCAGCGCGCGACAACGCTCCGGGCAAATTCCGCGTCGTCGGAAACCAGCAGGACGCTTGGGCACGATAGCGAGTCTGGGGATTCGTTTCGGGGAGTCACGGTTGAAGTTTCTCTGCTTCTTCGATGAACGAAAGCAGTCTCTTCGTGCTGATTCCCAGATTTACAGCCGCTTCGGTATTCTTCGCCCGTTTGGCGCTTTCCACCCGGCGCTGGAAATAAGAGACCTCGCTGCGTGCCAGGGCCAAGGCGGACGCCATCGCGCTTTCCTCGCCCGAGCGTTTCCGTTGGTCCATCCCCACTGCCAGAAGCGCTCGCGCGAGAACGGCACGGCGCAAGTCTTCGGATTCCTGACTGCCTTTGTTTACAAAGGCCGTGACCTCCCAGGAGGAGAGAAGAACCTTTGTGTCCTGCAGAATTACAGTGGACATAGAACGTCCTCGGGAAGGAGGCGCGGCGATCAATTGCTCCCAGATCGCCTCGAGGCATTTGTCGGCTTCCGCAGCGCCGGTCGGTGAAGCCGGAGAAACGGTTCTGGGCCCGGGCGCGGTTCGCGTGTCCAAGTCTTCGTGCATCGCCGGGGAAGTCGGTGAAACGGTAAGCGAGACGGAGGAAGCCCAAGGAGTCGGCGGAGCGTTTGCTGGCGTGTCCGCAACATCACTGCCGGGCAGCGGCTGTAGGGTGGCGCTGGCGGCGGCATTGGTTTGCTCTGGCTCCCATCGACCAACGTGGCCGACTGCCTCCTGGAGGTCTGTGTGCAAGGCCAGGAGTTGCTCAAACGAGCGCGTGACCGAGCTTTCTGTGTAGTCCTTCTGGAAGGGCTGCTTCCAGTTCGCGCAGAAGTGGCGAAGCTGGCTGGTGGTTTCCGCAGCGGAAAATCCCGCCCGGCGGCAGTCGACCGTTTTCACGCCTTTCGCTTCGAGAGCCTCAATCGCTTCGCGCGTTGCGCTTAGATCGGCGTGCAATAGGCGGATGAAGGTCCGGCGGAGGAGAAAATTGAAACGGCAGAAGGCGACCAGCGCCGCCGGATCGTAGAACATACAGCCGGCGGAGTCCTTCAAGAGACGACCCTGTTCGAGCAGTCCGTTCTCCATGATGTCGCGCAGACTGTCGCAGCGTTCGAGATGGGCTAGAATTCTGTCAAGTGGCTCGCACCACTCGAGCGGAGTGGAATCGGCCGTGGTCAACACCGGCTCTAAGACGCGGGCAACATCCTCGAGCCCGATCTCCTTGCGGTAGAGTTCCTCCGGAGTGCATAGGGCGAAATACTGCACCAAGAGCCAATCGACTTTGTCCCGGTCTACCGCGGATTTATCCGGTTTCCTCAATTGCCGCTGAATAAAGGAGCGGAGGCTCGGTTCGCCGGCATTGAGGGTTTCAGAAGGAATTTGGCGAAGCTGGAATGCAAGAAGGTTTTCGTCGATGGTAGCGAGCCATTTTAGATCCCGGTCGAACACGCTTCGCGTCGGCCTGGCAGGCGGCAACTCGCCGGGCGCATAAGGCAAGGGAGCCAAGTTAAACTGCACGGCCAATTGGGCGTACAGGGGATAGGTGAGACGGACCTCGGCCCATAGCGCTGCCAAATCGGCATTGCTCAATTTCGTCGCGGGACAGTTTGGGGCGTCCTGCGGGGAATTCAAGGTCGTGCTGGGAATCGTCTGGGTCACGGCTTAATGATCCAATTCGCCACTTTGCCCACAAAGCGCGCCGCCACGGCCTTGCGGACGCTTTGATAGCGCACGGCCACGACCGTGGCACGCACGTCGAGTGAATGATCCGAGTTGACAAGCCGGATGCGATCCTCAAATTCCAGCGGAAGGGACGAGCCAAAAAGAACTTCCTGAGCGGTTCCGAACTCGATGACCGTTTGCTCATGTAACCGTTGGCGTCCTGCGCTCATTGTCGAGAGGCGAACCGGAATCCGCATGGGCGACGCCTTGGGAAAAAGCTGGGCCAACTTTTGGACGCACGTCGGATCTTCAAGAACGGGGAGGGCTTCGGCTTGGTGTGGCAATTCTGGTCCTTTCGAGCCTAGAGTCCCGCATGGGGGGGCTCTTGGGGAGTGACCCTCCAGCGGAATTGCACGAGTGCAGCCAAACCGGTCTGTGGCTGCCCGCTGCTAAGTGATTTAATCTCTTGGCTCTATCCGCGGCAATGGTGGGCGGATTGTCTCAGCCTGAAACAAACCGTCTCAGGAGGGCATCGCGCAAAGCCTGGCCGGCAACAGAGAGCACCAGAGGGGTTCTAATCGGTCGCGTGCACCGGCCGCTTCTCCGGGGTGCGGAAAGCGATGTTGTATCGTTTCAGCTTCCGATACAGCGTGGCGCGGCTGATACCTAACATCTTACCTGCCAATGCCTTATCACCTTCCGCTTGTTCAAATACGCGTTGGATTGTGATGCGTTCGAGATCGGCAAGGGCGGTTGTCGAAAGCGAGGTGCCTTCCGGGCTTATGAAACTAGAGCCCTCTTCGCCGCGAATAGCGGGCGGAAGATCCTCGGTGTCGATGACGTGGTCATCGCCAAGGGCAACCGCGCGGGCGATGCAGTTCTCCAGTTCGCGGACATTCCCGGGCCAGTCATATTGCAGAAAGCACTTCATTGCTGTCGGCATTACCTGGATGCTTTCGCCCGGAGCATAACGGTCCAAAAAATAATGCACGAGTTGAGGGATATCGGAGCGATGTTCGCGCAAGCTCGGCATCCGGACCGTGACGACGTTCAAGCGGAAATAAAGGTCTTTGCGAAAGGTTCCGGCGCGATAGGCTGCTTCCAGGTCCCGGTTGGTTGCTGCGATGACGCGCACGTTTACGGCAACCTTGGTGTTGCTTCCCACCGGACGTACTTCTCTCTCCTGCAGCACTCGAAGGAGTTTTGCCTGTAGTTCCAGCGGCAACTCGCCAATTTCGTCGAGGAGAATCGTTCCTCCATTCGCGGCGTAGAAAAGACCCGTTTTGGCCTTGAGAGCACCGGTGAAGGCGCCCTTTTCGTGTCCGAAGAGCTCGCTTTCCATCAGTGTCGGAACAAGCGAACCGCAGTCGACTGCGACGAACGGCATCTGGGCCAAAGGACCGCGAAAATGAATTGCCCGTGCGACCAGCTCCTTGCCGGTGCCGCTTTCGCCCATGATCAAAACGGGGGTGCGGCCATCCTTGAGACGCGAAATCATTCGCAGGACGTCTTGGATTTTTCCGGAAGTCCCCACGATTCCGTCCAGTTGTGTTTCTGTATCGACGCGTTCCCGAAGAAAGCGGTTTTCGGTAACGAGTCGAACCTTTTCGGCCATTCGCTGCAGCAGCTGGCGCAACCGTTCGACGCGAAAAGGCTTTTCAATGTAATCGTAAGCGCCCTTTCGCATGGCATCCACGGCGGATTCTATGGAGCCGTGTCCGGTCATGATGGCTACTTCTGTCCGCGGAGCCGTGTCCTTGATTTTTCGCAGGAGTTCTACTCCGGAAAGGCTGGGCAACTTCAAATCGGTAACGACGATATCAGGGGGCGCGAGTTCGAGAACCTCCGCGGCAGCCTCCGCGGTATCCGCCTCGTTGCATACTAGGCCAAGGCCTTGGCCGACCGTCATGCACAAGCGTCGAATGCTTTGTTCATCGTCAACGATCAATAAGCGAAGTCTCAGTTCGTCTGTCATAGTGGGCCGGTAGCTTCCTTTGCGACGCCGTGGAGGTTGCCGCCGCCAATCCTTTTGGAAATTTGTACACACTTGTTTGCAGGAGCGTCACACGGCGGCTTCGGCCGTGAGCAACTCGACTGCAGTTTTGGCGGCAGGCAGTCGCACGGTAAATGTGCAACCGGGGCCGTCCGCGTTGTTGCGGGCCAGGATTTCGCCGCGATGTGACCGAATAATCCCGTAGCAAATACTCAGACCGAGTCCTGTACCCTTTCCCACCTCCTTTGTCGTGAAAAACGGGTCAAAGATACGATCGGGATGAGAGATCCCCGGGCCATTATCCCGGAATGAAATTTCAAGTTGCCCGGCCGAGTGAGAGGTCATGATTTCCAGTTTGCCGGCGCGCCCGCTCTCTTGCATGGCGTCATAGGCATTGTTTAGAACGTTCAGAAATACTTGCTGCAATTGGTGAGGATCACCGACCAAAAGCGGCAAGTGCTCATCGTAGCTCTCCAGGATCTCGATCCCTCGGTGGGAGGAATCGTAGGCGCGGAGTTTGAGCGTTTGGCGCACAACCGAATTCAGCTGCACCGGTTCGTGTTGCGCCGGCATCTGGCGCGCAAAGCTCAGCAGATTCTGGACGATTGTGCGCGTGCGCTGAGCTTCCTGAAGAATTGTCTGAAGGTCCTGCTTGGCATCTTCGGGCACCCGGGGATTTTCAAGCAGTAGGTCGGTGAAACCCACAATCGCGGCGAGAGGATTATTTACTTCGTGGGCCACTCCGGACACCAATTGGCCAAGGGCAGCCATCTTTTCGGTGTGCATGAGCTTTGCCTGTAGGTCCACCGCATCGGTGATGTCCGCCATGACGACGACAATGCTGTTGATGTTGCCCAGTTCGTCCCGCATGGGACTCAGACTGATTAAAAATTGGCCAACCGTGCGCGAACCTCGGCACAGCGGGATCTCGAATTCGACTGAGACGCCGGCCAACGTCCGGTCAAATGCTTCCAAAAAAGATGCGCGCCGCGCCGCCGGCACCAAGTCAGCCAGCGGTCGCCCCAGCAAATCCTGCTCGCTGTATCCGGCTTCTGCACACCGGCGGTTGGAATAGCTGATCAGTCCCGCTGTGTCGAGGACTAGAATCATGCTCCGCGTGTTGTTCAGGATGTTCCGGTTGAAATCTCGCTCGCGGCGGTAGCGGCGTTCCGCATCGCGCTTATCGGTAATATCCTTCAGAACGTGGATGGTCCGCGGGCCGCCCTCTTCGGAGTGAATGCGCGAAGTGGAAATCAGATATGTGCGACCTTTCGCCGGATGGGTGAATTCTTCCTGCGAGGCATCCGCATCACGGCAAAAGGGACATTTCCGGGCTTGCGGCATGGCCAGAAGTTCAAGCGTTCCGACCTCCCAACCGATCGCTTCGCTGGGTCGAACCTTGAGAAGATCTGCCAGTGCTCGATTGAGCCTCAATACCCTTCCGGATTCATCGTGCACGAGTATGAAATCTGAAATGGCGTCGACGTCCTCGACCCATCGCTTTCTGGACTGCTCGATCCGCTCGATCATGCGCACATTTTCAAACGAGACGGATGCATGACTGGCGAGCGCCTGTAGTAATTGACCTTTCGTTCGACAGAGCGGACTCGCCAAATCCACAAGGCCCAATAAGCCGAGCGCCCGATCGTCACTTCCGCCCAGCCGAGCGAGGACCAGGTCCTGCCAGCCGAGCGACTCAGCCAGTTCCAGTCCCAATAATCGTGCGGCGGATCCGGAGTGCAATCCCGTCCATGGGGAGGCTGCGAGCTCCGCAAATCGGGTGGCGAGACACGACTGCAATCGGTCATTCCAGCGGTTCGCTGGACCGCTTAGGGCTGCGATTTGCCAGCTGGATGGACTCTCAAGCGCCAGGGCGGCCGCACGCCCTCCCAACATCTGCATGGCGCGGGAAGTCAACCGCCGAGACAGCTGCTGTGTGCCAATCGATGGATCCAGTTCGAGGCTGGCTGCAGAGAAATGGGCGAGCAGATCCGCGGACGAGTCGTCGAGACCAGAATGGACGGTCCGCATTGTTCTCAGTGCACGCACGGAAAATAGAGGGAGGTGGCGCGCATCTTAATTGCTAAATCACGTTAGGGCTCATCTCATTTTGAGTCAAGAAACCTGACAGGAGGTGTTGCTGTAAATGCTAATTGGTTCGGTCGCATTGTGAGACACAAACGTGCCCGCCACAGTCGCGCCCTGAGACTTCCAGACAAGGTGCATTCGGTCGAGCGTAGGCACGATCACGCGCAACCATTTATAAATCCGCATGTTACAGGCGTAACCAATCGCGAGCGACGACTCGTAAATTGGTTCGCATTGGCATCGCCCGTGCACCTTTGGGTTCCCTAATTCCTGCAGGTGTTGGAACCCGAGCGAACTCGGGGGGGGCGGTCGGCCGGGGGGTTCGCAGGGGATGGCATTCTGTCGTTGGCAGTTTCCGGGCGGGACCAGGATGTGGAGGCTCTTCTGATGACGATCGGTAAGAAGCTCTATTTGGGATTTGGTTCCGTTCTTGCGATCATGCTGTTCCTGCTCGTCATAAATACTTTCACAGTCGAGCGTCAGTACAATGCGCGCGCAGCGGTAGCTTCCACGCTTGTCGATGTCCAGACCATTGAGGCTGCTCGCTACAAAATTATGGAAAACCGTCTGGCCTTAGGCAACTACCTGCTGAGCGGAGATCTTCGGGACGAAGACAAAACAAACCGAGGCATTGGCGACTTGATTCAGCTGCTGCATCAAGGCGAGGGGATGGCAACCGACCAGGGACTTCGTGCCGCGCTCTCCCAAGTGGAGGACAATGAGCACAACTGGGCCGAAAATTTTGCGAACGTGATGATCGCCAAGCGGCACCAGGTAGATGCGGGGAGGTCAACGATCGCCGATCTGCAAGTTCTCTACCTCCAGCACGATCCGATGTCTTGGATCAACCGTTCTACCAATATCCTGGATGAAGCCAGCCGTGCGGTCCGGCGAGCGCAGGAGAATTCAAACCAATCTTCGGACTCGGCCACGATGGTCAGCGCCGTCATTACGACGATTGGAACCCTTTTCGCAGTGCTGCTGGGCAGCCTAATCGCCTTCTTTACAGCGAAATCAATCACGGAACCGCTCCATCAACTCATCGATGTGGCCCACCGCATCGGCGATACAGGGGACCTTGATCAGTCCATTGATATCCGCCGTAGCGATGAAGTGGGCATCCTGGCCGAGAATTTCAACAAGATGATTGTTCACTTGAAGCAAATGGCTTCCGTGTCGGCTGCAATTGCTGAAGGTCAATTGTCTGTTTCCGTGCAGCCGCGTTCGCCGCAGGACACCATGGCCGTTGCATTCGCCCGGATGACCCTGGGTCTCCGGGAACTCGTGCGCCAAGTTCGCGACAGCGCTTCCCAAGTAGCGAATGGCGCGGGCCAGATGGCGACAGCGTCGGATGAATCGGCCAAGGTCAGCGTGCAAGCGGCCTCTGCGATCGACGAAGTCACGAGCACGATGCATGAGATGAGCATCAACGTGCAGAGTGTCGTCAAGAACACGCAAGTGCAGTCGTCGAGTGTCGCGGAGACGTCGGCATCGATCGACGAAATGGTGACGTCGATCCAACGCGTGGCCGATACCGCGCGGCTTCTGGTCGAAATCTCCTATCGCTCCCGCGAGGAAGCCAAGACCGGGATGTCCACGATGGATAAGGCCACCGAAGGGCTGAATCGTGCAAGCCAGTCCATCCAATCATCCGCCGAAATTATCGATGCGTTGGGCCGTCGCGCCGACGACATCGGCAAGATCATCGAAGTGATCGACGATCTGGCCGAGCAGACGAATCTTCTGGCTCTCAACGCCGCGATCGAGGCGGCACGCGCCGGCGAGCACGGACTCGGATTCGCCGTCGTCGCAGAGGAGGTAAGGAAACTGGCGGAGAAATCCACGCAGTCAACCAAGGAAATATCGGACCTGATCGAGGGCATCCAGAAAGAAGCGCGGGAAGCCGTGGAAAACATGGAGAAGAGCACCACGATGGTCCAGGAGGGCCTGCTGCTCAACAAGGACCTTAGTCTAGCCCTTGACAAGATTTCCGACGTCGTGTCGGAAGTGTATAAATTCTCCCAGGAGATCGGTGCAGCCACAACCGAACAGTCGAGTGGTTCGGCGCAGATTGCCAAAGCGACCAATCGCCTGACCGAAATCACGCACGAAATCAATTCTTCCGTTGAAGAGCAGGCCTCGGGCGCCCAGGCCGTGGTTCGCGCGATGGAAAGAATGCGGGAAATGGTGCAGCAGTCCACGTCAAGTTCGACCGACCTGGCCGCCACGGCCGAGCAAATGTCGAAGCTTTCCGGCGCGTTGCTTGAATCCATGGGCCGGTTCGTGATCGACGAGAGCGACGCAGAAGGCCGGAGACGATTTATGCCGAGACAGGCTCCATCGGAAACAGCGCGGCGTGCTTTCCACGAGTACGCAGAGGCAGGCAGATCCTGAAAGGAGCCGCTCCATCCACGGACAAAAATCTCCAAGTCGTCGCTTTCCGGATCGGACAAGAGACATTTGGTTTGCCCATCGCGGCAGTTCGCGAAATCGTGCGCATTCCCCAAATCACGGCGGTTCCCAACGCGCCGGATTATATTGAGGGTGTCATCAATCTTCGCGGGCAAATCATACCCGTCGTGGATTTGCGGAAAAGATTTCGCGTCGGGGCGACAGAATCTAACAAGAGGAACCGAATCGTGGTGGTTGAATGGGAGGATCGGTCCATCGGACTCATCGTAAGCTCCGCATCGGAGGTGCTGCGGATTCCGCCCTCGGAAGTTGAAGATCCTCGCAATGTCTTCCGCGAAGGCGAGTTGGATTACGTCACCGGCGTCGGAAAATTGAACGGCCGGCTCGTGATCCTGCTGGATTTAAAAGAAATTCTCCGGCAAGGGGAGCTTCCGACCATCGAGGGAGTGCGTGTCCTCGAGGGACCGCTCGCTGCAGGCGGTGTGGTCCGCCATTGCTAGATGGGCGACCCAGCAAGCCACGAGGGTAGAATGTCAACGCTCACAGCGCAGATTCCGCTCAGCCCGGCCGAGTTAAAGCTCCTGCAGACCCTGATCTACCAAGAGTGCGGAATGTTTTTCGATGAGCGGAGGATGGATTTTTTGCAGGATCGTCTGCAACGACGCATCAAGGTGTGCCAGCTGGATTCCTTTTATGCGTACTACCTTTTGTTAACCAGCCGTCAGGGCAAGCCGGAACTGACCGCCCTTGTTGAGAATCTCACCGTTAACGAGACCAGTTTCTTTCGCGTTCGCCCACAGCTCGATCTGTTCAAGAAAGTTGTGCTGGAAGGGTTGTTGAAAAGGAAGCAGGAGCGGCGAGACTGGTCGCTGCGCATTTGGAGCGCCGGTTGCTCTACGGGCCAGGAACCCTACACGCTCGCCATTTTGATTTGCGACGCACTCTGCTACTACTATCTGCGCAATCCCCTCCCTTTCGAGATGCCCACGCCAAAACCGCTTGTTCCGCCGCCCTGGAAGGTTGAAATCCTGGCTTCCGACATCAATTACTCCGCCCTGCTCGCGGCGCAGCAGGCTCTATACACCGAGGTTCAAATGGAGTCAGTCGATTACACGTGCCGTCTCCGCTATTTCGACAAGATCGGCGATCGATATACGGTGAAAGCGGCGCTGAAGAACCTGATTCAGTTCGATTTTCACAATCTGAAAACAGAATTCCTGCCGCGGCGCAACGACGCCATCTTTTGCCGCAATGTGATGATCTATTTTGATGCCGCTGAACGGAAGCGCCTCGTCGAAAAGTTCTATCATTGTCTCAATCCGGAAAGTTATCTGTTCGTCGGCCATGCGGAGAGCCTGCTCGGCCTCACTACGAAGTTCCATATGATTCACGAGAATAATGCCACCGTGTATCAGCGCATCGACAAGGCGGCCCAGTGAGCTTCCATTCCGAACAGCAAACTTCGGAACTGCTCGAGGTCTTCTTCGAGAGCGCCGAGGAACTTCTGCACGGGATGAATGGTGCGGGGCTCGCACTCGAAGCAAATCCCAGCGATGGGGAGCAGCTGCGCCATGTTCGGCGGGCCGTGCATACGCTCAAGGGGGATTCGGCTGCTTGTGGTTTTAGCGAACTCAGCGAGCTGGCTCACTATTTAGAAGACGCCCTGACTCCGGACTTGGCAAAAGACAAGTCGGCCGAGATTGCTGCGGTCGTGCTTACGGCCGCAGACACATTTAAGGAAATGTTGATCGCCTACCGCTCGAACGCGGAGCTGCCGGCAGGCCACGTCCTGCGCGAGTTGGTCAGCCGTCTTCTGTCGAAGCCGGCAAGGCCCTCCGCAGATGCCTCCCACCAGCCCAAGGTCGGTTGGACCGAATACGAGCGTCTTATGATTGCCCAAGCCTGCGGGCGTGGCGAGTCGGTTTACCATGTCTGCCTGGATCTTGATCCGCAAATGCCTCTTACTCCCGTGTCGTTGGAACTGGTGCGAAAGGCTCTCGACGGCGTCGGTCGCGTTCTAGCCCTCCTTCCCCAAGAAGTAGCGCCCGTCGAGAGCGGCCGATCGATCGAAGCCGTGCTGTCCAGTTCGCAATCGCCGGATTGGATCAAACAGCAGTGCCGGGTGCCCGCCGTTGTCGAGAAGCTTTCGGTCGAAAGAATGGATGCACCCCAGACAGCGAAGCGCGATGTTCTTCAGGTGCTGTTGGAAGCCGAAGCGTCGGCGGCCTCCGCCAGGGGTGCAGCGCCGCCGGGCGTCGCCCGAAGTCAGCAAGAGCGGCGCCGTGAGCCGCCGGCACCGAGCGCCGCGCCGTCGGCGGTGGAGGGCAGCCTGCGCGTCGAAACGGCGCGAATCGACGCTGTCATGAACCTGGTCGGCGAACTGATCATCGGGAAATCCATGCTCCAGAGGACCCTCAACGAATTGGACCGCCGGTATCCGAAGGAACCCCTGCGGGGTCGATTGTCCGACGCGCTTGCATTTCAATCGCGCGTTCTGGATGAACTTCAGAAGTCGGTTATGAAGATTCGCATGGTTCCCGTCGAGCAACTCTTCCGGCGCTTCCCTCGAATCGTGCGCGACATCGCCCGGTTGAGGGACAAGGAAATCGCTCTCGACATCTCGGGACAGAACACCGACCTCGACAAGAGCATCTTGGATGCCCTGGGCGAGCCACTGGCCCATCTGCTGCGCAATGCCGCCGATCATGGCATCGAAGCGCCGGCCGACCGCCAACGGGCCGGGAAGCCGGCGCGGGGCACGATTCGGCTGAACGCTTATCACGAGGGAGACCAAGTCGTGATTGAGGTCTCCGACGACGGCAGGGGGCTTGACTGCGACAAAATTATCCGCCGGGCCGTCGAAAGGGGAATCTTTACGGCCGAGGAAGCTACTCGCGTCAGTGAGTCGGAAGCGCTGCAATTGATTTTCAGGCCCGGTTTCAGCACCAAAGACGAAATTACCGAGATCTCCGGCCGGGGTGTAGGGCTCGATGTGGTCAAGGCCGTTCTCGAGAGCATGAAGGGCTTGGTGGAAGTGACAAGCGAAGCCGGCCGAGGCACCACATTCAAGCTTCTGGTTCCGCTTACCCTCGCCAGTATCCAGGCGCTTTTGTTCCGGGTGGATGGACGTCTCTATGCAGTCCCGTTGGCTTCGGTCGTTGAAATAACGCGCATTCCACCGGAAGAGATCCACGTGGTGAATGATCACGAAGTCGTTCAATTGCGAAAACAGATTCTAACCTTGGTGCGGCTCGGGCAGGGCGGTTCATTGCCGTTGCGCGAACGACCGAAGCGCATTTTCGTGGTTGTTGTTGGCATAGGAGGCCGCCGCTTTGGCCTCGTTGTCGATAGTCTGATGGGCGAAGAAGAACTTGTCATCAAGCCGCTCGAAGATCAGCTCATTGCCTCTTCCCTGGTCAGCGGAGCTTCCATTTTGGGCGACGGAACCGTCGTGCTGATTCTCAATATGACTGCACTGATGCCGCGTGTTTCGAAGGCACCGTCGCCGGGAGTGACGGCATGAACCGAAAAGTGCGCGTCCTCGTGGTGGACGACTCGGCTCTGATGCGCAAGCTGATTCCACAGGTGTTGTCGCGCGACCCTTCGATCGAAGTGATCGGCACGGCGATGGATGGACTGATCGGCTTGCGAAAGATCGAAGAGCTGCATCCCGACGTCGTAACCCTGGACCTTGAGATGCCCCGGATGGACGGCATGGAAATGCTGCGCCAGATCACGCGAAAGCAGCGCGTTCCGGTCATCGTGTTCAGCGCGCACACGGAGGCGGGGGCATCGGTCACGTTGAAGGCTTTGGGACTTGGTGCATTCGACTTTGTCGCCAAGCCGCAGGAAGCGGCTTCCGGGAGCATCGAACAAATCGCCCCAGAGCTGGCGCTCAAGATCAAGGTGGCAGCGGCCTCCGGCGCGCCCAAGATGATCATCTCCGAGCCTGCGGTAAAGCGAAAGGAACCGCAGAAGGCCGCCGCCCTACCGCGCTGGCCTTCCCGCATTTTCGCCATGGGTGTTTCGACGGGTGGACCCAACGCCTTGCAGTACGTTTTTTCGCAGCTGCCGGAAGATTTTCCCGGGTGTTTACTCGTGGTTCAGCACATGCCGGAGGGGTTCACGGGAATGTTTGCGCGTCGTCTGAATGAGTGCTCGGCCATTGAGGTAAAGGAGGCACAATCGGGCGATCTGCTTCTGGCCGGACGAGCGCTGATTTGCCCCGGTAACCGGCACCTGAAGGTTCGGCGCCTGGGACATGGCGACGTCGCCATACTTGACCGAAACCCACGGATCAACGGCCACCGGCCCTCCGTGGATGTCCTTTTCGAGTCGGTGGCGCACGAGTTTTCCGGAAAGGCCGTGGCGGTTCTGATGACCGGAATGGGCGACGATGGCGCTGCGGGTTTGGGTGTGGTTCGCTCCGCCGGCGGATTAACGATTGCGCAAAGCCTGGATACGTGTGTCGTGGAAAGCATGCCGCGCGCGGCAATCGAACGGGGATTTGCCATGCGCGTGATTCCCCTGCATCTGATTGCTGGTGCCTTGCAATCGATCGGTGCGTCCGGGTCTGTGCTGTCCAACCTTGAAACGGTGCCGCCACTATCGAGGGTGGAGGCGGCGGAACCTGTATTGAGAAGGAGATCTTCATGAAACTCTTTGAACCATTGGAGCGAAAGCGAGACGGCCAGCCGGTGCGCTACCTGATCGTGGACGATTCGGTGTTTGCGCGGAAGAGTCTTGCCAGAATGGTGGGAACCTTCGGAGGCCAGGTGGCCGGAGAAGCCGGCGACGGCTTAACGGCCATCACCGAATACGGCCGAACGAAACCCGACATCGTTCTTATGGACATAACCATGCCGCAAATGGAAGGCATCGAGGCTGTCGAGCGAATCGTCCGAGAGCATCCGGAGGCGCGGGTCGTGATGGTTTCGTCGGTGGGTTATCAGGAAAATATCCTGGCCGCCCTCCAAAAGGGTGCGCGTCATTTCGTTCAGAAGCCTGTGGATCCCGAGGTTCTCTACGAGATCGTGCGATATGTTCTAAACGAGGAAGGTGTGCCGGCTCCAGCCGGTACATCCGACGGGACGACGCGATGAAAATGGACCTGATTCAACCGTTCATTGGTTCCTTGGATGCCGTGCTGGCCGAGATGATGAAGGCCGCAGTGGTCATTGCGGATGTAAGCATGGAAGAAGAAGGCTACCGGCGGAAAGGACTGGCCGCCGTCATCACCTTCAAAGGCCAAATCGAGGGCCGGATCATCCTCGATATGGAACCGCGTGCCGCTGCAACAATCGCTGCATGCATGGCTGGCCGGGAGGTCGATTCATCCGAGGCCATCGTCCCGGAAACAGTGTGTGAGCTTGCCAACATGGTTCTGGGGAATGCGGTCACTCAGTTGAACGACCGAGGATTTCAGTTTAGGGTCTTTCCCCCCGCGTTGCTCACCGAAGATCAGTGCGCCAAGATAGGGAGTGATTCGGAGGCCACGGTTCTCTGCTTCGATACGCCTGTCGGCGCCGTGCACTTGGACATCTCCATGCGATATCATTCCCGCCCTTCCAACGAGCGTTCCCCGGTGGGGGTGGGCTGAGGTCACCGACGCGAAACTTCGCTACAACATCATTACCGTGCGGGCGGTCCCACCCTCCGATATTCTGTGCCGTGGCGAAACAATCCTGCCTTGGGAATCTCTTCTGAATAAACAATCCGCGCGGGAAGGAAAATATTGGCGGCATCCGGAGAGTAGGGGACGGCCACTTCGATGCCGGTGTCGGTAGCGAACCGGCGCTTGCTGCGGAAACACATTCCGTTCGGAGAGATGTCTTCGCAGACAGCGAGTTCGTCGTCTTCACCAGCCTTCCGAATGCAAGCCGTTAGGCGTGTTTGTAGCCGCAACCGCTGGCGCGCCCGCTTTTCCCCATCCGTGGGGGACGCGCCCTGTTGTTCGCCTGCGGGTCGCGTCCGTGCCGCCCGTGCCTTCAGCTTTTTCTCGTCTTCATGCGGAACCTGCGTCCAGATACTGGGGACTCTGCATGTTTTACAATGTCTGGCGATGCCTCGATTCGTTTCAAAAGCGCGAAGTTCGATTTCGCTGAGGTAGGCGACTTCGCGCCCGCGGCAATAGGTGCATTCGAGCAGCATTTTGGCCACCGCGCCCGACTCTTCGAGGAGTGCGGGGAAGTCGACGCCCCAGAGGTCCATCTCGGGATCCAGGACCTCAATACTGTAGAGGTACCCGTCTCTCTGGTGCCCCATCTGGTTAACCACACGAACCTGGCTTTGGCGTCGCAACTCACTCGGTGCTTTACGCTGAATGTGGATTTGCTGCCCAGGCTTCAGCTCTCTTCCCAGTGCAATCATGGCTCCCCTGCGGCTGAGGATCAGAGTCTTGCCAGACTCCTTGAATTCCTCGCCCCGATTGTCGGTACCGGAAACCTCCAACAATACCGTCAATGAAACGCGATCGCTGCGGCGTCGCGGCGGCGATGACATGATTCCTCCCAGAAAGCGGCTTTTGTTGCACAGCCTAGCATATCCTGATTTGTCTTGCCGGTCCGCACACTGTTGTTGGCCTATAATTTGACCGGCCGCGTTATGATGAGTGGGTTTTGTGGGCCGGGGACGGTCGCAAGGGCGCGGACAAGGAGCGGCATGATGCACGATGTTTGGAGTCGCAGTTGGAGACCGATCCCACCGGCGGTGCGGTATGCTTTCGCCTGGCTGTTGTTTGTAACCGGTGCGGTTTCGATCGCAGGGGCTCAGGGAATACAGATTTCCGGCGCGATCACTGGACACGTAGAGGATGCATCCGGGGGCGCCGTGAGCGGCGCGACCGTCACTGTAGAGAGCATCGAGACCGGTACCGTGCGAATCGTGACGACCGATGATGCCGGTGACTTTACCGTTGTGGGCCTGGCGCTGGGTTCGCAAGAGGTTCAGGTCGAAAAGAGAGGTTTCAAAGCGACGGTCCGCAAGGGCATCACTCTAGAGGTGGGACAGGAAGCGGCGGTGACCCTAAAGCTTGAAGTGGGGGAAATCGTCCAGGAAGTTGTGGTTTCTGAACAAGCTCCGGTTGTCAACACCACGACGGCGGCAATTTCGGGAGTTGTGGGCGAGCGGGAAGTCAAGGATTTACCGCTCAATGGGCGCAGCTTCGACGATCTTATGACCCTTAACCCCGGGGCGATTAATTACAGCGCGTTGAAAAGCGCGAATACGAGCACGAGCAACGGCAATACCTTCACAGTTGCGGGGCGGCGCACTTCCGAGAACCTGTTCTTGCTCAATGGCATTGAATACACCGGATCAAGCCAGCTCGCCGTCACCCCGGGCGGGGTGAGCGGCTACCTTCTCGGCATTGACGCGGTCCGGGAATTCAACGTGCTAACCGACACCTACTCCGCCGAATACGGCAAGCGCGCGGGAGCCCAAGTAAGTGTCGTGACCCAGTCGGGAAGCAACGCGCTTCACGGTTCCGTTTTTGAATTTCTCAGAAACAACGCTTTGGATGCGACGAACTATTTCGCGCAGGGAAACTCGCCTCCCTTCAAGCAGAACCAATTCGGCGGTGCCTTGGGAGGGCCGCTTGAGAAGGACCGGTGGTTCTTGTTTGGGAACTACGAGGGATTCCGCCAGGCGCTGACGGTGAGCAATCTTGCGATCGTCCCCGACCAACAGGCGCGGCAGGGTTTTTTGCCGAACGCTTCCGGCGTTTACACGAAGGTTCCCAATTTGAATGCGGCGATGCTGCAATACATGTCGTTTTGGCCGCAGCCGAACGGACCGGAGTTGTTGGTTCCGGGGACCAATCTTCCCAGTGGAATAGCCGATTCCTACAATAGCCCGAAGCAATACATCCGCGAGGATTTTGGCACCCTCCGAACCGATTATGTCTTGGGGAATCGTGATTCGCTATCGGTTGCGTACACGATGGATGACGGCAATAGCCTGATTCCTTCATCGGACCCTTTGTTTGCTTCCTACACGGCGCTGCGGATGCAAGTAGCCAGCTTTCAGGAAACGCATATTTTGTCGCCGGATATCCTCAATACCCTCCGGGCTGGTTTTTCGCGCGCCGGATTCAATCTCGATTCGTCCCTGTTGGCCTCACTTCCCGCAAGCCTCGACTTCGTGACCGGCGCAGGGCCCGGAGGCATCGTCGTGGGCGGAGGTGTCAGCACCACGGCGAGTGGAACGATCACTTCGGCCGGTCCGAATAACGCAGCCGGAGCGTGGAATCGGCGAAACCTTTTCACCTACACCGACGATTTGCAGATCCGCAAGGGAAGACATCAAATCAGCGTCGGAGCCTGGTTCCAGCGGCTCCAGGACAACGAAGACACGGCCTCGCGGCATCTTGGACAGGCCACCTTTACCAGCTTGACGACATTTCTCCAGGGAACCGTAAGTACTTTCCAGGTGGTGCCGAGCCCGAATGAACTGGGTTGGAGAAGTCTGTTCGGGGCTTGGTATGCCGAAGACGTAATCAAACTGCGGCACAACCTCACGATCCGCGCCGGCATTCGCCACGAATTCACGACGGGATGGAATGAAGAATTGGGAAGGGCTGCCAATTACCTGGTTGGTTCTTCTGGCGTGCTACTGACAAACCCGCAGGTGGGCAACTCCGTTTTCTCTCAAAACAATGCCAAGCTCCTGTTTAGCCCCCGAATCGGCGTAGCTTGGGATCCATTCGGCAACGGCCGTACCGCAGTTCGTGCGGGATTTGGAACCTACTACTCCCTGATCGACGATCTCGCCTTTCTGCTAAATTCGCTCCCACCCTATAATGGCTCCCTTTCGTTTTCCGGTGCCTTGTCATCGATCGTTCCAATCGCGCCCGCCGTCCCACCTCCCCCATCCTGCGGACCTGGGGTTCCAGCGCCCTGCGCCACCTATGCACCTCAGGGAGTTCAGTCGAACGCGAAGACCCCCACGGTTGAGGAATGGAACCTCACCGTTGAGCAACAGCTCAATAACAGCACCGCCTTTCATATCGCCTACGTTGGATCGCAGGGATACCACGGCTTTGTCAGTGTCGATCCCAACAGCATTCCCGCGCAGATTTGTTCGAGCCCCAGCGGTTGCCAGGCGGGCGGTGCCGCGACCAGCGGCGCACCGGCGACGGCTGCAAACCAGAGTCATGTCGCCCAGGGTGCGGAATATATTCCCGTGGGAACGCGTCCCAACCAGTATTTGGGAGCTGGCTTCTTCTGGTTTACCGAAGGCAATACGAACTACAACGCGCTCGAAACGGAAGTGACCCATCGTCTGAGCCAGGGGTTGCAGCTGCGGGCCAGCTACACGTGGTCGAAAAACCTTGACGTAAACTCGGCGCTGACCGGCGCCCAGGCCAGCAACCAACCGCAGATGGTGCTCGACCGGAACGATCTGCGCCGCGACTGGGGACCTTCTGCGCTGAACGTCGCTGACCAGGGAAGCGTCTCGGCGCGCTATGAATTGCCTTTCGGAGCGGGCAAGCATTGGCTCAGCAACACGAGCGGGATCGAAAGCAGGCTGATCGATGGCTGGCAGTTGAACGGGATTGCCACTTTTCTGACTGGCTTTCCCTTCACGCCGCTGGTTGGGTCGAATCGATCCGGGGATGGGGATACGCGGAATCCAGATCGGCCTTCGCTTAATCCCGCTTTCTCGGGCCCCCTGTTGTTGCACAGCCCGAATGAATGGTTCAATCCCAATGCATTCGTTTTGCCTGCGTCCGGCACCTACGGAGACCTGGGTCGGGGAATTCTCAGTGGTCCGGGGTTGGCGGACGTGGATTTGTCGCTTTTCAAGGATACTCGGGTGTCTGAACGAACCAGCTTGGAGTTTCGAGCGGAATTCTTTAACGTGCTCAACCACGTGAACTTCGGTCCGCCGAATACAACCGTATTTGCGAGCGGGATCATTAGCGCTTCGGCGGGAACGATCACAACTCTAGCGACCAATCCCAGGCAAATTCAGTTTGGATTGAAGCTGCTCTTCTAGGTCTGCCACGAGCAAACAATCGCGGGACAAGTTCCGACCGAGCCTGTTTACCGGCGGAACGCGTATCCGGCATATAGGGGCCTCGGGGCGAAATTCCCCGGGGCCACTTAACAAGGGAAAATCTCGGCTTTGCGTCCTAGTGTTCCGAGCTAGGTGCGGGAGGCGGATACTCTGGCAGTTTGTTGTTTTCCTGGTCGCTGCGCTTCACCTCCAGCTCGTCAAATAAAACCGACGGGCTGATGACGCTGGCAGGTATGGCCCCCTGGCGATTGCTCACGAGCGGATCGTTGCCAACCGCTATCAAATCGTTCCGCAGTGTGCGCGTGTCGAGTTCATCGAACGCCCCTCCCCGAACCAACTCCTGATGCCCGTCTGCATACACGCGATAGAGCAGTCGAGGGCTGAAGCCCGCCAGCGTTTCGACGTAATACCCAAAAGGCTTGTTGTCCTGCCGGCAGATCTCGATCAACTTTTTCTTGAGTTCATCGGGCGACAAAGACTGCTTCGATTGAACAATCAGATTTCCAATACTGGGCGCCGGAGGTTGCCCGGGAGCAGCCCGGCCGTGCCCATTGGAGTCCGGAAAATCGCGAATGGGCTCGCGTCCCAGCAGGTAGCTCACAAGGCTGCCGTCGGTAATCACGGGCACCGGTTCTGCGCGCACACCCTCGTCATCGACTTGGTAGCTTCCGATCAGCCCCTTGCCCTCGAAGGTCTTCATCGTGGGATCGTCGGTTACCGAGAGAAAAGACGGCAGGACGCGCCCTTTGTAATTGGAGGAATAGTCGCCCGTGGTCCGCGCCGACTCCCCTGGCTTGGGCCGGTTCCCCAGCACATTTTCCCCCACCATTTCGAAGAAAAGATCGCTCGCGGCGTCTGGACCAAACAGAACCGGGCCACGATAATCTTCGTCTACCACCGGAGCGGCGCGGAGCGCGCTCAACGTCTCGATCACCTTCGCGACATCGGCTTGAAACTCCTCCGGCGGGGGCAATTCCTTCAAACTCGCCGAGCCATAGTAGGGCGACCGGCCCAGGCGCATCCCATCGGCGGCCTGCGTCGAGGCTGATGCGTTCAGGAAATATACCGCGTAGCCCTGGCGCGTCGCCGATCCTTCCGTATTCACGAAATACTGGTTCACGGCCCGGAAACGCAGAGCGGCCGTAAGAGAGTCGATTTGCGGGTCAGAGCGAAACAGCGCGGTGGATTTCTCGAGAGCATGCTTCCAAGGCGTGGCGTCGAAGTCGAGTGTAGCCACCGGTCCCATCGATTGCAATGCCGGCGCCTTCGCAAAATCATCAAACGGTTGGCTGGCGGAGAATTGGCTCAGCGCAGCCCTTTTTTGTGCAAGCGCTTGGCTCGCTGCCTTGTAAGCCTGATCGGTTGCCAGCCAGAGCTGCCAGCGCAGCGCCGTGGCGTTGTTGTCGAGCGGAGCGAAAGATGTAGAGCCCACACCGGGGCCGTAATAGCTGTCTTGCTTGTAATCTCCCACCCGCACCACGACCCGCACCGAGCGTCCGCGGAAGCGCTGTTGCTGGCGCAGCGCTCCGAACGCGGCTTCCGCATCGTACTCATCGACATCGGAAAGCCGGTATTCGATGTAATACGGCGCAGGAACGTTGTCCATCTTGAGCTTTGACTTTGAGCGATCGAGTTCTTGCTGCATCGCTTGCAGAACAGGGTCGGATGGTGCGCCCGGTGATGTGCTCGATGGTGCACCGCCTAACTGACCCGGCTTCGTTGTTCCCCCTTCCCCCCTCTGTGGGCGAGCCGGCACAGCACGGCCGTAGGAAAGCGTGGACACCCAGAGCAGACAAATGGTGGCTGCTCGCGAGCTCTGGAGGAACTTGCTCATGGCGTGACCTCTATCGCAGGCGCCAACCGGGCATTCGGTGAAGCGGCGACATCGTCGAAACCGGGAGGCGGCAGAAGCGGCGGCCGTTGCGTTCCCTTCGCGCGTTTCTGCACTTCAATCTCGGAAAATAGCATCGCCGGAGCGGCAGCCGCCACGGGCACTTGTCCTGACTCGGCCCCGCACACGCCGTTGAAAACCTGCTCCGTGTCTCCGGTGAGAATAATATTGTTTAGGGAAAGCAGCGGGGTTCCCACAATATCCACTCCGCGTACCAACTCGTCGGGACGCCCGTCAGGATAGACGCGCCAGACCATCACGGGAATGACCTGGAAGGCCTGCGGAGACGCGCGCGTCGTCAATGTGAAGCCGCCCTGAATGTCTTCGAAATACAATCCGTAAGGCTTTCCCTGCCTCTTGATTTCATCGACGAATCTCTGCTTTAAGTCGGAATCTTTCACCGTCTTTGCCGACGTGACGATCAGGTTTCCCTGCCTCCCCACCGGCATCAGGCCGGGCTGCCTTCTTCCGTGGCCGTTGGAATGGCTGAAATCGGTGATGGGGTCCCGCGACATCAAAAAATTCTTCAGCACGCCGTTCTCGACGGCGTTCACCCTTGCGGCGGGCACGCCCTCGTCGTCGAAATCGTAGGTCCCCGCAAGCCTCACGCCGCCCAGTTCCTTCATCGTAGGATCATCGGTCACGCTCAGAAACGCCGGCAAAACCTGCTGGTTCACTTTCTTGGTGAACGTTTGCCCCTCGGTATCGCCGCGCTGCCGATGGCCTTCCAGTCGGTGCCCCAGGACTTCGTGAAAAAAGACAGCCGCAGCCCGGCCCGAAAGCAGCGCTGGTCCGGCATACGGTTCGGCGACCGGAGCCGCGCGCAGAGCTTTCAGGTCTGCCGCGATCGTGTCCACTTTGCCGCTCAGTTCTGCCTCGGACGGAAGCTGATCGGGAGATCCTGCCTGAAAAGTCTCGACGCGAAGCAATTCCATGCCATCGTCGGCGCGCGTTTCCCCCTGAATCACGATGCGGCTGATGGTCGAGGGCCGTATCAGAGCTGTTCCTTCGCTGGTCACCAGGTGGGAGCGTTCGGTCGCAAACTGCAAATACACCGTCGATGAATACACATGCGGGTACTTCAAGAAGCCGGCCGAGAGCCTGCCGATGCGATCCTCCCAGGCTTTGCGATCGATCGCCATCTGCGGGTGGGATGGGTCGAGATGTGTCTGAGGTGGTTCCAAAGAAAAGTCCGGGGACCTATCCTCTTCGGCCGACTGCACGGCTTGATTCGTCTTGACCTTCAGGAAAGTGGAAGACGCTTGCTCGTACTCGCGATCGGTTAGTTGCCAAAGCAGGTGCGCGATTGCATCCGGATCGTCCTGCAACGGCAAAGATCCAGAGGCGATTCCGGAAGGGCGATTTTGGCTGTGCGTATTATCAAGAGCCGGTGAGCCAACCCGCATCATCACATCCACCAGCCGGCGACGGCCTTCGGAAGAAACGATCAGACTTCCGGCGGCGCCCGCGATGGTTAGGGAGTGAACGTCGGCCACCGCGTAACTCAAGTAATAGGTGGCTGGAGAGGCTTTCCCAAGCGACACCGTTGCGCGGTGCAGTTCTCTCTGCATCGCATCAAGTAGCGCATCGTTTCGCGGAGCCGATAGCAGTGTGGTCAAAGAAGTACTGCTCGCGACAAAGAAAAAGCAAATGAACAACCCGCAGGGAGGTCTTCGCATATTGTTCTCGGGACGAATCGCCAATCTAGCACACTTCGCCGGGCGCTAGAGAAATTCCAATTCAGACTCGGGTGAGCAAGTATTATGAAACGAAGAAGGTCCAGAATTAAACGGGATCCACCTGAGAGGGGGAGTTTGCTTTCCCTCGCAAAAATGGCAGGCAGCCTAGCCCCAGCCCGCCAATCCCACCATACCAACTGCGGCGAAAATGAGCGGGCCATGAAGCTTGCCGAGACGGGCATTCTCGGCTGCTACAGCCGAGGCCCATCATTGTGGTGCCTCCCGCGGCCCTGGCGGATAGGTTTCACAGACCAGCCGGCTGAGAACGCAACACCAGCACCGGGCCGTCTGATGCAGGCAAGAAGAACCTCCCGGAGGCGCAGGAAATACAGGTTTGCAACCCCCGCGGAGTCAATCGGCTCAAGGCAAGAGGGCGCAGACTTCAGTGAGCGAGTTACAGCCTCCGTTGTGAAAACTCTTCGCTATGTGTGGCGAAGTCGGGGTAGGCACCCGATCCGAGCTCATAGAGGTCCATGCCTTGACGCTCACCCTCGGCAGCCACCCGCTGGGGATATGCCCGGTCGAGCAGCCAGTTGAGCGCATAGGTTGTCGGCAACACAAATCCAAGCAGGCTCGCAACGCCCGCCAGTTGAGCAAGCCATTGCCCCGAATCTCCTCCGGCCGTTGCCTGGCGGCCTCCCGGAAATGCCAGGCCGGAGAAATTTGCAAAGATGCCCACCGAGAGGATGCCCCAAATCCCACCGACGGCGTGCGCCGATATCGCGCCGCTGGGATCGTCCACCCCGAATCGCAGTTCGAACCACTCTACCGAAAAGGTCACCAACATTCCCGCAATGCCACCGATCACGATCGCTTCGGCCGGAACTACGAAGGCGCACCCGGCACTGCTTGCGACCAAGCCGCCGATCCAGCCATTGGCGCTCAGCGAAGCATCGGGCTTGCCGAAGCGAACGCGGGTAATCGCGACCCCCATCAGCGCCGCCGCAGCCGCCGACAATAACGTATTGACTGCAATCAGTATCGCTCGACCCGGATCGGTGCCGGTAAACAGCAGCCCTCCCGCCACATTGAGCCCGATCCACCCGACCAAGGCCAACATGCAGCCCAGCAGCAGCAGGACGCTGTTGTGGCCTGGAATGGCGCTGGGCATCCCTTCCCAGGTATATTTGCCCCGGCGAGGTCCCAGGATCCAGGCAATCGAGAGCGCCGTCAGGCCGCCGACGGCCTGGATTGTGCTGGAACCACCAGCGTCTACGAAACCGCGGCCCATACCGCCGGCCATCCCGAGTTGGGCGAGCCACCCGCCTCCCCACACCCAGTGCGCAAACACCGGATACGTCCATCCAGCCAGAAGCGCCGTGGAACCGCAAATGGCGCCCAGCCTCCAGCGATCCCCGCCGGTGCCGAGCGGTATGAGCGCCGTCAATCCCACACTGCACATTCCGAAAAGCACGGCCAGAGAAGTCGCAGAGCCATCGAGAACGATCCCGCGGAGAAGAAATTTTCCGGCGGCAATCCAGCTCCAGCCTTTGCCGCCAACGACGAGGTGATAGGCGGCGCCGCCAGAGTATCCCTGCCAAGAAAACCCCCATCCGAAATATACAAAGGCTCCCACGGAGATGGCACAGAGGGACGACAGCATCGAGTGCGCAGCGCTACGCGAACGCCCCAAACCGGTATTGATCAGTGACAACCCGGCCCACGCGAAGGGGACCAAGAGGATTGCAATCGCGCAAAGCAGAACAGCAAGATCGGAGAGAGCGGGCACGGGCATCAATCTCTTTCACCTCGCAACAACGGATGAGAACGTATGAAAACGGCCAAGCCGATTGCCTCCACGCCGATTCCCGAAAGTAGGAACGCGATTCTGGGACCTCCCGGAGCCAGCAGGGCCACAGCGCCTAGAACAATCGCCCACCCTGAGAGTAGCAAGAGAAACCCCAGTATTTTCATGAAAGCTCCCGTTGATTTCGGCCTAGCATCGCTCTAGTCCCGGAATTCGCGTGCATAAATATATTGAATGGAACACATCCATAGTTCCGGGCCGTCTTGATCAGAACACGCGTCGCGGCCATATCGCCTGGCGCGAGGAGCCCCAAATCGCTCGATTTTGAGCGACCATGTCTGCATTGCTGGGCCCCCTGCCGGCTCATTTGAAACTTCTATCTCTGGCATCAGAACGTTGCATTGTACTAATTCTTTATCTTTCCTTAATGTGCCACGGATCAGTGCATCCTTAAAGGAGGACACCGTATTATGGCCGAGAAAACGACCGGTGAGATGAAGGCTACCTTAGGTTTGACCGGGCTCACGATGAACGCGATGGCGCTCATTGCTCCCGGAGCATTCCTTTGGCTCACCTTTTACGCGCAGGCGACTGAGGGCGCTACTTCCCCGGCGATGTGGATCGGGATCATTTTCGCCCTTCTGCTGTGCCTTGCCACCGCGGTCTGTTATGCGGAAATGGCGAAAATATATCCTGGCACCGGCAGTTCGTATTACTTTGCGGAGCAGTCGTTCTTGAATCACGACAAGGCGTGGCGCTTTGCCCGCCTTTCGAAGTTCATCGTGGGCTGGGCCTCGCATCTCTACTACTGGATCTACCCCGGAGTAATGGTAGCGGTCACCGGAATATTCACCGGATACATTGTCGGAACGCTCTGGCCCAACTTCATGAGCGCTTCCAACCCGGGCCCGATGTTCATGATGCTGGTCGCGATCCTATTCACGTTCGGAGTGGCCTACATCGCCCATCGCGGTGTGAATGGTTCGACGGCGGTCAGCATTGCCATCAATGTGATTCAGATCTCCGCTCTGATCGTGTTCTCGGTGATGGCCATTGGCTACCGTATGCATCATGCGCCGGGCAGCGTCGGGTTCCAATGGGATTCGACGACCAACGAAGCCTACGATTACGAATTCAAAACCGAAAGCCAAATGGTGGGCGGGCAGAAGACCGATGTGATCGTGCGCGACGCGAGCATGGTTCCGCAACCCCTGCTGGATGCGGCGGGAAAACCGGTGCCCTATCACGTAAGTTACCCGGACAAAGACGCGATGGGGAACTTCCTGACTCACCCGAACGCCAAATCGGTGATCGGAATCCATAATTTTGGGTGGATGTTCGTTCAGGCGACGGTCGCCATCTTGATCCTGGTGGGATTTGAATCGGTCACATCGCTCGGTGGCGAGGCCGTAAACGCCAAGCGGGACGTGCCGATTGCGGTCATCACCTCACTACTGGTGCAAGGGGCTTTCTGCTATCTGTTCGAGTATTTCGCCACCAACTACGTCTTAAATAGCGGGTACACGATGCAGAACGCGGCTGGCTCCGCGGCCCCCATCGGCGACCTGATGGTTATGGTTGGCGATGCGTTGTTCGGGTCCGGCCACGGTCGGACCTTCATGTTGATCCAAGCCGTTACGGTATTCCTTGCGCTGATCGGGACCACGCTTTCTTGCATCAACACCGGGGCGCGCGTCACCTATGCCATGGGCAAGGACCAGGAAGTTCCGGAACACTTCGGCATGCTTCACGACAAGAACCTCAGCCCGCACCGCGCCATCTGGACATTGGCGGCGATCTCGGCGGTTTTCGGCTGCCTCGCGCTGCTGATGGTGTTCGGCGACGCGGGCGCTCCCACCGACGCGGCCATCCAAGCCCTGCCTCACGGCTTCTGGTCGAGTTTCGGTTACCTCACGCACGACAAGATGGCAGCTCTGCCGAACACGTTGACCACCATTACGCTGGCATCCAACTTCGGCACCTTCCTTCTCTACATGCTGAGCTGCGTGACGTGCATCGTTTGTTTCCACAATCACCCGCAGTTTAGTTTCGTCAAGCACATGGCAATTCCCGTGTTCGGCGTGGTCGCAAACGTGGTCTGTATGTCGTTTTATCTGATCGGGCCGTTCATGGGGTATGGCACCAAGATGGAGCCGTTTCTGGCCTTAGGGATCGCGGCAGTGTGGGCCATTTACGGAGGCATCTACTTCACCATGTCGAGTAAGAAGACGGGACGCACGACGCTTGTTCCGAACCGCTCGACAATTAGCACATGATTCACATGGAACGATAAATGGACTGCAGGGCGGGCGTGGGCCCGCCCTGTTTTCATTTCGGAAGGATTTGAGGTCTAATGTATAGAGGCCGTGCCGTGATGAGTTCTGGTGCCGCGGCAGCTACCGCGCGCGCGCTGACACCCCCACAAATCTCGATGGATGTTGAATTCGCACAACTCTCCGACCTTGGCCGAGTGCGCCAGGGCAATGAAGACTACCTAGGGCACGTGGTCCCCGAAAGGCCCGAGCGCGTGCGCTCTCACGGCTGGCTCTTCGTGCTCGCCGACGGAGTGGGCGGCCACGATCTTGGTGAAGTCGCCTCGCACACGGCTGTCGAGAGCATGCTTGAGAGTTTCCGCGATGCACCGGCAGGAGAATTGCATGGCGCCTTGCTGGGGCGCGCGGTTCAGAAGGCCAACACGCGGGTGATCGATGCCGGACACAATTCAGGCTCGGCCGGAACTGCCATGGCCACCACCGTCGTGGCCTGCGCACTTCGCTACGACCGCGCGGCCGTCGCTCACGTGGGAGATTCGCGCTGCTACCTGATCCGGCGCGGCCAAATAACGCTCCTTACGCGTGACCATACCATCGCCAACGAACACGTCAGACTAGGGATCCTCTCCGCCGATGACGTGGCCGATTCCCCCACGCGCCACGTGCTGAGCCGCTGTCTGGGAAGCGAGCTGATTGTCGGTGCGGAAATCAACGAACACCAGGTTTTTGCCGAGGATGTCTTGCTGCTTTGTTCCGACGGTCTGCACGGGTCGGTCACCTCTTCGGAGATGGCCGCCGTTGCCGGCCACGCCGGGGATCTGGCCCCTATGGCACAGCGGTTAGTTGATATTGCCAATCAGAGAGACGGCAGTGATAATATCAGCGTGCTCTTGATACGCGTTCGAAGCGTCGAACGCGTCGGCATGTACCGCGGGCGCCCCTACCTTCTACGTTGAAGCGGGCTCACCGCGCATTTTTTTGCCTGACGCATGCTGACTGAGGATTCCCGTCCGCCCCGGCGAACAACTCGATCACTACCGCATCGATAGCTTGGTCGCTCGCAGCGGCATGGCCTCTATTTTCCGTGGCACCGACCTGCATTCTGGCCGCGCCGTCGCGATCAAAGTCCCCCACCCGGAAATGGAATGCGATCCGGTCCTGTTCGACCGGTTCCGCCGCGAGGAAGATATCGGCAAGAAGCTTGACCATCCGGGGGTCATGAAGGTCTTTTCCGACGATAACCGCAGCCAGATTTACATGGCCATGGAATGGGTTGATGGGAAGTTGCTGCGGCAGATCCTCAACGCTGAAAAAAAGCTGCCCCCGGAACGCGCCGTAAAGATCGCCCTGGGCATCGCCGACGCACTCGGGTACATCCACAGCCACGGGGTGGTGCACCGTGATCTGAAACCCGAAAATATTATGGTCGATCCGGACGACCGCATTAAGCTGATTGATTTCGGCATTGCCGGACAGGAAGGCGCCAGACGCCTTACCTTCGCGAAGCTTTCGCAAGTGATGGGCACGCCCGAATACATCTCTCCGGAACAAGTGAAAGGGAAGCGTGGCGATGGCCGCAGCGATATCTTCGCGCTGGGAGTGATGCTCTATGAGATGCTCACGGGGCAGTCTGCCTTTCAGGGGCCGAACGCGTTTGCCATCATGAACGATCGCCTCCTGAATAATCCCACTCCTCCCCGCGAAATCGATCCGAGCATCTCGCCCCAATTGCAGGAGATTATTTACCGGGCCATCGAGCGCGATCCGAAAAACCGTTATCGCAACGCTGCGGATCTTGCCAACGATTTGCAGCATCCCGAGCAAGTTGGCGTCGAAGACCGCCCGGAACTCAGGGACTGGAAGAAGCGGCGGACTCCGTGGGTGAGAAAAATACTGTTCTACCTCATGCTTGCAATGATACCCGTCGTGATTTTCGGCCTGCTCCTGTACTTCGCCAAGCACTAACCCGCACAACGGTTCGGACCAATCCCCGTTTTTTTGCTGCAGCAGCCACCAGATGACCTGCCCGGCACTTCGTTCTTTGCGTTTTGGAAAGGCATAAAGAATTCGTAAAGATGACACATATGTAGAACATATGGATTTCATAATCTTTCATTAATCCAACCTATAGATTTAATGAGTTGGACCGTGGGCAATCGCGGGCTGTATTTTAGTGCGGACAATCGAGCGAGTTCATCGCTTACATCTGCAAACCTCAAAAGGAGAGTTTCACTTTATGAAGATTACCCCGAAGTATATTCACAAACTGGCTATGCCATTGCTGGCTTTAGGCATGGCAGTTACCCTGTCTCCCGCACTGAAGGCCCAGGTGCAGGCTCAAACAGCGGCCCAAAGCAGCACCTCAACATCGGCTACTCCGGAAACCCAGCAGCGCTTGGAGGATTTGGAAAAGGAAGTGAGTATTCTTCAACGCGAAATCACGACGTTGAAGCAAAGCGATCGCGGCACACCCACGATGAGAACCGCAGCCTTGGTCGAGCCAATCGCACAGGGACAAGCCCCTGCCGATGCTGCCACCACACCAGCTGCTGCGGCGGCACCGGCGGCGGTCAATTTGGCCGGCTTGCTCGGTCCCACGACCTTCAGTGGTTACGTCGATGCGTATTATTCGTTCAACTTCAACCAGCCTGGCAATCTGGGGGGCGCAGCAGGCCCGAACGGTATCGATGGCAATGCCTTGCAATTCTTTGACAACAACACCAACCAGTTCAGCTTGAACTCGATCGAAGCGGTCGTCGACCGTGCGCCCGATGCCACCAAGGGCGGAACGGGGCGAGCGGGTTATCACATCGGTATCATCTACGGACAGGCGGCCGAAGCGATCAACGGGGCCGATACCACGGATCGTTCCAACCTCGCTTTGAAGGAAGCCTATGTTGATTACATTGCACCGATCGGGAAGGGGCTTACGTTCACCTTCGGCAAATTCGTGACGCCGGCTGGCGCCGAAGTGATCGAAACCAACGGAAACTGGAACTATTCCAGGAGCATCCTATTCTATTATGCCATCCCCTACTTCCACTTCGGCGCGAACGCCAAATACACCTTCAACACCCAGTGGGCGATTACGGGATATTTGGTAAACGGCTGGAATAACACGCAGCAAGTCAACACTGGCAAAACCTACGGCGTAAGCATTGCCTACACGCCGACCAAGCTGTGGGCTATCACGGAAAACTATCTGGCTGGTCCGCAGGACGATGTGGCTTTGGTGGGCGCCCTCGGCAAACCGAATGACAATTGGCGGCAACTGTCTGACACCGTGATCGCCTACACGCCGAACGCGAAATGGAACTACATCGTCAACGGCGATTACGGCTATGGCGACGTGTATCCGGTTTCGACTACAACCAAGGGCATTACAACCACCAAGAACTCCCAGCCGGTTGACTGGTGGGGAGCCGCAGGCTACGTGAAGTATGCCCCGAATGCCAACAGCTACTTCGCCGTCCGGGGTGAGTACTTTTCCGACCCGCAAGGGTTCGCCCTGTTCGGTGCGGGCAGCCGCAATGGCCACGCCGGAGAAGGAACGGCCACCTACGCATACAATTGGACGAGCGGACTGCAATCCCGTATGGAGTTCCGCGAGGACTACTCCAATCGGAGCATTTTCGAAAAGGGCGGTCGTTTCGTGAAGACCGAGCCGGTGTTGGAACTCGGCTTGATCTACACCTTCAACAGCACCAACGCCAAGTAACCAGTGACTTCGGCTGCGGGATTTTGGGCCCCGTAGCTGAAATGCAAGAAGGGCAGCCGCCCGGCTTCCTCCTTTGCCGGGCGGCTGTTTTTCTGGAGCACGCGATGTAGCGCAGCTCGTGGCCCTATTTCCGCTCGATTATGGCGTGTCCGATTTGATCTTGAATGATCGCGAACTTGGCCTTGGGTTTTTCCGAGCCCCGATTTTCCAGGGCCACGTCACCCAGCGATTTCTGACGAACCGCAAGCGCGGCCTCGCCTTCTGCGATTCCTTTTTCAAATGGTACAAAAGAGGAAGGAAAAAAGCTGGCATCCCCACCGCTCACATCCATCATCTGGAATTGTGCGCGTGGAACACTTGGGAGTGTGGGAAAATTGACAGCACCGGCCCCGCCCACGGGGCTCCCGCCAAATCCCACGCTGCCGTTGTTGGTCGGGCCTCCCGCGCCCCCACTCATCGCCCGCTGCTGCGCGTGTGTTGGAACCGAGAGGGATAATCCGAGGATCGCAAGACCGAATAGTGTTTTCATAGTCTTCACGCTTTCAAGGCCGGCTCAGCCAGCCAAAGGTGGGGGACAGACCTAGAATGTGGCAATCGCACTGCCACCTGCAGCGGTGTCATATGTATCGCTGATTCAGGGCGTTAGATCGAATCTGTTGGGAAACTGCCAGGTTGCTCGGAGCAGAAGGTGAAATTCCACTGAACTAGTGTGCAAACTTCAGGACAATAGGGGCACTCTCTGCCATGCAGCAGAAATGTAGCCTTTCGATGCTTCAATCGGCAAAAAGACTGAAAACCTATCGAACGAAGTGGAACTGAGCTGCCGGGAGCGCAGGGCGGGGCAGCAGAGGATTCTATCGCCAGCCCCTCGATCGCGCTCTCAAGGATCTCGATTGCGCGCTCAAGAATAATGGCATTGCAGTGAGAATTTTAAGAGTTATTTATGCTTGACATAGGAAAGACAAATCGCTAGTATCGGGGTTCGTCTTCAATCCTTCCAGCTGGCCTGGGAGTACCTGCTCTTTGACAATCGGATGATACATGCCAGAACCCGTTTGGTTTTGGTCTGTTGTCTCGGGTGTACCGAGGCAATGGGCTATTGAGAAGTCCCGCCTCGAGAAGTCGAAGCGGGAGAAAAACCGAGCGATTTAACAGTTCGTTCCGATCGTGGCGACGCGAGTCGTTACGGTCGAAACATCAGGTTTCAAACGAGAGTTTGATCCTGGCTCAGAGCGAACGCTGGCGGCGTGCTTAACACATGCAAGTCGAACGCGCAGTTTTCTGTAGCAATACAGAAAGCCGGCGCGTGGCGAACGGGTGCGTAACACGTGGATAACCTTCCTTCAGGTGGGGAATAACCCAGTGAAAATTGGGCTAATACCGCATAACATGACGATGGCACATGCCGTTGTCTTCAAAG
>JBEKBP010000015.1:0-119654 GCA_050015335.1 Candidatus Acidiferrales bacterium | reverse complement strand
TTGCTCCCCCGTCGAACTGCACCCGCATCTCGCGTCGTTTTAGGGGATGAAATCCGAAGCCAAACTGGTTACACTCTGAGCTCATAAGGCTGTTGCTCCTCCTTGGCAGAATTTCTTCCTGACAAAAGAGTTATGCCATGAAGCGACAGCCTTTTTCTATTTATTGTGAGAAATTCCCGCTAGGCAGTCGGTTTCAGTCCAACCCGTTGCCATGAGCGAAGGGAAACCCTGGCAGAGACTCTGGAAAGCGCATCGTCGGGCCGAGTTGGAGAAGCTCCGGGTAGCTCTCTAGGCCAGCCAGCGTCGGCGAGACTTGACGGAATTTGCTACAAGAGGTAAAAGTTTGTCTAATCGGTGAAATGTCCATGAAGCCTGATACCTCTGCTACATTAGTGGCCCCTCCCGCGGCGGTCAGTTATGAAGTTGGGCCGGTCGTCATCGATGTTGCTTCTCGCCAGATGTGGCGAGACGGCGCCGCCGTCGTGGTTCCTTCCAAGGCCTTGGACATCCTGATTTATCTGGCAGCCCGTCCCGATCGCACGATTCCCAAAGACGAACTCATCAACGCGGTGTGGAAGAACATGTTTGTCTCTGAAGACAGCCTCGTCCACAGCATGTCCGTGCTCAGGCGGGCGCTCGGTGATGACTCGACCAACCCTCAATTGATCATCACGGTCCCCCGAAAAGGCTATAGGCTGAAGGGGCCGGTGCGAACAGTTTCTGAGACGCCTTCCGATGTCTTCCGCCCTGCTGCTGGACCGGTCGACGCCCCAAGAAACGTCGAACGGTCTATTCAAACGGTGGTTCGACGTGGGTCCTGGCGAGGGCTGAAGCTGGGGGCCTTGTTTTCGGTAGCGGTCGCGGTGGTTCTGGCCCTGCTCGTGCGAGAGTTCGTTTCATCCAAAGCGGCTCCTCGCGGCGACACGATTCAGTTTACCCAGGCCGCACCGGAAGGGCTGCTGATTGCATCGGGAGGTATTCTATCGCCCGACAGCCACTACATGGTGTTTGCGGTACGCGACCAGGAAACTGCACCGGTGCGCTTGTACCTGAAACAGATGGATTCAAGCGACCTGCGGCCGTTGGCCGGCACCGAAGGCGCTTCGGATCCCTTCTGGTCGCCGGCAAGCGACATGATCGCATTTTTCGCCAAGGGCCAACTCAAAGCGGTGGGCCTGCGGGGGGACATCGAGAAAACCATTGCTGCCGTTCCGGAAACCGCCAGCGGCGGGACGTGGAGTAAACTCGGCCCGATTCTTTTTTCAGATTGGCGGACCGGTTTGTATCGCGTGGATCCCGCCGGTGGACGCGTGACAGCCGTTGAAACAGTCAACCGATCGACCGGCGAGCTCGAGCAGAAGCTACCTCAATTTCTGCCAGATGGGCGGCGTTTTCTCTTCTTCCTTCGCAGCGCGAACGACGGTGAGACAGGCAGCTATGTCGGCTCGCTCGACTCTCCTCAACGAATCCGGATTCTTGCGCAGACCACTTCGCCTGCAATCTACTCGCCCGCAGGTTACCTGCTCTACGTCCAGGACGATATCCTTATGGCCCAGCGATTTGACGCGTCCCGACTCACAGTAACCGGAAAACCGATGGAGGCGGCTCGTCACGTGTCGTCCCCAGATCGTGCAAACGATAAGATGATCTCGGCATCGGGAAACCTACTCACTTTTCGATCCGGGGCGAACCGTCAGGAACTTGCATGGTTTGAACGCGACGGTCGGCGCATAGGATCGGTCCCCACGCTAAAGGATCTTCGCAGTCCAATGTTTTCCCCGAACCAGAAACAACTGGTTGCAGTGGACGGAGGGCCGCGGATATGGATGGTGGATCTCAAACGCAACGCCGCCACGCAGTTAGAAGGAGAAGGGACTTACCCCCTCTGGTCTCCCGACAGCAATCGCATCGCGTTTGAATCCCACACCCACCTGACGTTATATGTCCGAAGCGTCGACCGTCCAGCACAGGACCAAGTCCTCGTGAATGACAACGAGCGCAAGATCCTAAACGATTGGTCGCCGCAGGGAAATTACCTGGTCTACACGACGCTGAACCCCAGCACCAAGCTGGATTTAGTCCTGCTTCCGATGTCCGGAGACAAAAAAGCCATTCCACTGCTCCACACGCCCTTCAATGAATCACAGGGACGAATTGCTCCCGACGGGCGCTGGATTGCTTACGTCTCAGATGAATCGGGAACACAGGAGGTGTATGTCCAGAGGTTTCCTTCGCTTGGTTACAAACGAGTCGTTTCGATTGGCGGAGGCTTCGAACCCATGTGGCGGCAGGACGGCAAGGAACTATTCTATCTTTCTCCCGACTACTCGATTGTCTCCGTACCCTTTCAGCCTACCGAACCGCCCGTAATCGGCCAGCCCAGACCACTCTTTCGTGCCCCGATCAATACTGCGACCACGCGCAATCATTACGCCGTAACGTCCGACGGGCAGAGATTCTTGATGAATGTCGAGGATCAGAGCAGTTACTTGTCACCCATCACGGTGATGGTTAACTGGATCGAAGGCCTGGGAACCAAATGAGAATGCTCGATTTGGTTTTCTGAACTGGCTTTAGGCTTGTCGGTGTCCGCCGATGGCCCGCTGAATTCGGCGACACAATTCCTGTTGCCTCGGTCCAAAGCGATTGGGCTGACCGCGCGCCCAGGGACGAATCGACCTCAAACCCCAGCTTTGATGTGCGCTCGGAAGTGCGGAATTTGTTGCCGCTCTTGCTACAGAGGACCTTCGTTTCATAAGGATCGAAGAGATCAAACAGGTGTTCCACAGCGAGGTGGGCGTGAGGAAACTTGACGTCACGCATGGAGGTGCCGGTGCTTGTGTCAATAAGAGGTTTCCCTTCATGAGGCGGTTCGGCAGGTGTCGCGAGGGAAACGCCTGAATCAACGCGCCACATTCCGGACGCAGCTCCCCAAGAGTTAGGGGCCGAAGGGATTGGCGTGCAATCTCAGAAACTGTGGCGTTCCATCGGTATTTAAGCCCAGCCAAACATAGCTGCCTGTGGCTAATAACCACCACCGCCGCCCAAAAACCACCATCGAGCCTGCGCCATCGCAAACTAGCCGCCAAAATTACAAGCGCGCGATCTCATTGATTTGACGAAGGATGGATCGTTCCAGAATGCGAGGCGGGGTGTGGCAAAGCTTATGCACGGGAGTAGGGGCTGAGGGAGGATCGCATGAAGACCAACAGGGCCGCCTTGAAGCTGGTAGTTGTGACGCTTTCATTTCTAATTTCCGCTTCGGTGTTTGCGCAGGCGCCAGCACCGCCGGACGCACCACCCGAGCAGGTACCAACGCCGCCGCTGCCTCAGCAGATGCCGCCGCCGGCACAGACATCAGCCCCTCCGCTGCCCCAACAGCCACCGCCGCCGGTATTCACACCTGGGCAGCTTGACCAGATGGTTTCTCCCATCGCGCTTTATCCAGACCCGCTGCTGGCACAGATTTTTGCCGCCGCGACATACCCGGATCAGATTCCCGACGCCGCGCGCTGGGCAGACCAGCACCATTACCTAGAAGGTCAAGCACTCGCTGATGCCATCCAGGCGGATCAACTTCCCTGGGATCCCAGCGTTCAGGCGCTGCTGCCGTTCCCGTCCGTGCTGGTCATGATGGCGTCCGACATGCCTTGGACTACAGCCATTGGCAACGCGTTCCTGGCTCAGCAGCAGGATGTCATGAACGCGGTCCAACAAGAGCGCGCGAAGGCGCAGCAATTCGGCTATCTGCGCAGCAACGGCGCGGTGATCGTCAGCGGCGGACCTTACGTAACTGTCATGCCGGCCAATCCAGCGTTCATCGTGGTTCCCTACTATAATCCAGCAGTCGTTTTCTTTGCGCCGGCGCCTGGCTTTTTCGTCGGCGGCGCGATCCGCTTCGGTTTCACAGTGCCGGTGGGAGCCTACTTCCGGGCGTGGGGATGGGGGCCCGGCATTTTTGCCCGATTTGATTGGGGTGGACATGCCGTATTCCTCAATAATGCTCGTTGGGGACGTACTTGGGTCAACCGGGCCACATACGTCCACCCCTACCCGGCCGTCCCGCGCTATACAACGGCTGTGCATGCTCCGGAAGCACATGCGCTACACTCACAATCAGAACGCGAGCGTGCCGCCTCTAGAAAAGGAAACAGCCGGGTAGAAGAACACCATGGCGACTCCGGCCGATAGCCGCGGATGATCAAGCTGCTGTCCCCGCAGCCCGTCACGCCAAGCAACGCCTGCCTGTCTGGTCCCGATGGCCCCCGGGACCAGACAGGCCCTTCCCGGACCCGCAGGCTGAAGCAAAACTGTTGGCTAAAGCAAATGCGAGCAACTCCGCGCGGACACGGTGGTGGGGATTCCGACCTGGACGCACGTAAGGCCACCGGCGCGCGGGCGGACATTTGTACAGCGTCCCATCCCCTAGAGATCCGACAAGAGCGATGATGCACAGAAAACGACTGGCTCGAGCCAATTGCCAGGCCCGAGCCAGTTCAACCTCGTGTGGCAGCAACGATGCGGCAACACTGTTACTGAACGGCGACCTGTCCAGTCGCAGGATTAAGCAAAAGCTGGTCGCTCCGCTGATTCTTGAAATCGAACATGTTCAACAGAGAACCCGCAATCCCGTCAAACGAACCGTCGATCTGCGGCAAGCTCCAATTGTCCTCGATGAAGCGGACCACTGAACTTTGGTCGGTCAGGGTGTGGTCCACGAAATTCTTCTTCGCATACGGCGAAATCACAAGGAGGGGAATACGCGGTCCATATCCACAACGAGCCTGAAGACCGGCGAGGGAATTCAGGCCTGAGCCGCACAGTCCGGTACCTGTGAGCGCGTCGGCTTCAAATGGGCTGGGGTTCGCAGTGTTGGCTGGGATCAGACTCGATTTTGTCGTATTCGATTGGTTCATGATCGGTGCGATCACGTGATCATACCAGCCGTCGGAGTCGTCCCAGGTGATGATGACGGCTGTCTGGTTCCAATCCGGAAGCGACTGCAGGAAATTCAGGGTATCGACGATGAAGACTTGCTCATCAAGAGGCGACGAATTCCCCGGATGGCCGTCCTGGGCTCGGTTGGCTTTGAGATAGCTGACGGCCGGTAGGTTGCCGGCAAGTGCCGCCGTCTGAAACCAACTCAAATCGTAAATGTGATTCGCTTGCCCGTTGTTCCCGATTTCAGCGACCGAAGTCGGCGGCAGATGGTGGGGATTGGATGTAGCGCCATAGTACTGGAAGGGATTGTGATGGGGACTATACGCGGTCTCCTGTGTGCCGTCTATACGGGGAGTCGTCGTCGTGCAGGCTGCCGGTATCGCGGGCGACGTGGTCGTTGCCGGTGTGTATGCCGTGGAAGGAGTGAAGCCGCCCTGGAACCAACCCCAGGAAATATCGTTGGCAGTTAACAGAGTGCCGATATTTTGGTTGGTGCTGAGCATTCCGATTCGTTCCGTGGTGCTGCTGCAATCGTCATAGTAAGGGTCCGAATCGCCTATGACGGTTATCTGCCCATTGGTTTCGATCGCATCTCCGTCGGCAACCGCGTTCAGATTTGCATTCGGATCGCCCCCCCCAGTCATTCCGGAAATGACATTGATGGCGCCCGGTGTTGAGGGTCCGAAATTGGTGCCAAAGAAGTAGTCATTCAAGGCGTAGTGTTGGGCGTAATTCCACAACCCCGTTACGGTGTTGCCATCGTAATAGCCCATCACGATTCCCGCGCCCAATTTGGACACATCTGAATAGGGGCTGTCTGAACAAGCCGTCGCCGTGAATTCGGGAAACCTGTCCATGAGCCCGCTGTCGAAGGCTTGCTGCTCGGGAGTATAGTCGTGATTCTGGTCGCACGTGTAATTCTGCGTCGGATCCAAGCGCACGGGCGCGTAGTAGATACCGTTCTTGTCCTGATTGTTATTGTTTCCGATCAATCCTTCTGTTAACCCGTTGACCGTGGGAGTGTTCGCGGATGCCCTAAACTGTACTTCTTCGCTCTTATTTGCGGCGTGGGGGTAGGTGCCAAAGTAATGGTCGAAAGAAACGTTCTCTTGGAAAATGACTACAACGTGTTTGATGGGTGTGCTGGTCGTGCTTCCCCCGACGTTGTTCTTGGCAGGCTCGTTTCCACGTCCTCCTGCAGCGAGCAAAGGACTCGGGGTCGCTATTCCAAGATTGGTGGCCAGGACAAAGACTGCCATCCAGCGAAGATTCTTCCTGATCATTCGTTCTCCTTGTGGACAATTTAGCGGTTGAGCCATAGTGCCTCTCGGGAATAAACGCGCTTGTCCGCGCGTCGAGAAGTGAGTGGATCAAACGCGTTGCACGACGTGGATACGTGAAGGTTATTATCCCCAGATGACACGCGGATGAATTTTGTTTCAAAGAATTTGGAAGATGACACGCCAAAGGACACGGCGTCACGAACCAGAATTCTAAGTTGCGGGATCGACCGCGCCTTGGGCTGCTGTCCGGAATTAGCTACGGGCAGGTTGCTGAGTTTGAGGCGGCGGTGGCGAGTCCACCTTCCGTTTTGCTGAAGGCAGCGCGAGCGCAGTTCTCCGCGGGAATCCGCAAAGCTTACTTGGACGGCCTGCGTTTTTAACACGTGCCTTGGTGCGGGCATTTGTTTCTTCGGGCGGATCAACGCGAATCGAACCCATCATTCCTCCGTCTTCATGCTCCAAAATGTGGCAGTGATAGACGAATGTTCCGACCGAATCGGGGTCCCGGAAATCCATTCGCAATTTGACGCTGGGATACGCGGAGGTTTTGCCGTCCCAGAACGGCACGTTCACGGTGTCACGAAGAAAGGGTTCGTTCACGGGCAGCCCAAACCAGGCTAGCAGCATGAAGTGAATTTGGTGAATATGAAACGCATGCACTTCCTGCGTCCGATTCTCGATGATCCAATCCTCGACATCTCCCTGATGCGCCACGATGTCAGCTACTCCCGAGTTTGGGTCGAACACCTTCGGATTCTGACCATCTACCGTGATGTAATAAATTGTAGGGCTGTTCGGGTCCTTGGGATCCTGCAGCGTTTCGGAGAAGTAGAGCTTGCGGATCCGTACAGGCGCGACATTCCCGATCCAAGTCGACGTGGGACGCGGCAGGGGCACGGGATCTGCCGATAACTTCGAACGAGGTTCGGGCGCGTCTGCTCGTGCGATGATCGTGGCGAGTGGCCGGTTGGGATCATTCTCGCCCCCCTCTCCTGTATTAACGCTCCTGGTAACCAAGCTTGCGCTGGTTCCCGCCGGAGGCCCTTTCACAACAAATTCGATTCTTCCTCCTGGGGGCACTCCCAGATGGTTCTGCCACAGAACGCGGTTTCCGGCCAGTCCGTTCTCGCTGATCGGAACGCCATCGAGAGCTACAACCCCCACGGCTTGGGCAGTGTTATGGAACACGACTTCAAGGTTCAAGTATGTAATCGCGGATGCATTCAACACGCGCCAGAGTTGCCGCTCTCCCGGCCTCATATGGATAACCGCCGGAGGATAGTCCGGATAGGGAACCGGGACAAAATTGAGCGATAGATCCTTCGCCGGTTTTCCTGTTCCCGTGCCGGTGTTTAGAGTGTCTCCGTCGTGATCGAGAATGACCGGGGGTAGTTCAACGGAAGTCGAAGAGTGTGGTGCTGCTTTGGGATTCAGCAAATCTTGATCGCGAACAATCAACACTCTTTCCGGCAAACCCGCAAGATCACTCACTGCACGTTCTATCCCTTCCACAATTAAGGCTCCCGACGCTCCTCCTAGGACCTGTGCTTTTGTCAGGCCGTGAACGTGCGGGTGATACCAATACAAGCCGGGGGGCTCTTCGCGAGGAATCTTGAATCGATACTCGAAGGGCAGGTCCCCTGGCCCAATCATTGTGTTGAGCACGTCATCCTGGTGGCAAACGGGAGGTACGGTTAATCCGTGAAAATGGAGATTTGTCGACAAGGGAGTCATCTTTCCTTGGGTGCATGTTCGCGGCATTGGGTGCTGATCTGCTCCCGTGTCAATGGACTGAACATCGGTGTGAGACGGAATGCTGAGTTTGTTTTTTAGGGCTAAAATAAGCATATCGCCGGGGTTTAACCGAAGATTAGGAGCCTGGCTTCCGTCCTTGTAGAGATAGCAGTAGCGCATCTGACCATTTGAATCGACGAAATTGCGATAAGTGAACTCGACCTTCAGCACGCCATGTCGGCTTCGCAGGTCCACGGGTTCAGCGACCGTGCTTCCGACAGCGGGACGGGGGCATATCTCCTCCGCGCCCGGGTGAGCAAACGTGGGGGCTTGGATCGAAACAATTGTCGCGACAGCTAAGAACCAATATCGAAGAGGCGTCACGTCCGTCCAATGTAGCTTGGCATTGAAAAGCAATTCTTGCTGTCGCAGGGGAATCACAGGATTCCAAGCAGCCGCAGGGACCACTCCATCCATACATCCCAATTGTTAGCGGCACATCAATAGCCGATGAAACGCGGAAAAATCGGGAAGAAAATCGTCCGTTGCGTGACATTGCTTGGCAGTGCGCGATAGAGACCCGGGTGCCCTCCCGCGCACGATGCAGGGCCTGCGGCCAGGAAAATCAGAGCGCAGACGCCGCAGATATCCCCGATAAGCTCAGAGTCCTTTGGAAGCTGCGAGGACAACGCTCTTGCCGGAACGATCCAGAATCGTCAATCGCCCGCCATCCACAGTGACGTCGTCGATCTTGGTGAAGTCGTCCGGCACTGTTGTGTAGAACATCAGAAAGCGAGTTTCAATGGCTGATTTCGCGGGCAGCCAGCGGAACGTCGGAGTACCGAAAAGCGGGCTCATGGCCACCGTTTCCCGGCGCGAGATGTCGAACGGCTGGGAGGAGAACTCCATTCCGCGCGCCGCATGATCGTCGCCCGTGTAGTTCATCCAACTCATGAGCCAGGGATAGTCCTCGCGTCGAAACACATACCCGTACAGAAGATGTTTCTCAAGTTGTAGCGCGGTGACAAAGGCGAGCGTGCGGCCTGGGTCCATCTGGCAACTCGCCAAGTCCAGCCAGCCATGATCGGTCGGAATGACGCGCAGGTCCGCCTCCCCGCCGTCATTGGTCGGGGCCATGGGCCACTTGAAATCGTGATCGTAAACCAAGTGGCCTGGAATCGGTCCGGGTTTATAGGGCCGGACACGGCAATGGGAGGCAGGCATATCCACCACTACCTTTGCCGGCTCCAGGAACGGGGGACCGATGGTGGCATGTTCGGCCCAGGAGATTGGGCGGTCCACGGTGAGCTCACTTTCCAGCCGGCTGGTGACATATATGACGCTTTCGCCGTCGACAGCCTCGACAGTGCGCGTCAGGGTTTCCTGAGCGAGAGGAAGCATGCTCTGCATCGTAACCAGGTGCAGGGGTCCGGAATCTTGCCTGGCAACGATCTTGACGGTTTGGTGCGAAGCTTCTCCATGGAAAGGCATGCCCAGGGCCTGCTCTTGCTCCGACGGCGCCCCAAAGCCGTCGAGGGCAAGGAAATGCCCAAGTTTTGCCAGGGGACTCAACGGCTCTGCATGGCGCAGCACAAGTTTCAGAAATGTGCCGCCTGTCGTGCCCATCGTAAGTTCCAGCGTGTCGCTGGCGAGCACGATAGGCTGGCCGTCGTTGCTTTGCTGGGCCTGAATTGAGGGAACCAATACCAGAACGAGACTCAGCAGCAGATCCGATTTCGTCACTGGCGGATTGTAGATCTCGTTTGGCTCAAGAGGAATTACTTTGTTCGATTATCAGGAAGGCCTCAAGGGTTCTGCCTGCCCGTCACAAAGGACTCCCACCGCCCTGGCGTCCAAGCCAGATGCAGTTCCCAAGGGGACGGCTGCCCCCGATTCGACAGCGGCAGCGAACCTGAAGCAGGTGCGGGAAACCGATCAGACAGAAAAGGCACGGCTCAAAGTTCGGCGGGCCATCCTGCCGGATATGACGCCATTGCTCTGGCGCGACGGTCCGGTGTCTACCGACATCTCTCGGACCGAACACGTGTCCTGATTTTCGACATTGCGTTGACGCGAAACTTCGAGTTAGCATGCGGGCTGGGTGGGCTTGTCGCTGTGGAGTTTATCGTATGTTGATTCGGAAGGTTACCGACGCGAGTTGTATGCGTGCCGGCATCAAAAAAGCGGCGCTATAAGACGGGGCAGAAAAGGAAGACTACCGATGCGAAATTCCTTCTGGTGCTTGCTGGCAGTTCCGTTTCTAGCCGTGAGCCTGTTCGGGGCCGACGCAACGATCCGGGGCGTCGTCACGGATACCGCGGGGAAACCCGTGCGGGGCGCGATCGTCAAAGCGACCCTTGGGCCCAAGAGCATCAGCCGCTTCACGCAGGTGGACGGCCGATACGAAATACCGGTGGCGGGGGGCTCCTATCAGATGTCGGTTGATGCCTATGGGTACGGCGTGAAATTTCGGACGAAAGATACCGCCCAGGCCGGTGACACAAACTTCACTCTGACACCGAAATGGGACGTAACGCGCCTAACAGGAGCCGACATCACGCCCCTGATCCCGAGCGATGTACAAGGGAATCTTCTCAGAGCCGTGTGTCTGGAGTGCCACGATTTCAGCGTCGTGATCCATCGGCGCGGAATGACCTCCGCCGAATGGCAGAGCTTCCTTCCGGATATGCCCGCCGGCAGGCGTGCCCGGCGCAACTACAGTCCAGAGGAATTAGCGGCTCTCGGCGCGGCCCTCGAAAAATATTTTGGGCCGGAAGCCAAGTATTTTGGACCCGAAGCGGAGCCGCCAACGCAGGAGCAGATCAACCACCCTGCGGTTGCGCCAGCCGTATTGAAGGCCACCTACCGCGAGTACCAGATCCCGACGGGCGTGCAGGCCGTCCCGCACACGGTCTTCCTCGACCACGACTCAAAGACCGTGTGGTTTAGCGAAATTGGACTTCGCGCGAATAAGGTCGCGCGATTCGATGTCGCCACCGAAACCTTCCAGGAATTTCCTTCTCCAGTGGAAAAATCCGATCCTCACAGCGGCGTCGTAGGTAAAGATGGACGCGCTTGGTTCACCTTGACGACGCCGGGGCTTAAGATTGTTTCGGTTGATCCCGAGACAAACAAAATCGCACTGTACACAAATCCGGAAGATAAAGGCTCAGCCCACACGATGATCATGGACAAGGAGGGCAACCTCTGGATCTCCGGTCACGGCACGGATTCCGCTGTCGCCCAGGTGTGGTGCTTCAACGTGCAGACCGAGCAGTTCAAAGCCTACAAGATTCCCAGCCCGGCCCAATATCCTGAGAATTCAAAAGGCACCTGGGAAAAATTTGAGGAGAACAAATTTGTAAAGTACGGGACCTATCATCTGGGGTTTGATTCGAAAGGCATCCTCTGGACGAGCACCCTGGAGGCCGGCATAATTTCTCGGCTCGATCCCGCTACAGGTGAAACGAAACAGTATTTCCCGCCGGGCGTTTCGGGAATGCGCGGAATGGCCGTTGATGCGCACGATAACATCTGGTTCTCGGATTTTTACAACCATCACCTGGGCATGCTGGATCAGAAAACGGGAACTTTCAAGATGTATCAGCCGCCCACCCGTGGCGCTGGTGCCTACGGCATCGTTGCTGATCCGAAGACCGGTTACATATGGTATGGGGACCAGATCGGAAACTACATCACCCGATTTGATCCGAGCACCCAGCAGTTTGCCGAGTATCCGATTCCCACGCGCGGCGCGATCCCTCGTTTCATCGATCTCGACAAGGATGGTCGCATCTGGTTTGGCGAATGGTGGACGGGCAAAATTGGCGTGCTCGACCCTGAAGGCGGCACCAGGTCGCTCGCTTCACGCTAGGGAGTTCATCGAGATTACCGGTTGCGGAGGCCGTACTGGTTTGTTTGTCTTAAACTGCACCTGATGCAACCGCATGAGGTTGTAGGCCGAGCGCCATCAGTAAGAATTGTTTTCTAGCGGGCCGTCCGCGATGATAGAACCTTCGCACCCCACGATTTGCCAAGTGAATGATCAAACCGAGAGCGCGAAATGATACTCCCGAGGGGGTTTCGAACCATTCTGGCTGGCCTGGTGCTGTTTTTTCTTGGACCGATGAGTCAGCGTGCGTCGGCTCAATTGGACTTGGCCGGGCAATGGGCTACGCTACAGCATGAGGATCAACCGGAACGAGCACAGGGTCCAGAGATCGGTGACTATACGGGAATGCCGATCAATGATGCGGATCGCTTGAGGGCAGACTCGTGGGACGCACAGATGTCGGATGTCATTGAGCATCAGTGCGAACAGCACCCAGCGGACTACGGCGCAACCAATCTGCAGATATTTTCGGATGTGGATCCTCTTACCCAGTCAATCACGGCTTGGCACACGGTAATGCAGCACAATAGCGCACGGCGAACAATTTACATGGATGGCCGACCGCATCCGCCCGAGTACGCGGCCTTTAGGAGGCAGGGTTTTTCCACCGGCGAGTGGGTAGCGGACATGCTGAAGGTGACGGTGACCCATCTCAAAGAAGGGTACCTGCGGAAGAATGGTCTCGCGCGCAGTGATAAAGCTATCGTGACCGAGTACTATGCGCGGCACCACCAGTACCTGACGGTGGCCAGGATCGTAGATGACCCGGTCTACTTGACGGAGCCGTTCATTCGAAGTTTCAACTGGGTGTTAAACGAGAACATTCACCTCGCGCCGAACTATTGCATCCCGAGTGAGCTGGTAGCTCGCCCGAAGGGTTGGGTGCCGCATCATTTGCCAGGCACCAATCAATATCTTACGGAATTTGCATCCAGGTGGAGAGTGCCGGTAGAAGCGACGCGAGGCGGGATGGAGACGATGTACCCCGAGTATCAACGAAAATTGGCGACCATGCCCGAGCCACCCACGTATGCGGAGTATAAACAAAGATTGGAAAACAACTCCCCTTCGCGCGGCCTTTCGGACACGAAATAAATAATGACAACGAATAAGGTAAGAGCTTCCCTCTCCAGGGCATTGCGCTTATTCATCTTGTTAATCGGAGCGGCGAGCCCTCTTTCGGCGCAGGAGGGGAATCGCATCCAGCAATCTCAGAACGGTGCTCCGCAAGATACCAACGACAGCGGGAGAGTCCATGTACTCCCTGTGCAGGGTAGGGTGTACATGCTGGTCGGTGCGGGCGGGAACATCACGGTCCAAGTGGGTGATGAAAATTTGTTCGTGGTAGACACAGGGTACCCGCAGAAGAGCGACGAGGTGCTCGCGTCGATCCGGAAAATCTCGAACAAGCCAATCCTTTTCATCGCCAATACAAGCGGGGATGATGACCACGTCGGGGGGAATGCGAGTATCTCGAAAGTGGGCTGGGCGCTCCCTGACGAGAACTCGGTGGTAAGCGACCTTGGACTCTCCCTTCCACCGGGAGCGTCGATCGTCGCCCATCTCAATGTGCTTAACAGAATGAGTGCTCCAACCGGCGAAGAAATCCCCACGCCGTCAGCCGCCTGGCCTGGCATCACCTACGAGACGGTGGATTTAAAGCTCTACAACAGCGAGCCGGTCATTATTCACCACATGCCCGACGCGCACACCGACGGAGACAGCATCGTCTTTTTCCGCGGCTCGGACGTTGTAAGTACCGGCGATCTCTTCACGCCCACGCATTACCCGGTGATCGAGGTGGGGAAAGGCGGCAGCCTTGAGGGTCTTATCAGCGCATTGAACGACATCATCGACCTCCTGGTTCCCAAGGAATACGAGGAGGGAGGAACGTATGTCATTCCAGGACACGGGCGGCTGTGCGACCGAAGCGATGTCTCGGACTACCGCGACATGGTGACGATTATTCGCGACCGGATTCAGGTCATGTTAAAAAAAGGGATGACGCTCGATCAGGTGAAAGCGGCGAGGCCCACGCTCGATTACGATGGAATCTATGGCGTCGATGCTGGCCCGTGGACAACGACCAATTTTATCGAGACAGTTTATCGGCAACTGAGTAAGGACAGCAGCCCACAAGCGCCAAGAGCAGGCAGCGGCCGATGATGCGTGACCACATTTTTCAGAGATGCTTACTGCGACACCTTGCGATCGCGGGCCTGGTGTTACTCGCCATCGGCGCGTCGGGCAAAACCGGGGCTGCGCAAGGACACCAGGGCCAAACGCCGCCGACCCCGAAAGACGGAGCCTTGATCGATCTCACGGGCTATTGGGTCTCAATCGTTGACGAAGACTGGCGCTGGCGAATGCTGACGCCGAACAAGGGCGACTACGCGAGCGTCCCGCTTAACGCGGAGGGGCAGCGCGTGGCGGACACTTGGGATTCCGTGAAGGACGAGCGCGAAGGCAATCAGTGCCGGGCCTATGGCGCCGCCGGTATTATGCGCATACCCGCGCGTTTGCATATCACATGGGCTAATGACAATACCTTGCGGATGGACACCGATGCCGGGATGCAGGCACGGCTCTTCCACTTCGATGGTTCGAAATGGCGGGGTGGTGTTCCTCAGTGGCAGGGAGATTCTGTTTCGAGCTGGGAAAAGATGTCTCAAAGAAAATACACTGTGACTTTAGGAGGAGCGGTCCCGGGCAAAGGTGGGACGCTAAAAGTCGTCACCACGCACATGCGCCCTGGATACTTGCGCAAGAATGGTGTGCCGTACAGTGGGAATGCAGTTCTGACCGAATACTACGATCGCTTCGACTATAAGGACAATGCGTATCTATTAGTGACGTCAGTGGTTGACGATCCCGAATATCTTACGACCGCCTTCGTCACAAGCGGGCAATTCAAACGTGAGCCGGATGCATCGAAGTGGGATCCCTCCCCATGCCGCCCTCTATGGCCGCAGCCGCGGGTTGGAGTCTTTTAGTCCTTGAGCCGAGATGGGTCATCTGCAAAGACTGCTGAAGCTGGCAGAATGGCGGGATCGGCCATCGCGACGCAGCGCGCATCGGCCTCAAAAATCTCCCCGAGAAAGGGCCAGATCTCTTCGAACAATTGGGGCTCACGGACGAGCGCGTTATTATCGATTGCTTGCGTCCAGGGATCTATGCCACGAAGACTGAACTCGCGACTTACGAAGGGAGGTTTAGTGACAGCCGAGAGTGGGAGAGGATCACCCCACTAGGCACAAGTACCTGGACACCTATTTCACCCTCAGAGGCCACATCAACCAGTACGCCCCGTAACTCCGCTGATGGGCGGACGGCTCATGATGCCGGTGAGGCGATTACCATCGACCTGGGGCGCGTTAGGCCCGATCTGGCGCGAACCCTACTGGCCGGTGCTGAAGCCAATCGCAGCCCTGATGAATTGGCTGGCGAGAATGACCCAGATCCAGAATGAGCAGTACGCAAATGGAAGCGATGTCGAAGATTGGCCGGTTGCTGGCGAGAAGCAGCGGTGATCATCGCGATCGTTTCCGCGTCCTTCTCCTGCTTAGCCAGGCGGATTCTACTATTATAGAGGACAGCGGGGCGCGAAGGTTGCCTCTGATTGCCGCAGTGCTGGCGCTGATCGATGGGCCGTTGAGAATAGCGCTCGGCCATTTGCGCAGCTCAGCCGCGCCCGGGAAAACACCAACGAGATGAGAGCGCGCGTAGGGTTGCGGTTGTCGCGACTGGCGAAATTAGAAGTTCCTAGGGCATCGGCTGCGCGTTTATGCAGGTTGGAGAATTTGAAGTAGATCGGATAGAGTCTGCCTAGAGGAGGGATATTATGAGTTCTACCGCACGCGATCAGGTTTCGCCTGAACGCATTTATCAATTTGCGTGGGGATATTCCGCGCCACTGATTCTGGAGGCCGCGATTCGCAACCGCGTCTTTGATGTTTTGGATGAAGGGCCCAAGGCCGTTGCGCAGGTGGCCGCCGCTACGGGCGCATCCAAGCGAGGTCTCACGATTCTGATGAATGCCCTGGTCGGATTCGAATTTCTGAGCAAGGATGCAGAACAGCGTTACGCTCTGACGCCGGAGAGCGCGACTTTTCTGGTAAGCACCAAGCCCAGCTTCCAGGGCGGCATCATTAAGCACTGCAGCGAGCAACTCATTCCTCAGTGGTTGCACCTGAATCGAATCGTCGCCACCGGCACCCCCGCACAGGCGGTCAACTCGCAGCAAGGCGCGGAGTTCTTCGAAAGCTTTGTGGCCGATATCTTTCCCATGAGCTACCAAGCGGCACAGGTAGCCGCTGGCGCGCTCGGGATCGAGAACTCCACGGATCCGGTGAAGGTGCTCGATATCGGCACGGGTTCGGGCGTCTGGGGCATCGCGATGGCGCAGAAGTCGCCCAAGGTGACCGTGATCGCGGTGGATTGGCCGAACGTTTTCAACGTCACTCGCAAAATGACACAGAAGTTCGGCGTAGCAGACCGTTTCCAATACGTGGCCGGCGACCTGGCAGAGGCCGACTTCGGCAGTGGCTACAGCGTCGCCACCATCGGCCATATCTTGCACAGCGAAGGTCGGGAGCGCAGTCAGCACTTGTTACAGAAGGTATCCAATGCTCTAACGCCGGGCGGCACGGTAGTGATCGCGGAGTTCCTGGTGAACCAGGAGCGCACGAGTCCCTTGAATGGCCTGATCTTCGCGGTGAACATGCTCGTCAACACCGAGGAGGGCGATGCCTTCAGCTTCGATGAGATTCGCGGCTGGCTGGAAGCGGCAGGCTTCACGGACGTGCGATCGCTGGAAGCGCCTTCGCCCTCGCCGCTTATTCTCGCAACCAAGAAGTGACGCTTGCCTTAGGATCGCTTTCGCCTGCCTCAGGCAGCAGCTTCTTTCCCTCGAAATACAAAATTGAGATCACCGGACTTAGCCCCTTAGCTCATTCCTGTTGGTAATACTTTCGGGATTGGCGACAATCCTTCCACATTTCCCAAAGAGAACTGCACTTTCACTCGAAAATAGCGTAGCCATCTGAATTGCAAACATATATCGCCTTGAAAAAACTGAGCGGCAGCAGACCATCCACTCCCGGCTCGGACCGGTTCGGAATCGCAACAGCGTTTCCACGCCAGATCGTCCGGCCTCCAATGACGAGGGATTTGTTGGATAACATTCCGACCGGCTGCGAACCCGCGACTGTCCGCCATTCGCGCTTACCACCGAGACCGATGTCTGGTTCGACACCGAATAGAACTAACTGGGCTGAGCCCGAATCCACGATCAGATCGCCGAGGCTGGTGGCAACAGCCAATCGGCCGTTGATCATCCTGAGCGGAACGCCCCTTCGGTCGGGACCCTGCTGCTTGCCGAACACGAGCCGCTTGCCCCTCAAGTCGAGGGTGTAATCGAATTGGGAAAGAAACGACTGGCCCAGCACACCCTGAACGTCCGGCCAGAAATTGTGGATGGCCTCCAGTTCCGAATACAGGAACTTCTGCCTGTCCACTTTGACTGCGTCGAGCACAACTTCGTTCCCGTCGCTTTCCGGAACCGGGAGCTTGCCGGTCGCTGTAGTGAGGTCTACCTGGAACGCAGCAGTCAGTCCAATCGCTTGAGCTAAATTCGTGTCGATGAGGTTTACGTTCGTCCCAGTATCCACAAGAAATCGGTACGGCCCATGCCCATTCACATAAACTCCGTCAGCAATGGGCCGGCCTTCCCGAACCCGTAAGTTCACGGCATTGACTGCCGGGCTCGATGCTAGAATCAACGCGCCAATCAGGATTGTGTGCCTCATGCGGGCACGCTATGTCTAGGCACCTCCTTGAGTCGTGATCGGGTTCGGAAGATGTTCTGATCGCGGGGTGAAGAAATCATGATGGAGCCGGCAAAGGGGCGTTACCGGTTCGATGACTTCGAGCTAGACGTTGAGAACCTGCGGCTGACCGCTCTCGGAGAGAGCCTCCCGCTGGAGCCTAAGTCTTTCCGGCTGTTGCAATTCCTCATTGAAAGCCGTGGCAGGGTGGTGTCTAAGGAGCAAATTGTCGCGATCGTCTGGCCCGGCACTTTCGTGTCCGATAACTCCATTACTCGCGCTGTTACGCAGATACGGAAGGCGCTGCAGGACGATGCCAGGGAACCGAAGTACATTGAAACGGTTCCCACCGTCGGCTATCGCTTTATCGGAGATTGTAAACAGGAACAGGACCCGACCGCCGCGCCTGATGCCCCAGGGGGACGACGAAAGCCGGCGAACCTGCTACTGTTTGCCGTTGGCGCATGCTTGGCACTAGCAATAGCGGCTGGGCTCTGGTGGACTATGGCAAGCCCTACCTCCTTGGTTCCCTATCCGTTGCATGTGATCCGCGTCTCGAAGCTCACCAGCTATCCCGGGGACGAGAGAGAGCCCGCTATCTCCCCAGACGGATCTTACGTTGCGTTTTCGTGGTCCGGACCAGCGGGAGACAATTACGACATTTACGTCGTGCACTCAGGAGGTCAGCAACCCCTCCGGCTAACCCAGGACCCGGCGCCCGATTCTTTCCCGGCTTGGTCTCCTGACGGGAGTCAGATCGCCTTCGTCAGGCGGAATGGTAGCATGGCCGACATCATCGTCGTCCCTCCCCTCGGTGGATCGGAGCGAACTCTCCACCGGTTTTTCAAGATCGGCCCCGACCTTGATTTCAGCCAGCATCCGGTGTTGGCTTGGAGCCGAGACGGCAAATCGATCATCTACAGCGGCCCATCCCGGGCGGGAGAAGAGTACCAATTGTTTCTGTTGTCGGTTCAAACCGGTGACGTGCGCGCAGTTTCCTCGCCCGATTCGGACTTGCCCGGCGATTCCTCGCCGGCACTGTCAGCGGACGGAAGGTCTCTCGCATTTGTGCGCTATCTGGCGCCCCGGAACGGCCGCCTTCTGATTCAACCGCTGGGTATCGGGACGGTTCCGAGCGGGAATCTTATCGAAGTAATGACATCCGGTCTCGGGCTGCGCTCCCCGGCTTGGTTGGAGGATGGAAAGCAGCTCCTGTTTGCGGATGCCACTCAGATTTTCGAGTGGGACCGGGACCAAGGGGCGGTACAAATTTACGCCGCCGCCGGCTTTCTGGGAGGACTCTCACTGGGGCCAAAGAGACCCGACAACACCTGGCGCGTCGTGGTCGCTAGCGAAAAAGAAGATCCCGATATTTGGGAGATCCCCCTCAATGCGGGAGGCAGGAAGTCTACCGGGCCCCCTAAATTGCTCATCCGGTCCACTGAGGACGATAGCCACCCCGAGTACTCACCCGACGGCCGTCAGATAGCATTCAACAGCGGTAGGAGCGGATCAGATGAGCTATGGATCTCGGATGCGGACGGTGGAAACCCGCGGCAGCTATCGCACCTAGGCGCGCACGTCTTGAGCTATCCCAAATGGTCCCCTGATGGTAAGCAGATTGTATTTCACGCCCGAGTACCGGACATTGCAGAGGTCTACGTCGTTGACGTGAACGCTGGAGTCCCCAAGCAGATCACTCACGAAAATCCCGGGTTGGCAGTAGCCACTTGGTCCAGGGATGGGCGATTCATTTACGCCTCCACTCTGGTGGGCAAAGCCGTGTCCTACCGTATCCCCGCCGGTGGAGGGGCGATGCAGCGCCTGTGGGAGGGCGACGAAGTTTTGGAGAGCGCCGACGGCAAATATATTCTCTACTCCAAGACGAATTCGTCGGGACTTTTTCGCCGGTCTGTTGAGGGTGACCCGGTCAAGAATCGGGAAGAGGTGATTGTGCCGGATTATTGGCGCGTTGCCCAACTTGGCGGATATGTTCCGGTGGCCGGTGGGATTTACTATGTCAGCGGAGATGCGCAAGGCAGGCCCAGCCCATTCCGGTATTTCGACTATGCTTCGCGCACGTCGATAGATGTAGCGCCCGCCGTTCCGGGCCTCGGAAGAGGATTCACTGTCTCTCCGGACCGGCGGACCATGGCGTTTGCCGCGACCTCGGAAGCCGGTGGCGATCTACTGTCTCTCGAACTGCGGTAGTCGGCCCGTTCCTGGGAAATCTCTACAGGAGATCCTATGCGCCAGCCGCCCGCGCCCTCGAAGTTTTCCTCCGTGGCTCTCCGTCAAAAGGTTGCACATCGTTGATCGCGTATATGCCTTCAGACTCGCACAGCGTGCAACGTAGCGCGAACGCACGGGCCGATCGCGGCGAAGGTCCGATCGAGATTCTCCACAGCTTGACTAAATGCGTTCAAGCGATTGTTGGTAGATGTCGGTGGGGGTGTCGCCGAGACGAGGCGCATGCGCCTTGCCCGGCGGCGGGAACTCACCTCTGACGTGGCGACCTTGATTCCATCCCTGCATGCTTCGGAGCACCATTCGCCGGACTCGCCGCTTCTCGTCCAACGAACCGCGCCGAGTAATCGCCCACACTTGTCGCAGGCCTCGGTAATCCAAATGCCGTGCGCCCGCAAAAGCGTGTGGTTTTGCCCCTCGGTAAGTTTCATGGGGGTACACCCATTTCTGAATCGCCAGCGTACTTCCCGGCGCGAGCTGTAAATTCCGACAGTGCTGGTGAAAAAAGTTGGGGCCAACTTGGGGCCAAAACTAGGGCCAGACCGAAGGCAGGCGTACTGAAGAGTAAGGTCGGCAGATTCAACGGTGACCGACCCGAGACATAGGTGACAAATCGTTCCGGACACATGGGTTACACTTTCCCCCTTTTTTTCAAAGGGGGAGAGCGGGGATGCCATGGAAGGGCCGGACGGTTATGGACGAGCGCATTCGCTTTGTTGCCCAATTGCTGGAGGGAGAGTCGATGACCCTCCTGTGCCGAGAATTCAATATTTCCCGTAAGACCGGTTACAAGATCTTTGACCGTTACAAGGAGTGTGGCCTGGAGGGAATCTCCGACCGCACACGGCGGCCTCACCGCTACGGTAATCAGCTGCCGGTGCAGGTGGAGACGGCTATCCTGACTCTGAAGCAGGATAAGCCTCATTGGGGAGCGCGGAAGATCCGGGAAAAATTACTCCGTCGCTTTGCGAGCGAGGTCAAAGTTCCCGCGCAAAGTACCATCCATGCAGTGCTCGACCGCCATGGTCTGGTCAAACGCATGGGGCGCCGACGCGGACGTGCGGAAGGCACAGCCCTATCGCTGGGACAGAAGCCCAATGAACTCTGGTGCACCGATTACAAAGGTGAGTTCCTACTAGGCAATCAGAAATATTGCTATCCGCTGACCGTCACCGATCACGCATCGCGGTATCTACTTCTCTGTGAAGCTCTGGAGTCCACACGAGAAACGCTGGCGATTACGGCCTTTGAGCGTCTGTTTAAGGAACGTGGTCTGCCGAACTCGATTCGTTCCGATAATGGCACACCCTTCGCCTCCGGTAATTCGCTCTTTAATCTCAGCCGCCTTTCGGTCTGGTGGCTTCGGCTGGGCATTCAAATCGAAAGGATCAGGCCTGGTCATCCCCAGCAGAAAGACTACGCTTCACACTGCACCTCCTCGATACGTTGCGATACGACCCTGGTTACGGATCGCTGGGATAGTTTGACGCCTTGTGCTTTCCGTGGCGGGTTGGCGCCCGGGTGCTCGTGCAGACGATCGTTCTTGTCGTTGTAGGCGTGACCGTGAATCAATCCATGTCGGTCCCATATTTTGACTTGTTGTGGGCAGATTCCAAGCAGCGCGGCCATTTCCTTGAGAGTCAGCATGCCTGCTTTTCGTAACCGATCATAGCGCGGCATGAGGGCATAACTCCGCTGGATACGAGCGATGATTCGAGAGGTGAACGCTTTGCTCTCGCCAGAACGCATGCCGCGCTCGTTCAGTATGTCGGCAATCTGTGGATAGGTGTGCTGATCGAGCAGTTGGTCGATCTCCTTAACCACGTCGGGGCTCGTTTGTCGCTGCTGCCATGAGTTGAGAGGTAGCGGCAAAGTAAGAGTTCTTGTAGCCCCGCCCTTAAAACGAACGTGCAGCGTAATTTGTTCTTCGCGAAGTACGGTGATGTCTTCCAGCAAGAGACGGGTCATCCGTTTGCGCTCGCGGTCCGGCGTGCTGGGGTCACGCCAGAGCGCAGGAAAGTTTGTGGATAGGGCGAGAATCGCAGCCTGCTGTGGTTCGCTCAAGATCTTTCGATCTTGCTCGCGCTGACGCTCGCGTTCTTGCTGTGTCTCGCTCAGTGTGCGGAGTTTGCCGTTCCACTCGGCTTCGAGTGAGTCCGCAACTAATCGGTTGTCGGGATCGACTCGCATGTAACGCCGACGCGCCAGGTCCACTTCATATTGCGCCCGCTCCACCTGTTTTTGACGGAGCCGGTCTGCCTCCTCGATCCGACACTGCAGTTCTTGCTGGACGCTGAGTGCGACCTCGAGCGCCACGGGACTCACCGCGTCCACCAACAGTTCGCCCATGGCTCGATCGATGCCCGCCCCGGGGATCCGCTGACACACGGGCTTGGCATGCTCGATCCCATCACGCTGGCACACATATTCCGGACATAAGCGTCCCTGGCGGCTGTGATAGCGAACCGTCATCCGTTCTCCGCAGCGACCACAGAGAATCAGTCCCTGCAGCAGCGCCGGTCCTTCGCGGGCAGGACTTTTGCGGCGGTCTGATCCCATCGCCTGTGCACTTACGTGAAGCTGCCTCTGATTTTGCTCATAGTCTTCCCAGGAAACGTAGCCGGCATGGGCTCCCGGAATCAGTGTTTCCCATTCCTCTTTCGGCACACGTATGATCTCGAAGCCGCCGTCCACTGTTTTGCGAGTGTGGCTTCGGCCGTAAGCGAAAGCGCCAGCGTATCTCGGGTTGTGCAAAATACGGAGCACTTGACTGAGTCCCAATACACCCCATACCAGATCTCCTTTTTGTGGCCCCGTGTGAACGCGTCGGGGGAACAGCAGGCTTTGGCGTTGGAAACTTCTTACGGTGGCCATCGCCGATCCCGTACGGCGGAAGGTATCGAACAACAACCGGAGAGCGCCTTGTACTTGCTTGTCCGGGTCTAGCACCAGTTTGCCTTCTGCGTTGTAGATCAACCCGATGGGGGGCCGGATCATTAGTTCACCGCGTCTGGCTTTATTGAGGATTCCACCTTGTAAGCGCGCTCGAAGAACGTGTAGCTCGGCTTCCGACATGGTTCCTTTCAGACCCAACAAGAGGCGATCATTGAAGTGCGCCGGGTCATAGACGCCATCTTCATCCAGGATCAAGGCCTCGGTGAGAGCGCAGATCTCTAACAACCGATGCCAGTCGGTCGAGTTGCGCGCCAATCGGGACACTTCCAGCCCCAGTACGATTCCGGCCCGCCCCAAGCTCACCTCTGTGACCAGCCGTTGAAAGCCTTCCCGGTCGGCAGCTGAGGCTCCCGATTGCCCAAGGTCGGTGTCAATGACGATAATTCGATCCTCGGGCCAGCCCAACGCCACTGCCTTCTGGCGCAGCGCGTATTGGCGTTTCGTGCTTTCGCTTTTCTCGAAGACTTGCCGCAGCGTCGATTGCCGGATGTAGAGATAGGCATTCCGCCGGAGATGAGCGGCTTTTACTTTCTCATGCGTATCTGAAATCATGATCGTGACTCCTGGCATCTATACAGCAACATTCCCGCGAGGATCAAAACGACGTCGGTACGCACGCCCTGAGGAAGAACTGCATCGTTGGCTACGGCAGGTAACGCAGGTGGCGCAGCGCAGAGTGAGCAGGTATTCATAAATAGCGCCAGCCCCGGTCCCCGCTGCCCGTTCAGGAACTGACCTCTGAGCTCTTCGTACGCAGCGACTCGTCCATCTTGGTCCGGTGGCGCGGGAGTGTAAGGAGACGGTGGGCTTAGCGGCGTTTTTTTTCCCGCAGAAGCTGCCGCTCGATGCTGCGGGGGTGCACCCGCAACTCGAACTTCTGGTTCACCGCCTGCGCGAGCTGAGCGAAACTCAGCGATGGGTCCGCGGTCCGCTGCTCGGCTACGAATTTCATCACTTCCGGAGTAAGCTTGTGACCGCTTTTGGGCCCGCGCTTCCCAGGTAGCAATCCGGACAGGCCACTTTGCTCGAAACTGAATTCGGCTTGGTAGAACGACGGCCGCGAGAAACCAAACTCCTTGGCCGTTTGTGAAACCGACCGCTTGTCCACACGGACCTGCCGCAGCATCTCGTATTTCACTTGGACCAAGTCGTGGGCATCGAAGAACTCGCTGTCCCGAAACAGCGGATGGGTCACATCTTGCGGGCGGGGGTTGAAGGTTCCGTGTTGCCGTAAGGTCCCTTGCTTGTCGGGTTTGTTTTTCACTCGCGGCACTCTCGGATGCTTCCGGTTTCGGCCCTCGGAACCGTGTAAATATAATTATGACGACTACAACTCTCCTGTCAATAGCTTTTTGTCTGCAAATCCTTGCAATACTTGAGCACACTATGACAACGATGCCCATTCCCAGGGTATTCTCAAGGACAGCCCTCGACAACATTTGCCTTACATTCATGACATCTTTTCCTTTACAGCCCCCTCGATTCTCCCGGAGTTCCATGCCTCAATCTGCTTTGCCAGTTCGATCAAGTCCGTCACCCGAAATTGCGATCGCCCCGCCGCCACCACGACGAACGGATCGACCGCGCCGGCGTCGGTCCAACTCATTGGCAGCGAATGCAGGCGACCATCTCCGTCCTGAAACCAAACCCGGTCTTCGCCCCAGTTCTGGCGATAGGAGATGAGTTCGAATTCCTGCTGGTACAAGGGATGGTATGGATGGGTTACTCGGAAACGTCGACTCTCAGCGTTGCTATGCGGCGCATTTGGATGCTTACTCCAACGGACGACACGAACGGATGCATCTAACACTCAAAAAGGAAGCAACACGGCCGCCGGGTCTCAACAGTCTTCAGCAGCAGGGCAAGTTTGACGATTTCATCGAAGAGTTCAACCAGGATCGTCCTCATGAGGGACTTGGCATGAAGTGTCCGGCTGAAGTGTATCGCCCTTCCACACGCCCGTATCAGGGCCTGCCGGATCTCACCTATCCGTTTCACGACAACACCGTCTACGTTACCCTCTGTGGACGCATCTGCCTGCACCGTAAAAAGATTAATCTCAGCACAGTCTTTGCAGGCCAAGCCGTCGGTCTCAAAGAGGTTGAGGAAGGCACTTGGCTCGTAAGTTTTATGGATTATGATTTGGGATATATCGATCTTGAGGAAAAAACTCTGCAACCCCTCGACAGCCCTTTCGGGCCAAAAGTGTTACCTATGTCTTAGGAACGATGTGTTACCGATGTGTCCGGGTCGGACCCGGGACTTTTGGCGGAGGGGGTGGGATTCGAACCCACGAGACCCTTTCGGGCCTAACGGTTTTCAAGACCGCCGCCTTCAACCGCTCGGCCACCCCTCCGTAAGGGTTTAGCATTTTCGTTGCCCAAAACTGTTGCCCAAACGCCTTACCGCGTCCACGTTTGCGGCTGGCAACGCCTTGACGTAATGGCTCATTGTAACCGACAGACTGCTATGCCGCATTAGCTCGTGTATGATTTTGTCCTGCACACCGGCCGCATGTGAGGTCGTTGCGAAGCCACGGCGCAGCGCGTGCCAGCCCGAGCCATTCCAATCCTTGTAATTGCAGGCCGGTCAGTTCAGGTCCGGATGGCGGAATCGCACGCAACCGGTCCATCAAGTTGTGGCAAACCTCGTTCCTGGTACTGATCGCTGCAGCTGACTCCGGTTCGTCCCGCGTGTCTCCAGATCTTGGCCGCCACAAACAAAAACCGCAGGCGCGCGGTGGCCAAAGTCGTATGCTTCAGGGTCTCGACCGCATCCTCGGGCTCGCGGTTAAATAGCATCAGCCAATAATTCAAGTTGTAGGCCAGCATGGGCAACTGACGATGGTTGCTGTTGACGTCAAAGCGTCGAGAAGGAAGGATGAGCCGCCATCGTTGTTTGCGTCCTTTATCCAATTTTCGGCGCAGGCCCGCTGACTGTAGAACCACACGGTCCACCAGATCGGGTCGCCCAGGTTGGCCACGAAAATGCGATAGACGTAATCGGCAGTCTCGGACAGTTGGTATTGCTCGGCTTTTGCGTCCCCGTCCGTGGCCGGTCGTAGCGCATAACGCAAAGCTACGAACCGGTAGGCGGGACCGCAACCCTCCGGCTGATAGCGGAACTCGCATTCCTCGGATGTCGGTATAGCCTCTTGTCGTCGAAGGTCGCTTTTTCGCTCGAATGTCCCGCAGATAAGAGCGCTCGACGAACTCCTCTATCGTGATGTTGGCTGGTCCCTCCGGCACACCGATTCCACGCTGTGGAAGACGTGAACCGAAAGCAGGCAATACAATCCAAATTTCATCTCTGTTGCCCCTCAGATCCGCTCCAACAGCTCTGCGAGAACGCGGCCTTGTGAGTCTTTGGCCCGTTTCGCGGCGGGTATGAGATTGGACACTGCCATTTTTGTAAATGGATGCCCGGGGGTAGTCTTATGAGACACCCATTATGGCCCCGAAGACCGAACAGACTGACAATTCTCGCCGCAAATACCCGCGGCACAAAGCGCCGAAGGGCCTGTTTGTCGGCTGGAAGACGGCTGGGCAGCGGACGGTTTCGCTCGCCGAGACGATCGGCCTGGGCGGGCTATTCCTGTACACGCCGAACCCTCCTTCCAGGGGATCGATCATTGAATTGATCTTCGATCTGAAGTCTGGCGAAGTACGGGCGCGCGCCGTCGTGCGTAACCACAGTCCTGGCAAAGGGATGGGCGTGCAATTTGTGCAAATGCAGGCGGCGGACCGCGCCCGGCTGAATCAATTTCTATCCAAATATGCGGCCGCGCAACCGGCCCCCGCGGGCAACGTCGAAAGCAAGACTGCGATGGCTTCGGCATCTGCATCAAAGGTCGATGCAGCTGGCCAATTGGAACGGGAATTGAGCAGTCTGCTCGAACTGGCGCGCAAGGGAACCTATTACCAGCTCCTTGGAACTTCCCCGGACTCGACCGCCAAACAAATCAAACAAAATTTCTATGCGCTCGCGCAAAAATTTCATCCGGATCATCACATGGAAAGCCAGGAGCGGATGGGCCGTCTCAAGGAATTGATGGGAGTCGCCACTTCCGCATATAAGACCCTCGCGGACGAGGAAGCGCGCGCAAAGTACGACGCCAATTTGGCCGCTTCCGGGGCTCACAGTCTGCGTCGAGGGAGGACAACCCCGCAGGAAGCCATCGAAGAGTGTTTCGGCCGCGCTACCGAATGCCTGCGCGCTGGAAATTTCGTTGGATCGATTGTTTGGCTGCGCAAATGTGCCGAGACGTCACCCGACGATGCCCGATACCATGCTCTGCTTGCGCGCAGCCTGAGTTCGGTTAGCCAATACCGCGACGAGGCGATCGCGGAGTTCCAGCGTGCCATCGAACTCGATCCGTTGAACACGGTCCCCTACATCCAATTCGCGGAATTATATGAGTCGATGCAGCTCCCTTCGCGGGCATCCCTCCTATATTCCAAGGTTTTGGAGATTGACCCGGCAAACGCCAAAGCTCATCAGAGGCTCGCGCAACTCGATAATGCACAACCTGCGTGAACCAAGCGGTGACGGCCACGAGCGCGGCCATCATGACGAACAACGCACGGATCGCGCAAAAATTACCCGATCACATTCCCGTGCAACGGAAGTGCTTCTGCTGCATCTACCAGATTGTGCAGTAGATCGCCTAGTGATTCGCGATGGTAATTCAGATGCGTAAGACCGACTGATGCTGCATTCACCGAAAGGGCGTCGGGACCGACAATGAGATCCATGTTCGACATCTTTACCACTCACGCGGATGGCAGCCTCCACCTCGTGGAATCTGTCGGCTGTTTGAGGAAAGCGCAGGATTTGGCCCGTCGGCTGTCGTGTCTGTTTCCGGGAGAGTCTTTCGGCTATTTCGAGCGGACCGAGGATGCATCTGCGTCTGCCTCGAGATTGGAAGGCCGGAGGACGGACTGGCCCGACCTGGGCGTATCTTCGATCGCCTTCCTGGTATAGCAGGGGCACGATTGGTCATCGCGCTGATTCTTGGCTTCTTGAATCTCGCTCCCGGCACTAACTCCAGCCAACCGCGCACAGCGCCGCGCTTGTTGCCTAGAGGATGGTCCAGAGGGTCGACCAAGAAGAGATGGTACCGTAAGTAGGTTCTAATTCAGGTGCTTGGAAGCGGGTGGCTCGGTCCAATCCGATTGAGCGAATTCGACTCCCCAGAAATGCGGACTCGGCGAAAGAAACTCAACGCCCACGCGTGTGCCCTTATCAGATGTATCGCCCAGGTAGACGACCCGGCACTCCTGCTCTTCTTCGGTGATTGGATTGATCAAGACCAGTTCGGCGCCTAATCCGAGCGGTTCCTGGAGATAAATCAGTCCGCCGTGCGCATTGACGACAACGGTGTGGCTGCTTTCCCGGAACTTGCGGCCATCGCTGCTCTTTCCCTGGGCCCGCACCGAGATCCGCGTAAAAACGCGGCAGCTGCGGCGCTGGGCGCTCGCTTGGGTTTCGGTCGTGGTCATAGACCTATCGTGCATTGCGAACAAGGGTGAGTCAACGGGTCCGGCTCCCCGCGTGCCCAAAAGAGCAGAGCCGCCAGAGCCGCAAAAAGACTGTCGTAAATGCCCCGGCTTTCGTAATATGTGACGCACGCGGAGCCGTGGAGGCAAAGCACATCGAGCTGTAACTGCGCCCGAAGCCTCCGAGCATCCCGGGTAGGGGTTCGCCATGAGATTACTCGATTACGTTGAATCCAAGCGCGACGACCACATCAACGAGCTCAAAGAGTTTTTGCGCATCCAGAGCGTGAGCGCGAAAAGCCAGCATAAGCCCGATATCGAACGAGCGGCGCAATGGGTCGCGGAAAAGCTTCGTGGAGCGGGCCTGGAAAAAATTGACATCGTTCCAACGAAAATGCACCCGCTTGTCTATGGCGAGTCGCTACATGCGCCGGGAAAGCCAACGATTCTCTTTTACGGCCACTACGACGTGCAGCCTGCCGAACCTCTCGAGCTGTGGACCAGCCCCGCTTTCGAGCCCACCGTTCGTAACGGCAATCTTTTCGGGCGCGGCACTGCGGACGACAAGGGCCAGGTTCACATTCACATGAAGGCCCTCGAAGCGCTGCAGAAGACCGAAGGCAAGCTTCCCATTAATATCAAGGTAATGATTGAGGGGGAAGAAGAGGTAGGAAGCGTCAGTTTATGGGATTTTGTGAAGCAGAACCGCGAACGCTTAAAGGCCGATGCCCTTGTCGTCTCAGACACGTCCATGCTCGCCAAGGGCGTTCCCTCCATCACCTACGGCCTGCGAGGACTGAACTACTACCAGATTGAAATCACCGGGCCGGCGCAGGACCTGCACTCCGGTGTTTTCGGCGGGGCCGTACCAAACCCGATCACCATTCTGGCCGAGACCATTGCGAAGCTCCACGATAAGACCTTCCGGGTGTCCATTCCTGGCTTCTATGAACATGTGGCGACACTTTCTCGACAGGAGCGCAAAGCCCTCAATTCGCTGCCCTGGCGGGAAAAAGAATTCCGCAAGACGGTGGGTGCGCCGGGTCTCTGTGGAGAAAAGGGGTACTCCATCGTCGAGCAGCTTTGGACCAGACCCACGCTCGAGCTCAACGGCATATGGGGCGGTTATACGGGCGAGGGTGCTAAGACGGTGATTCCGTCCAAAGCTTTTGCGAAGCTTTCCACGCGCCTGGTTCCCAATCAGAATCCTGCAAAGATCGCCAAGCTGGTCGAACGCCACATTCGAAAGCTGTTGCCGAAATCGGCGATGTGCAAATTCGAGGTTCTGAGCACCGGGAAGCCGTGGGTGGCGCCTTACTCGCACCCGATTTTCCAGAAAGCAATCCAGGCGCTTGAATCGGGTTTCGGAAAGAAGGCGGTATTCATACGCGAAGGGGGATCGATTCCCTTCGTCACGCAAATGCACGATACTTTCAATGTTCCCTGCGTATTGCTCGGTTTCGGTTTGCCCGATGAGAACGCTCACGCACCGGATGAACACATCGCCCTGGAAAATTATTTCGGGGGCATCAAGGCCGTTGCGTTGTTCTATGAGCAGTTGGCGGAGCTCTGAACGCCTCCCGGCACCAAGAGGAGGGGGGAAAGCCCCATTTTATCGGGGATTTTCGATGTTTTTCCTTGCGTTCACCGGGAAGGACGGCTATAGTTCCCCGCGGCATCCCGGACGCCGGGGCCAATCCGCACTTACAATCTGAGGAGGAAAAGAAATTCGATGGCAACTCCGTTGAGCAAGTCCAAGATCATCGCACACATGGCCGACAAGGTCAGCACTCCCGAAAAGCCGGTGTCCAAGAAGCAGGTCTCGGCTTTTTTTGATGAATTATTCAAACTGGCTGTGAAGGAATCAAAGAGCGCAGGCAAGTTTGTGATTCCAGGCATCGGCCGCGCCGTCAAGGCGCATCGCAAGGCGCGCATGGGCCGCAACCCTGCCACGGGCGAAGCAATTAAGATTAAGGCCAAGACGGTCGTTCGCTTGCGTGCAGCCAAGGCATTCAAAGACGCCGTTCTCAAGTAAGATGACCCGGCGCTGGGTTTAGCGGCGAAACCCCCAAGGCGCGTCCGTTCCCAGAATCGCACGGGCGCTTGGGGGTTTTGTCTTTTCAGGGCCGCTGCCAAGTGCCTTCTTCTGCGTGTTTGTTTCAACCCCTTCTACATCGACCGATTCGCAATTGAACGCCGCGTGCGGGCCCGCATACGGTCCGCCGCGAGACAGGCGGCGTGAAGACTAGATCGAATGCGTGAATATTCGGGCCTTCTCACCGACCTATACGAATTAACCATGGCGGCGGGCTATGTGCAGACCCGCTTTGACGCCATCGCCACCTTTGAACTGTTTATTCGGAATATCCCGCCCCATCGCAATTACCTTGTGGCCGCAGGGCTCGAACAGGCGTTGGAATACCTGGAACACGTACACTTTTCGCAGGATGAAATTGCTTACCTGCGGCGGCATCCGATTTTTCGCCAAATCCGCCCCGAGTTCTTTGAATACCTCGCGAGTTTTCGCTTCACAGGAGACGTCTGGGCTGTTCCGGAAGGCACCCTGGTGTTCGCTGGCGAACCCCTGATGCGGGTTGTCGCTCCCATCGCGGAAGCGCAGATCATGGAGACCTACTTGCTCGCGACGCTGAGTTATCAGACCTTGATCGCCAGTAAAGCCGCGCGGGTCGCGACTGCCGCGAAGGGTCGAGACGTTGTGGACTTCAGTGCGCGCCGCGGGCACGGTGGCCTCGCCAGCCTTCTCGCGGCCCGCGCGGCGGTCATCGGCGGCTGTGCTGGAACTTCAAACGTGCTCGCCGGCGAGCGGTTCGGCCTGAACACCTACGGCACGCAAGCCCATTCGTGGGTGATGGCCCACGAGGATGAAGCGGAGGCTTTCGCCCACTTTTTGGATACTTTCCCGGACGGCGCGGTGCTATTGGTTGACACCTACGACGTGCGGCGCGCCGTGAAAAAGATCATCGCCATGGGGAGAAAGCCCGCCGGCATTCGTCTCGACAGTGGCGATCTGGTGAAAGACAGCCGCTGGGTCCGCCGCGAATTGGATCGAGTAGGCTGGAAGGAAGTAAAAATATTCGCCTCCGGCGATCTCGATGAGTACAAAATTGAAACGCTCCTTGACGGGGGCGCCGCCATCGACGCGTTTGGTGTCGGCACCGCTCTGGGCACGCCAGGCGACGCGCCACACCTGAATCTGATTTACAAACTCGTCGAGGTCGAACGAGGGGGCAAGATTCACGAAGCCGCCAAGTTCAGCCATGCCAAGGTTACCTATCCGGGTCGCAAACAGGTGTTTCGCTATTCCAATGCGGCAGGTGAATTGAAGTACGACAAGATAGCCCTGGAAAGCGAAGCCGCCAATGGCGGCGACGCGCTTCTAGTGCAGGTGATGGGGGGCGGGCGGCGCAGCGGACCCGCGGAAACCGTCGGCGCGCTTCGGGCCCGTTGCAAGGCGGGCCTGGCTTGCCTGCCCGCTCGCTATCGACAGGTGAATCGTCGTGCCAGCTACCCGGTGCGATACACCCAGCGGCTCGACAAGATGCTCGAAAAGGTCCGTCGTCGCGTCAGCCGCCTTGCGTTAGAATAGAACGCTGCGTAGGTCCTTGAAGCAATGAAGTCCTCTAAGGTCATTTTTTGGGAGGTCGACACACAAGCGGATTTCATGCTGCCCGGTGGAAAGCTCTATGTCCCGGGCGCCGAAAAGAGGATTCCCAACATCGAGCGCTTGGTGCAAGCGGTCCGTGAAGACCGCGTGTTTTTGGTGTCGAGCGCTGATGCCCACGCTCCCAACGATCCCGAGTTTCAGGTGTTCCCGCCCCATTGTGTAAAGGGTACCCCAGGAGCCCAAATCATTCCGGAAGGGATGACGGAGAGATATTTTACGGTTCCCAACGAGGCATCTTTTGTCTTGCGGACCGACATTCTGGACGGCGGGCAGGCTGTGCTCGAGAAGCAAACCCTCGATGTTTTTGGCAATCCCAAGGCAAGCGAACTGGTCGGTCTGATCGGCAAGACGCTTGGCTCTGAGGGCCTGGCGGGCATCGAATACGTTGTCTTTGGCGTGGTTACCGAATATTGCGTGCGGTGTGCGGCGAAGGGGCTTCTTGAGCGCGGATGCAAAGTCGCCATCGTCGAGGACGCGATCGAAACGCTTCAGCCCGAACAAGGCCGCCGCGCGCTCGATGAATTGAGAGCTCTAGGCGCCCGTCTGATCACGACCGATCAGGCAATCGCGCTGGTCGGGGCAGCCGATGCGCAGAAAGTGATTTGAACTGCGGGAATCCGCAAATGTCATCCGATCCTATCGAACGCGCCCAGCAATTGTTTCAGCAGGCCTACCAGGCCCAGATGAGCGGGGACCTAGACCGCGCCGTCGAGTTGTACAAGGGCTCGTTGGAAATCCACGCCACGGCGGAAGCCCACACATTCTTAGGCTGGACCTACCATTTTCAAGGGAAAGTTCAGGACGCAATCGAACAGTGCAAGCGGGCGATTGAGGTCGATCCGGATTTCGGTAATCCCTACAACGACATCGGGGCGTATCTAATTTCGCTCAAGCGGTATGACGAAGCGATCCCTTGGCTGGAGCGCGCCACCAGGGCGACGCGCTATGATCCGCGCCATTACCCATATTTCAACCTGGGGCGCATCTACTTCGCGAAAGGCATGATCCATCGCGCCAAGGAATTCTTCCAGGAGGCCCTGCGCATCGAACCCGGTTATCGAGACGCCCGGCAAGCGATCGAAAATATCCGCCGGATGTTGAATTAGAGCGCTGAGACGGTAGTTTCGCCCGGTGTGACGAATCGGTCGTAGATCCACATCAGGGCAGCCGTGACGACGCCGATGGCCGTGATCACCCACCACATCTGTTGCGGACGCCTCAGAATGTCTCCAAATTCGTGCAGCAAATAGCCGCCCAGCCCGCCTGCGATGAAGTAGCCGATCGCCACCGGGAGAAACGCGTAGCCCATGTAGAGCCCTTGCTGGCCGCGGGGCGCCAAGCGCGAAATATATTCATAGTAGCGAGACGCCTGAATCACCTCGCCGATTGCGAGAACAAGGAATGTCGCAACCACCATGGGAACCGTCGGGTGAATCGCCAGAACCGCCCAGGAAAGCCCGGTAAACAGAAAACCGAGAGCGATGGCGCGAATGGCCCGCATTCTCCGCGTCAGGTAAGCCACGAGAATTTGCAGGCAGATCACCACAATCGGGTCGACCGACAGCAGCAGATCTACATCCGCCTGCGAATTGATGTATTTCCGGACGAATAGCGGCGCGGAAATGAATTCCTGCCAGTAGACGCTGTAGAAGCCGGAAGAAATGAGCAGAAACGCGACGAATCTCCGGTTGCCAAGAACCACGAACATGTTCCCGATGGCGGCTGAAACGCTTGCCACCTTCTCCTCGCCGGACCGTGTTGGCTCCCGATAGAAAAGCAGCGTCGTCCAGAACATCATGAAGACACTGGCCGCCGCCACGCGGAACACGTTCTCGATGCCGAGCCCCAGTTGCTTCCGCACGAGCCACGCGATGATGGGGCCGAGTGCGCCGCCGACATTCACAATGGTGTAGTAAATCGAGTAGCCGAGCGAGCGGACGTTTTCGCTCGACGCCCGCGCCGTCGTGCCGGCAACGCACGGCTTCACCACGCCTGGCCCCAGCGCCGGCACGAGCAGGATTGCCAGCACCAGCCACTGATCGGAAAGCGCGCGCCGCAGCGGCTCCATCCAAGAGGCCGAAAGCGACCCCAACAGAAAATAGCCCACGGTCATCACGAGGTAGGCAAATAGCAGTGCAGGCCGAAAGCCGAACCTGTCCGCCAGTGTTCCGCCAAGAACGGGCAGGAACCATACGACTAGGCCAAAGGTTCCGATCAGCCAGCCGGTGAGTTCGCTTGAGAAATGAAGTTGCTCGTTCAGGTAGATGGCCAGAACGGCCGCCGTCGCGTAATAGGCGAGCCTCTCAAAAAGCTCGGTGAGGTTCGCGATCCAGAAGGCGGGTTCAAAGCCGGAGCGGATTTCGCGCAACCGCAGCGCAAGGCTCAAGGAGGTTCCCTCTCGATCCGGCGGCGTCGTGCCGAGCGGCGCCGGAGCGAGGCTGATTGTAGCGAAAGCAGCCTCCGCACGCTGCGCAATTTTGCCCGGAGGGTCAGACGGCAGGCGCCCACTGCGGGCGCATTCTTCTCTCTATCGCCAGCACCAGCGCGCCAAGCCCCCATATCACCACGAGCAAGCTAATCAGGTGGCCCGCGAAGGGGATCAGCCGCAACAGTCGCAGAATCGCCAAGCCTATCGCGAGCCTTCCGATGATTGCTCCGGTGCCGATTCCAGGTCCCATCAGCTTTTCGCCGAGCCATGCCCCGATGAACACTTGTGCGGAATAGAGCGCCACGATGTAACTCAAAAGCGTGGTGATTCCCACGCCGAGGCCCACAATCGTGAAGCAGGCAAGGACTGCGGCGACCGGGATCGCGAACAGGAACAGCACTCCCAGCCCGATGGCAGGCCCGAAGCGCTTGCTAGCATTTTCCGTATCGGCAAAAAATGCCGGAGCCACCAGAAGCAGCACGACGCCGAACAAAAAGCTCGCGCCCCACGCGAGGATCTGATGCCAGTAGAGTCGAGGGGAAGCGTAACTAGGCATCGGCCTGTGGCCGGCCAGGATTTCAATCGGGCTTCCCAACTGAGCATCCGGCGCCTTCTCCGGCTGCCGGCCGCCGCGATATTGGGTGTGTCCTGCAACAGTGGCATTCGGGCCGAACCGAAGCCGCTGTGCGCGAATCGTTGCGTCATGACTCAGGGAACCGTTGATATCGAGGTCTTCGACAAACGCGAGCAAGTCGCCGTTCAGATGCCCGTCCAGCTGCACGTTTGCCGAACCCAGTGTCATCGTTCCTCCCACACGCGCTTTCTCATCCATATCGAACTCGTGGGCCCACGTCATCACGTTTTTGACCACACTGCCATTGAGCGTGAACGATTGCGCGAAAGCGCGCACATTGCCGTCGACCTGCCCGTTCACACGAAGTTCCTGTCCTAACGCGAGGATGTCCCCTTTCACGCGGCCATTGACGGTAATGCTTCGCGACCACACGATCAGATCGCCATCCACATCACCATCGATTCGAGCGTGCTGCGCGGCTACGATCAGGTCCGTCTTGACTTCGTCTCCAGCCGGCAAAGTGTAGTTCGGATCTCCGTGAACCACTTCCGCGGCGCTGGCAGAAGAAGGCAGCGTCAGCATGGAAAACCCGAGCCCGGCAGTCAGGACGGCGCCCGCGACGGAGAATCGCCGCCAGCGCCGCCCCGCAAGCCAAAGAAGGAAAACTCCAAGAGTCGCCGCCGACAGAAATTGAGTCAGAGTTTGCATCCTGCCCCATCCTTTCCAGAAGGCACCGCTGAATAGCAGCATCGTCAAAAGATTTCCCTGCGTAAAACCAGCCTCGGAGGCCTGCGCGAGCCAAGGCTCAACCAGGCCGCTCCAGAGCGTGTATGCGCCGCCGGCTCCCATTCCGAGGGCCGCAATCCAAGCCCAAGGTGCGGTGGTGCTGCGTCCCGGAACCCTGGCCAAGCGCTGCGGAATTGCTTCTTCTTGCGCCGCCAGCGATTCTCGGAGCCAGATACTCTCCCGCTCGAGCGCCTGCAGCATTCTTCGGCAGGGGGCGCACACGGAGCGATGGGTGGAGACTTCACGCTCTCGGTTCACGTCGAGCTCACCTTCGAGATAAAGCAGACCCGTCATCTCATCCAAATGGCTCATGAATTCCCTCCGGCAGACTCCGCCTCCACACTGGTTCCCCGCAGGACTTCTCGCAGCTGGTGCCGTGCCCGCAGCAACAGCACTCCTACAAACGCGCGGCGCACGCCCAAAGTATCAGCGACCTCGTCGTAGCTCATGTCCGCGTAGTAACGCAGCACGAGCGCCATGCGCGCGCGATCGGGCAGCTTCGCGAGCGCCGCGCGCAACTCTTCGCTGCTGCGCTCGGCCTGCAGCCGTTCGAGCTGGCTCGGGTCGGGATGCTCGAGCGCCAGTTCCTCTACGTCTGGGGTCTCCAGGTTCTGGCGTGTGCGACGGCGTCGCAGCAAGTCCCAGCAGTGATTGCTTGCGACCTTGTACATCCATGCCGTGAAGGGCCGCGAGGAATCGAAAGTTCCGAGTTTCTGGCGCGTCTTCATGAAGATTTCTGTGGTGGCATCCTCGGCGTCCTCGCGGGTCGGGAGCGCTCGCCGGCAAAAACGGAAAATGGCCGGCGCATACCGGCGGTACAGCTCGCCCCAGGCGTCGGGATCGCCCGCCCGGACATGCGAGATCACTTCGTTCAGTTCCGCGTCGTTCATCGCGCCGGTTGCTTTGCGTTCGTCCATAGGTTGTTACGGATCGGTCCGTCGGAATATTTCACCTCTATCACACATAGCAGGGATGCGGCACTTTCTGGCCGAAGCTGCCTCTGTGAGAGCAGTCCGAACCCGTCTGCTATACTGCAAGCTCCGGCTGCCAATGTGTGACTCGCTTGTCAGGTAAGCGGGCTCGCGCCAACCAACCCAAACCATGTCCTACAAAGACACACCGCGGCTCTTTCTCGTGGATGCGATGGGCTACATCTTTCGCGCCTTTTTCGCGCCGATGGACCGCTTGCAAACCGCGGGGGGTGTTCCGACCAAAGTGCCGTACCTGTTCGCCACCATGATGCGACGCCTCCTCAAGAGCAAAGATTTGCGCCCGGACTACCTCGCAGTGGTCTTCGACGTCTCCGCGCCGACCTTTCGCGACAAGCTGTTCGCTTCCTACAAGGCCCAGCGCCCGCCCATGCCCGATGAGCTTTCGGTGCAAATCCCCTTCGTGCGCCGGTATTGCGAGGCGATGCATCTGCCGATCCTTGAATACCCTGGATATGAAGCCGATGATGTGATTGGTTCGCTCGCGCGTCAGGCTGCCGACGAAGATCTCGACGTGATTATCGTCAGCAGCGACAAGGATCTGATGCAGCTGGTCGGCGGACGCGTGCGGATGCTCAACCCCACGAAAGGCGATCTGCTCATTGACGAAGAAAAGGTCGTCGAGATCATGGGCGTGCCGCCGGAACAGGTGCCGGACGTGATGGCCCTGATGGGCGACACCATCGACAACATTCCGGGCGCACGCGATCCCAACGACAAGCCCGAGCCGGGCAAGCGCCGCAAGGCGGGTATTGGCGATGTTGGCGCGCGCAAGCTGATTCAGCAGTTTGGGAGCGCCGAGGAAGCATTGAGGCATGCTGCTGAGGTCAAACCGGCCAGTTATCGCGAAGCGCTCGAAAAATGCGGTGAGTTTGTACTGCTGAGCAAACAGCTCTCGAAGATTCCCACCGATGCGCCGGTGCCGCTTTCGCTCGATGCATTGCGAATTCAGGAGCCGGATTCTGCCGCCCTTCGTGAACTCTACACCGAGCTGGGCTTCACCTCCTTGCTCAAGGAACTTGCGCCCATCGTAGAAGAGAAATCGACCGACTATGCGGCTCTTGATTTGCCCGCGGCGCTGAAATCGTTTCTCGATTCAATTCCGCGCGGCCAGCAAGCGGCCGTGTGGCTCTGTCTTGATTCCGAAGACCCGCAGGAGGAGGGCTTTGGCAGCCGCGTCCTGGGAATAGAGATATCCACGCAGGCCGGGTCGGCGCGATTCGCGGCGAATGACGTCGAAAACAGAATGCTGGCCGTTCTCGGCGAATGGCTTGCCGATGAGAAGCGCCCGAAAATCGTGCACGATCCCAAGCTTTTCTCTCTGCTGGCGATGCCGGATTCCCCGGGTGGTGACGCGCCGATTGCCGGAATCGCGCACGCGACCATGCTGTATTCGTTTCTGGTGCGGCCCACTACCGCCAATCATGCGTTCGCCGAAGTGGTCTTGCGGCACTTAAATCGCACGCTCTCCGGAGCTCCCGGCGAGCGCGCCGATTTCCTGCTGCGTCTGGCTCCCGCGTTGCGGGCCGAAGTCGATCAGTTGGGCCTCACGAAGCTTTACACCACCATCGACTTTCCGCTGGCACCGGTGCTCGCCCGCATGGAAGCGGCGGGCATCCGCGTCGACAAGAGGGAACTCGACGGTATCTCCACAAAGGCTCAGGAAGAAATCCTTCGGTTGGAAAAGAGCATTTATGAGCTGGCGGGTTTCGAGTTCAAGATCAACTCTCCCCAGCAACTCGCCGAAGTGCTCTTCGACAAACTGAATTTGCAGCCGCCGCGCCGCAGCCGCATGAAGAGCCGCTCGACTGCGGCGGAAGTGCTGGAAGAGCTTGCCGAACTGCACGAGCTGCCCAGCAGGGTGCTCGAATATCGTGAAATTGCGAAGGTGAAGTCCACCTACGCCGATGCTTTGCCCCGGCTGATCCATCCTGTTACCGGCAGGCTGCACACGCGCTTCAGCCAGACGGGCGCGGTTACCGGGCGGCTCAGCTCGACCAACCCAAACTTGCAGAATATTCCGATCCGCACGGAACTGGGCCGCGAAATCCGCGCCGCCTTTGTGGCGCCGCCGGGACGCTTGCTGCTCTCGGCCGACTATTCGCAGATCGAGCTGCGCATCCTGGCGCATCTTTCGGAAGATCCGATTCTGACCGACGCGTTCCGCCGCGGAGAAGACATCCACTCGCGCACCGCGCAAGAAGTTTTTGGCGTCCTGCCGCTCGAGCAGACGCGCGAGCATCGCCGCGTGGCCAAGGTGATCAACTTCGGCGTGATTTATGGCCTCTCCCCGTTTGGGCTCGCGCAGAACTTGGGAATCGACACCAAAGAAGCCGCGCAATTTATCGCCGCGTATTTCGAACGTTACAGTGGCGTGAAGAAATATCTCGACCGTCAGGTTGCCGAGACGCGCAAGACGGGATTTACGAAAACGCTGTTCGGTCGCATTCGTCCCATGCCCGAGATCACCTCGCCCCAGCCCAACTTGCGCAACTTTGCCGAGCGCACCGCCATGAACACGCCCATGCAGGGCGCGGCTGCCGACCTCATCAAGCTGGCCATGATCGAACTCGACAAGCGCCTGCGTGCCGGCTTCCACTCGCAGATGATCCTGCAAGTCCACGACGAACTGCTGTTTGAAGCCCCCGAAAAGGAAATCTTGCGCCTGCCCGGCCTCGTGAAGGAAGTGATGGAAACCGTCTACAAGTTGCGCGTTCCGCTGCTTGTGGAAACCAAGGTGGGCCCCAATTGGCGGGATATGAAGTAGCGGAGGCGGTTTTTCGCCGGCCTCTTCATGATAGAGTTTTAGCAGCGGATCCATCACAAGGAGAGAGCATGCCGCCCGATCACCCGCAAGGATTTCTAGGTCTGGTAAACGACGCGAAGAAGCGGATCAAGGAAGAGGATTTCCGCGAGACGAAAAAACGCCTCGACGCCGGAGAAAAGATCCACCTGGTCGACACGCGCGAAGACTCCGAATGGGCTCGCGGCCACATCCCCGGCGCGGTCCATCTGAGCAAAGGGATCATCGAGCGCGACATCGAGAAGACCATCCCCGACAAGGGCGCGACCATCATCCTCTACTGCGGCGGCGGCTTCCGCTCCGCGCTCGCAGCCGACAACCTCCAGAAAATGGGCTACACCAGCGTGATTTCCATGGATGGCGGCTGGCGCGGCTGGACCCAGGCCCACTTCCCCATTATTAAGGATTAAGAGAGGCTTACGATCAGAGGAATTCCATGCCAAAGTTGGCTGGGGCGGGTGGACTCGAACCACCACCGTCCTCATTAACAGTGAGGTGCCCTACCGATTGGACCACGCCCCAACTTGGTTGAGATGAGCCCTACAAATTTACACGAATCCGGGGCTTACGTTAAGTCGTTTACAAAATTTGATTGGGTCGCCCTGCCTACAGAAGACGGCTCGATTGCCGAAGCAATGCGGTGCGAGGATGGAAAAAGGCCGGGGAGGAAGCCGGCCCAGCCCTCAATCCCCGAAGGGATCCTCGGCTTTCCTCCCCTGACGCTTTTTTACAGGGCACGCCAAAAACCAAACCTAAGCGACTGAAAGGATTCGTTTTTCAAGTTGGCCGCTTGGTAAAAAGTCCCTTCCCCCAAGTAAATTTTCCGGACCGCCCGTCGCCTGCGCCCGCTTTCTCGGTGAAATACCTTAGTTCTGTTGACCATATTCTTACCCGCTGCTATGTTGAAGGATTACATTGGGCTAGTTATGCCCACTGTGGGAGAACCCCCCTCTAGGGATCGCCCGCAGTAAGGATTCCTGCTGAAATGGGCCTGAAGAAAATCGTTATTCGCGGGGCGCGGCAGCACAACCTGAAGAACATCAGCCTGGAAATCCCGCGCAACACGCTCACGGTGATCACGGGACTCTCCGGCTCAGGCAAGTCCTCGCTGGCCTTTGACACGCTCTACGCCGAGGGCCAGCGCCGCTACGTCGAGTCGCTCTCTGCCTATGCGCGGCAGTTCCTTGATCAGATGGAGCGGCCGGATGTCGATTCGGTGGAGGGCCTTTCGCCCTCGATCGCCATCGAGCAGAAGACGACGACGCGCTCACCGCGCTCGACGGTCGGCACCATCACCGAAATCTATGATTACCTTCGCGTCGTTTACAGTGCGATTGGCACGCCGCATTGCCCGCATTGCGGCAAGCCGATCACCCGCCAGTCCACCGAACAAATCGTGCAGTCCATCGCAGCGCTCAAGCCCGAGGAGCGCATCATGGTGCTCGCGCCGGTGGTCCGCGGGCGCAAGGGCGAATACAAGAAGGAACTCGAGAAGTATGCCAAGGAAGGCTATCTGCGCGCGCGCGTGGATGGCGAACTCGTCAGCCTCGACGAGCCCGTTCCCCTCGACCGCCGCAAGAATCACACCATCGAGATCGTCGTCGACCGCCTGCTGCTTAAGAACGGCATCGCCCATCGCCTCGAGGAATCGATTGAAACGGCGCTGAAGCTTTCCGGCGGCCTTGTAACGATTGTGGTTGTCGGGGGCGAAGAGCACGTCTATAGCGAAAAACTCGCGTGCCCTGATTGCGGCATCTCGGTTCCCCAGCTCGAGCCTCGCTCTTTCAGCTTCAATTCGCCGTACGGCGCCTGCCCGGAATGCCATGGCCTGGGCTCGAAGTTCGATTTTGATCCCGCCAAACTGATTGTCGATTGGACGAAGCCCCTTTTCGAAGGTGCCCTAGGGCCGGGTTCAGGCTCCACATTTCTCCAGCGCACGCTGCGCCTGGCCGCGGTGGCTCACGGGTTCGATCTGGGCACACCTTTTGAAAAGCTTTCGCCCAAGGCGCAGAACCTGATCCTGCACGGGAATCCCGAGAAGGGTGGCACCGCCAAGGGCCTCCATTTCCAGGGAGTTCTCGCGCACTTCGAAAGCACCCTGGAGGAGTCGAACTCGGACAATTACCGCGAATGGCTCGCCCGGTACATGTCTCCAGCGCCCTGCGCGGCTTGCGGCGAGCGCAGGCTTCGTCCCGAGAGCCTCGCCGTAAAAATTGCGGGCCTCTCGATTGCGGACTTTACGGCGCTGCCGCTGACCAAGGCGCGCGCAGCCGTGGACACAATCGGCGGCCGGCTCACGCTGCGGCAAAAAAAAATCGCCGAACGCGCGCTCTCTGAAATCGCCGAACGGATCGATTTCCTTCTGAATGTCGGCCTGGGCTATCTCACGCTCGATCGCTCCGCCGCAACGCTCTCGGGAGGTGAAGCGCAGCGCATTCGCCTGGCAACACAGATCGGTTCGAGACTGCGCGGCGTCCTCTACGTGCTGGATGAACCCTCCATCGGCCTGCACGCGCGCGACAACGGCCGCCTGCTCAGCACGCTCGAAACGCTGCGCGACCTGGGCAATACGGTCCTGGTGGTCGAGCATGACGAGGAGACGATTCGCCGCGCCGATTACGTGGTCGATCTTGGACCCGGCGCCGGCAAAGCGGGCGGCTATCTGGTGGCCGCAGGGCCGCCGGAGGAAATCGCGGGGAATCCCCACTCGCTTACGGGACAATATCTCTCCGGCCATATGAAAATTGCGGTGCCTGCGGTGCGCCGGAGCCCGAATGGGAAGACGATCGCCATTGTCGGCGCGCATGGCAACAATCTCAAGAATATCGACGTCACCATTCCGCTCGGGCTTCTATCGGTGGTCACCGGCGTCTCCGGCTCGGGCAAATCGACGCTGGTGAACGACATTCTCTATCGTGCGCTTGCGGCCAAGCTGTATCGCTCGACGGAAAAACCGGAAGCGCATCGCGCCATTCTGGGCGTCGAGCACATCGACAAGGTCGTCCAGATCGACCAAGCGCCCATTGGACGAACGCCGCGCTCGAATCCTGCCACCTATACCGGGGTGTTCACGCCCATTCGCGATATTTTCTCGATGCTTCCTGAATCGCGGGAGCGAGGCTACCAGCCCGGGCGCTTCAGCTTCAACGTAAAAGGGGGCCGTTGCGAGGCGTGCCAGGGTGACGGGCAGCGCCGCATCGAAATGAATTTCCTACCGGACGTTTACGTCACTTGCGAGGTTTGCCGTGGCAAACGGTACAACGCCGAAACGCTTGCGGTGCGTTACAAGGGCTACTCGATTTCCGATCTGCTCGATTTGCCGATCGAAGAGGCGCTGAAGGTCTTCGAGAACATTCCCGCCATTCAGCAGAAATTGCAGACGCTGGTCGACGTGGGCCTCGGTTACATTCAGCTGGGCCAATCCGCGACCACTCTTTCAGGCGGTGAGGCGCAGCGCACGAAACTGGCTCGTGAGCTTTCTCGCCGGCAGACCGGCCGAACCCTCTACATTCTCGATGAGCCCACGACTGGCCTGCACTTCGACGATGTGAACAAGCTGCTCGACGTGCTCAATCGCCTGGTCGCCCTCGGGAATACGGTGCTCATCATTGAGCACAACCTCGACGTCATGAAGCAGGCGGATTGGATCATCGACCTCGGACCGGAAGGGGGCGAGGGCGGCGGCCGCATCGTGGCGCAAGGCACGCCCGAGCAGGTGGCCCGTAACAGAAAATCCTATACCGGGCAGATTCTGGCGCGCGCCTTGAATGGAGCCAACAAGCGCCGCGCCAGTTAAATGCCCCGCTTGGTACCCGGCGCACCGCAACGATTGTGCACGGCCGGAACCAACAGTAGAGTGCCCACGGGCATTTTCCTGATTTTGCGCAGGATAAGAGCCAACATCTAAACGAACGCGATGATTTCCGATGATATCAACCCGCCTGCTGTTGAACCGCCCCTCAACCAGCCGCCGGTGTCGGCCGCTGCGTTGGTCCCGGAGGACATTCGCGTTCCCTGGGACTGGATTGATCTGGTTATTTTTGCGCTTCTTGCCGTTGGCGGAACATTCGTTGTCAGCATCGGCTTGGTATTTGCGTTCTCGGCCTTTCACGTAAGCATGGCCCAACTCCGCACTTCGGCTTCTATAAAGACTTATTTCGCCGTGTTGAACCAGGTGGTTCTCTCTTTTGTGCTGATCGGCTTCATGGCCTTGCAGGTCCGCGCGCGCGCTCCTGTGCCCTTCTGGCGCTCGGTCGGATGGCGTGGCCTTGAAACGGGCCGTACGCCGAAACCGGTTGCCTATGCCGGTCTTGTCGCGGGCGGAATGTTGTTGTCGATGCTCGTGGAGTTTGCATCCAACATCTCCCGTCCGAAAACGTTGCCCATCGAGGCGTTTTTCCAGGATCGCCGGAGCGCCCTTCTCCTGATGGTGGTCAGTGTGGTGTTCGCGCCATTCCTTGAAGAGACAATCTTCCGGGGCTATCTGTATCCGGCCCTCGCGCGGGCTCTCGGAATCACACCATCGGTGATCGTCACCGGAACCCTTTTCGGGGTGATGCACGCGCCGCAATTGTGGGGTGGCTGGCTGCAAATCGCGTTGCTCGTTCTGGTCGGCATTCTATTCACCTATGCGCGCGCGGCCACGCGCACGGTCGTGACAAGCTATATCTTGCACCTAAGTTACAATTCATTTCTGTTGCTGGGCTTTCTGATCAGTTCTCACTGGTTTCAGGCCATGCCCCGGCACTAACGCCGGGAGTCGGCGCTTCATCGGCTTCGATCGAGCCGAGATCGGTTAAAATGGAAGCTCACTTGGAGAAGATTGTTTAGAAAGGCCGCGCGATGCTGCACCAGGGTAGTCGCCTTAAGAAGCCAGAACTGCGCACGGTGGAACCGATTCGATGGACCCCCGAGGGCGTGGTCTTGCTCGACCAGCGCAAGCTGCCGGGCGAGGTGGTCTACCACACCTACACGGATTACCGGGAAGTCGCCCACGCCATCAAGCACATGGTGATACGCGGGGCACCGGCCATTGGAATTGCCGCCGCCATGGGTGTGGCGCTGGGGGTTGAGCGGTCGCAGGCAAAAACCCTCCCCGAATTGCAGGTGGAATTCGCGACGATTTGCGACACCCTCGCGCGTACCCGGCCTACCGCCGTCGATTTGTTTTGGGCGATCGATCGATTCAAGCGCCGGTTTGAGGAACTCGCGGCTTCGGTTGGCCGAAACGGCTCCGGAACGCTTGCCGCGATACGCACATCCCTGGTGGAAGAGGCGCAGAAGGTTCATCAGGAGCGTCGCGAAGCCGATGAGTGTATCGGCAGGTTTGGCGCAGAATTCATGCCCCAGAGCGGCCGTGTCATGACGCAGTGCAACGCTGGCGCGCTTGCCACCGGCGGGATCGGCACCGCGCTGGGCGTGATTCGCATGGCCATCGAAGGCGGCCGCAAAATCGAAGTGTTGGTTCCGGAAACCCGGCCCTACCTGCAAGGCGCGCGGCTCACGGCGTGGGAACTCCATCAGGATGGAATTCCGCTCACCCTGATCACCGACAACATGGTAGGGCACTTCCTGAAGACCGGTGGCATCGGGGCCGTTGTCGTAGGAGCCGACCGCATCGCTCGCAATGGCGATACGGCGAACAAGATTGGCACCTACGGGATCGCTGTTCTAGCACGCGAACATGAAATACCGTTCTACGTGGCCGCGCCCATTTCAACCCTGGATCTCTCGATTGCTTCCGGTGACGATATTCCCATCGAAGAACGTTCCCCCGAAGAGGTCACTCACATCGCCGGCAAGCTCATTTCACCCGATGTTGCCGCCGCGCATCCAGCCTTTGACGTCACCCCGGCGCGGTTCATTACTGCAATCATCACCGAGCGCGGCGTCGCGCGCTCGCCCTTCGACCAATCCCTGGCCGACTTGGCTAGAGCCCGGAAGCAGAGACGCCCAGGCGAAATTCCTGGGCGTCTCTAAAATGCGAACAATCGTTTTTTGGATACAACCGTCTACGTCGTGCCAAGGCACTCCCATTCGCCCGAGGTAGACTTCAGCTGATGTACCCGGCCGTCGTCTGCATGGAGGAAGTAGGTACCGTCGGGAATAAAGTGTGCATGAGGCGACCGTACCGAGCACTTGGTCCAGCGCATGGTGGTGGCTGCCGGCGCCCGCCCGTGCTGGCGGATCTCAACCGTGAGCTTGATGGCGTACTCAACCTGGTACTGAACGCCTGTAGGACGGGTCGGCACGAGTCGCCCTTTTCCCGTTTCTTTATCTAGTGCCATGTTATGACCTTTCCTTTCAATGATTTCTGATTGAAGCCCATTTTACCACTTTTTTAGATGTTCTGAAGAGCCTTTCGGTGCTTCGACGCCGATTACGCCTATTTGGATGCAGCCGCAGGGCTTAGGTTGCCAGAAACGTCCAGACCCGCATTTCGCAAGTAAACTCCCGCTACGCCGACACTCTGCCTTGGAAGGGTTATCCTGTTGGTTGGAGCTACTCGAGAGCTACTCGAGAGCTTGCCACCCGTACTATAAGTGTATGATAAATATTATGCCTATTTAGAAAGGCGGCTCGTTTCTTAAGCTTCCATTATCCATAAATGGCGCTGCGGCGGTGATATAGGTTTGCGAGATACGGTCCTGCCAGGTGAAATGGTCCTCGTCCCACATCGCCCACAAAAACCCGAGGAACAGGGTGGCGCCTGAGAGCAAGTATCCGAAGGCGCGCCAAAGCAACTGTCTTGTCTCGGGGAGGCTACCGTCCAAGCGTACGCACGAGAGACCGTAGAGTTGCATTCCAGGCGTGGTGCCTGCGAGCGTCGTGAACAACAGGAAGTATTGGCCGTAAAACAGGTAAACTACCAGCCCATAGACGATGGCATCCATCTTGTCGAGTGTGATCTGCCCCCCCAGGGAATGAAACAGTCCGAGAAATCCGGCGCACGTGAGGCTGATAAAAAGTCCGTCGAGCGCCGCGGCGCGGCGCCGCTGGCTGAGGCTTGCCACGGGCACCAGAGCCGTTTGTGGATGGGCGCGGTCGTGCGGCGAGCTTGAGAAATCCAGTTCAGGCTGCACGCAGATTTCAAGCCGTTCCATCCTCCGATTCGGCGGATCGGCGCTGGCGCGGGCGCGGGGACGTTCACGCGCCCGCACGCGAACAGGCTCCCCAATCTCCTTCGGTTGCCGGAAGGGAAGACCAGCCTGCGCTTTCTCAGGCTGCAGGCGCTGCCTCCGTGCGCGGTAGTCTCCCAGGCGGCGGGTCACCTCGCTCCTCCATTCGGTTTCGCCGCCTTTTTCGAGGGAAGACGAATTTCCGACCATGCGTGGGGAGCTGGCTTCCCATTCGCCGGGAACCTCACAAAAGGAGCAAGCCGCGGTGCGCGTAAGCAGCAGGGCGCCGCAGTTCGGGCAGATTCGTGTCACTGGTCCGTTTTGCGCCGCGGAGAGTTCCAGTGGCGGAACGCCCGCGATCATAGCACGGCGCCATGGGCCCGAGCACGGCGGGATGAGTTGCGGTTGTCGCTTAGTAGACAACAGTGAGGGGTTCTTGGTTGAGAGGACTCCCGCGATTGCGAGAGCTCGAGGTGCGTGTTAGGCTCAACCTTCATTTCGAGCTGCTTTTGGCATGCAATTTTCGCAAAAAATTGGCAGGTTAGCTCTTTCTATGGCGCTGCTTTGGGTAATCTTGCTCACTCCTTCCGGAGTGTTCGCCCAAATTATACCCGGGGCTCCACTAAGGCTTTCCGCTGGGGGCGAAGCCACGCTCGAGGCCGACCAGCAGCGGCAAGCCGGCAGGATTTTCTACGCGGATGGCCATGTGGACGTGCGCTATCAAAACGTACGGCTCCGGTCGGATCACGTTGAATACAATGCCGATACGCAGGTGGTGATTGCCCAGGGACACGTGCAACTGGACTACTTGACGCAGCACGTCGAAGCCGATAGCGCTCGTTATGAGCTTCGCACCGGTCGCGGCACCTTCCACCATGTCCGCGCGACGTTTGCGATGCAGCGGCGCCCGACGGCCACTCTGCTGCTCAGCCCCAATCCTCTCTACTTCGAGGCGGAGGAAGCCGAGCGCGCGGATGAGAACACCTATCACGTTCACAAGGCTTGGCTCACCGTTTGCAGTCCGGACCGCCCTACGTGGAGATTTTATGCGCCCGCGGCCACCGTCGAACTGCGCAAATCCGTGCATCTTGAGAATGGAAACTTTCGGCTCTTTTCGATTCCGGTGTTGTATCTGCCATACGCTACATTGCCGGCGGAGAAGCAGCGTAATTCCGGGTTTTTGATTCCCGATCCCGGCGATAGTTCCAACAAGGGATACATCTTCGGGGATGCCTTCTATTGGGCGCCGACCGATTGGATGGATGCGACCATCGGAGCGTCTTACTTCAGCAAACGCGGATGGAGTCAAAGGGGGGAGTTGCGCATGCGTCCGTGGGAAAATGCCCGGCTGGAGGCCAGCTACTTCGGCGTGATCGATCGAGGTCTCCCGCAGCCTTCGGGTCCCCCGATCAAACAAGGTGGCCACGAAGACCGGTTGCTTTTTACGGCCCTGCTGCCCGACGGCTGGCGCGCCGTGGCCGATCTGGATCAGCTCACTTCGCTCACATTCCGGCTCGCCTTCTCTGAGACCTTCGTGCAAGCGGTAAACTCGGAAGTCCGCAACACCGCGTTTGTGACCAACAATTTTCGAGGGTGGAGTCTCAATCTCGCCGCTCTGAGCTATGAGAACTTTCTGAGCGCCACACCACAGACTTCGATCACGCTGCGAACCGCGCCCGAAGTGAGATTCAGCTCGGTGGATCAATCCTTCTCCAGCCGCATCCCCGTCTATTTTTCGTTTACGGCCTTCTCCGGAGCGGAACATCGCGGCGAAACGGTTACGCCTTTCGAGACACCGGGATTCGTGGAGCGAAGCGAATTTGCGCCCACCGTCACCGTGCCGCTCCACTGGGGACCGTGGCTCAACGTCACGCCAAGTTTCACCTTTCGATCCACCTACTACGGCGGCCAGCTTCAGGGGGGCGCATTCATTGATCAGGGATTGTTCCGGGATACGCGCGAAGTTTCAGTCGATATTGAGCCGCCCACGATCGAGCGGGTCTGGGGTGACGGTACGAAATGGAAGCACGTGATCGAGCCCGAAGTGGTCTACCGGTACGTGACCGGCGTGAACGATTTTACGAGGTTCATCCGGTTCGACGAAGGCGACACGCTCACCGACACCAACGAAGTGGAGTATGGCTTCACGCAAAGGCTGTTTCGGCGCACGAAAACCGGATCCACCGAAGAGCTGGTGACCTGGCACATTGCGCAAAAGCGGTTCTTCGACCCGACTTTCGGCGGGGCGCTGGTTCCCGGCGAGCGTAACGTGTTTCAGACCCTCGAGCTTCTCACACCGTTCGCGTTCGCCGACACTCTGCGCCACTTCTCGCCGCTGGTGAGCGATTTGACGATCGAGCCTGGGAGACACTACGACACGGAATTCATCGTAAATTACGATTCCGTGCGCAACCGGCTGACCGCTATTGGAACCTTGCTGAAGCTGAAGCCGTACAAGGAGTCGTTCTTGACCGTGGCACACTTCTCGACAGTCAACCTCCCCGTAAATCCCTCGCCGCTCCCTCTCAATTTCCAGCAAAGATCCAACCAGGTGAGGGCGCTGCTGGGATACGGCGATATGAACCGGCGCGGCTGGAACGCCGCCTTCGGAGCGAGTTACGACTGGACGCAGCAAGCGTTTCAGAACCAGCTCGCGCAAGTCACCTATAACGGGTCCTGCTGCGGCATCGGCTTCGAAGTGAGACGATTTTCGTTTGGCACGATCCGCAACGAAAATCAGTACATGGCGGTGTTCCGCATCGCCAACCTGGGATCTGCCGGCAATTTGCGTCGGCAGGAAAGGATTTTCTGATAACCCGCGTGGATCGAGCGCAACAAACAGATCTGACGTTCCTCTCGGTTGGGCAGGCCGCGCGGCTTCTCCGCCGTGGGGAGATTTCGCCGATGGAGTTGATCGACGCATCGCTTGCCCGCATCGAGAGCCTCAACATGCGGCTCAATGCCTTTATCACCGTCACCGCGGAAGCCGCCCGCCGCCAGGCGCGAACGGCTGAGCGAGAGATTCGGCGCAAAGGGCCGCGAAGCCCCTTGCACGGGATTCCGGTTTCTATAAAGGACAACTTCTGGACCAAAGGTGTCCGCACCACAGCGGGCTCAAAGATCCTTGCAGATTTCGTTCCCGGCCAGGACAGCGACGTCGCAATTCGGCTGGGCCACGCAGGGGCGATCATCCTCGGCAAAACGAATATGCACGAGTTCGCTTACGGCATCACTTCTGAAAACCCGCACTTTGGCCCTGTGCGCAATCCCTGGTTGCGGGAGCGAATATCCGGGGGATCAAGCGGTGGCTCCGCGGCGGCAGTAGCGACCGGGATGGGTTTTGCTTCGGTCGGCACCGACACCGGTGGTTCGATCCGAATACCATCCGCGCTATGCGGTATTGTCGGGCTCAAGCCAACCTTTGGCGTCGTGAGCGTCGCGGGAGTCGTGCCGCTTTCTGGGACCATGGACCACGCTGGGCCGCTGGCGCGGTCGGTGACCGACGCGTGCATCGTTCTGGAAGCGATTGCAGGAGCCTATCCCGAGGGAAGGTCACGTCCCCACTACCAAAGGCTTCGCCAGGGATGCCCCCGGCGCTTCCGCCTCGGCTGGCCGGAGCAATTCTACTTTGACCGCGTGGATCACGAAGTACGCGACGCCATCGATGCCGCCGCCAAGACGCTTCAGCAGTTGGGTGGACGCATCGAGAAAGTTTCGCTGCCCCATCTGCAGGAATCGGTGCAGGCCAGCACGAACATCGGACTAGCCGAGGCGACCAACTATCACGAGTCGCAAGGCTATTTCCCCGCTCGCGCGTCTGACTATGGCGACGACGTTCGAGGCCGGCTCGAAGCCGGAGAAAAGGTTCGCGCCGTGGACTACCTCCAAGGCTTGGCGGTGAAACAAATGCTGGAACAGGATTTCGACGCCGCGTTCGAACGCGTGGATGCGATTCTCGCGCCGGCGTCGCCCATCCCGGCGCCCAGGCTGGGAGAAAACGAAGTGAAGATTGCCGGAGCGAAAGAAGCGGTTCGGTCGCTACTGGTAGGTGTCTGCCGGCCCGCCAACTTCACGGGTCATCCGGCGATATCGATTCCGTGCGGATTCACGCGCGCAGGATTGCCGGTGGGTCTTCAATTGATTGGTCCTCGATGGGGCGAGGCGAGTTTGCTCGCGATAGCGTTCGCGTTTGAAGAGGCGACGCCATGGCACCAACGCCACCCGGAGGGGGGGTGAGGAACAAAGCATCCGCCGTAGTTCGCTGCGACCGAAAAGACGGGCCGGGCGTCCCGTGGATGTGCGAAAATTCAAGAGCGGGGACGCACGGGGTAAGCATCTCGGGCATCCAATAAGATACGTCATGGACGTTTCCATATTTGCGGCGTTTGTTGCAGGGCTGGTATCGTTTCTCTCCCCGTGTGTTTTGCCGCTGGTGCCCGGATACGTTTCGATGCTTTCCGGCATCGGAGTCGAGCAGCTCAAACAGGGTAGGGCGCCCCGTGGGAGTCTGCTGACTTCCGCGCTGGCATTCGTCACCGGTTTCTCGATTGTGTTCATCACCTTTGGGGCGTCGGCAAGCGCCGTCGGCTCTTTTCTGGTGCGCAACCGGACCCTGCTGGCTCCCCTCGCAGGAGCGCTGATCCTGCTCTTTGGCCTGCATCTGGTAGGCTGGCTCGTGCGGATCCCGGTGCGGGTGGGACGGGGGATCGGCTTGCTGTTGGTCGTTGCGGGAATTGGCTTGAGTGCGCGTCCGGGGATCTTCGCGCGCGTGAAGGGTGTCGATCTGTTCGCGATCGCGATTATTTTCCTGCTGGGACCCATCCTCACGCGGTGGCTCAATCGCGACGTCCACTTCCGCAAATTGGGCGGCCAGCCCGGGCCTTTCAGTGGGTTTCTGATGGGTTTTGCCTTTGCATTTGGGTGGACGCCCTGCATCGGCCCGATTCTGGCGGCGGTGCTAGCGGTAGCGGCCACGCGAGAAAAGATCGGGCAAGGGGTCTTTCTGCTGGCGTGCTATTCGGCGGGCCTGGCGATTCCATTTCTGGTGACGGCGCTCGGGATCGGCGGCTTTCTGAGGTTCTACCAGAACTTTCGGCGGCACCTGCATACGGTGGAGGTTTTCAGCGGGGTTCTTCTGCTCGCAATTGGCGGCTTGGTGTTTGCGAATCGATTGACCTGGCTCTCGAATAAACTCTCGTTCTTGAACCGTTCCGTGGCCGTGATGGAAGGCAAGCTAACGGCGGCCCCGAAAATTGTGCCGTCTTCGGCGAAAGCCGCCCAGCCCAACGAGCCCGATGTAACGTTCCAGGATCTTCAGGGGAATAAGGTTCCGATCGCGAGCCTGAAAGGCAAGCTGGTGCTTGTCAATTTCTGGGCAACGTGGTGTGAACCCTGCCGCGTGGAAATTCCTTGGATGATCGAGTTTCAACAGAAGTATGGAAATAGAGGTTTTACTCTTTTAGGCGTCGCGATGGACGATGAGGGAAAAAGTGTGGTCGATCCGTTCATTCAGAAGACGCAGTTCGACGTGGATGGACATCCGACGGCGATGGACTACCCCATCGTTCTGGGAACCGACGACATCGCCTCCAAGTTTGGCGGCCTCATCGGTTTGCCCACGAGCGTATTGATTTCGCGCGACGGCAGAGTTGTGAAGCGCTACGTCGGGCTTGTAAACCAGAAGGATCTCGAGAAGGAAATTCAAGCGCAGCTTTGATTCCCATGCGACTCCGCTCTGTTTCCGCCTGGACGGCAATTCTGGTAACCGCGGCGATTTTTTCATTCGCAGTGGCGAAGCGCGCGGCCGCAACGCCGCAAGGCGCTTCCGCCATGCCGAACGCAGCGGCCGTTGTGAAGGCGCGGGCGTACGTGTCGCTTGATCCCGTGCCGAGAGGGAAATCTTTCCAAGCCGCCGTGGTGGTGAACATCGCGCGGGGATTCCACATGAACTCGCACAAACCCACCGACGAGTATCTCATTCCGACAACAATCACGCCGCAGCTTCCGCCAGCAATGAAGCTCTCCGATGTGATCTATCCCCACGGCCGGCTTGAGAAATTTGCGTTCTCGCCGACCAAACCGCTCGATGTCTACACCGGAAGCGTGACTTTGAAGCTGCAGCTGCTGGTGCAAGCCAGTGCACCCCTTGGAGCCACCACGATTCCCGTGATTCTTCGATATCAAGCATGCAATGACGCCGCGTGCCTGCCGCCGGTGAAGGTAGCTGTGAATGTAGAACTGGAGGTGGCGGCGGCTGGTGCGAAGGCGCAGCCTGCCCATCCGGAAGTTTTCCTGGTTCCCGCCCCGACCGACCTTCTGAACTAAGGCCGGTCGGTGCCACGACTGCCTGAATGCCGTTGTTAACCCCGCCCATCGGGAGAGGGGCGTTCCCCCGGGGGGGAGCGGCGTCACGCGAAGACGAACGGCACGGCGCGGCGCAACCTTGCGGCAACTCTCTGCTTGCCGAGCACGACCATCGTGTCAAACAGGGGCGGAGCCACGGCGCGGCCGACGATGGCGACGCGCGTGGCATTGATGAGCACGCCGGCCTTCACGCCTTCGGCTGCTGCAACACTGCGCAGCGCGGCATCGCACGCATCGTGATTCCAGTCAGGAAGCGCGGCGAGAGCATCGGTCAGCTTTTCCAACAGCGCAGGAACGCGCTCGTCTTTCCAGAACTTGGACTTTGCTTCCGCCTGGTAATCGAAGTCGTCGGTGAAGAAGGCGCGGGACCATGTGGTGAAATCGTCCAGGAAGCGCGTTCTCGGGCGGATCAAATCGACTGCCTGCGTGAACCACGGGCGCTCGGCCCCAGCCCATGCTTCCCGCCAGAGACCCGCCCGCTTCAGCTCCGCTTCGACCAAAGGAAGGAGTTCTTCCACGGGGATTTTCTGAAGATATTGCGTGTTAAACCACTCCAGTTTGGCGCGATCGAAGATCGCGTTGGTGCGGCTGACACCCTCGAGCGAGAATCGCTTGACGAGTTCACCGGTGCGAATGAATTCCGCGTCGCTTCCCGGAGACCATCCGAGCAGCGCGAGGAAGTTGCGGAAAGCCTCGGGGAGAAAGCCTTCGTCCGCGTACGATCCCACGCTGGTAGCGCCATGCCGCTTGGAAAGCCGCGTGCGGTCGGGGCCGAGGATGAGGGGAACGTGTGCAAAGACGGGCGGTTCCAGGCCCAGCGCCCGGTAGAGCAGCACTTGCTTGGGCGTGTTCGACAAATGGTCTGCGCCGCGAATCACGTGCGTGATGCGCATGTCGATATCGTCGACGACCACAGTCAACTGATAGGTGGGTAGACCGTTTGAACGCATCAGGACGAAATCCTCGATCTCGGCGTTTTGCACTTCGCGGGGCCCGAACACGGCGTCCTGGAATTGAGTGACGCCCTCCCGTGGAACCCGGAAGCGGATGGCGCGGGCGATGCCCTCTTTCTGTTTGGCGGCGAGTTCGCCAGGGCTCAGTTCGCGGCAGCAGCACGCGATTTTCTTCCGCGAGGGGGGGGCCTCGTCGTCTCCTTCGCTCTCGCGTTCTTCAAAACCCTCGCTGACGCTATCGGCGCCCGTGTAGGCCGACGCCTTGCAATAGCAGGGGAAGGCGGAGCCGTTTGCCAAAAGGCGCTCGGACGCCCCACGATACATCTCGATGCGCTGGGACTGAAAAATGGGGCCCTCGTCCCACTCGATTCCGAGCCATTTCAATCCGTCGAGAATGCCCTGAACCAGTTCCGGGCGGTTGCGCTCGACATCGGTGTCCTCGATTCTCAGCAGGAGCGTGCCGCCTTCGTGACGGGCGAAAAGCCAGTTAAACAGAGCGGTCCGCGCGCCGCCGACGTGGAGATAGCCGGTGGGCGACGGAGCAAATCGCACGCGCGGCTTTTCCGATGAGGTCATTTCGGTTGAATTCCTTCCTGTTTTTTGGTGCGATTCATCTTAACGAAAGGGGCCGCCAAAATCGAGCCGGCCGAGCGCCCCTGTCCGCGTCATCTTGGTACGATTGTACTGTTGACCGGGCTGTTTAGACGCGGCATCGTTCCATTCACGGATAGACGTATCCCAAGAAGTATGCGTCTGCCTATCGGACCCGCCGATGTCGGAGAAGCAGCCGAGGGGTTTACGGGGAGCAACGCGATGGGATACCCCCTTCAGACGGCTTCCATATCTGCTATCCTCGGAAGTTCGCTGGACAATGAATCCGGAGCATTGAGTCCTTGAGTTCCCTTAACGCCGCCGCAATTGCGATGGTAGTGAGTTCTCTTCTGCTGGGGACGTTGTTCGCATCGCTCTATCGGCGGAAGAGAGAACAAGCGCTTCGTATTTGGTCGGCGGGCTGGTTTGTGTTTTCGGTGTATCTCCTGTTCTCCCTGGTGGTCCGCACTACGGCGCTCCTCCCGTCCCGAATTGCGGTACTTGCGGAATGGTTGCTGGCCGCGTCCGCCCTGGCATTCTACTGGGCCGCCCGTCTGCACGCGCGCCGACCGGCCGCGCCGCGTGCGATGATTGCAGCCGCCGTGGGAGCGGCGCTATGGTCCATCGCCTTTTCATATGGCCGGTTGCCGATTTCGCTGAGCGCAGGGGCAGCCTTCGCATTTTTTCTGACCGCGCAGACTTTTTGGTCCGAAGGACGGAAACAGGAGTCGCGCGCGGAGGTGTGGCTCGCGATCACATTTTTCGTTTGGGGCGCGCTGGAGGCGACGACCGCCGTGCCGTCTCTTGCCACCAATGCTCGCGCGCAGGATTTATCCATCGCTGCCTCGGTACCTATGCTATTTGCCGGGGTGCTGATGGTGATGGCGGTGTACGAACAGGAGCGGCGGCATGTCGAGCGAAACATGCTGACTGTGGCGAACCTCAATCTCGCCGTCTCCGGCTTTGTGGGCAACCCCATTCAGACAATGCTGGCACAGGCGCTTGACCGCGTCCTCCACGTTGCATGCGTTCCGTCGGGCGCGCTTTTCCTGCATTGTGGCCAAGGCCATGGCACGAGGCCCGTGGTGGTAGCCGGATTGACCGACGCGTTTGGCCCGGCCATTCAGCAAGATCATCTCGATACATACGTGGTTGACCTGGTAGCCCGCCTGGGCGGGCTCATCCGGCTGCCGGCCCCGGCCGATGACTCCCAATACGAGGCGCTTGAAAAGGAGGCCCCGTTCCGGGACTTCCGGCGCCTTCTTTTGCAGCAAAAGCTCGAGACGGTGGTGGGAATCAGCTTACAGGCGAAGGAAAGAACAGTCGGCGCGCTGTTGCTCGGCGCCCCCGAGTGCCGCAACTTTTCACCGCCCGAACTGAAGCTTTTGCTTGGGCTCGGGCACCAAATTGGAATGGCCGTTGAGAACAGCAATCTGGCGCAGCAGACTTCGCGCCGCAGCCACGAGCTCGATATACTCAATGAAATTGGCCGTGCTCTGAGCTCAACTCTTGACTTGGATTCACTGCTGGAGCGAATTTACACGGAGGTGCGCCGCCTCGTGGATGTGTCGAGCTTTCTAATTGCTTCCTACGACTCGAAGACCGATGCAATTCGGTTCGAAATCGAAGTCACAGACGGCCAACGCCTGTCGAAACGATCGCGGCCGGCCGGAAACCATCTGTTGGAATATGTGGTTGGTACGCGGCAGCCCCTTCTGATTCGCGATCGCTACCTGGAAGAAACGCAGCGGCTTGGCTTTGAACCCCTCCGGCACGTTGGTTCGATGTGCGCCGTTCCCCTGATTCTCTACGATCGCGCGGTCGGCGTCATGATGGTGCACAGCCCGAAGGAGCGTGTTTTTGACCAAGGGCATTTGGAGCTCCTGCGCGTTCTCGCAAGCGAAGCCAGCGTGGCGATCGAAAATGCGCGGCTTTTCACAGAAGAGCAGAAAAAGTCCCGGCATCTCATGCTGATTAATAATGTGTCGAGCCACGCGATTACAACCCTGAATCCGGTGGAAATGCTTGAGAAAATCGCGCGGGAGATTGAAACCAGCCTGGCTTACGACCACATCGGCATCGCGACTCTCGATTACTCCATGAAGGAACTGGTGGTCCAGGCAGAGGCCGGCGCGCGCAAAGATGCCCGCGGGCGGCGCATCGGGCTTGGCGAAGGGATGGTCGGGCAAGTGGCGCGGTCGGGACAAGTCGCCCTGGTTCGCGAAGCGAATGCGTCGACGCCGAAGATGGTTCTTCCCGATTCGGTATCAGCGATTGCGCTGCCGGTGGTCTATGCGGAGCAGTTGCTCGGCGTGCTCTACGTGGAATCGTCGGAAGCCTGCGATTTTCCGGAGCAGGAAATTCTGTTGCTGCGCACGCTCGCAGATCTTTTCGCTGGCGCCTTGCACAATGCACTCACGTTTCAGAAGGCGCGGGAGCAGGCGATTACCGACGGGCTCACCGGCGTGAAGACTCATCGGTTCTTGATGGAAGCTCTTTCGGCTGAATGGAAGCGTTCGACGCGCGCCAACCGGCCGTTTGCCCTGGTGCTGATGGATCTGGATCGCTTCAAGTTCGTAAACGACTTTTACGGGCACTTGGAGGGGGACGCCATTCTTCAGCGTGTCGGCCACATTCTCGAGCAGAATTGCCGTCGCTCGGATGTGGTCGCGCGCTATGGCGGCGACGAGTTTGTCATCCTCATGCCGGAAACCAGCGTTGAGCAGGCTCGCCAACTGGCCAATAAACTGCGCAGCTGGGTTGCGGCTGATCCGCTGCTGCGTGACAAAAACGTCACCGCCAGTTTCGGGATCGCGGGATTTCCCATTCACGGATCGACGCCGCAGGAGTTGATTCAGGTCGCAGACTCCTCGATGTATCTCTCAAAGCACCAAGGCGGAAATTCCGTTTCGAGCGCGGAGCAGGGAGATCCGAGCGACCGCAAGAGATGGAAGAAAGATGTACTCGAAGCCTACCTCGGCGTTACGTTGAAGCGGCTATTTTCAACCGGCCCCGAAGCCTTCGAAGAGATCTACCGCCGGCTCGAACTCTTTACGCGATCTCTGGTTGACCCGGGAGGGGCTAGTTCGGAGCAAGTCCTTCCGCCCGCGGTGGTAGAAACCGTCACCTCCCTGGCCTTTGCGATTGATGCGAAGGACCAATACACGCAGGGGCATTCGCAGAAAGTTTCCGCATATGCGGTGGTGCTTGCGCAAGCGCTGGGCCTCGACCAGTCCGAGGTGGAAGAGATTCGGCTGGCGGCTCTGCTGCACGATATCGGGAAGGTCGGCATTCCCGAGGCGATTTTGAATAAGTCCGGACCGCTCGACGCCGCCGAGTGGGAAACGATGAAGACGCATACCGAACTTGGCGCCAAGATCCTCGAACCACTCGAAACGATGGTCCGTATACGGCAAATGGTCCGGCATCACCACGAGTTCTATGATGGTTCAGGTTATCCGGACCGGCTGCGGGGGGAAGATATCCCGTTCGGCTCACGTGTGATTGCCATCGCGGATTCCTACGATACCATCACTTCCGAGCGGAGCTACAAGAAAGGCCGTTCGCCAGAAGAGGCCTTTGCGGAATTGGAGCGCTGCGCCGCCAGCCAATTCGATCCCGCCATCGTCCGTGTCTTCGTCGAGAAAATGCGCCGCTTTCCCGACCCGAAGTCCAGCCCCAGGGAGTACACGGCGCAGTCCGGGCGCTAATTTCGCGGCGCTTTCCCCCCCAGGTCGGTCGGTTCCCCACATCACGCGAGAACTGGCGCAGGGCACAGTGTGTTCCCGCCGGTGGCGGTTTGGGCGCACAGACGTTGTAAGACTCAACGTTGGGCCGCTTTAGCCGAGGAAGCTCAGTGTTTGGGTGGGGAAGTTTGCCAGGTTGGGAAAGACCGCAGCAAAGTCCCCCGAGGGTACTCCAAACCAATTGGCGAGAGTTGCGCCGTACTGATCGATGGGGGTGGTGGGAATCCAGCGGCCGTTCGCGCCAACATCGCTTGGCCCCCCCGGAGTAAATACGGGCAAGGTGCCATAGATGTCTCCACCCACCACCGCTCCGCCCATGATCATCTGCACGCTGCCCCACGCGTGGTCGCTGCCGCCATCGGAAGCCGGCTGGTAGGTGCGGCTGAAGTCGGACATGGTGAACGTAGTCACCTGCTGCGCGAGGTTTAACTCGACGGTAGCGTTGTAGAAGGCATTGAGAGCCGGGCTCAGCTGTGAGAACAAAGCTTGCTGCGTAGCGATCTGATTGCTATGAGTGTCGAAGCCGCCCAAGGAGCAGAAGAAAACCTGCCGATTCAAGCTGAGCGCGGAGCGCACGGAGAGAAGCTGCGCCACCTGTTTTAATTGGCCGCCCAGTCCTGTCGCGGGGAATACGGTCGCAAGCGGGGTCGCGGAGGCCAGCGCGGCGGAAAGAGTCTTGCTATCGGTGAGGGAATTGGAGGTGATCGAGCTGGCCGACTGAATCAGCGAAACGCCGGTATCGAAGGTGAGCAATTGCTGCAATGCCTGCAAACGCGCGGTGCTCGCGGCGGAGCTATCGAAGCCGGAAAGTCCCGGGGTAGTTCCGGGAATGATGGCATAAGGCTGGGTTTGCTGGCCCGTGCAGAAAATCGCAGAGCCGGCCACCGATGTGATCGGCGGAAACAGCGAACCCGAATTGAGACTGCCGTTCATGTTGTCGGCCAGCCGGCCGGCCCAGCCCGTCTTGTAAAAACCATCCAGTTCGAGCGTCTGCCACTGCTGCTGCTGGTCGGCGTGTGAGAACAGATTGGCTGGAACGGGGGGAGTCGGCGCCAGATATTGCGCGCGCGTGAGCGGCTGCGCCAGCGGACCCACATTCGCGAGCAACGCGAGTTTGCCGGAAGTGAACAGAGCCTGCACCTCGGGGAGGTTGGGATGCAGACCGAACGAAGTTTCGCCATTCTGCTGCGTTTTCGACGCGATCGGCAGCAGAGTGCTCTGGTCGAGAGCCAATCCCCCGTTTTCGACAGCGACTCGGTATTTCAGGTAATTCGCGTAGCCGGCCGTGTCGGTGGGAATCAGTAGATTGTTGGCATCGTTGCCGCCAAAAAGAAAAATGCACACCAGTGCCTGATAATTCGCTGGAGACTGAGCCAGCGCGTGAATGAGCCCGAAGCGGCTGAAGCTTGAGGCCGTGCCCAAAGCCGCGGCGGCGCAACAGGACTGGCGGATCATATCTCTTCGCGTGATTTTCATAGAATCCTCTTCCTGTTTCCTACTGTTCGACCTGGTATTGCGAGGACGAAAGGATCAAATAGATGGCAGCCTCGGCGCGCAAAAGGTTTTGGGTGGACCCGGCCGGAACCGTGTTCACCGCAGCGACAATGGAAGCGCGGGCGTCAGACGTCATCGCGTTGTGGAGCAGGAGCGCGTTCAGGGAATCGAGCAATTGGCCCGGAGCGTTTGGATTCGCGGAAAGATTCGCGTACGTAGTGAAATTCACGGTGGTGCCTGTGCCAATCGAACCGTACACAAATGAATTTACGAAATTGGCCCGAACCAGCGTGGTGGCCGTGGTTTCCAGATCAAATTCCGGTCCGAGCAGGTTTGTGCCCGGGATGTTGTAGTCCGGCGGAAAGAAATTGAAAACGCTCGGCGAATCCATCACCGATTCGCTCATGGACGTGCCGGCGTTAGCGGGTGCAGCACCGTCGCTGGTGGCTCCAAACGCGCGCAGAAGGTTGGCGATGTAGAGAATGGGTTCTCGGAGGTGACCATCGCTCGGATTCGCGGTGGCGGTCGAGTCCCCGCGCCGCGCTTCGGAATCAAGCAAAATGGCGGCGATAACGGCTTGCATGTCGCCACGCTGCCCGGAACCGATGGTGATCCCTCCCCCGCTAAAACTTCCGCTCACAAAGACATCCGCGACGCGCTTTACGTAGGCGCTGCTCGGGTTGCTGCTGACCAGATGTTGAATCAGCTGCTTGCAGACAAAAGGAGGCAGCTCAGGTTGCGCGAATATGTTGTCCAGAGCGCCGCTCAAATCGTTTTCTGCCGATTGACCTGCCGGAAGCGTAACCGCCGCACCATTGACGGGGAGAAGGACCTTCGCCGCCACATTGTGATTGCTCTCGAACGGAACCATGGGCCCAATCCAGTAGGCCGGGTTGTGCTTTTGCAGTGTGGCGCCTGCCTGCGTGGGATAGGTCCAGCCGGTGTAGGCCAGAGCGAAAGCCTCGACATTCGCCTGGGTGTAGGTGGGGATGGGATTGCCGCTGCTATCCTGCTGCATCGTGCCGTCTTCATTGAGCTGGTCAAGTCCCAGGGTAAAAAGCTGCATCAATTCCCGCGCGTAGTTCTCATTGGCATGTTGCCCAGCAGGGGGGTTGTCGTTATTTACCATATTGAGGTAAAGCCCCATCGCGGGACTCAGGCTTACGTCATTCATCAGCGTGCGGTAATTGACGAAAGCATCCTGGAGCAGCAAACGCATGTACGGCGCCATGCCTTGGGGCGGAACCGTGAATCCGGATGCGACCCAGATCTCGCTCAAAGCCAGTGCCACGCGCTGCCGGAGTTGATCTGAATTGTTTAGAGCGTTGGTGAAGAAGACCTGCTGCGTCGGCAGCAAAGACGTCACGGTAGACGCCGGATCGGGATAGGTGGAACCGGAGGTCGCGAACTGGCTGGTAAGAAATTCCGGGAATCCCATCTGCTGAACCTGCGCTATGAGGGCCGGAGTCGGGCCCAAGGTGGACTGTTCCAGGAAACGCACAGCCGCAGAGACCGTCTCCACGGTTACCGTGGTGACCTGTGTGATCGCCGAAGTCGTTGAATTGTTCACACCAGGAGCCGGATTCACAACCGTTACAGCCACGCTCCCCGCTTGCGAGGCCGTGGCCGTGCCCGTAGCGTTCAGTTGCGTCGAGGACGCAAATGCCGTGGTCAGCGCCGTAGTGCCGAACATCACCTGCGCACCACTCACAAAGCCGCTACCGTTGACCTGGATTGTAAATGCACCCACACCGATGATTTGCGGGCTAACCGACGTCACTACGGGAATGGGGTTCAGCAGGGTTACCAAGCTTGTGCCTTGCACGGTGGGAGCGCTTACCAGCGCGGCCTGCACGGACATGACGTTATTTGTGGGAACGCTCGCGGGCGCCGTGTATTGCCCGCTGGTGTTGATCAAGCCCGTCGCGGCGCTGCCGCCGACCGTTCCGTTGACCGACCAAGTGACCGCGGTATTCGACGTTCCAGCTACGGTGGCAGTAAACTGCAACGGCGGGTCGCCCGGGCGAACATTGGATGCCGGCGGGTTCAGCGTTACGCTGGGCTGAGGGGTCGTGGTGGACTCGCTTGGAGTGCTTCCGCCCCCGCACCCCGCGATCGGCCACAACAATAAAACGACCAAGGTGAACCTTGAAAGACGTCCCACAGGACTCCCCCCTTCGCGCTGCGGATGGTTCAAACGCTGGCGGCTTCAACCCGCATACCAAATAAAAGTTGCGGTCCCGCCCCGTCGCTGGCGACTCTGGCGTCCGCCTATGCAAGGATCGCTCCCCAGACTGAATCCAGCGCCCCGAGACCACCGACGGCATTGCAAGCGATGGGACTAGCGCCGCGAGCCGACTGCAATGGTACCCCGGGAACATGTACCTTTTGCTTTCGTCTGGTTTTCGGCGCTGTTCTCAAAGCCTGCGAGTTCGGCGAAGAAGATCCAGAGAAGAAGATCCAGAATGGACAAAGCTGCGTGGCCGTAGCGGAAGCCTGCATTGGGGGGGGCTTGTATCACGTTGCGCGGTATGGGGTAAGTCTCTGCTAATCCTTCACGTAAGGTCTCATTAGAGCCGCTGGTTGAACTGCCTTGCCGCCGAACAATCCCGATATCGCCAGGATCGTCACCACATAGGGTAATGCCAGCAGAAGCTGCGGGGGGACCCTGGTCCCGAAAATCTGGAGCGACAACTGGAGAGCATCGCAGGCGCCAAAGACGATCGCGGCAGCCGCCGCCTTCAGGGGGTTCCAGCGTCCGAAGATTACAATCCCCAAGGCAATGAATCCTTGTCCGGAAACGATGGATTCGCGAAAAAGCCCCACCTGCGCAAGGACCAGATAGCCGCCCGCCATTCCTGCCGCTGCTCCCGAGATCAATGTCCCCGCATAGCGCATGCGGTAAACAGAAACTCCGGCGGAATCGGCCGCCGCGGGATTTTCCCCGGAAGCCCGCAGGGCCAGACCGAAATGGGTGCGAAACAGGACGAAGTGCGCAGCAAACGCCAGAAGCAGCGTCAAATAGAAAAGGATCGTCTGTCCGAACAGCGCTGGTCCGATCACAGACAGACTGCTGAGGAAGGGCAGGTGCAGGGGGTGGAACATCGCGATGCTCTCGGGCGCCGCGGAGCTGGGCATGGCCCGCCGGTAGACGGTGCTTACGATGCCGAGCGTGAGAACGTTGAACACAAGGCCGGCCACCACCTGGCTCGCGCGGACGCTCACATACATCCACGCCAAGAAAACATTGGCAAAGACGCCCACCAACACAGCGATGAGCAGGCTGATCCAGACCATCCCCGTGTAGTGGCATGCAAGGAAGCTCGCCAGAGCTCCCAAAAGCATAGTGCCCTCAATCCCAACGTTCAGAACACCGCTGCGCTCGGCAAATGTCTCTCCAAGGGCCGCAAGCAGCACGGGTCCGGCAAGGCCCAGGCTGGCTGATAGCCACGTGACCACGAAAGCCTGAGCGCCATTCATTTGGCCACCCACCCGGCAGTTGTTTGCCGCGTGCGGCGCCCAAGAGACGAGGGATTAATTTTGTAATAACGCAGCGCATCGCATGCCAGCACGAGAAGCACCGTGAGACTCTGCAAGATAAACGTGATCGAGGAGGGAATGTTCGCCCGCCGCTGCATCGCGTCGGCCCCGACCGACATGCCTCCGTATAAGAGCGCGGTCGGAATCACCGCCAGGGGATTCAGCCGTGCGAGAAGCGCCACGATGATCCCGACAAAGCCCACGCCCCCGCTGATTCCATCCATCAGCCGATGCTGCGATCCCAGCACCTCGACCATTCCCGCGAGAGCGCCCAACCCTCCCGCAAAGAATGCCGCCAGCAGCAGGCGCCGTTTTACATCGATGCCGGCGTAGCGGGCAGCCGAAGGATTGAAGCCGGTAACAATCAATTCGTATCCGAGCGGCATTTTTTGCAGCAGCATCCAAACCAAACCGGCGGCGGCGAGCGCGATCAGGACGCCCGCGTGCGCTCGCGTTCCCGGCAAGACGAAGGGCAGCCATGTGGCACGCGGAAGCAGCCGTGTTTCCGGAAGGCTTCCCGGGGCTCGCAAGGGGCCAGATACCAGATACTGCAGGATCAAAATCGCGACATAATTCGACATCAGAGAAATCAAAACTTCGTTTCCTCCCAGCTGGGCACGGGCAAATGCAACCAGACCGGCCCACACTCCTCCGGCGGCGAAGCCGAGGAAAATTGCCATCGGCAAGAAGAGAAATAAGGGAACAGGGCCGATCCGCGCACCCACGGAGGTCACAAGGGCCAGCCACGCCGTCGCCGTGGCGCCAATCACGAAGCACCCTTCAAATCCCAGGTAGCTGAATCCTGAACGCCAACTCACGATCGTGCCGAGGGCAATCAGTGCTAAGGGCGACATTCGTACCAGCGAATACCCGAAGCCGCGAACAGTGGCAAAGGGCTCGTGGAAAAGGGCGACGTATGCCCGCAATGGGTTGGCATCGTAGAAGAGAAAGAGAAAAGCCGTAACGAGCATTGCCGCAAGAAATGCCGCTGCAGTGGTAGTTAGGATGGCCCAAGGCGAGTCGGTCGGTGTGAGCCGCCGTTCAATGAATTTCGCCATGCGGCGCCTCCTTCCTGGCCGTTGCGGTCGTCGCTCCTGCTACCGGGATACCTGCCATCATCAACCCAATCTCGTCAACCGAAGCCCCCACCGTATCGACAACGCCCATGATGCGGCCCTCAAACATCACGGCAATGCGGTCAGCCAGGTTCAACAACTCGTCCAACTCCGCTGAGAACAGCAGAATCGCTTTGCCTTCGTTCCGCGCGGCCAACAATTCTTGCCACACTGACTCAACCGCGCCAACATCCAGACCTCGCGTAGGGTGTTCCACGATCAATGCCGCCGATCCGCGCAGGATCTCCCGGCCCAGGATCAGTTTTTGGAGGTTGCCGCCCGAAAGTTTCCCGGCAGCAAAATCCATCCCGGCGCTGCGAATGCCAAAGCGAGCGACCAGTGCCTGCGCCGATCCGCGTGCGTCGCGAACGTTTCGAAACAATCCGCGGGTGTAGGTTCTTTGCGAACCAAGAATTGCGTTGTCTGCCACCGACATTTCAATGACCGAGCCGACATGTCGGCGGTCGCCCGGAACGTAGGAAATTCCCAGCCTGCGATGCCGCGCGACGCTCAGCCTGGTGACATCGGCGCCGTTCAAAAGCACTTGGCCGCTCTTGATCTTCCGCAGGTGCATGATCGCCTCAGCCGATTCCGATTGGCCATTGCCATCCACCCCGGCAATACCCAGAATTTCGCCGGCACGAACTTCCAGGTTCAGGCCGCGAACCTTCTCTCGTCCGGTTTCATCCTCGGCCCGCAACTCTTTGATTTGCAGAATAGGCTCGCCAGGTTTGTGGCCCGGTTTCTGCTTGGATTGACCGGCACGCAGGTTCACCTCACGCCCGACCATCAAGCGCGTGAGCTCCTGCTCGGACGTGGAACCAATCGTTCGGGTCGCCACCACCCGTCCGTCGCGCATGACCGTGACGCGGTCGGCAATTTCCATGATTTCGCCGAGCTTATGCGTGACGATCACGACCGTCCGGCCATCTTTCCGGAGTTGGCGCAGGATCGCAAAGAGCTGGTTCTTCTCTTGCGGCGTTAATACGGCGGTGGGCTCATCGAGAATCAGAAGTCGCGCGTCGCGGTAGAGCAGCTTCAGGATCTCGACGCGCTGCTGCACGCCAATGGACAGCGACCCCACTTTCGCCGCCGGATCGAGCGCGAGCCCGTGCCGATTGCTCAAATCGTTTAATCTCTCTGACGCTCCCCGCAGATCAAGCAGCGGGCTGGAGGCGTCTTGCAGGCCGAGGACGGTGTTTTCGGCCACCGAGAATGGCCGTACCAGCATGAATTCCTGATGCACCATGCCAATTCCTAGCGCGATCGCGTCTTTGGAACTGCCCAGACGCACTTGCTCGCCATCGATCAGGATCTCACCGGAATCCATCGCGTGGAATCCATAGAGGATCTGCATCAAGGTGCTTTTGCCGGCGCCATTCTCACCAAGCAGCGCGTGAATTTCGCCGACTTGGATCGCCAGGCTTACGTTGTCGTTTGCCAGCACGCCCGGGAAGCGCTTTACGATGTTTTTCATTTCCAGCGTATGCTCCACCACTTGCTCCTCGGAGGAAGCTGCGTATGGCAAATTGTGTTGTGCTCGACCGCGCAAGCCGTGGGAAGCTATGGCACCAGTGCATCGGCGTCGAGCCTGCGCGACGCGATGTCACTCCATACCTTCTGGAAAGTGTTCCATTGATCGGCTGATACCAGGTGCGGATTATGATCTCCGTTTGCGCCGCACGTCAGCAGCCACATCTGATTGACAGAAGGTTTCCACTCGGTGCCTCCAGAGAAATCTCGCGAGGCCACTTTTTGCGCAACCGTTTGCACCATTCCCCCCAGATTCATCTCGAAGCTCGTTGCCATGTTGCCCGGAGCGAGCGCGGTCTGGTCGGAAAAGCAGCCCAGCACTTTTACGTTTCCCGCGACGGCACCCTGGATGGCTCCCAGACCCGTAACATCGGCTGCGTGCCAGATGACGTCCGCACCGTTACCAATCAGAATCGAAGCAGCCTCTCTACCCTTGGCGGCGTTGTCATAGTCGCCGGTGATGATCGCGAGGGCCCGAATGCCGGGAACCGCGTGTTGCGCTCCGGCGATAAAGGCTCTCCTGATCCGCTGCTGGTTCGGATCGTCATCCCCTCCGACGAAGCCCACCGCCTGCTTCCGATTGGAAATGAGCGCAGCCAAGACTCCGGCTCCGTAGGCAGCGCCGAAGTAGCCCAGATTGACGAACAGGATGTTGCGGGCGACATCGGCTTGGGGAAGGAACGTGGTGACAAAATAACACTGACGGGGATAATCAGGCGCCACCTCGAGCAGCGTGCTGCTGAATTCGACTCCGTGGCCGATGATCAGATCAAAGCCATCGTCCGAGTAGCCCCGGGCGACTTGGTCCATCTGAGCGAGGCTGATGTTTTCGGCGTAGGCGGTCTTGAAGCCTCGGTGCTCGGTAAGCTCCTTGAGCCCGTTGTAGGCCAACTGGCTCCAGCCACCGTCGGTAATCACTCCCGAAAGCAGCAAAACCACGCTGGTGTCGCGGCCCCGGTCTCCCCATGCCGTCGCAGTTGCTGACCACGCGAGCGCAGAAGTTAGCGCCGCGTTGAAAGCACGCCTGGATATTCCGCGCATGCGCCACTCCCGAGGGGATTAAACTTAGCAAACGGCAAATAGAGCGAAACCGACGAAGTCCTGAACCGGTCTGGCCGCAACAAACGCAGCGTACCATCCTTTGAAAGCGAAGGCCATCGAGCCGGATGCGGACAATCCGGTCGTCTGCGCTTGCCTCCGCCACAGCCAACCATGAACACCTCGAACAATGCATTGTTCCATTCATAGCTCATGGAGTAGTCTGACGCACGATTCCAGGCTAACCATGGCGCTGTCGCAGGCGTCTGGAATTGGCGGGATCGGCCGCCCCAGGCGTCAACGAGCTGCGGCGGCTGACCGCAGGGGGCACGAAGCTCCCTGGCCAGCCGGCCGAACGATAGACTCGGGGAGACGATCCTACGCAGGCGCTGGCTGCAAGGTTGATAACCTGGACACTCACTTCCTTGGGAGGAGTTTGATGCGTGGATGGGCAAGTTTCGCAATTGTGGTGGCTGTAGCGACAACTCTAGCGGCGGCCGGTAAGCCATCGGGCACCCTCGACGCGGCCATCGAGGCTCTCGGGGCCGATCACATCACATCGATCGAGTATTCAGGGTACGGGAAGTGGTATCTGTTCGGACAGGAGCCCAATCCTTTGCTGCCCCCGCCGGAATACGAGGTGAGTCGCTACATCGCAACCATTGACTACGCCAGGGCCACCAAGCGCGTGCAGAGGGTGAACATCGAGACTGCCGACCCCGAACGGCTCCGGCAGGTTCCCCACGAGGAGGGGGCCGACGAGTACGTGGTCGGGGACGTTTCGTGGATCACGGGCGCACCCGGCGGGCCAGCGACCGGCTTGCCTGTGACCAGTATCCCGGAACCCAAAAATGTCGAGGAACGCGCGATGGAGATCTGGGCGACCCCGCAGGGCTTTCTGAAGGCGGCCGAGGCGAACCACGCCACCTCGACGCCCACGGCGGACGGTGGTTCCGAGGTGACCTTCATGGCCGGCAAGCACAAATTTGTTGGCAAGATCAACGCACTGAACCAGGTTCAGAACATCCATACCTGGATCGACAGCCCCGTGCTGGGCGATATGCTTTGTGAAGCCTCGTTCACCGGCTACCGCGACTTCGGCGGCGTGATGTTTCCCGCCCATATTGTCCGCACACAGGGCGGGAAACTGCGGCTGAACATCACCGTATCAGCCGTGAAATTGAACCCCGATGTGATCATCCCCGTGCCGGAGGGCATGCGCGCCGCGATGGTGGCCCCGGTCAAGGTGACCGTCGATCAACTGGCCGAGGGAGTCTACTGGATCAGGGGCGGACAGTGGCACAGCGTTGCGATCGAACAGGGTGACCACATCGTCGTTGTTGATGCGCCGTTGGACGAGGCGCGCTCGCTCGCCGTGATTGCCAAGGTCAAAGAGACGATCCCCGGCAAACCGATTAAATACCTCGTCAACACACACGCGCATTTTGACCACGCGGGCGGACTCCGCACCTACGTAGACGAAGGGGCCACCATCGTGACCATGCCGATGAACCAGGACTTCTACCAATGGGCGTGGCGCGCGCCGCACACCCTGAACCCGGACAGGCTCGAGCAATCCAAGAAGACGCCCAAGTTCGAGCAGGTCACCGGCGGGAAACTCGTATTGAACGATGGCAACCGCCCCGTCGAGATCTACCAACAGGTTGGCACCGCGCACAACGACGCCATTGTCATGGTCTACTTGCCAGCGGAAAAGATTCTGATCCAAGTCGACGCGTGGAATACCGAAGCGGTCACCGCCCCGAAGCCTGACTTCGTGAACCCGTATATGGTGAACCTGTATGAGAACATCCTGCGCCTAAAGCTGGACGTTGGCCAGATCGTCCCGCTCCACGGGCCGCGAACCGCGACGGTGCCGGAGCTGCGCAAGGCCATCCTACTGGACTGAAATCGGCGGCGTCCCGTTTTCAAACAAACCATCCAGCTGGAGTCCGCATACCGGAGGGACCGCGGACGGGGCAGGCCTTTTTAAGGCGGCACTTTACTGAACGAGGTTGCTGCCGGATCGACCGTGGTATGCCGGGTTCCGCTTGTAGGTCTTGCTGAACCCGTTCCGCGTATTGGTGACCGTAAATGTTCCGTCGGATTCCGCCGACAGCTTAATCAGCTGCCCCTCATCGGCGGACTCGAGATTGGCGATGAAGTCGTCGGCTGGATTCGTGCCTTGAGTCCCGGCGACCGAGTAATGATCCTGCCAGATGTCGTCAAGCCCGGGCGTGGCGCGCAAAAGAGGCCAGCTCGGCGGATCGCCGCCCTTTCTTGCGCCGTTGCCCATGATCGCGACTCTGGGCCGCAGTGCTCCCATGAGTTCGGGGGCCATGCCCTTGAACTGGCCGTGCACGTTTACCTGATACACCTCTACGGTCCCGATCAGGTTGTTGGGGCAGACAAGTTCATGATCGTAATGCGCCTCCAGGTCGGCGAGGTCCAGCATCCTAAACTTGCCAAGAGTGAACAGGAGACCGACCGAGAGGTTATCTTCCACGTCACGGTCGATCACGGGAGCTTGCGGGTTCGCAGCGCAGAGAGGGTTGGGCGCGCCTGCTCCCTGCAAGGGTTTCTCGATGAGCTTCCCGCCCGCCGCGACGACCTCGACACGTAGGCCGGTCATCGGGATTCTATCGCCCGGCTTCACCACGGTGTGGCCGATCCTCTGACGAACCTCATCATAGGCCCTGAAACGCTGCGGCGCGGGGGCCGCGCCGGGCGCGGGCTGAAAGTCTCCGTGATCGTAAATGCGCCGGACAGGAATCCTCGAAACCAGTTGCGGCACATCCCCCAGATGGTCGACGTCGAAGTGTGAAATCACCAGGTAATCGATCTGCTTTACACCGGCCGACTGAACGGTCTCAACGATCCGATTCACCGATGATTCATGGTTGGCCGTTTGCGGCCAGCCCGCATCGAACAGCATGGACTCTCCCGACGGAGACACAATGAGGACCGACTTGCCGCCCTCTACGTCGATGGTGTAGCAATCGAGGGTTTTCGTGGCCGGCAGGGCGCTCGCGAGAAGCATTCCAAGCGTGCCGGCAGCAAGAGCTCTCATGTGGATGGGGGGGATTGCGGTTTCATTTCACGCTGAACGCGAGCAACACATTCCCGGGCATGCTCGAATAGCCGGAATTTACGTACAGGACTCCCTCTGCGATCGTCGGACCCGTGGAGCTGAACGATCCGCCTCGCGCGGGAATCCCGTTTACGGTGGTGTAGTCGCGGACAGCGTCGAAATCCCAAACGATTTCGCCAGTCTTCGCTTGAAATGCGCGAATGTGGCCGTCCATGGAGGCCGAGAAAACGACGCCGGGAATGACGGTGGGGGGAGACCGCTGGGCGCCGGAGCATCCTCGCTGCCCGGCGCAGGCCGGTTTCGGCGGCGGAGCGTGCCAAACGATTTTTCCTGTGGCGGGATCCAAACTAAACAGGCCTCCTCCGGAAGCGGGGTCGCCGCGTGTTGCGTCAGCAAGGGGCGCGAAGACCAGCCGATCAAGAGGGCTGTAGGCGATTCCCCACTGGATACCTCCCCCGGCGCCTCCTTTGCCAATGCGGGTTTGCCACGCCACCTTCCCCTTTTCTTCAGGGTCAAATCCCCACACGACGGCCGACTTTTGGCCGGCGATAAGCATCTGACGTCCGCCGTCGAGGTCCACAAGAACAGGCGAGGCACCGAAATCAACATCGGTACCGGCATCGTCGGGGCAATTGCCCTTTTGAGGTCCTTGCGCCCCACCACCCCCGCAATCCCAATTGAACATGTCGGGCGCGGCTTGTCGCGTCCAGCGGATCACCCCTGTCTCCATGTCCATGGCGATGATCGCATCGGCGGTCGCGATGTCGGGACCCGAGTACCCATTACCTGTGGCGACGTAGATCAGTTTCCGCTTTCGGTCGAGCGTGGGCGAAGACCATATCGTCGCGCCAGACGGTCCGTAATATTGGATACCAGAGGGGCTTTTCCGGGTCGGCTGAGCCTCGGGTGCGGTGAACGTTCTCCAAATCTCTGATCCGTCGCTTGCTTTGAGCGCGACGAGATTGCCGCGAAATGTGCAGCACGAGTAAGAAGGAATGGCGCCCGCGTTCTCTTCCTGGGAAGCAATTGGAACGTACAGCCTTCCCTTATAGAGCTTCGCCGTACCGGTAATGCGGGTGAAGGGCTGATCATCTAGCTTCCGTTGCCAGAGGAGTCTGCCAGTGTTTGCATCGAGGGCGTAGAATTTGGACTCGAGATCGCCGAAGTATGCACGGGGACCGGGACCAATGATCACCGCGTCGCGAACCAGCGCTTTCGCTTGGTAGGTCCAATACAGGCACCCGGTCTGTGCATCCAGTGCGTACACCGTGCCGTCGTTGCTGCCGATATAAACCCGGCCATTCACAACCGTGGGTTGGCCATACGCCGTGATGGTATCGGGGAATCCGAACGCCCACTTGACCTTGAGCGATGGCACCTGTTCCGCGGTCAGGCCAGCACCCTTGGCAGACTGAAACCGCGTATTTCGGTCGTCCGGGCTCCATCCGTTCCAGGACCTGCTGCTGGACTTGGGCTTGGAATTGGCGGGGCAATGCCCGGTCATGGGCGGCAAAACCGTCGGTCCGGCTTTTCCCAGGTAACGCGCTACCGCCCGCCGTTCTTCCGGAGTGAGTTCGACACCCTGCGCTCGCATACTACCGGTTTCCAATGCCGCGAGGATTTGTTCCCAGGACCTGGTCGCCAGAGCTTCCGCCAAGGGGGCATGCGCATCGCTGTTCTGGTCGTGACATTGCTGGCAGTGGGCGATAAAGACTCTGGTGCCCTCTTGCGCGCTGCAAAGTCCGGCAGCCAGGAAAATCAGGGCGCCGATGCGGTAGATATCCCTCATAGGCTCAGAGTTCTTTGGAAGCTGTGAGGACCAAGTGTTTCCCGGAATGATCTAGAATCGTCAATTGCCCGCCGTGCAGAGTGCCATCGTCGATCTGGGTGACGCCGTTTGGCACTATAGACCATCAGCCAGCGAGTTTCGATCGTTGATTTCGCAGGCAGCCAGCGGAACGGCGGAGTACCGAAAGGAACCTCTCGACGCACGACACAGCTCTCTCTCTGCTTGAGTCCGCGAAAGTGTGCCCTAACGAACAGTCACGGCACTGCGAATCGGTATAGGTTGGTGCAACTTTCAAGGAAATATCTAATGACAACCATTAAAGTGGAACTGCCGCCCACGATTGCCTCGACTGCAAGTCCCGGCACCACGATGAAAGCGTTGGTCTATCACGGTCCGGGCAAGCCTGCGTGGGAGAGCAAACCGCGTCCCACCATTCAAGAGGCGGGCGATGCGATCGTGCGAATTACCACTTCGACCATTTGTGGCACCGATCTTCACATTCTGAAGGGGGATCTGCCGTCGGTGGCCGAGGGCCGCATACTCGGTCACGAAGGGATTGGTGTCATCGAGCAGATCGGAACGGGCGTGTCGGAGTTTCACATCGGGGACAAGGTCATTATCTCGTGTGTTACGGCCTGTCTCAAATGTGACTTTTGCAGAAGAGCCATGTATTCCCACTGTCGACATGGCGGCTGGATTCTAGGCAATACCGTCGACGGAACTCAGGCCGAGTTTGTGCGGATACCACAGGCCGATGGAAGTCTCTACAGATTTCCCCTCGGCGGCGATGAAGAGGCTTTGGTGATGCTCAGCGACATTTTGCCGACTGGCTTCGAGTGCGGCGTTCTGAACGGGCAAGTGAAGCCGGGTGACACGATTGCCATCGTGGGCGCGGGGCCGGTGGGTCTAGCCGTTCTGTTGACTGCGCAATTCTATTCACCGGCGGCAATCTTCATGATTGACCTGGACGACAAGCGCCTCGCGGTCGCAAAGCAGTTTGGCGCAACCATTGTTATCAACGATGCGGATGGATACGCGGCCCGTCGCGTAATGGAGCTGACCGAGGGGGCCGGGGTCGACGTGGCGGTCGAGGTGGTCGGGCTTCCGGCTGCCTTCGCTATCTGCCAGGCTATCGTTGCGGCCGGCGGACGCATAGCGAACGTGGGCGTGCATGGCAAACCGGTGGAACTACAGCTGGAAAAGCTCTGGGATCGCAACATTTCGTTGACCACGCGTCTGGTCGATACGGTCACCACACCTATGCTGATGAAGGTCGTGCAGTCGGGCAAGCTGCAGCCGAGCAAGCTCGTGACTCATCGCTTCGTAATGAACGATATCCTAAAGGCGTATGGCACATTTGAAAACGCCGCAAAAGAGGGTGCACTCAAGGTGATCCTCACGAGTGGGGGGCCGCATCGATGAGATCGGGCTGGTTCACAAGGTGAAGCCACCGCATGTGTGCTGACTTCGAATTGCGCCTTCTTGAGCTCCCGCACACCCACCCTCCCCATCCGCGGCGTCACTGTAAAATGAGTATGCGGAAGGGCCGCTCGGTTGGTGCAGGTCTCATTGCATCTCCCTAGAAGAGAGTCTGCCCGAGGATGAGGACCCGTCGCGGGTTTGAAGACTTGAGCGCCGCCCTGGCTGGTCCTCTTGCTTCTAGGCAACTCCTCGGAATCAGCTTTCAGGCCTTTATGGTCGCCATGAGAAGGCGTGTCCAAACCCAACGAACGCTTTCATGAGCCACAAGAGAACGATCAGGCCGAGAAGGGCCATAAACAGCCTTTTGGTCATCGCTTCCAGCGGCAGCGCGTTGATCAGCCGAGCCACCCATAGAGCAAGAACCACAATAATCACTACTCCGATTATTAACATTTCTTCGTACCCGCATTGCCTGACAATCGCATCCTCGTGTTTTCAACGCAACGGGCCTATGTATCTCGTGCCGTCTCAGCAGGAGTGAGGCGACCAAATGCTACCAACCGGATGGGGCCACGGACCAGGTGTCAGATAAGAAACAGCGGAAAGATCGGCGCCGTTTCTATGACCTCGCCCCGACCTCTGGAGGGGAACTGCCGATAGCGCGAAGACCGGTAATCAAAGCAACGTGAATTCGGAAGAAGAGTGGAGTCGCCGCGTCGTCGCCCAATCTTAACTGACGCTCCGCTAACGCGTTCAGCCACCACTGGTAGCGCTTTCCCAACAGCCTTCGCGCATGGTCCCGCTCGGCGGTAAACTCGGGCTCTGGTAATTCCTGGTAATGGCCGGTGGCAATCACGCTCATCCACTGGGACGGACTCGAGATTTCGTCCACTTGGACGCACACTTTGGGATTCTCCCGCATCCATTTGGCTTTCTGCCCGAAGGTCGAGAAAACGTAAATATATTCAGCCTCGTGTGCGAAGTATATCGGTAGCACATAGGGCTGGTTGTCGAGCGCGCAGCCGAGTCTTCCGACCGAAGCGTTCGCCAGAAACTCTCCACATTCTTCCTGGGTCATTTCACAGACAGTCATAGCCTCAGCCCACGGAAACAAGCAATCTGCCATTCTTCGTTCCGGTGGAGCAGCGCGGCAGGGGAACTAGGCAGGAACCATTTTATTGGCGCCGTTGTTACTTTTGACTTCGCTTTCTCTTTCCTTACCCGATCGTTCCTGGCCCAGTCCCATCGTCAACGCTGTCATCCCGGCGAGACCGCCCAGTTGCATTGATTCGACGGCCGTGCTGGGCACAATTACGATCGTTGCGTTCTCCTTCAGACCTTCGTAGAGCATGTTCATGGCCCTGAGATGCAGCGCGATAGGATCATTGGCATAGGTCTTGGCCGCTTCACCAAATTTCTCGGCCACCTGGCGCTCTGAGTCTCCCAAAATCACCCGTGCCTGCCGTTCGCGCTCAGCCTGGGCTTGCATGGACATGGCATCCTCCAAAGCCGCAGGAATCAGCACATCCTTGACCTCTACCGAGATGACGTTGATGCCCCATGGTTCGGTCCGTTCATCAATAATCTTCTGAAGCGCGTCGCTGATTTTGTCTCTGCCTTCGAGCATATCGGAAAGCATGGTCTTGCCGATGACGTCACGCAGAGCCGTTTGGGAAGCCCAACTGATTGCGCTTTGGTAGTCCGCCACATCCAGGGCCGCCTTTTTGGGATCCACAATCTTCCAAAACAACACGGCATCGACATCCACAGGCACGGTGTCCTTCGTCAGAGTCTTTTCCGCCTTGAAGGAACTCGTAAGCACGCGGATGTCAATCCAGTAAGGAATCGTGTCGATAAGCGGAATAATCAAAAACAGACCGGGCCCCTGGAGTGAGCGAAACTTGCCTAGCCGCAAGACCACAGCCTTGCTCCATTGATCCGCAACTTGAATCGCGGAAGAGACGGCGAGGGCAAAGACGAAGGCGACCCCCAGAATCCATAAGCCTTCGCTGTCACGTGAAATTCGATACTTGGCGTACCCCAATGCCACCCCGGTGCCAAGAATCAGCACGAATATCAATATTGGAAATGAGCTGTTTTTTTTCATATCGCTTATGTCGCTCCGATTTCTTCCGCTCGACTCGCGCCGATACTATTTCCGCATCGATTCCGCATGTACCTTGACGATCGGCCCGCGGCTCCCCGTTTTTTTCTTTCCTGATGGCCCATTCCTGCTGCCCGCCATCGGATGGTCCTGGCGATTTCTCGGACAGCCGACGGTGACATGGTGGGGCTCTCACACCATGTCACGCTGCAAGCTGGGGCCGCGCGGCGTGTCCAGGCTATGCGTGGTTAAGGAGCCATCTCGAGTTCGGTTGGCTCGAGGTCGGCTATCTAGCTTTGGCTTCCTGGACGTATCCGCTAATTTCGTGAAGCAGCGGTCGAGCCGAGGCCGGAACAGCAACCTTGCCGCTCAGAATCTCGTGGCGGTCGACATCGTTGCCATACATAGCCTTGTCTCCACTTTTGTCGGCTTGGACGACAGCGCCGTCCAGGCTAACCCCGGCAAAAACGCCTTTCGTGCGCGAGTAAGACAGAATCTCCGCACCTAGTTTAAGATCGGTTGCAGCAGTGGCGTTTCGGCCCACCGGGCCGGCTGCTACAGAGGCGTCGGCTCCGAGCTTGAATTTGTCGCTGAGCAGGCTTTGCAAGGCGTGGTCGTTCATAAACAGCATCACGAGGTCAGTGGACGATCCCCCAATCTGATAACCCACACTCCCGCCGTCAATCGCCACAAACATCGGCGCGCTCCAGCCATGTCCGGTGCGACACGTTGCCACGCCCCGGCCGTAGTTGCCGCCGAATATAAAAGCGAATTTGACCTCTCCCGGAATGATGGCGATGCATTTCGCCGATTCCAGCAGATCGTGAGGAATGCCCCGATCGGGCGCATTCATGATGTCCCGGAAGAGCTGGGTAGCTCTGTGGGTACGTTTTACGTCATCCTCGCGGTCGGAGGCGACGGCGGTTATAGTTACAAGCACAACGAGCACTGTGACGACCAGAAAATGTTTCAACATTGATTTATCTCCCTTTCAAGTCTGAATTCACGATCTTTCCATTCATCGCTTTTAAAACTCTGCCGGGTTCGCCCAAGAGCACGCAGATCGCCGAGAAGATGCGGACCGATTTCTGCCTGCTGAAGACCTGTTGTCCTGACAGCCAGGGTGTCCTAGACGAACGATCCGATGTCTCTTCCATGGCCTCACACTCTGGTGCTGCAATATTTGCCCGACGCGGTCGCACACGAGCAAATCGGGTGTGCCACTGACAGGCACGAGGATATTTACCGCCTTCTCGTTTCGGATCAACAGCGATCCGAAACGGCATCTTAGGACACCGGGAATATCGTTTCTGTCCCATAACGGACACATTTCAGATGTCATCGCGAGACGTGCCTGGGCGATTGTGAACAAATTCAGGAGCCGCCTGTTCAAACGTGCCACGCGGAAGCTCCGCCCTCAGTCGGGCCGAGTGACTACCCCGACGTTGAGGGAGGATTGTGCAACGGCGGGGCAGCGGCGTATGCGCAGCTTTTCCACGCATCCTGTGCGATACCGAACAGTTTTGTTTCTGGAGCGACGTCATAGTTCCGAATCGGGACGCAACGTAGTGGCCTGTACCCAGGGAGATTATGAAATGTCTAAAAACAATTCAGTTGTTGCAGTGTATCGCACGCATACCGAAGCAGACGAAGCAGTGAAGCAGCTTCAAAGCGGCGGAGTCGACATGCACAAGCTGTCGATCGTTGGGAAAGGCTATCACACCGAGGAGCAGGCGGTGGGCTACTACAATACCGGAGACCGCATGAAATATTGGGGCAAAATCGGCGCGTTCTGGGGAGGCTTCTGGGGACTGCTGTTCGGGTCTGCTTTTTTCTTGATTCCGGGTCTCGGCCCAGTCCTCGCGGCCGGACCGGTCGTTGCGTGGATCGTGGCAGCATTGGAAGGAGCAGTGGAGGTAGGAGCGCTAGGGGCTCTGGGAGCTGGCCTCTACAGCATCGGAATTCCTAAAGACAGCATCGTCGAGTACGAAGCGGCGCTCAAGACGGACCAGTTCCTACTGATTGTCAACGGGACGGCCGCAGAGGTGTCGAAGGCCAGGGACATTGTCGAAAGTACGCATCCTGCCCAATTCTCGCTGCACTCAGACCAAGCAGTAGCTGCCGAGGTTTAGCCCGTAGTGTACGGCGGTAGCGGCAGCCGGAGAACGCCTCCGCGATGCTTCGCGGGCACGGCGTCGACGGCGCCCTCATCGGGGGAGCCAGACTGCACCCCGACCCGTTCCTGGAAATTGTCCGGGCAGGGATCGGCGCCGCCAGCCAAGGGGGAAATGACAGCGATCACACTAATCGCAACATCGTAGCAGTTAGCCGTCCACGCGATGTGCCGAGCCTGATAGCCGGATGCTCTTCTTGGGCCCCTCCAGGACATCGTGCTCAAGCTCCACGAAACCTGTATAGAGTGCGGGCTCTAACCGCGATGGAGAGGGAACACGCCCGCCCCGTCCCCGTGAATACTGTCCAATAGAGAACAGTTTTTCTTGTTCGCCCGGTGCCACAGTTGTTGAGGCATCGCCCCATCAAATGCGGACACAACACTTCGGCGTGTGAACTAAAGGCCAATGCAGCCTGCCAACGGGGAAAAAACCAAAAGTTCAAATCGCGGCGCAGTCGTTTCCGTGCGAGGTGGTGTCGTCGATGTAGTCTTTGACCAATGCTTGCCACCTATTTTTACGCTTCTGCGTGCGGGAGAGCAGGGCCAAATCGTTGTCGAAGTGATGGCACAGCTTGATGCGAGTCGCGTGCGGGGCATCGCACTGACGCCCACGCAAGGTTTGTCTCGTGGAATGCCGGTCGAGGACACAGGTGGCCCACTGCAGGCACCGGTCGGCAAGAAGATTATTTCGCGGATGTTCGATGTGTTCGGTAACGCCATCGACCGCCAACCCGAGCCGTCTGAGGTAGAGTGGCGGTCCGTTCATCGCGAGCCGCCTCTATTGTCCGAACGTTCCACGAAATCCGAGATTTTCGAGACAGGTATCAAGGTCATCGATGTTCTTGCGCCGCTCGAGCGCGGGGGCAAGGCGGGTTTGTTCGGCGGGGCGGGTGTCGGCAAGACGGTGCTGCTCACGGAAATGATTCACAACATGATCGAGCATCAGAAAGGGATGAGCATTTTCTGTGGGATCGGTGAACGCTGCCGCGAAGGCGAAGAGCTCTACCGTGGGATGAGAGAAGCGGGCGTACTGAAGAGCATGGTGATGGTGTACGGTCAAATGAATGAGCCGCCGGGCAGCCGATTTCGCGTAGGAGAGGCGGCGCTGACAATGGCTGAGTATTTCCGAGACGACGAGCATCGGGACGTTCTGTTGCTAATCGATAATATTTTCCGTTTCATCCAGGCCGGCATGGAAGTGTCTGGCTTGCTGGGACAGATGCCGTCGCGTCTCGGCTATCAGCCCACCATGGGCACCGAGTTATCAGGGCTGGAGGAACGTATCGCCAACACCCAGTCGGGAGCCATCACATCGATCCAGGCGGTGTATGTACCCGCGGACGATTTGACCGATCCTGCGGCTGTGCATGTTTTTTCGCATCTCTCCTCGTCGATCGTGCTCTCTCGCAAGCGGGCGAGCGAAGGCCTTTACCCCGCCATCGATCTTCTCCAATCCAGCTCGAAAATGGCGACGGCTGGCATTGTCGGAGAGCGGCATTACAATCTCGCGCAGGAAATCCGACAGACCATGGGGGAGTATGAGGCCCTCAAAGACATCGTCGCGATGCTCGGTCTGGAGCAGCTTTCACCGGAAGACCGCAACACCGTCGCTCGCGCCCGGAGGCTGGAACGCTTTCTGACACAGCCGTTTTTCACGACCGAGCAGTTTAGCGGGATCAAAGGGAAGCTTGTTTGCCTTAAGGACTCTCTCGACGGCTGCGAGCGCATTCTGCGAGACGAGTTCAAGGACTACCCGGAGCGCGCGCTTTATATGATAGGAGCGATCGACGAAGCGAAAAAAGATAGCCCCCAGTCGAAAGCCAAAACCGCGGGCGCGCATGAATCTTAAGATTCTTCTCCCTTTCGAAATCTTCGCGGACAAAGCGGATGTGTCGAGCATCATCGTTGAGACCCCCGAGGGATCGTTCGGAATATTGCCACACCGGCTCGACTGTGTGGCAGCGCTTGGGCCCGGGATTTTAACCTACGAGACCAAAGAGACCGGAACGGTTTACATCGCGCTCGACGAAGGCGTGTTTGTCAAAGTCGGTGCAGATGTGCTCGTCTCTGTCCGCCGCGCCATTGGCGGAACGGATCTGAGCAAGCTTCACGAGGCAGTGAAACGCGAGTTTCTGACCCTTGACGAAGGGGAGCGAAACGTTCGCACTGCCGTCACCAAAATGGAAAGCGCCTTTATCGGCCGTTTCGCGGAGTTTCAGCATGGGCGATGAGCTGACGAGCCAATCCGCGAAAAAAGAGACGTTTTTCTCCCGCGAAATCGGCGCGAAGGCTGCCCGCAAGCTCAGGATGCAGCGCCAAGGGGGGCCAGGGGTCTGGTTCGGTTTAGGCATGTCCGGACTCATCGGTTGGTCGGTAACGGTACCGACGCTCGTTGGCGCGATGCTCGGCCTCTGGTTGGACCGTCGTCATCCGGGCCCCCACTCCTGGACGTTGATGCTGTTAGTCGTCGGATTGGTCATCGGCTGTGCCAACGCCTGGCATTGGGTGGATCAGCAGATCAGGGCCATGCAGGATAAACCGGAGGACAAAGATGAGTGAAATGGGGAGGCTCATCATGGCGCTGCTAGCGGGAGTATCGCTCGGGACGTTTTTCTTCGGCGGTCTGTGGTGGACGATTCAGAGGGGCATTTTTTCCAGGCAGCCGGCTCTTTTGTTTTCCGGCAGCCTTCTGGTGCGGACACTCGTGGCCCTGGCTGGCTTTTATTTCGTCTCCCAGGGCCATGGGCACAGATTGCTGGTCTGCCTACTGGGATTTTTCCTTGCACGTATCTTTGTGACGTGGTTCTCAGGCATTCGGACTGAAAAGAGAACCGGGATCGGCGAAGGAGGTGGACTGTGAATCTCACTTCCGATCAACAGGTTTTTTGGCAGCACGGCTTTGTCAAGCTCAACGGAACGATCGTTACCACGTGGGCCATGATGATCTTGATGTCGCTGGGTTCGAAGCTGATCACCCGCAAGCTTGCGACCGAAGGCGCTATCTCGCGCTGGCAGGGCTTGCTGGAAATCATCGTCACGGGCATGGAGAAACAAATCAAGGACGTGGGTCTGAGCCAACCCGAAAGGTATCTCTCCTTCCTGGGTACCCTATTCCTGTTTGTCGCGGCGGCCAGCCTCTGCACCGTGATCCCCGGCTATGAGCCGCCGACTGGCTCTCTTTCGACCACCGCCGCTCTGGCGCTTTGTGTGTTTGTTGCCGTACCTCTCTATGGTATTCGGGAGCAGGGATTGACCGGCTACCTTAAGACCTACATGAAGCCGACGTTTATTATGCTGCCGTTCAATATCATCAGCGAACTGTCGCGCACGCTGGCTTTGGCCGTCCGCCTGTTCGGCAACATGATGAGCGGGGTGATGATCATCGGCATTTTGCTCACCATCACACCCTATATCTTTCCGATCGTCATGACGGCACTTGGCCTGCTCACAGGCATGGTGCAAGCCTATATCTTCAGCATTCTGGCGGCGGTTTACATTGCAGCCGCCACACGCGCACCAAGACCGAAGCCTGCTGACGCTCAGCCCCACGCGAATCATTTGCAATCGACACACTAGCAACAAAAGGGAGTTCACATGGATAGCAGCACTGTTGTCGCAGTGGCATCAATCGTCACCGCTGGCCTAACCACCGGAATCGGCTGCATGTGCCCAGCGCTGGGAGAGGGCCGGTCGGTCGCCACTGCACTGACTGCGCTGGCACAGCAACCCGACGCTTCATCCACGATCACTCGGACGTTGTTCGTGGGTCTCGCAATGATCGAGTCGACGGCCATTTACTGTTTTGTGGTATCGATGATTATCATTTTCGCGAACCCTTTCTGGAGCCACGTTATAGCTCCAACCGGGGGCAAGTGACCGATGCTCATCGACTGGTTCACCGTCGGGGCACAGGTACTGAATTTCCTCATCCTGGTTTGGTTGTTGAAGCATTTTCTCTACAAACCGATCCGCAACGCCATCGACACTCGGGAAAAGCGTATTGCCTCCGAGCTTGCGGATGCCCATGCGAAGAAGACCGAAGCTGAAAAAGAGCGCAGTGACTTTGAAAGTAAGAACAGAACATTTGACCAACAGCGTAGCGCTCTGTTTGGCAAGGCCACCGATGAGGCAAAAGCCGAGCGCGATCAACTCCTCGACAAAGCACGGAAAGACGCAGACAGCTTGCGCGCCGCGCAAGCGGCCGCATTGCAAAATGATCAGAACAGGCTTGGCAACCAGATCACTCGTTTAGCCACCGAGGAAGTCTTTGTAATCGCGCGCAAAACGCTTGCGGACCTCGCCACGGTCAGTCTCGAAGAGCGTGTGGGGGAGGTCTTCACGCGCCGCCTGCACGAAATCAACGGGAAGGCTAAGGAGTTGCTCGGCGCGGCCCTCAAGACGTCCCCTGAACCAGGCGTTGTGCGAAGCGCCTTTGATCTGCCGACCGATCAAAAGGCCGCGATCCAAAACGCACTCAACGAAACCTTTTCGGCGGAAATACGCGTCCGGTTCGAAACTACAAAAGACGCGATCTGCGGAATCGAGCTAACTGCAAACGGGCAAAAGGTTGGCTGGAGCATCGCCACCTACATCTCAGCACTCGACCAGAAGGTCAGCGCACTTCTGGAGGCTCCATCCGCGCAGCCAGCGAAAGCCCCGCCGAAACCGAACGCGGAAAGCACGCCGGAAGCGAAATCCATGGCTCAGGCGGGGGAAAAATGACTGCTCTTCCCAATGTGTTGCAGGCCGCCATCGATCACGCGTTCACCGACCTGCGTGAGGCGCGCGCAGCCTTCCGGCCGGAACTGACGCCTCGCGAAGTGGGCGTAATTACGGATCTCTCGACGGGCATCGCCACGGTTTCAGGTCTTCCCGGCGTAGGGTTTGAAGAATTGGTGAGGTTCCCGGGCAATTTGCTCGGCATCGCATTCAACGTGGATGAGGACGAAATCGGAGTCGTCCTGCTCGGCGATTATCAGGACCTTCACGCCGGCGACGAAGTGGAACGCACAGGCCGGGTCATGGATGTCGCGGTGGGAGACGCCTTGCTCGGGAGGGTGATCGACCCGTTGGGCAATCCGCTCGACGGCAACGGGCTGATCGACGCAGATCAACGGCTGCCAGTCGAGCGCCCGGCACCTGCGATCATGGACCGCCAGCCCGTCGTCGTGCCTTTGCAGACTGGACTGAAGGTGATCGACGCGCTCATTCCTGTCGGGCGCGGCCAGCGCGAATTGATCCTAGGCGATCGACAGACCGGCAAGACGGCCATCGCGATCGACAGCATCTTGAACCAGCGCGGACAAAATGTGATCTGTGTCTACTGTGCGATCGGCCAACGCGCTTCGGCGGTTGCGAAGGTCGTAGCCAAGCTCGCCCAGGAAGGCGCGATGGATTACACCGTGGTGGTAGTTGTCGAGGGCAACGACGCTCCCGGTCTTGTCTATATAACGCCCTATGCGGCGACGAGCATCGCGGAATATTTCATGGAAAAGGGACGCGATGTACTCATCGTTTACGACGATCTTACCCATCACGCCCGCGCTTATCGCGAGATTTCTCTCCTCCTGCGTCGTCCGCCAGGGCGCGAAGCCTTCCCTGGCGACATCTTCTATATTCATTCGCGAATGTTGGAGCGCGCGACGCATCTCACCAAAGAACGCGGGGGTGGATCTCTCACGGCGCTTCCGGTCATCGAAACCACCGAGCAGGACATCTCCGCCTACATCCCGACCAATCTTATTTCTATTACCGACGGTCAGATATACCTCTCGCCCACCTTGTTCGAACTGGGAGTCCTTCCCGCAGTCGACGTCGGCAAGTCCGTTTCGCGCGTGGGCGGAGCCGCACAGCGAGCCGCTTATCGAGCAGTTGCGGGACACCTCAAGCTCGACTACTCGCAGTTTGAGGAATTGGAGACATTCGCCAAGTTCGGCACCCGTCTCGATGAATCCACTCGCAAGATCATCGATCATGGGCATCGTATCCGCGCATGCCTCAAACAGCCGGAATCCCATCCCGTGTCGATGGTCGAGCAGATCACCGTGCTTCTGGCCTTGACTACGGGGCTGTTCGACCGGGTACCGCTTGAGAAGACGAACGAAGCCGAGAAGGCGCTGCAGAAGGTAGTGGGGAACATCCCGGCAGACGTTGCGGCGCGATTGACGTCGGCCGACAAACTGAGCGACGAGGACCGGAACGCGATTCTCGCTATTGCCACACAGGCGCTCAATTCGTTCCAGCCCGCGTCGGATCCCAAACCCGACGTCAAGGCTAAACCATGAGCGGCAGTACCGAGAGCTTACGGCGAAAGATCGCCGGCGCCGAGGATCTAGAGGGTGTCGTGCGTTCGATGAAGGCTCTTGCGGCATCGAGCATCGGACAATACGAAAAAGCGGTTCAATCGCTTCATGAATACTATCGCACGGTGGAGCTTGGATTGGCGGCGTGTCTCGGCCAGACAAAGCCGGTTTCGTTCCTAACGAGCGCTCCGCCGCACCGGGGAGGGATGGGCGCAGTTGTTTTCGGTTCCGACCAGGGCCTTGTCGGCCGGTTTAACGAGGTGCTCGTGGAATTCGCCGTACGTACAATCAAAACGTTGCCGGGTAAAAGGGCCAAAATCTGGGCGATCGGGGGACGCGCTCACGCTCTCATGGCAGATACCGGACTGAACATGGCTGGTCCATTATCGGTCCCAACCTCGGTCAGTGCCATCACGCCCCTCATGGGTGAGATTCTGATCGAAATCGAGGCAGCGCGGGAACAAGGGGATGTCGTGGCGGTCTATGTCTTCCACAATCAACCCCAAGCAGGCTCCGGTTACGAACCCGTCAGCAAACGGCTCCTACCGCTTGATCAAACGTGGCAGCACAAGCTTGCTGCGATGCCGTGGCCGACGAAGCGCTTGCCGGAGGTCATCGAAGGAACCGCGTCGCCGCTTCACGCTTTCATTCGAGAATACCTCTTTGTTCTGCTCTTTCAGGCGTGCGCCGAATCTCTTGCCAGTGAAAATGCCAGCCGTCTGGCCGCGATGCAACGCGCGGAAAAGAACATTGAGGACATTTCGAAACAGCTAAATCGCACGTTGCACCGAATCAGGCAGGAATCCATCGATGAAGAGCTCTTCGACGTGATCTCCGGCTTTGAGGCGCTGACAGGAAAGAGCATCAAGCCTAGGAAGCCGCTATTGCACCCAAGACAGCACTCCCCATCAGCGGCCATTCGGCCATCGCCGAGCGATACCGAACAGCTTCGCCATCTTCAAGCGAAGATCGTTGCAAAAGTATGAAAATCAACGCAAAGAAATTCCGTGTGCGGCCGGAAGAGAAAGTTAAACTCAGAGAGTGGCCGACGATTGAGATGGCCTATCCGAAAAGCAGCGCGAAGCGCCGGCTGGAACTAAAATCTATCGGCAAGCAGCTCGCGAAGTAATGCCTACTGTGAGCGATTGCCAACCTCGAAGCAAGATTCGAATCGAAACGAGCCACAACGCCCTCTCACCTAAATTCTGTCGCTTCCATGGCCGCTGCGTCTCGAGGTTCCTCAGGTGTCTTTCCCCTCGTATGAATGGGGAAGAACTTGCGACAAAGGCCGGACCCAAGGATCGGGAGACGACTGCAAAATGGCGTTCGAAAGTGTCTCGTTTAGCACAGTGCTCGGTCCAGTTAGATCGGTACTCTAGCTAACCGGAAAGGGAGTCTGAAGGAAGGCCAAGATCTGCTGCCTAACCGTTGAACCGGAAGGAGCACGTCAAGATCCAGGATGGATGGAGTGAAACGAATTTTCTCCTCTTCAGCGCACCAATGAGCAGTGCAATCCCAATAGCCAGCATTCTGCCCGATGCGGAAGAGCCCATCCTCGCTGAGCTGTTCAGCGTGGAACGGCTCGAGCAACATGCCGAGAGTTTGGCCGCCGCGCAAACTGTCGAGGCAGAACTGACTCGCGGGCGTCTGTTGACTCCCCGCGTTCTGGAGAACGGTCGCGTCCTGCTGCAATCCTACCGGGAGCTGACTCAGGCGATTCAGCAAGAACACACGATCACTCCAGCCGCGGAATGGCTGGTCGATAATTTCCATATCGTAGACGAACAGCTTCGGGAAATCCGCGCGGATTTGCCGCCCGGCTTTTACCGAAAGCTTCCTAAGCTCTCTTCGGGACGCTTGCAAGGGTATCCGCGGGTGTTTGGCGTGGCCTGGGCCTTTGTCGCGCACACCGATAGCCGATTCGATCCTGAGGTTCTCGGACGCTTCGTCAAGTCCTATCAACGGGTAGAGCCGCTTACGATCGGCGAGCTGTGGGCGTTGGCCATTACTTTGCGGATCGTGCTGGTGGAAAATCTTCGCAGGCTCGCGGAGAGGATTGTGCGCAGCCGCGCCGCGAGACAGGAAGCCGACACGCTGGCGGACAACCTGTTGGGCACCAATGGGCAATTGGCACTCCCGTCTGCGGATCTGCTCAAGAAATTCCAAGGGCTTCCCTTGGCCGCCTCCTTCGCCGTGCAACTGCTGCAGCGGTTGCGCGATGTGAATCCGAATGTTCGCCCTGTTCTTGTGTGGCTCGATGAACAGCTGACCGAGCAAAAGACGACCGCGGACGACATCGTCCGACAGGAACACCAACAGCAAGCCGCCATGAACGTAACCGTACGCAACATCGTCACGAGCATGCGCCTGATGTCCGAATTTGAGTGGCCCCATTTCTTTGAAGGCGTCAGTTTGGTGGACGACATTCTCGGCAGGGACACAAACTTCGCCCAACTCGATTTCGCCACCCGCGATTCCTATCGCCACGCGATTGAAAGTTTGTCGCGAGGTTCTCGCCATTCCGAGGTGGAGATTGCCCGACGCGTGGTGCAGCTCGTCAAACGGCGGAGGATTGACGCTCACGCTCACACGATCCCGGAGCAGGAGCGAAGGACCGATCCCGGTTACTACTTGATTTCGCTGGGGCGCCCCGAATTGGAGCGCGAGATTGGATATCGCCTTTCCTGGAGGCTCCGGGCGCTTCGCTCCTACATGCAGACCGCGCTGCCGGGCTATCTCGGCACGATTGCCCTGGTAACCGCGGCGATCATGGCGCTGCCTCTTCTGCACGACAGCGATGCGGGAGTATCGGGAAAGAGCCTTTTCTTTTTAGGCCTGCTGGCGGTGTTTCCGGCTTCCGATCTTGCCATTGCTTTGATTAACCGCGCGGTGACGGACTGGCTCGGGCCACGCTCGCTGCCCCGCCTGGATCTCCGCAAAGGCATTCCCGAGCACTTACGCAGCATGGTCGTCATGCCGATCCTGCTGACCCGCCGCCCCGAGGTGGAAGAACTGGTGGCGCGTCTGGAAATCCACTATCTGGCGAACTCCGAGGGCAATCTTCATTTCGCTTTGCTTTCGGATTGGGTCGATGCTGCGACGGAAGCTTTGCCGACCGACGACCAACTGTGGAAGGCGGCGGTGGAGGGCATCGCCAAATTGAATGCGCGGTACGGGCCAGCGCCCGGTGGCGGCGAGCGGTTTCTGCTTTTTCACCGCCGGCGTGTCTGGAACCAAGAGGAAGGCAGGTGGATGGGCTGGGAGCGCAAAAGGGGAAAGCTGCACGAGCTGAATCAATTCCTGCGGGGCGCTACAAACACCACATTTGCCGGAATGGGCGAGCGGGCTCCCGACTGGCTGCTCGCCACGCGATACGTGATCACGCTCGATGCGGATACGCGGCTCCCGCCCGGCGTCACCTATCGCCTCGTCGGAACGATGGCCCATCCCTTGAACCGTCCCGACTTCTCGCCTGCAGCGGGACGGGTGGTGGAAGGCTACGGAATAATGCAGCCGCGCATCATGCCTACTCTTCCGACCGGCCACCGGGGATCTCTCTTTCAAAGGATTTTCTCCGGGCCAAGCGGTATGGATGTCTACGCTTCCGCCATTTCCGATGTCTACCAGGATTTATTCCGCGAAGGGTCGTTCACCGGCAAGGGTATCTATGAAATCGATGCGTTTCAGGCGTCGCTCGCCGGCAAAGTGCCGGAGAATGCGCTGCTGAGTCACGACCTGTTCGAAGGGATTTTCGCCCGGACAGGACTGGTTACCGACATCGAGCTTTTTGAAGAATTTCCGATGCACTATGAAACTGCCGCCGCGAGAGCGCATCGCTGGGTCCGCGGTGACTGGCAATTGCTGCCGTGGATTTTTGGCCGCGGGCCAAAAAGCATCGCGCACCGCCGCCCCGTAAGGGTTCCCGCAATCGGGCGCTGGAAGATGCTCGATAACCTGCGCCGCAGCCTTTCGGCTCCCGCATCGTTTCTCCTGCTCATGGCGGGCTGGTTGCTGCCGCCCGTGTCTCCCTGGGTATGGACGAGATTCCTGGTGCTGACTCTTGCGATCCCTCGACTGCTGCCATTCCTGATCGGTCTCGATCCCCGGTTGGGGGGTGTTTCCAAACGGAGTCATTTACGCTCGCTTTTGAGCGACTTCGGGCTGGGTCTCTCCCAAGCCGGGCTGGCCCTTACCTTCCTCGCCTATCAGGCATGGCTCCTGTCGGATGCGATCACGCGCACGCTCGTGCGGCTCTACATCACTCACAAGAATATGCTGGAATGGGTCGCAGCGGCGCAGACGAAGTATGCAGTCGATTTGGCGCTGTCGAACATGTACCGGCGAATGGCCGGGGGAATCGCATTAGCAACCGCAGCAGCGGCAGTTTTGGCACCGGGGCACCACACCGGATTTGTTGCGGCCGCCCCATTTCTTGCCGCTTGGGCAGCAGCTCCCGCCCTGGCGCGATGGGTCAGCGTGGTTCCCCCATCGAAAGAGGCCGTGCCGCTTTCGGCCTCCGACGAGCAGATCGTTCGGCTGATGGCGCGCAAAACCTGGCGCTTTTTCTCGACGTTCGTTACCTCCGCCGAGCACGCTTTACCGCCGGACAATTTTCAGGAGGATCCGAAACCCGTGGTGGCCCACCGGACATCACCGACGAACATCGGCTTGTATCTGCTTTCCACGCTTGCTGCGCGCGACCTTGGCTGCATTGGCACCATTGAAATGGTGGAGCGGTTGGAGGAAACGCTCGCGACAATGAGCCGCCTCGAGTTGTTCCGGGGCCACTTCTACAACTGGTATGATACGAGCGATCTGCGCCCGCTCGAACCCCGCTATATTTCCTCGGTAGATAGCGGCAATCTTGCCGGTCATTTGCTGGCATTGTCCAACGGTTGCCGCGAACTGATGGAAAAGCCCTACGCTGGTCGACAACTCCTTTCGGGGTTGCAGGACTGCACGGCGATATTGCATGAACCTCTGAGCGGCATCACAGATACCAGGCGCACGAATATTGTCACAAAAAAGCAGCTTGCCAGCGCGGTGGACCAGCTGGCTGGTTCCCTGAAGCCGCTGCCTGCCAATTCGGCGGCACTGGCGGTGCGGCTGGCAGACCTCAGAAAGCAGACCCATACGGTCGCAGACATCGCCCATACCTTCGTGCAGGAGCGCAGCGACACTGCAGAGACTGAATTGCGAACGTGGGCCAATGCCACGCGCGACTGCATGGAAAGCCACTGGCGAGACGCGCTAATCCTTGCGCCATGGACCCGGCTCGACACCAGGGAAATGACCGCCATGGCCAAGGGCGACAGCCAATGGCGGGCAACCGAACCTTTTCTGCAGAAAATCCCGAAGCTTTCGGAAGCGCCGGCCTATTTCGCAGGTGTCCTGACTGACCTTTCCGTCCTGCGCGAAGGGATGGTGCGCGACTCTCCCTCCGATCGCACGGCACTGGGCCGGATCGACAGGCTGGCCGAAGCCGTCAAGACATCGGCGGCCGAGGCCGCGGCGCTGATCGATCGCCTGAAGGCCGTCGCGCAAAGCGCGGACAATATGTTTCATACGATGGATTTCACGTTTCTGTTCGATAAAACGCGAAAGCTCTTCTCCATCGGCTTCCGAGTTCCGGACACTACATTGGATCCGGGGTGCTACGACTTGCTGGCCTCGGAGGCGCGCCTCACGAGCTTTATCGCCATCGCGAAGGGCGATGCGGAATCGCCTCACTGGTTTCGTTTGGGTCGCACACTGACGCCCGTGGACCGGGATGCCGCACTCGTTTCCTGGTCGGGCTCGATGTTCGAATACCTGATGCCCAGTCTTGTGATGCGGGTGCCCGAAGAGAGTTTGTTGAGCGAAACAGCACGGCTTGTGGTGCGCAGGCAGATCGAATATGGCGCGGAGCGAGGCGTGCCCTGGGGCGTTTCCGAATCGGCCTTCAACGCGCGCGATATCGGCCTGAGGTATCAATATTCGGCCTTCGGAGTTCCCGGATTGGGGTTGAAGCGAGGCCTGAGTGAGGACGTGGTGGTCGCGCCCTACGCCACGGCCCTTGCGGCAATGGTCGATCCGGTTGCCGCAGCGCAGAATATTGCCCGCCTTCTGGAAGCAGGAGCGAAAGGCACTTTCGGGCTCTACGAAGCGCTGGATTACACCGCCACGCGCGTGCCCGAAGGCAAAAAAGTGGCGGTCATACGAGCATACTTCGCCCATCATCAAGGGATGACGCTCGTTGCGCTTGCAAATCTGTTGACCGGCGGCGCAATGCGCGCACGCTTTCACGCCGAACCGATCGTGAAGGCGGTGGAACTGCTTCTTCAGGAAAGAACGCCTCGCGATGTTCTGGTGGCGCGGCCCCGCGCGGAGGAAGTATCCGCGGCACGTGTGCGTGACCCCGTTCCCCCCGTTCTGCGGCGTTTCTACACGCCACACGATCTCTCGCCGCGGACGCAGTTGCTCTCCAACGGCCGTTACTCGGTGATGCTCACCTCGGCAGGCTCTGGCTACAGCCGTTGGCGAGACCTTGCCGTCACACGCTGGCGGGAAGATGGCACGCGCGACTGCTGGGGCAGCTATATCTACCTTCGCGATTCGCAAACCAATCAGGTATGGTCGGCGGGCTTTCAGCCCTCCGGCGTGAAGCCCGACACCTACGAGGCAAGTTTTTTCGAAGACCGCGCGGAGATCCATCGTCGCGATGGTGCCTTGCATACGTCACTGGAGGTTGTTGTTTCATCAGACGACGATGCGGAATTGCGGCGCGTCTCGATCACCAACCACGGTCTGCGAACGCGTGAAATTCAAGTGACGTCGTACTCCGCAATCTGCCTCACGTCCCAGGCGGCCGACGCGGCGCACCCGGCATTCTCCAACTTGTTCGTCGAAACGGAATTCGACTCCGAGACAGGCGCGCTGCTGGCCACTCGCCGCCGGCAATCCGATAAGGAAACGCCGGTGTGGCTCGCACACGTGACCGCGGTCCAAGGCGAGACGGTGGGGGACCTCGAGTACGAGACGGATCGCGCGCAATTCATTGGCCGCAATCGCGAAATCCACAATGCGGTTTCCGTTTTCGATGCGAGGCCGCTCGGCAAGAACACCGGCTCCGTGCTCGATCCCATCGTAAGCCTCCGGCGGACGCTGCGCGTCCCGCCTGGAACGACCGCACGCGTGATTTTTTCCACCATCATCGCATCGACGCGGGAACTGGCTTTGGAACTGGCGGACAAACACCGCGACGCCACGACTTTTGAACGCACTCTCACCCTGGCGTGGACCCAGGCGCAAGTGCAACTCAGGCATCTGGGAATCGAGCCCGACGAGGCCAATCTCTTTCAACGGCTCGCAAACGCGATTATCTACGCGGATGTGGCACTACGGCCCCCTTCCGAGGCGCTGAGCCGTGAGGTACTTGACCGGGGGACTCTCTGGGCGCAGGGGATTTCGGGTGACCGGCCCATCGTGCTCGCATTCATCGACGAGAACGACGACATCGAAATCATTCGCGAGCTCCTGCGGGCTCACGAATACTGGCGGATGAAAAATCTGGCCGCGGACCTGGTGATTATCAATGAGAAGGCTCATTCCTACATGCAAGACCTGCAGAGCGCGCTCGAATCGCTGGTAAGAGGCAATCAATGGCGGGTCTCGCCGGAAGGAGGAGACACTCTCGGTAATATTTTTCTGCTGCAGGCAGATTCAATCTCTCCGCAATTGCGCGCGGTCCTGCAGGGGGTTGCGCGGGCAGTGATATTCAACCGCCGCGGAACTCTTTCCGAGCAAGTGAATCGTTCGCAGCGGTCGGGGCCGGGCGCTGTTCCCGTATCCGTCACCCTCCCGTCACCGGCACGCGACAAGAATCCGGAGCTCGCGCCAGCTCTGCAGGATCTCGCTTTTGCAAATGGTTTGGGAGGATTTGAGGAAAATGGGCGCGAGTACGTGGTGGTGCTGAGAGAAGGAGTTCGGACTCCGCAGCCATGGATCAACGTAATCGCCAATCCCTCCTTCGGTTTTCTGGTCTCCGAATCGGGTGCGGGTTACACGTGGTCCATAAACAGCCACGAAAATCAGCTCACGCCATGGTCGAACGATCCCGTGAGCGATCCATCCGGCGAAGCAATGTACATCCGCGATCAAAGTACCGGAGAACTATGGAGTCCCACAGCATCGCCGATCCGGGATGAAACGGCTGCCTATATCTGCCGGCACGGGCAGGGCTACACCCGGTTTCAGCACTCCTCGCATGGACTACAGCACGAACTGGTTCAATTTGCTCCACTCAAAGATCCCCTCAAGATTTCCAGGCTCACGCTCCAGAACACATCGACTCGGACGCGGCACCTTTCGATTGCCGCGTATGCGGAATGGGTGCTGGGCAGTTCCCGGAGCGCGTCGGCGCCCTATATCGTGACAGAAGCGGATTCAAAGACGGGCGCGATTTTCGCAAGGAGCGCTTGGGAAAGCGAATTCGCGGGACGGATTGCCTTCGCGGACCTGGGCGGGAAGCAAGCTTCACTAACGTGCGACCGCAAGGAGTTCATCGGACGCAACGGAACGCTGGAAAAGCCGGCGGCATTGGCGCGAGGCGAGCGGCTGTCCGGGAAGGTTGGCGCGGGGCTGGATCCGTGCGCCGCCCTGCTTACTTCCGTTGATCTCCGCCCAGGCGCGCGAGTCGAAATTGTCTTTCTTTTGGGGCAGGCCGAAAGCCGCGAGAAGGCCCAGGAATTCATCGAGCGATATCGGACCGCCAACCTGGACGAAATTTTCGGGGAAGTGATCGCGTTATGGGACGACGTACTCGGAGCCGTCCAGGTCACCACGCCCGAGCCAGCCATGGACGTGATGCTCAACCGCTGGCTGCTCTATCAAACGCTGGCATGCCGGGTATGGGGCCGCGCGGCGTTTTATCAGGTGAGCGGAGCCTACGGGTTCCGCGATCAGCTGCAGGATGTACTCGCGCTCTGTGTCGCGCGGCGGGATGTAGCACGGGAGCATCTGCTGAGGGCAGCGTCGCGGCAGTTTGCCGAAGGTGACGTTCAGCACTGGTGGCACCCGCCATCGGGCCGGGGAGTGCGAACGCGCATCTCGGATGATCTGCTGTGGCTCCCTTATGCGGTAAGCCGCTTCATTGAGACTACTGGCGACACGCCGGTCCTCGATGAGGCTGTGCCGTTCCTCGAGGGTGAGGCGCTCGCCGAAGGTCAAAATGTTTCGTACTTTCAGCCGCGTATTTCGGAAACCAAATCGACTCTATTCGAGCATTGCGCGCGTGCGCTCGACCGCAGCCTGGGCGTGGGCGGGCATGGGTTGCCCTTGATGGGCACCGGCGACTGGAACGACGGGATGGATCGCGTCGGAGAACACGGCAAGGGAGAAAGCGTATGGCTCGGCTGGTTCTTGCACCTGGTACTTTCGGAGTTCGCGCATATCGCGGATTCGCGCGGAGAGCAAGCGCGGGCAGAGACCTGGCGCTTGCATGTGACGGCTCTCAAAGCGGCTCTCGAACGCGAAGGCTGGGATGGGGAATGGTACCGGAGGGCTTTCTTCGACGATGGTTCGCCGCTTGGTTCCGCGCAGAACGAGGAATGTAAGATTGACTCGATTGCACAGTCGTGGGGCGTCCTTAGCGGCGCAGCCGAGCCTGGACGTGCCCAGCGGGCAATGGCCGCGGTGGAGCAGCGTCTGGTCCGGAGGCGGGACGGACTGATTTTGCTGCTCGCACCGCCATTTGATCACTCGGCACCCGATCCGGGATACATCAAGGGCTACGTGCCGGGAATTCGCGAAAATGGCGGGCAATACACTCACGCGGCCACCTGGACGGTGCTCGCCTTTGCCGCGCTCGGGGATGGCGATCGCGCGGGAGAATTGTTCCGCATGCTGAATCCCATCAATCACACGCGATCAAGGGCCGATGTGCAGCGCTACAAGGTTGAGCCGTACGTGGTGGCCGGCGATGTGTACTCCGAGCCGCCGCACGTGGCCCGTGGCGGGTGGACGTGGTACTCGGGCTCGGCGGGCTGGCTCTATCGCGTAGGACTCGAAGCGATTCTCGGGTTTCGTTTGCAAGGTATGACGCTGAGCATCGATCCCTGCGTGCCGCGGAACTGGTCGAATTTCTCGATTGCGTTCCGGTATCACTCGGCACTCTACAAGATACGAGTTGAAAACCCATCCTGCGTGGCGCGAGGAATCGCGCTCACGCGGGTGGACGGCAAGTTGATCTCCGGCAAAGCGGTGATCGGACTCCTAGACGACGGCGCGGAGCACGAAATATTGGTAGTCATGGGCTAGGGTAATCAGACCGGACTCCAGAAATGTTTGCATCATTCGACCCCCCTGCCCGGATTGCTTCAACGTTTCGGAGATCCGGCTTGTCCTGGCGAGCCCGGTGGCTTTGTCCCGCCTTCCCCCTTTGATTTCTTGGCCGAAATAAGGGTCGTCGTGGGTCGATTAAGCAGGCAGGATCGGCCTCACGGTTTTTCAACGACCAACTGGCCGATTTTCTTCTGGACCTTCCCGTCTATCTTTTCGGCAATCCCTTTGCCTTCCCCATCGGGATCGTTCGTCAGTTGGCCCACCGTTTCCTTAATCTTGCCCGTTACTTCGTGAACCTTGCCAGCGATCTGATCCCACTGCCATTCAATTCCCGCCCGAAACTCGTTCTAGAACAGAACCGCTACAAATGCTGATGAGGGCGCAACTCCTAGGTAATTCCAACAGCGCATCACCTGCATCGTCTGGAGGGCCAGCTGAACAGGGAGCACTAAAATGAACTACACAGATGCAGGGTTCAACAGAGAGGACGAGAGATGGCAATGGTGGAGACAAGCGTCATCGGATCGCTGTCTTTTTCTAAGATCAATCCCCCGAATTCCCTCCCGTCGTGCTCCTACACTGCAACAATGCAAACCTTTGACTCAACGGAGCCTTGCCTGCGGAAGCAACGCGATTTTCAATGAAATTACCACTGATATATCCCTGCCGGTCGTTGAATGAAGGCGCGAATTGTGTGTCTTTCGAGATATTCTCGCTCAACCGAGATGTGTAGAATTCCCCGATGGAAGTTAATTTCCGTTGTCCGGCTGGCAGTATGCCTTTGGCACGTTTGCAGATGACGGCCAGACACAGTCAGTTTCCTAAGCATCCGAGGTGATAAAGTGGACGAAACAACTTTTGATATTTTCTCAGGAGCACCCGAAGAGAACGGCTTGTGGGTTGAGTCCGTGGAAGGGCTCTCAAATGCGCGCCAGCGGATGGGACAGATGGCGACGCAGAAACCAGGCAAGTACTTCCTGTTTTGCCGCAGCAGCCGATCGATTCTCGCGCGGATGAATTAGCAACCCGCGGCACTCCCCAGCCGCAGCCGGCACCAAGCCCCCGCTCCATCGCGGGCCCACAATGGCGATGCATGGACCAACACCTGCCGGTCGCCACCCTGCAACAAATATTGAAATGTGTCTCTTTTTGTACAGAAACGGTTTTCCCTGCTGACTTAAGATTCCGCCTTTGATCAACCGCTTTTGATCCGAAGTTGAGAGAAGAGCAATTTCGGCTAAAGCCGGGAGCCCCCATTTCCGAATCGAAAGAACGAGGTATCTTACATGTCGACGCGGACAAAACGCGGTGGCCGGAAGTACGAAGCAGTTGAAAAAGCCTTGATCGCGCAGCGCGACGAACTCAGCGCCCGGATTAACGATCGCCTCGGTGATGTTTACATTGATCGTGAGCCCGACGACGAGGCCGCTCTCGCAAGCGACGCCGCCAGTAAAGATATGGCCATTGCCACGCTCCAGCGCGAGCGCCGGACACTCGGACAGATTGAAGCGGCACTGTCGCGGATCAAAAAGGGCGACTATGGCACGTGCGAGTCTTGCGGGGAGACCATCCCGGATGCCCGCCTCAAAGCCCTGCCGTGGGCCCGCGTCTGCGTGCGCTGCGTTGAGCGCGCTTCGCGTGGCATTGGTCTCGCGGCGGACTAACTGCCGCCCTGCATCTCAGGTGGCGCGTTCTGCTGCCACCCGGTGCGGTTTCCGTCATTTTCTGCTAGCTGCCTCTGGACTCGCCGGCAACTCACAACACATGCGTGCCACCTTGGTGTACGTATTTGATGACTTCGACCTCCGACATGGCAATCAGTCCCTGATCCACCATCTCGTCCAGGTACGGAATCAGCTTTTCTACCTTGCCCTCAGAATCGATCACGCTGACCATAATGGGTGCGTCGGAGGAAAACGACAGAAGATGAGAACGGTGAATCAGCGTGCTGGCGCCGTATCCTTCGATGCCCCGGAAGACCGTAGCTCCGGCAATATCCAGCTCGCGGCATTTCTCGACAATGGCGCGGTAGAGAGGTTTGTCCTTCCACTTGGCATCTTCGCCGAAATGGATGCGCAGCATTTTGGCGCTGCCAGAGAGCTTCATGGTTGGGCCTCCTTCCTTCTTTCCTCTTCTTGGTAGTTATGCGTGTACTTAATGATGTCCACGTCGGAGAGAACAACGAGGCCTTGTTGAACCATCGCATCGAGAATCGGGGAGAAAGCGCGAAGCTTCTCTTCGTTGTCGACCACCGATAACATGATTGGCCGGTCGTGTGAGAGATGAAGCGTTCCTTCCTTGTGGATGCGCCGGTTGGCCCCATAACCGAGAATTCCCTGGTAAACGGTGACGCCCGCGATGTCATTCGCACGCATGCTTTCGACGAGCGCTCTGTGTAGAGGCTTGTCATTCCATTTATCGTTTTCGCCGATAAAGATCCGCATGAGCTTGGCCTTTCCTTCGCGCCTAAGAGGCGGAGTCGTCGGCTGCGGCGCTCTTTTCTTGGACACCTCGGATGGCTTCACCACGGTTGTATCCTGAATCTCAATCATTCCCGTGCCCGCCATCTCATACAGCTTGGGCAAGAGTTCTTCGACCTTCTCCGGCGATTCGACGAATTCTATCTTCATGGGAAGATTCTCGGTCAGCCGCTCGATACGCATCGTGTGCATGTGGTGGTCGGCGCCAAATCCGGCGACGCCGCGCACGACGTTTGCTCCGGAGATACCCCGATAGAACAGAAAGTCGAGAATTGCTGCGTACAGCGAGTGTCCGTGGTACTGATGGTCTTCCCCAACGTATATGCTGACTTTCTTAGCAGGCCCAGCTTTGAGCATGACTCCTCCTAGTCCAAGATTCCTCTTTGAGCGACGAGAAACTCCAGCGGCCCGTCCCAGCACACCGCCTCTCGTATGTTCACCCTGTCGTCCGGTTGAAGAAACTCTCCGAATTCTGCCTCGAGGTCCGCTTCATTCTTAATTCGCAGTCTTTTCGACCATCTCTTGCAAAGGTGCTGGCACTCGGTTCTTCAGCCCGTTGAATGTGACGCAGGGAGAATGTGGCATGTTGCTCTAGCCACAGCGCCAGGGGGCGGGCACGCCGGCTCTTTCATGACCTCTTTCAGTCTCGCCAACTCTTCCTCGCGAATCTTTTTACAAGCAAATGCAGAAGGACGGAGATGCCAATCCCGTGTCCCATTCTTTGGTCCCAGCGCGTCGAGAAATAGCGCGGCGGCCACTTCCGCCGGTGCGGACTTGGCGAGCAACCAGGCGTGGAAATTACATAGCCGCGTCTGTCCTTCCGCTCGCCATTGGCGCGGCAACGAATCCTGGAAATGCCTGACAGCGGCGCAGACAGGCAACTCCCTTTGACTGCAATCCGCGCAAAGGGCAATCTTTCCTGAGCAACATCAGTTTTCATGTGATCGTTCTTCCCGCAATCACACCCAGCCACACCGAAACAAAGCCCACGACGACACTCAGAATTACGTTCAGGCCTGCGATGAGTATTTCGCCATCCTGGACGTTGCGAAACGTCTCATACTCGAACGTCGAGAATGTCGTGTAAGCCCCGATGAATCCAATGGGTATCAAATATCTCCAGTTCGGGCTCCAATGCGTCCTCTCCGCCAGGAGGGTGAGGATGAATCCGATCAAGAACGAGCCCGTGCAATTGATCACAAAAGTCCCGTAAGGGAATCGTGATCCCATGCGGTCGCTGACGTATCCACCCAACCAGAATCGCGCGATCGCGCCGATGAAACCTCCCATCCCCACCACCAGGTATTTATTCATAAAGACCTAACGAGCCCCTCCCTTGTAGGCATGGCGCGGAACGTCGTGAAGCGCTCCCGTTTTTTCCCGAACCATTCAGCAAACCACCATCACCGGGCAATGAGCATACCGAAGCACCTTCTCAGCAGTGGACCCAACCAGCATCCTCTCGAACCTCGACTTGCCACGCCGCCCAACTACAATCAGGTCCACGTGATCGGTCTCCGCCCGATGCACAATCTGTTCCACGGGGTGGCCAACAGCGATGTCGGTTTGCGTTTCAACACCTAAGTCTCTCGCACGCTGGATGATTTTCTTGAACTGCTCTTCGAAATGCTCCCGCGCGTTATCGAGCATGGCGTCGACTTCGACCATTGTCGCAGGTTCCGGTGGGCGGGCGACGGCGAAAAGAAGTACCTTGGCGTCCAACGATTGGGCAAGTGCGAGAGCTCTTTCTGCCGCCTTGTCTGATTGGATAGAGCCATCATACCCGATGAGGATCTTCTTGAATTGAGAGTTCCTGTGGCCCGCCATTGTTCCTCCTTAGTCTTAGTCCGTAGTGACGGCGCTGACTTCCTTCGCGGCAAACTCTGTTTCCGTCTTTGGGAGCAAATGTCGCGGCATGAACCATGCATTGGCAAACATCGTCGGTATTACGGCACTGGCAATGACCGTTGCCACCAAGTGAGAATACTGTGCTTGGTTGATGACACCGTGGCTAAGGCCGAACAGTGCTGAAATCGTGCCGAAAGTGAGTCCCGTTGACATCATCAATGTGTAGTAAAGACCTTCCTCCCGTTGATATTTGAATGCCTTCACCGTAGGAAACAGACCTACGATTTTGGATATCATCTTCGTGCCAAATAGGGTTGCGAATACAAGCGGAGCCGCGATCAAAACAGGCACCGATACAAAGGAGCCCGCCCGAATGAAGTAGAACGGAGTGAGCAATCCGAAAGTGAGCGTCCGTAGGCGCCGGACCAGAGCGTGGTCCTTGCCGACTGTGCCCGCCAACACCATTCCGATGATGTATGCGGGAAGAACCGCCTCGCTTCCGGCCCATACGGCCAACCCGCCCATTGCGAATAGCAAGAACAGGAGATACTTCGCCTCCAGCTCGGACACCCGACCGCCATAGTGCTTGAAGAAACGCGGCGTCAGGAACGGCAGGATGAAAAACACGATGATGCTTACGGCAACGAAGATTAGAGTCCGAATCGTAAAGGGCGAAAAAATCAGGCCCAGCGCGATGACGGTCCCGAGATCATTGACGAAACACGCCGCCAGGATCGCTTTCCCGAAGTCCGTCTTGTTGAATCCGAGTTCCAGCATCACGGCGTAAACGACCGCGACCGATGTTGTGGAGAGCGCCACGCCCGCGAGCCAGCTCGATCTGACCGTCCAATGCAAGATGTAATTCGCAACGGCCGTGCAACCGAAGAACGGCCCAAGGAAGCCTACGAGACCTACGACCATCGCCTCCTTCCATTTCGTTCGGAAAATCACCGGATCAAGTTCCGCACCGGCGAGGAATGTCAGGACGATGGCACCCGTCCCAGCAAGAAACGTTATCCATTCGGAACTCGCACCCAGGCCTTTGGTGCCAACGAGGGCACCAATGATCAATTGAGCGACGGTCCCAACGACGATTTCTGTCAACGCCGTGGAGATCTTGAACCAAATCGCCAGGAGGGTTGCGAGTAGCGCCAACCCGACCCACAAGGAAGCTAGTCCCCAGACATTTTGCATGTCAGTCCTCGCTTCTACTTTTGTTCTGGGTTCGTTGCCGGGGACATGACTCCGCGACAGGAACCCTGTCAGGAGTCATCGTCTGTCCGGCTTCAGGACAGCGGTTAGAGGGCGAACTCCTCCGCCACTAGAAAAAGCATACCAAGACTCAATCCGAAGTCAATACCCACCCAATTCGTTGCCGCATTCTGGCGATTGGACGCCCACGTTTCACCGCTTCCGAGCCACGAGGCACACGGGTTCCAATCTCGCCGCAGAGTTGCCCGTGGCCGATCGCATGACTCCGGACTCCAAAACCTTAATGTTGCTTTGCAACGTCGTGGTTCCAGCAGAAAATTGAGCGCGTGTGCAGCACCCACGATGAACAGAGGTGTGCGTCCAGCCGTATTAGGAGTCAAGGTCAGGGTGGCAGCCTCCAGAATCTGGAGGGATCGGTCTGTAGGGCAAAACCAGCTTAGATTCCCCAAGAAGATCCTGCGGGACTCCCTCTGTCACGTCAAATCGCGACGTGTGTCACTTCCTGCAATTCCAAACTGGCGACACTGCTTATCTACGCGGGAAAGCAGACGATGGACGACAGAGTCAAGAAGCAACCGAGGCGGAAGGAGTTCATATGTTTGCAGAAGAACTTGCCGAGCAACTTCGGTCCCAATGGAAGCAACATCTGGACAGCGACCTGAGGGATCGAGCACGGCGGGCTTCTTTCGATGAAGAGCCGTGTTTATAAAGTCGAATCATGGGCAAAAACGGTGCTCAGCGCGTTGAAAGTGTTTATAAAGACAGATAACTTCTTGTCCTGGACAGTCTGGGAAGCGAAGCTCCCTATCTTCCTAGCTGGAAGCCTGTCAGCGAGCGCGGGATTCCATGTGATTTAGTCGACCACGTTGACAGGTCGGCCCTCGATAAAGGCACGTAGATTAGCCGCTACCGTTTCAATCAAGCGCATGCGCGCCTCTTTTGTCGCCCAGGCGATGTGGGGTGTGACGATGCAGTTTTTTGCGTGCAGCAGAGGATTATCGAGCGATGGCGGCTCGCTGGATAGAACATCAACGGCCGCGCCTGCCAAGTGTCCACGATGGAGTGCGTCTGCGAGATCATGCTCGATAACGAGCGGTCCTCGCGAGGTGTTGATGAGAAATGCGCCCAGCTTCATCTTGGACAAAGATGCAGCATTGATCATTCCGCGAGTTTGCGGCAACAGCGGGCAGTGCAAACTGACCACATCGGCGGTCGTCATCAGCTCATCGACATCGCCCCAACGGAACCCCGGCCAGTTCGGAGCGTCTCTTCTGCCCGCGTCGGCAGCAATCACGCGCATTCCCATTGCCACGGCGATCTCGGCCACGTGGCGCCCTATCCGGCCGAAGCCAACGATACCCATGGTCTTATTCTGCAACTCGACTAAGGGCGTTTTCCAGAAGCTGAAATCCGGGCATCGCGACCATTCTCCCGCGTGAGTCGCTGCGCTATGAACCGCCACGTGATGACAGAGTTCTAAAAGGAGCGCGAAAACAAGCTGGGCTACCGACGCGGTTCCATAGGTTGGGACATTCGTGACAAGAACGTTGCGCTCCCGCGCAGCTTTTAGATCAATCTCGTCGTAACCGGTAAACATTACGCCTACGTAACGGAGTTGTTTAAGCTGCATCAGTGTTTGCGCCGAAAGAGGTGCTCTGGTGGTTAGCAGGACCTCGGCCTCTCGCGCCCGGAGCACGATTGCATTTTCAGGAGTGCGGTCAAAAACTTCCAAGCTGCCGAGCTCCCGCAGGGCATCCCAGCTCAGGTCGCCAGGATTTATTGCGTGGCCGTCAAGAATGACAATCTTCATGAAGCCTCCCCGTGAGAGATCGACGTGACCAGCCTGTTCCCTTTCCTCGCTGAGCCTACCACAAGCGCGAGCCCACTTAACCCGACGCGACGGTCTATCGAAACCTGCTCACGCCCCCCAGTGGCGCTAAGAAGAGAAAGGGATGCCAGGGGGCGCTCGCGTAAATCGAAACTTCCGTGCTCTGCGGACCGCATCGTCACCCTTAGATCGATCTCTTATCGATGGCCCAAAGACTTCGCAACATCGAACTCACTCAGGTGATTGGGTGGGAGAACGGTAAAGCCACGCGTGTCGAAGACTGCCTGGCAGCCGAAGAGCCGCTGGGGATGCGCACCGGACGGTATTCCCTCGACATAAACTCTGCGCACACCGGGAGACGACGAGCAACTCGTGGCTGGCTTTCTGTTTACCGAGGGTATCATCTCCCGACCAGAGGACTTGGTGGCGCTTCGCATGCCAGAGGAGAGTGCCCGGCACACAAATTTCGTGCGCGTGACCCTTGATCCCAGCGTGCGCCTTTCGGTGAACAACGCGCCGCAAAGATTTTCTGTGGGGTCGGCCTGCGGTGCATGTGGGAAGGCGTCCATCGCACAACTCCGCCGGCGAGGCTCCTGTGGGCCGGAAGCTGCATCACTGTTCGATCCCGAAATTCTCTGCCAGTTGCCGCCGAGATTACGCGCGGCGGCGCTTTTCGCCCCGGGCGGCGAACTGCTCGTCTTGGGCGAAGACATCGGCAGACACAATGCCGTGGACAAGGTTATCGGTTGGGCACTCCTCGACGGTCGCGTGCCACTCAGTGGTCAGGTATTTGCCCGCGGTGATCGCCTTTTGCGCGATCTCCTACCCACCGCCACCGCTGACCATATTCCGCTGCCGGCGTCGGTGTCAGCGCCGTCCGAGTCTCGCGGTACAACTGGCGCGCCAACGACGATTGACACTGGTCGGTTTTCTGCGAGAGCGGCGCCTCGTCGTCTACGCCAGAGAGGAGCGGATCGCGGTTACCGCTTCGGCATCGGTCGGCGTCCCCCGCAAGAGTAAAGGCGGCGATTGGCTATGGCGTTTCACACAAGCGGCAATAGCAAGGATTTCGATAGATCGCCCGCCGTCTGCAGGCATTCTGCAACACGGAAGCCGGTAAATGAATCGAATCTTTTTTATAACCCAAAGCGTCTTTTAGTCATCAGATGTATTGGAGGCCTGCTGCGAAGACGGTGCAAGGAGGTTCACAAACATGAAGATTTTCAGTGGTGGCACGGGACGCTCAGGGCCTCTGTTGGGCCGGCAACTCTTGGTGTATCTGTTGTCCTCAGCCTTGTTACTCGCCGCATGGCCTCAAAACCTGACGGCCTATCAAGACACGCAAACCTCACCCCAGCCTGCGCAAGAGCCGCCCCAGCCCACCCAGGGCGCACCGGCCCCGCCTTACGCGCAACAGACTCCTGAGCAGTTGCAGCAGCTAGTCGCTCCGATCGCGCTATATCCCGATTCTCTTGTAGCTCAGATCCTCGCGGCGTCGACGTTTCCCGAGCAGGTCGTCGAGGCCGACAGGTGGGTGCAATCGCATCCTGACCTGAAGGGCGACGCCTTGGCTCAGGCGGTGGATCAACAACCCTGGGACCCGAGCGTCAAGGCGCTCACCGCATTTCCATCCGTGCTGGGGAACATGGACAAAAACCTCTCCTGGACGTCGTCTCTGGGCGACGCCTACTATAACCAGCAACAGGACGTGATGGATGCCGTGCAGGTGATGCGCCAGCGGGCGCAAGCCGCAGGCAACCTGAAGACCACGCCGCAACAAACCGTTGCGACACAGGACTCGACGATCACCATTGAGCCTGCGAGCCCCGATGTCGTCTACGTCCCCGCATACGATCCGTGGTTGGTTTACGGGGATCCCCTGCTTGCATGGCCTGGGTGGTACCCATACCCTGGAATCTGGTTTGGCGGCCCGTACCTCTCGTTTGGCATCGGTTTCGGGATCGGATTCTTCGGCGGTTTTGGTTGGGGCTGGCCCCATTGGGGATTCGATTGGCATAACCACGCCGTGCTTTATAACCACGACAGGTACCTCTCCCGGAGCACTACGTTCTACAACCGTAACAATTTCTATCGCGGAGGAAGCGTCGGCCGGTTTAATGGAGAAAGGGGAGGATTTCGTGGGCCGGCAAATGCGGGGGGCAGACCTTCCAATGGGAACTTAGGCGGCCGCGGAGGACTCTACAACGCTCCCGGCGCAACAGCCAGACCCTTCGGTGATAGCACCGAAGCTGCTCGAGGATACGCCGAGCCCCGGGGCCAGAGCGGAGTCCGCTCGGGCGCGTTGAGCGGCTACGGCAATGGCGGAGAGGCAAGGGGCTTCTCCTCACGCGGAAGCGCCAGCTTCGGTGGTGGTCTCGGAGGATTTCGTGGCGGTGGTGGAGCCCGCGGCGGCGGACGCCGGTAACCTAGGTCCCTGATCGATCTTGAAATTTAGCAAGGAGAGACGCTATATGCGGCGAGCGAAGCAGAAATTCTATAGTTTCCATTGGGCCGATCTTCTTAAGTGGACCGCTGTCGCTATCCTTCTGACGGGTGGATTTCCCTCCTGGTCCATGGCGCAGCAACAGGGCCAGAAGACCTTTTCGTCAGCGGAAGAAGCGAGCAATGCGCTCGTCGCGGCCTTGCAGAGCAACGACGAAAAATCGATACTCGATATCCTCGGACCTGATGGGAAGCAAATTGTCTCGTCGGGAGACGACACCGAGGACGCCAACACCCGCGCTAATTTCGTCCAGAAATATCAGGAAATGCACCGCCTGGTGAGAGAGCCGGATGGAACCACTACTTTATACATCGGCCCTGAGAATTGGCCCACGCCCGTTCCGCTCATGAAAAACGGCAATTCGTGGTATTTCGACACCGATGCGGGCAAGAAAGAAATCCTATACAGGCGAATTGGCCAGAATGAAATGTCGGCCATTCATGTCTGTAAGGAACTGGTCGCGGCGGAAAAAGAATACTACGCCACGCAGCACAACGAGTACGCCCAGAAGATTTTCAGCGATGAAGGGCAGCACAACGGCCTGTATTGGAAAGTCGCCGATGGCGAGCCGAAGAGCCCCATCGGACCGCTGGTGGCGTCGGCCGTTGCCGAAGGTTACGCCCAGAGTCGAAACGGTGCTCCCACTCCTTACCGCGGTTACTACTACCACGTCCTGACGGGGCTGGGAAAAAATGCCGCGGGCGGGGCGAAAAGTTACATCGTAAACGGAAAAATGACCGAGGGTTTCGCCTTTGTCGCCTATCCGGCGGAATACAGGTCGTCGGGCGTGATGACATTCATCGTTGACGAAGATGGCGTCGTGTATCAGAAGGACCTCGGCAGGAAGACAGATGTTCTTGCCAAAGCCATGAAGGAATACAACCCCGATTCCAGTTGGCGAATGGGTGAAGACGAGCAGGAAGAGACCGCCGGCAAACAGCAAGGCAAGTAAGCGGCGCTCTCCACTCTGTCGGATTAGGATCCTAACAGGTTTATTTGCAGTTTCTTGTAGCCGTACTAGCGTGCCCACAAGTCCAGAGAGATAGTTGCCAGCTCATCGACAATGGGGATTGCCAGCCCGATCTTGGTCAAGTCGATGCCCTTTAGATAGGTGATGGGTGTGGCATGTGTCGCAGACGTCCGCGCGCACACGCGCAATTTCCGGCGCCCAGCAGAAAGTCATCTGAGGCTTGCGTTTCTCGCCGCAGGCCGGGCAATAAATTCTGCGATTTTGTCGCGCCGTCGCCCTCGCGCCGCAATGATGCGCCGACGATCGGCTTGGCGCCGCAAAACGGGCAGATTGATTGAGGACTCGCACGGCATCATTTGCTTCGCTCGGCTGCGCACCCAACCGCTCGATCGGTTTCATCATGCGCTCGGCTTCTACCAGCTCGCAGAAGACTTCCTGCAAAATGTCCTCGGCTTCCCTCTCATCGGGCGCACGTCTGCGATGAAGACTCGCTCGGACCCTTTTCGAGATTGACCACCTCTGCGATTGGTCGGTTTTGCTCGTGATCGATCGCGTCGACGATCAGCGCTTCGTTCATCTATCTCTGTAGACGGATGACGGCCGCAACTATTTCAGATAAAAACACGGCAGGACATTCCTTCCAGTCCGACCAATTGACTGGGGTCTATTTGGTTCTAGCAGGAATCATTTGCCATGCGACCATGGCACCTGCCAGAGACAGGCAGGCGGTAGAACTTAGGCTTGTCCCCCAGAGGCACACCGCCCTGAGGACACAGTCTTCGGCTTCAAAAACAACAGTTTCCCGGTGCTTTATTCCTGTTCTAGGTTTGCGTGACGGGTGAAAAATGAAAAGGGCCCCGGTTGAAACGGGGAATGGAGAGAACACCGTGAAACAAGGGGCTGATCTGGGACGCGTGCCGCGATGGAACGGTGCTGTCAATAGCGGACGGAAACATGCTCCCGGGAGGCGCATCGCCTGGACCCGCGCGAGAAGCGGCGTGCATGGATAACGGAGAATATTCCATCCCGAAGACAATCCCCTGTGAGCAACTCGGTCTCGGGGCATGCTGTAGAAATCGTGTCGATATAGCATCATTTATGGCGAGGGATGGGATTCAACTCATGAAAGGGAAACCGGTTGGGAGGGCCCAACCCGGCGGAATTCAGTACCCTTGCACTAAAGAAAAGGGGCTGCCTCAGCCGGGCGCCGCCCGAGCGATCGCAGAAAAATAGGCATCAGCCGAGGATGCCAGAGCAATCAACTCACTGTAATTCGTTAATCTGAACAGATGCCCTGAAATGAAATACAGAATCCTGAGGTCCCACTTGATCGAGCGGCGGCAAGACTCTCACAACGCTAAACTGATACAAGGGGCGTGCAGATCATGAGTGCGATCGGACTGTCGGCCCATAGAGATCCTTATTATATGACCGATATTCCCAGGCGGTCGTCGGGCGGCATTTTCAATTTAAGCTGTGCACTGCTGTTTTTGTTCTCCGTACTGTTCGTTCCCTCGCTCTGGAGCCAGTCGTCATCGACCGGTGCGTTGACCGGGATTCTCAGAGATTCTTCCGGCGCAGTGGTTCCCAATGCAACCATCACCTTGACCAGTCTTAACACAAGTTACCGACGCACCACTGCGACGGGGATGGGCGGCGCTTACAAGTGTGATTTGCTGATCCCTGGAATCTACAGTGTGAAATTCGAAGCTGTAGGTTTCAAGACGGTTGAGACATCTTCGGTAGAGATCCAGGCGACCGAGACTCGAGTGTTGAATGGCAGCCTGGAAACGATCCCTGAGCTTGAGAGTAACAGCATGACTGGGTTACGACTATTCGAGCAGCATTGCGCGATCTGCCACGTAAACGCTAGTGGTGGGCAGCGAGCGCCCGATCGATCAGCCTTGAAGAAGCTACCGCCAGAGGAAATATTAAACGCGCTGACCATCGGCTCAATGAGCGGACAGGCGCGCGGTTTATCAGATGTCGAGAAGCGCAGCATCGCAGAATCCCTCAGTTCCCAGGCGTTCGGGACGGGGATGGCTAGTGATGCCACTTCGATGTCAAACCACTGCGCTTCAAATCCTCGCCTTGCGGATCCGTTTGCTGGTCCGATCTGGAATGGCTGGGGAGTGGATCCTGCAAATACTCGATTCCAAAAAGCAAAGGATGCGGGTATATCTGCAGATCAGGTGCGAAGATTGAAATTAAAGTGGGCCTTCGGCTTTCCAAATGGGATCGCTTTCAGCCAACCGACAATTGCTTCAGGACGTGTATTCGTTGGAAGTAATAACGGCTACGTTTACTCCCTCGATGCCGCCACTGGTTGCGTCTATTGGTCCTTTCGGGCTGGGCCGGGCGTTCACACCGCTATAAGTATTGGCTCCCCAAGAGGCAATGGTCCAGCGAAGTTCGCAATTTACTTCGGGGATATGAAAGCCAACGTTTATGCCGTCGATGCCGAAAACGGCCGGCTTTTATGGAAAACTCGTATCGACGACCATCCACTGGCCCACATCACCGGTGCTCCCAAGCTCTACAGCAACTCTCTCTATGTTCCGGTTTCCTCTTCCGAGGAAGGCCGTGCCTCAGACATGCATTATCCCTGCTGCACCTTTCGTGGCAGCGTTGTCCGTTTGGAAGCAACAACGGGAAGGCAGGTCTGGAAGACCTATACGATATCTGAGCCGTTAGCACCGACCAAGAGAAACTCCTTGGGAACACAGCTCTGGGGACCCGCGGGCGTGGCAGTTTGGGATTCCCCCACAATCGATGCAAAACGCCACGCCCTGTATGTCGGCACCGGCGATAGCTACACCGAGCCTGCTGCTGGGAACTCGGACTCGGTAATGGCTCTGGATATGAACAGTGGCCGAATACTGTGGTCCGCCCAAGACACTGATGGGGACGTTTGGATAAGGGGCTGCGACGCTGGTGGGTCGGAGAACTGCCCGAAGAATCTAGGGCCCGATTATGATTTTGGCAGTTCGCCCATTTTACGGACTTTACCTAATGGCCACCAGATTATCGTGGCGGCACAGAAGAGCGGAAATGTCCTGGCGCACGATCCGGACCATCAAGGAGCTTTATTATGGAAAACGAACCTAGCGGACACGCCGCCATCTGCAGAGGGGCTAATTGTTTTTGGCGGAGCGGCGGATGAGCGTAGCGCGTATTTCCCGCTCACGATAGGCGGCGTGGCTGCTGTCCAGCTATCAACAGGGCAGCGTCAATGGTTAACCCGATTTGAGCTGCCAGGTCCGGACTCCTCGGGCAGCCCGCGTTCGTATGGACAAACAGCAGCTGGTTCGACCATTCCCGGGATTTTCTTCACGGGTGGCTGGGACGGAATTTTGAGAGCCCTTTCAACCACGACTGGAGCAGTTATTTGGAAATACAACACGGTTCGAAGGTTTGACTCGGTAAATGGTGTCCCAGGGACTGGGGGGTCAATGGGTGCAGCCGGGCCAACGATCGCTGGGGGCATGCTCTTCGTGGGCTCGGGATATCTTGCGAATCCAGGCCCAGGCGAGGCGTATCCTGGTAACGTGCTGCTAGCATTTGGACTTGATTGAACATACCGAACGCGCAGTAGACTCCGCTCGTGTTGAGTTCTCTCGCTAAAAGCAAGACGAAAAAGAAGGTGGGTGGAAGCTGCATTCACCTATTCACCTTAATCTTCCCAAAGTTGGTGGCATTCGGGGCGTATCGACCTTGTGCGAAGCACAAGGGAGATATACCAAGTGCTTTGATAGAGAAACTGAAGCTGTGACAACCGCTTATTCGTGCTTTGGTCTAGCGGGAAGCAACGGGTCTTGCCCCTCCTTCAACTGTTGGTCGAAAGCACTGAGTTCCATGGCGGCTGCGGAATAGTTGACCATCAGCTCAACCAAATCCACGGTTCCTTTGCGGCCGAATAAGCCGAGGACCAGTGCGAAAGTCGCTGACGAAACTCTCCTATCGCCAATCATTTCGCGCCCAAGGTTAATGATGGCGCGTTCCTTCTCGCCCAGCCCGGCTGTTGGCTTGCCGTACTTGATGATGTCGATGATGGCCGTGTCGATATGGTGCGGATTGCCGGGATCTCGCCCGCGCGGTTCATTCTGGGTCCACTCATACTGACAGTCCACCTCGCGCGCCGTCACTAAAATCGCGATCTCAACAAGCTGAGCCGGCAATCCAGTTTCGAAGTTAAGGTAATGATCAGTTTCTTCCAGCGATCTCGCAACTGGGCTGTAGAGTCGGATAGAGTGGACGGTCGCAGGTAGCCGTTTCCCACCGATAAGTCGGTCGAAAATCGTTCTACCGTATTGGTCCATATCATCACGTTTCGGTAATGGGAGGCGATCCCTGGAGTCGGGATAGACATCTCTGGGGAGCTCGGCGGCTGATTCCGTGTTACTGGCCAGATTCTGTGCATGCTCTCCCCCGCTCAACAGGAAACCCGCGAGTAACATAATTCCTGCCCCTCTCGCCACGTCCATGCGTTCCTCCGTTCAAAGAAACCGATTCAACGGGCGTCCCGATATATGATGCTGCTCTCGATTTGTCAAGGTAACGACTCTGGTCGTCATCGTTGCTCTTCTTCGGGCGGCAACCTACTTCTTGCAGAGCAGCCCAGATCTCAGCATTCAGGAAATTCAGCTAGGCGCATCGTAACGGGCTCTTTCGTTGGCCGATAGAACTAGCCTATTTCGGCTTCCCTCCAATCAAAAACCGCGGGGGTGTCCGAGGCATCAGCTTCTTGGTCCCTTTTTCCGCGATAGCCCGGATGTCTCTCCTCTCGTGGGACTCGGCGGCGGGAGCAGAGATGACACGAATAACTTCTCTCGTCGTCTTCTTCACAAAAAGTATGAACGACCAATGGAATCGAACCCGGCCCTACGGCTGCTACCGTTATCCAACGTTCTTTGAGATGGGGGAGCACTAACCCCGGTCGATGGCGTAGGTACAAATGTCCTCATTTTTGAGGATGAGAGATGCTCGATGATTCGGTGTGCCCCCTGCCGCAACCAGGGCTCAAGTGCCGGGCACCTCTCTCTGGTTTCCTGCAGGGCAGTGCGCAACGAGTTCAGTTCGCTGGATCGTCCAACGGACGCCGCGAGCTCATCGATGGAGCTCCGCTTGGTTTTGCTGATGACCAAGCTTTCTTTCATTCCAACTCCATTCGACAAAAGGTGTTGACCACCGGTAATCCCTTTTGGGAAGCGGCCCTCCCATTCCGATAGATTTTCAGTCACCCAGGAATCCAAAGCCTCTCATTGCATTCGCCGGCGTCTCGTACCACTTTTTGATTGCTCGATCCACCGTCGGATATAGGCAGGACGATTTTCGAGCATGATGCCATCGGCCTCGCAGCGGGCAAGAAATTTAACAGCGTCTTGGTTGACGAGCGTCACGTCCCTCAAATTCAAAACCAACTGTTTTCCAGCTGCCTCCGAGGCAAGGAGTTGTTGCAGCTGCTTGATGTCTTCTGCCTCTATGCGTCCACTAAGGGCGAAAACGATTCGACCATTCGCTGATTTGTCAATTTTGAGCATGCAGGCTTCCTACGCTTGAAGCGAATTTCGCGATGCGTCGCAACCTCGGCGCCAGTCGTAATCCGTTGTTTGCGGAGAAATCCACACAACCCCCGGTGGCCTCAGCACTTCCGCCGCGCCGCTTCCACCACGCGCGCCTTCCCCATGCCCGTCGGCCTCACTGCAGGTTTCAGACTGGCCGACCGGGAAGGGTCTAACTGTGCACAAAATACCAGTTGTAGGTCGACAATTGACTGCACGGCCTCATGCTGCCCAGCAAATTTCCGCTTTAACCGCTCCTTGAAATCGCCCGCCGGGGAATTCGGCTTCCCCGGATAAAGTTCCTCGGTTCGGACCGACGTCGCTGCCGTGGCCATGACTCTCCTTCCCGACGTCGCCTTCTTGCTTCATTGAACCGCTGGGCCCAATTGCTGCCTGGCCAGCGTCGCCGTGGATTGACTCTCATTCGCTTCAGGCTTTGCCGAATGAGAGTCGTGATGAAGAAAGCAATCCAGGTTCCATCTATAAATTGCTGACAGTAAAGGCTTAATTGCCATCCTAAAATGGCTGTGTTTTCGACAATTGGCGAATCTCCGGACAGAGTGATTTGTTGGCTGATTGTCTCCAAGTTTTGTCTAATGGGCGTTCGCCGCTTGTTTTGACGAGCCGGAAAGAACATCTCGATTACCTCGCCGGACGTCTGCGCGGGATGTGCAAGCACATCGTTGTGTTGAAGGGCGGTTTGGGGGTAAGACAAAGAAAGCAAGTCATCGAGGCCCTCTCACTCGTCTCCCCGGATGAACCACGCCTGATTCTGGCGACAGGAAGCTATCTCGGCGAAGGTTTCGATGATGCTCGTCTTGACACGTTATTTCTTGCGATGCCGATCTCATGGAAAGGAACACTCCAACAGTATGTAGGCCGACTACATCGTCTTCATGAGAATAAGAAGGAGGTGCTCGTTTACGACTACGCTGATTTGCTGGTGCCCATGCTTGCTCGGATGTACAAGAAACGGTTAGCTGGTTACTCAGCACTTGGTTACATCGTAGCGGAAGGTCGGAGCACTTGATTCTGGCCGGGATATCAGGACCGGAAATGCGCGCCTTCGCATGTGTCGTGGACAGAGTGGGGACACTCTCGCCCACTACGAAAAATCCGCTCGAGATGATTTTGAGCAAGTAAGTGATAATCCGACGCAGCCCGTCTGGCGCTTGATTGCGCTCCCCCGCGACCCTCACTCAATCATCGTGGGTCCGGCTGATCCAGCCAAGACACGATTCGGTGTAAGCGCTCGCTGACTGTATGTCTTTGTAAGCGTTCGCTTACTTTGCTATTATGTAAGCGCTCGCTTACAGGAGAGAGCCAAATGACGATTCGCACACCGGCGGACCTTAGCGCCCTGATTCGTAACACCCGCAAAAAACTCCGACTGGACCAATCGACTCTTGCCAAGAAGATTGGGGTCAGTCGCCTTTGGCTCGTCGAGATCGAAAAAGGAAAGCCTCGCGCGGAAATTGGTTTGGTCCTCCGGACCCTTGATGCTCTTCGCATAACCTTGACCGCGGCAACATCGGAACAGCGGCCATCGAAGAGACCGCAAAGCATCGTCGATATCGATGAGATCGTCGCTGCGGCGCGTAGGCCACGCAAATGACAACACAGCTTATTGCTGTTGCGGAAGGCTTGGTCATGGGAACGGTGACGAACGCTAAGGGCGGACGACTTACCTTTCTCTATTCCGAAGAATGGTTGGCGTCACCAGGTGCCTATCCTTTGTCTGTATCCATGCCCTTGTCACCTGATGAACAAGAACACCGAAAAATCCATCCCTTCCTTTGGGGCCTACTTCCCGACAACGAAATTGTGCTTGGACAATGGGCGCGAAAATTCCACGTTTCGCCTAGAAATGTTTTCGGACTTATCTCAAATGTAGGCGAAGACTGCGCCGGTGCAGTCCAGTTCGTGAAGCCGGAACGACTCGATGCCGTTCGATCAGCCGGGCCGCTGGAAGTCGCATGGCTGGATGATGCCGGTATCGCAGGCCGGCTCCGCACGTTGCGGCAAGATCATTCTGCATGGCGAATCGCCCATGACACAGGACAGTTCAGCTTGGCCGGTGCCCAACCAAAAACCGCGCTGCTTCTTGAAAGAGGTCGCTGGGGCGTCCCCGCTGGTCGAACGCCCACAACACATATTCTCAAACCACCAACGGGTGAATTCGACGGGCACGCCGAGAACGAGCACTTTTGCCTCGAACTGGCGCGCTCCCTCCAGCTGCCGGTCGCAAACTCGGAGATTCGGTGGTTCAAAGACGAAATCGCGATTGTGATCGAACGTTACGACCGCGTCCGCACCGGCGGTACGATCCGCCGAGTCCATCAGGAAGACATCTGCCAGGCCCTAGGACTTCCACCCACTCAAAAGTATCAAAGTGACGGTGGTCCCAGCGCGCGCGCGATCACCGAACTCCTCACTAACACTTCGACCGCACCCGGCGAAGACATACGCACTTTCGTTACCGCCGTCGCCTTCAACTGGTTCATCGCCGGTCCCGACGCACACGCCAAGAATTACGCCCTACTCTTGGGCGCTGAGTCCCGAACCCGATTAGCTCCGCTGTATGATCTCGCAAGCGCTCTGCCGTATCCCGGCATGCAGCCAATTGGATTGAAACTAGCAATGAAGATCGGCGGAGAGTCCGCTTTGCGGAACATCGCTACGAGACATTGGCGGCGCCTAGCGGCCGAAGCACATCTAAATCCAGACGAATTGCTCACCAATCTCCGAGCCATTGCCCAAGCTATGCCCGATCACGTGGTGACGATCGGAGAACATTCAAAGCAGCAAGGCCTCGTTCACCCGATCTTCAACCGACTCTCAGAACGCCTCATTGCAAGGGCTAGAGCTTGTCAGCGGCTACTCAAATGAGAGGCACTCGTTGGATTTCCCGGTGTCACTTCTGGGGTTGACCGACCCGAGACATGGGTACGGCGGAGAGGGTGGATTCACTTCCGACCGCACAAAAACTACAGATAAACTGTCAAACTTGCTGTTTTTCCAACCGCTTAGCGTGGGCTGAATACAATCCGTTACAGCGCATTTCAGCCCTCGACAGCGGGGCTTCTACCCCAAAAGTGTGACAAGTGTGACAAATTTTCGAGTTAACGAAGGAAATTGAGCTTCACCCTTTTTGCTCGCCGGTTGACTTCTGATTGCGCCTGTGTGGGATTCCTCTGGATGCGACCTCGTTCACGCTCTTCATCGGGACGAGAACTCGCCCCCCCCGAACGGTGCGAATCGCATTCGATGCAATGTAGTTGTGGATCGTCCGAGGGGAAATGCTCAACAGCCGAGCCGCTTCGCGGACCGAAACAGCCTGACGGGGCATCTCGGAGTTAACCCTCCCAAGAGAATCAGAATCCTGTTGTTCATGCTTGGGGAGAGTCCGACTGATTTCCTCACGAACCTCTCGTACGATGCCTTCAACAAAAGAACCAACTGACACTTCCTTTCCTTGCATCACAAATCTGATTTCCACGTTCAACATGTTTTCTTCTCCGTTCCCTCCTGCACCGCATTGGTGGTGCCGGTGGGCATATAATCCACCACCGAGCTCCGTGTGCGATGAAATTATTTCTAGAGGAAACACTCATTGAGGTCTGGCGGCAAGCCCTTATCGAGAACGCCACCGTGGTGGAGTTAGGCACAGAGCGTTACCCCGTCCGCCAAACTCCCAAGCGCCATTTGCGGGAAGTGGACTTCGTGTTCGACGGGAACAACATTCGTGGGCTGGAACAGAACCCTGATACGAAATCCCGTTGGGCACAAATGGCACACTCGGGCATGAAGGTGATGCAATTTCTCAGCGGGGGTCGCTACGTGGCGAACGTGGTGGATGGGAAGGTCACTCTTTATGGTCGCGGGGATTCGGTCGGTTGATTTGAGGATGCTCTTGAACTGTGATACGCAAAGGAGGAACTTATGACGGCGCACAACAGTATGACAGCCTGGACAGTAGGCAGGCCTGAACTCACTGCTGAAAATTGGTGAAACGCCTAAAGAGGCGGAACTAATTTATTAGGCCAGCGCGATTACATGGCGCTTGGCGGGTGGGTGAAGACCCGGCTCAAGAAATACTGCGAGAACAACAAAGCCTAGGCAAAGATGGGTCGTTGCGAAAATGAACAATGCGGGGCGTCAAATCACGCCATCCATTTCCAGCGCCGCTTTCACCCTGTACGCGATACTACAGGACCGCATTTTCCGGTCAATCTTCCAACCGCTTCCAATCAGCAGGCGGGAAATCGATACGCCAAAAGCGCGGCGCAGGCTCTGTAAACTCGACGGCAACCTCGTCTTGGCTGGCTCCCTCCTCCGTCCTGACCCGGACAACTCGGCTTTGCCTTCCGTCTCCGCACCTGTACCCGGATTCGAGCCACAACCCGCTGGCTGCGCCTCGTGTTAATCAAGGCTTCCGGCTGCGTAGTTCGAGATTCAGACATCGTTTTACGAAAATGGCAGCTGTTTCATCTTACTAAGACATAAGACATTTCTGCCTTTCGGAGCCTTGGCATCGGAACGGAACGATAAAGTGTGAGTTCTCGCAAACGAGAATGAAGTAGTCAGCGGGAAACATCTGCGTTAGTTCCCTGAGGCGGTTCATAGCATCTTCCAGGCCTGTTGCGGTCTCTACCCAGGAGAACCTCCGTGAAGTTAGCGTCTGCGCTTTGGTCAGTGGCGTTCTGCTGTTTCCCGTATGTAGCGTCCGAATCCGTCTGGTTCCGGGTCGTTCGGCGAACAAACATTCCAATCGATAATCGAATTCGGAAATCGGTAATTCACTCGAATCAATTGCGAGGGGGGTATCGATTTGCTCTGCAGATTTCTAGGTGTGCTTCAACGTGACGGTCGGAGGCTAGTGGCCTGCGAGGAGTCAACTCTCCCAGTCGGTCTGACTTATCGTAATGATTATTTTTTCAGATGCTTGACCACTTGAGAGCGGGGGTAGATTCAGAGTTCACTACATCTGCCGTGGCGAACTCACAATTCGGGAGGAGACCTATGATGCCGAAGTATTTCTCACCGAAGACTTGGTCATTTGGGGTTTTTTTTAGAGCAGTGGCGCTGGTTCTAGCTGTCGTTTCGCTGTTGAGCCTGACCGCGTGCAACTTTTTTGCAGCAGTTGGTCTTATTCTTATTTTTATCAACAATGCCCAAACATACGTTCCAGGGCAGCCAACCGTCACTCCCCCTAAACAGCATTTTTCTACTAACGGAGTCACCGATCCCGAACCGCCGTATTATCCGTATCTGCATCGCGAAGCCAATTGCTCGCTGTCGCGGATCGTTTTCGACAGCACTGGCACACTTGTTTCGGATTCCCCCAATTATCAGGACTATCTGCACACGATCGCGGGGTTGACCACCACGGCGGACCAATTCCCCAATGGGTGCCCCGACACGACCATCGGTATAGCCTCGCAGGTGACCGCTGTCGTGGCCAAGACGTCCAATGGCAACACAGGGTTCGCCTTCATCTACCCGAGTGGCGTTGTTGTAGGAATTTATAGCAACACAGGGACGCTGATTTCCGCTAACACATACCAGACCGTTCCCTCCGGTAATGCCAACGCAACCCCCGCCAGCATCGGCACCGCGGATTTGAATGGCGATGGCATTCTCGACATGGTCGTGGTCACCTCCGGATTATCCGGTGCGAATCCAGCGAGCCTTTCGATCTTCCTCGGCAATGGCGACGGTACATTCCAGACGCCCACGACGATTCCGGTCGCGTTCTCCGCCAGTGACGTGACCATCGACGATGTGAATCATGACGGCAAGCTAGACCTGGTCGTCACGGGTCTGCCGCAGCTCCCCCTCGGCTCCAGTCCGGGATTGACCGTGCTGCTCGGCAACGGCGACGGTACGTTCCAGACCGGCAAAGTAGGCCCGCTCGGAGCCGGAGGAGTCGTGGCGGTCACCGGAAATTTCAACGGGGATGGCAATAAGGATATCGCCACCAGCAGTGGTCAGATTTTATTCGGAAACGGTGACGGCACGTTCACGCTGGCACCGCAAACCGTGTTTCCCGTCACGAACACCAGCTTCGAATTTGGGGTCGCTGCCGCCGACTTCAATAACGACGGAAAAACCGATCTCGCCTTCACCAATAAGAACGCCCTGACCATCGACGTGTATTACGGCAATGGTGATGGCACGTTCAACTACGGCGCATCCTATCCTTCTATGTATGGCTCGCAGTCGATTCAGGCTATGGACCTGGACGGCGATGGACACACGGATTTATTCGTGGGGACCGCGGGCGGCGGCCTGTTTGCCCCGGATATCAATACCAACAGCATGTTCATGACCCAATTGAATGACGGGAAGGGCTCCTTCGGGGCCAGCCGCGCCTACCTTCCCTCTTCCTTCACTGGGATCGGCACGTTTTATGCGGTCGCTGACTTTAATGGCGACAACAATCCGGATATCGTCATGAACGATGCCAACGCCAATGGTCCGGTACTCTCCGTGCTCCTCGGCAATGGCGACGGAACCTTCCAGACGCCAGGGATACAGACACAGATAGCTGGTATCTCCGGACCGCTGGCCGCCGCCGACGTAAATGGGGACGGAAAGGCTGACGTCATCTTCGCGCAGGGCGGAATCATTTCGGTCGCGTTCGGCAACGGCAACGGCACATTCCAGCTTGAGACCGACTACTCGGTTCCCGGCACGGTATCCAACATGGTCGTCGCGGATTTCAATGGCGACAACGAGCCCGATATCGCTTTCCTAGCCAACCCGGGCAATTCCGCGGAAACTGGGCTGTATGTGATGCTCAATAATGGAAACGGAACCTTCCAGCCCGCCGTGCAGGTGGACCTCGAAGCCAACCTGACCTATCTCGCCGCCGCTGACGTAAACAGCGATGGCAATCGCGATATTGTGGTCACCGCACCGCCGCAATTTGGAAGCACGACCGCGGGGGTAACCTTTCTATACCTCGGCAAGGGCAACGGTACGTTTCAACCCGCATCGCAACTCAATACCGGCGCATTTTATCCGGGTCCTGTGGCCATCGTCGATGTAAATAACGATGGCCATCCGGACGTCCTCATCGGCAGCACGGAATCCGACGAAGCTACAGGGAATCTTGTCGTTCTGCTCGGCAACGGAAACGGCACTTTTCAGGCTGCCATCACCGCGCCCAATAATCTCGACGCTTTCCCATCCGCCATCGTCGTGGGCGACGTGAATCAGGATGGCAAGCAGGACGTAATTCTGGGGGGCTGCTGCGGCAATACTCCCAGTTACCTGATGTTGGGGAATGGCGACGGCACGTTCCCGGCAGCAAACTCGAGCTCCGTTTTGAACGTCGTAAGCGTGCCAGCAATGACGCTGACGGACGTGAATGGGGACGGGTATCCCGATCTGGTCGTTTCTGCCACCGGCAATAGCGCAGGTCCTTACCTAATGGAAGTTTTTTTGAATGGCGGCGCGACGGCGGCGAACGTTTCGCTAGGCGCGGCGACTACTACGACGCTCGTTCCGTCAGCGAAAACCATCACCGCAGGCCAGTCGGTGACCTTCACGGCGACGGTAGCTCCCCAATCCAACAGTGGCGTGCCGACTGGCTCTGTGACCTTCTTCGATGGTACGACGAACCTCGGCAGCGGTGCGCTGAACGGCTCAGGCATGGCAACCCTAGCCACCACGGCGCTCACGACGAGCGGTGCCCATTCCATTGCCGCCACCTACAGTGGCGACACCAACTTTGCTTCGAGCACCTCGGCCGCTGTTACGGTCACCGTTTCGCAACCCGCGACTACGACGGCCCTCATCTCGTCTGTGAATCCGTCGACGGTGGGTCAATCGGTGACCTTCACGGTGGGGGTCACCTCGCAGACGGCGGGAACAATCACGGGGACAGTGACTTTCCTCGACGGGACCACGCAGATCGGTACGGGAACGCTAAACGCGGGGGCAGCGACGTTTGCGACGGCTGCGCTGACGGCGGGGACGCATTCGATCACGGCGCAGTACGGCGGGAGTACGAATTACGCGGCGAGCACGTCGACGGTGCTGACCCAGACGGTGAATGCGGCGGCGGGGGATTTCAGCGTATCGGTATCACCAACGACGGCGAGCGTGACAGCGGGGCAATCCGCGACGGCGACGTTGTCGGTTGCGCCCATCAACGGAGCGACGTACACGGTAAACCTGTCTTGCGGAGGTGTTCCGGCTACGATGTCGTGCGCGTTTAACCCGGCAACGGTGACGCTCGACGGAACGCACACGGCGTCTTCGACCGTGATGATCGGAACGACCGCGACTGGGAGCTTGCCTGTAGTGCGGCCCTGGCTGACGAGGCCGATGTTGCCGGTGGGATGGCTGGGAAGCTTAGCTCTGGTGGTCTCAGCAGTGCTGGCGCTATGGGCGCTACTGGCAGCGGCAGGCATGACGGGACGACGAGTGGCGCGGTGGGTCGTGCTGGCGTCGGCAGTGGTAGCGGTGTTGATGTTGGGGTCGTGCGGAGGTGGTGGTGGAGGCAGCGGGAGCACATCGACAGGGACCCCGGCAGGTACGTATCCGATCACACTGACAGCTGCATCGGCGACGGGGAACGTGTCCCACTCAGCTACGGAGGCGGTGACGGTAAATAACTAGTGTAGTGTCCAGGAATTAACTGGACTGCGATGAAGCGCCAACCGCTTCCAGTGCCGAACGTGTAGCCCCAAGCGCCGGTCACGCTTCACCAACGGAGAGTGCCCGCCCCCCATCTCAGGCTGAACCAACAAACGATTACCGCCGTTCCATTTGCCAGCGGCGAAGTCGCTAAGTCGTTGAAAACCGTGCCGGTCCAAAAGGGTCGTCACCGCAGAGGTTGTAAGTTGTTGAAACGGCGGTGCCGATTCTTGAGCCCATTGCTGGTCAGGAGACTAAAGTCTGTGGACCA
>JBEKBP010000014.1:0-99346 GCA_050015335.1 Candidatus Acidiferrales bacterium | reverse complement strand
TGTGTGGGACACGATCCGGAGCGCTTTTTGCAGCGGCTCGAAACGATCTCGCTTGCCGGCAAACAAGTGCCTAGTCTGCCTCTGGAAGTCTATTTCCTGGTCCTTTCATTGCATGCAACCAAGCACCAGTGGAGGCAGCTCAAGTTGATTTGTGACATTGCTGAAATCCTTGGACAACCCGATCTGGATTGGCAATACGTCCTGCGCGAAGCAGGCGACCTGGGTTTGAAGCGGATGTTGGCGGTAGGCGTTCTGTTGGCCGAAGACCCGCTCGGGGTCGTGGCGCCCGCGGAACTGACACAGGGGCTTAAAATCGACCGCGCAGCTCGGGCCTTGGCTGCCGAAGTTCGCCGAAACCTTTTCGAGGAACCCGACGAAAACTGGCACGCACAGGCCGATTACAGGTTTCAGTTCCAGATACGAGAACGCTTGCGGGACAGAGCAGGAATGTTTTTCCGGAATTTGTTGCCCAGACTTAACCCCAATAAACGCGACCGGCGGTTTATGGAGCTACCGGAGTCTCTTTCTTTCATGTATTACCTCGTTCGGCCCGTTCGAGTGGCCTGGGAAAGAATCAATGACAGGTAGGATGGTGCCTTCCTTTCCGAAGGGAGCCCTCGAAGACCAAGCCGTTTCCCGGCTGAACGGGAAAGCTGAGATTGGTTCGAAGTGATTTGGCGTATGACTCTGCTGCCCGTCGGAAAACCGAAGTTGTAAAGTCCCCACTATTCACGACTGCATCTGTTGTCGGCACGTTGGTTTCGACGCTACTGTGGATGAGGATGTTGCCTTCGGGGGGCGTGACCAGATAGCTTGCGAGATCGGTGCTCGCGACGTAAATAAAGATCGCCGGCGATGCGGAAGAGGGGAGAGGGCTCCAGGCCAGACTCCCCTGCGCCAACGCGCTGCCTGCCAGGAGCAAACCGCCAATGCCCGGAGCCTTCGCCTTGTATTCGCTATACACCACAGGAAACGCGCATATTGCGGTATTGTCTCATCCTGCTAGAACCCTGTAATATCGCGAGTCTCTGGAGGGCGCGATGCCTGCATCCACTTGGAAGGGCTTTCTCTCGTTCGGGCTGATCTCGATCCCGATCCGGCTTTCACCGGCCGCTCGCACCGAGCGTATCAGCTTCAATCAGCTGCACAAGGTGTGCCACACGAGGCTGAAGCAGCCGCTGTTCTGCCCTACCTGCAATCGCATGGTCGAGCGGAACGAGGTTGAAAAAGGCTACGAATACGAGAAGGACCAGTATCTTCTGTTCACCGAGGAAGAGCTCGATAAGATCGAGCCCGAATCCGCGCACACCATGGAAATCCTCGAATTCGTGAAGATCGACGAGGTTGATCCGCTTTATTTCGACGCGTCCTACTACGTGGCACCGGAGGAAGCGGGCGCGCGGGCCTATCACCTGCTGCTTGAGGCGATGAAAAAATCCGGCTACGCCGGCATTGCCAAGGTGACCATGCACAGCCGCGAAAATATCGTGATTATCCGCGCGGCGAGCAACGGGCTGACGCTGCACACGATGTTCTACTCGAATGAAATCCGCCCCGCCGCCGAATACGGGAACACCGACAAGACCGAACTAAAAGAGCAGGAGCGCACCATGGCGGTGCAGCTCATCGAGAATCTGGCCGCTCCGTTTCGCCCTGAGAAATATCATGATACCTACCAGGAGGGGCTGCGGACGCTGATCGCCGCCAAGGCCGAGGGGCAGGACGTAGTGGCACCTCCGCACATCAGCCAGCCGCCCGCGATTGATTTGATGGCCGCCCTGAAACGGAGCCTCAGCGAGACCAAAAAGCCCGCCGAGGAGAAAAAGTCCCTGCTGCGCGTGGTGCCGAAGACGGGCGAGGCAGTTGCGAAAAAGGAAGAATCCATCAAAAAGTCGCGCCGCAAAGTTGGATAGCATGAGTTTTTGACGGCAGCGTCGTAGCAAAAACCCGCATTCTCTCCGATCGCCGCGCCGAGACGCGAAACCCAGTTTTTTCATCCGTAACAATTCTGGATTGTTGGCCTTTTGAAAAACGCGTTGAGTTCGCATCGGATGTTCCCTGATCTTCCCCCGTTTTTGTTGGCCTCACCACGAGAATGGCTCAACATCGAATATGTATTACAGGAGCGACCGGCCACATGGGGTGCCCCCCCCTGGTTGGCGCAGCGCGGTCATGCGGTGCGCGCCCTGGCTCGGAAGCAGAAGTCCCCGGCGGGTGCGAGGCCGAGCCGGTGGGTGCTGGCGACGCGCGCAGTGATCTGGAAGTGATTCCGCCCTGCGACACACTGGTGCATTTTGTGGGAGTCACGCACCCGAATCCGTCGAACCTGGGTCAGTTCCGCGAAATCGACCTGGAATAGGCCAAAGAGTTGCTTTCGGGGGTGAAATCGGCCGGAATCTTGTGTCGTTCAGGTCACCGCGCCGGTGAGGTAAGGCCCCTGCGGGGCAGCGCGTGCCGAAGCGGAATCGCTCATCCGACCATGCGGCATCCGCGCCAGGATTCTTCGCCCCTGGTACGTGCTGGGGCTGGGGCGCCGCTGGCCCATCGTACTGTTGCCGATGTACTGGCTGAGGGAGGCGATCCCCGCCGCGCGCGGCTGCGGAAATCCGTTTTCGATTTTTTTGCGTACCTGTGGCAGTGCGGTTTGAAAGACTACAGGAGCAGACTCATGGACACGCGCATGGTGGGAACGTTTGACCTCGAACGGTACTTGCGCAATTCGAAGAAAGTGGACATCAGCGACATCGATCTGTCGCAGGCGGCTGGGCACCCTCTGACCGAGGCGGAAGTGCGGTGCCTTACGTACATGATGGATATCGAATCGCACACGATCGTTTACCTGCGCAGCATTCTTTCCACCTGCGCGATCGAGGATCCCGACACGACTGCCTTTCTGAGCTGTTGGGCCTATGAGGAACACTTCCACGGAAGAACCATCGGCCAATTCCTGAACGCATGCGGCATCGCATTCGGCCAAAACCGGCTGGCCGAAGTGCAACGCGGAACCGCGTTCACCGAGTGGCTGAAGGATATGGGCGCGTCGCTCGTGTGCCAGTTTTCGCGATACTTCCATGGTGCTTATCTCACCTACGGCGCGATTTCAGAGCTGTCGACGCTGGAAGGTTACGGAGTGCTCGCCAGGCGAACGCAGAATCCCCTGCTGGCGGACATTCTGCGGCGGCTCGCGAAGGACGAGCGGCGTCATTTTTCGTTTTACTACAACAAGGCCAAGTTGGAACTTCAGGCACGCAACTCGCAGCGGCTTACCACGTTCATCATCAAGCATTTCTGGCTGCCGGTGGGTGGCGGCGTCAAACCGGACGCGGAAGTGAATTGGATTCTGAACTATATCCTGAAGGGATCGGAAGGCGAGAAGATCGCTCGGCGCATCGACGAGACGATTGCCAAGCTTCCAGGGCTGGGATGGTTCAAGCAGCTTTCCTTGAGCCGCGCACACAGCTTGAAGCTCTCGGGCGACCAAGGGGCCCCTGTGGGGGCGGTGGTGCTCCCTTCCAGCTAGCAATCGGTCCTGAGCGCAGCTTACGAATTGAATGCCGCGGCACCAGAGACGGCAATCGTCAACTATAAGTAAATCGTATGGTCACTGACATCCGAACAGCCATTGGCTGGCCGTTCAGCAACGTTGTTTGGTACTTCCATCGTCGCACGGCGTCGACGGCGGCCTGGCGAAGAGCGGGTGGCCCGGAAACGACCTTCACATCCCCCACCCTTCCAGATTTTTCGATCAGGATCTCGACGACTACGGCACCCTCAATATGTGCCTGTCTAGCCAGCGCAGGATATTCCGGCAACACTTGAGATACCAGCAGCGGTTTCTTTATCTGGTCGCCGACCGGCACAAGGAGATTCGCACCACGTACCGGTGCAGGCAGCGCATGGGCACTGCGGACAGCCGCCATTCCCTCGAACGTGCTTTCTGATTTCGGGGGCGAGACGGCGCCATCAAGATTGGGAGGTGCCACCGTCGGGGTCTGTCTTGTCGTGACTGGATCGGTATCGGGCGTCACGACAGTGGGAACCGAAGTTGCAACCGCAGAGAGCGGCGCGGCAGCAAGCGTGTCGGGTTGCGCCGGAGGCTCACTGGCCGCAGGTGCGGCCACTGCTGCCTCGGCTGGTTTGGTAGCTGCGGCGGATGAGGGCGATACCTCCTTGGACAAAGAGACTCCTGAGTGCAAGCTACGATGGACGCTATAGAGTCCCGATACTTCCATATGACCCCGAGCCCCGGCTCCGATCGTCTTCATCGTCACTTCGTCGCGTCTTACCCCACTCGAAGCCTGCGGAACCGCTCCATCAGAGGATGTCTTTACCGCCCTAAGACGGGATTCTGCGAACAAGCATAGAAGCGCGAAGAAAAATAGCGCCGCGGCGACAGCAAGGCATGCACGGGCAACCGGCATTTGCCCACCAAACCCGTTGGGCCAGACAATCAGGTTCCGTCCTCCTCTAAGAATTCTTAGCCACGAAACCGGAGAATCGGATTCTCGCTCAACCGTTGGCCATGGTGAATCGACGAGCCGCTCGGGAGGCCGCGGCGCATCCGACGGCCGTAGTTCAGAACGCTCTTGAGCGCGTGGGGGCGCCTCGGCCGCGGAGATGAGGGCGAAACGATTCGCGGCTGGCCGTTCAACCTGCTGCGATACCAGAACCAACAGAGGAGCGAGCAGATGGGCGATTTGCTGTAACGCGGCAATATGTGTGGTGTCAAAAGCAGAGGGTCGAGAAGAAAACACCTCCAATACACCCCAAAGAGAACCTTGCGCCTGGATAGGCACCGCTACAACCGAGCGTAAATGCAAGAGCCGGGCAATCGACGGTTGTATTCGGGAATCCGCCTCGGCGTCGTCGCAGAGCATGACGGCGCCGCTTTCAAGACACTCCCTGGTAAAGGCGGAATCAGGATCCAGGTGCGTCCCCACAGCAGGAGCCTCACCCATGCTAGCCAGGCAACGGACGCCTAAGGAGTCGCGGAGCGCAATAGCGGATCCGTCGCCACCCGTCAGCGCACACACTTGTTCGACGGCGTTCACTAAGGCGGCAGATATCGACGGGTTTCGGTCGCCGGTGATCTCGATTTCGGGTTCTTTCAATTCCCGCTTCAGCTTTCTTTCGGGCATTTGAGGGTCCCGCCCGTGCGGGAAATTTTATTCGCGACGCGGCAAGAAGCGTATCGCTTGAACTGGAATGCGATTCTATCTCGTCTATCAACGCGAAAGGAACTTATTTTGCGCGAAAGGAGCGTGCGAACGGTCATGCCGCGAAAAATCGGTTTGACCGCACTGGGGACAGCAGTTCATAATCCCGTTTTCTTGAGCGCCAGTGACGGCAAAGGAACCAAACCCAGGGGAGTGAAGCAATGTCTGGAAAACAGGACGATCTTATCGTTGCATACCTCGCCGCGATCGAGAAGTTCGGAGAATGTTCGAAAGCATTTCTGCAACACGCAGCTTTCTGCTAAAGCAGGCTCGCAACCAATACCAGAAAGCCGCGACCGCCAGCAGAGAGCTGCCGAATGCGCTGGAAACGAGCGATGAGACGCTGCGAACGCTGATGATTCGGCTGGAGGAATCGATAGGCGCCCCTGTAGAAGCGCTCGGCCTTCAGGAGCAAGAATCCGGAGTTCGTGCCTGAGCCGGTGAAGATCGACGGGGCGAAAGCGAGCGCAAGCGGCGCTACCCTGGGCATTGTCAGGACATTCCCGTAAGAACCCTGCTGTAAGGTTTTTCACGTGACAGTTGCGGGCGAAGCATCGCTTCGATTTGGTTTCCGTTGGTTGTCGCTCGTCGTTGAATCGCTAACTGGCAGCGTAGTAGCTTGCGGGTTCTTGGCTCAGCCACTCGGCCAGCAAACTCTCCTGCTCGGGGGTTGGATGGAGAAAGGCGAGCCCCATCCCCATCCCAGAATGGCTGCACCGGATCGTCGCTGCAATCTCAAAAATCTTCTCTCCGCGAGCGAGTTGCAATCGCACGCAGGTTCCCTCTGGGTAGGGATTCATCGTATCGATGTAGCAGCCGTTTGCGCTCAGGTCTGCGCTGCGCGCCTGCAAGCGCACGTGCGCATGGGCTGAAGTAATGATGGCCGCCGCCGTAAACGGCTGGCGGATGGCGAAGCGGCGTTCACCCAGCGCCTTGACAGAACCGCAGCTTCTCGTGCCGACAAGGTTTTCCGGGTGGGCCGGCCCGCGCAACAGAACTGCTATACCTACCCGTCCTTGCGGCAGAGGCATCAAGCGCAGGAGCTCGCCGGCGTCTTCTGACGCCGTGGCGCGGTCGTGCGCCGAATGGTAGGGAAACGCGACGCGGAGCCGCATTCCCGGGTAGTAGTGCTGCCTTTCTGTCGTGCAATATACCCCCACGCGGGAGGAATTCAGGGTCCACAGGATTTCTTCGAAGAGGCCGTCTTTAGGGTCAGCGGGACGGATTCGTGCGGCGAGTCGTACGCCCGCCCGTTTCTGCCGTCTTCGTTCGTGCATGGGCGCTACCTTCGCTGCATCCGGGTTGGCTGGTGCCGACAGTCTTTTGGTCGCGGCAAATTCTTGCGCACTTTTCAACGCTTCATAAATCCGACTCATCTGCGATCCTCCCAACCATCTCGTGCAACACTCAGAGTGCCCAATGGGTCTGTATGACTCAATGGCCCGCAGGAGCCACCGCTTGGGTTACCGACGTTTTAGTACTGCCTGCTGGCCACACGAAGTACTGATTCTGTAGTACTCTCCACGCAGAAACTCTCGAGCTACTCGGAAACCATCTTCTCGGCTATTTTTGAGTTCGGCGCAGGCAAGTATCCTTGGCAGTGAATCGAAGCAGTGAATCGAAAACCACCCGGGGGCGATGACATGATGCCGGACAACATAAAGGAAGTAATCGAAGAGAAGGCGAAAAGAGTAGATCGCCTCCGTGAGGAGTTGGAGATCTGTAAGTTAGTGATTCAGAGTAAAATGAACGAGGTCATACAGATCGAGGAGGAAATCCTGCTCCTTCAGGAGCTCCTCGTCAATCAGTGAACTTGCATCGATTCCGGCCTTCTGCGAAATACAGCAGACACGGCCGATGCTGCAACCGACCGCCAATACACACCGGGTCTCCGCTTTTGCGGCAAGATCATCCTAGCCAAAGCTCCTGAGCTTTAGGGCCGCCGAAGCCCACCAATCCCCGCCTCATCGCAGCCATCTTGGGTGGCCACGACTGGTTTCCCCGCCTGTCCTCTTTCTGCCTGTTCAAGATGGCTGCGATCGAGGCTCACGTGAAAGGCGCGCAATTTCGGAAAGGAACTCGCAACGCTGAACCCTCACTGAGGAAAGGGAGTGAGGCGCGGCGGAGACGCGTCAGGTTCAGCCAACCAGACTCGCCGTTCATGAAAGTAGGCCAATAACTGCCCTGGATCGACGCCCGGAATCTCCCGGGCCCAGACTACCTTGGAATGATCGATGTCGGCCTCATTGTAGACCCACTCGCTGTGTATATTATGTGACTCTGAATAGCGGACGATCACCAGATGGTTGCCGGGGATAGTGCTCAACTGTCTCGAAAATCGCTCCCGGTCGTGCATCGCTCCTGGGCTTGCTTCGTAGGTTGTTTCGTGGAACTGCCGGCGTGCGGGAGTGACCAGTACAACAAAAAGAACGACTAGACGCGATAGGCCAACGCCTAGCTGGCGTGCGGGGGTTACAAATACAACAAAAAGAACGATCAGACGCGATAGGCCAACGCCTACAGGGCGGCCTTGGTAGCTCCAGCGACGCAGGTGACGAAGACTTTGGCTGATCACCAGGAATATCGTTGCTACCAGCGGGGCTGCGTAATGAGGCCAAAACCACGGCACGCAGACGAACGCACCCACACAGATGACCCCTTGCACGAGCAGAAAACGAAATTTCTTATCGCCCCATAAACACAGAAGGGCTGGTGCAACCAAGCATAGTTCTCGCGACAGGCAAAAATGAGTGAGCGTGACTATATCGAATACAATTGCCTTGCGAAGTGTCGGAAGGTTGTTGACGCGGCCGTCAAACCACGACTCCCGTTCCCATCCATTATAGAACTCATCTAGCTGAAGGCTGGTGTGGTGGAACGGCTCCCTTGGTTTCTGCCACGCGAATACGGGTATCGTAGAATACAACTGATCGTTCACTGTATACGGAAAGAGAAACGGGTGTCCCGTTCCGCGCACATTGTAATAAATCATGAAGAAGCCACAAGTGACGCCTACTATGCAAAGAGGAGCTAGGAAACGCGGTATCACCGTCTGCCATAACTCCGCCCGCTTGCGCCAAATGGCGAAGATCAGGCTGAACGCAATGGGTATACAAAAGACGAACCCTTCAAAGGGTCTGCTATTCGCCAGGATGGCGACACCCAGTCCTAATAGGAATGCGTCGTGGGTTCGCCAACAACGCACAATGCGCGGGAATGCCCCAATTACAAGCGCGCCACCCGTGGCGGCGACAGCGCCTCCAAAATAGCTGTTTATCCAGTAGCTGAAGAGACTTATACGGAATAACAGCAGTACCGTGCCCAGAAAAGCCCACTGGGGTGGTAACCAGCCTTGGAACGCCCAAAGAAATGCCGCACACATCGCGGCACAGCTCAGTAGCACTCCGATCCAGGGATGCCCGAGAACCTCACCAAGGGCCAATATGGCCCCTTGAGCAGGCGGATACTTTGACATATAGGTGGGAAGCTGGTTGACGTGAATCGTGTCGAAGAATACCCACAGAGGGTGAGTCGGATTCGTAAGTCGGCCGTGTGCAAAAGTGTCTCCCGCCAGCAAATAGCTGAACTCGTCATGAGCTTGCGGAAAAGGAATTGGCATCCAAGACAGGGCGCAAAGGCGAAGAACAATGACGGCCCAGGCGATCGCAAGAATTGCAGGCAACTTTTTGCGAGCTAACCGAGCCCCCGCCGCTTCGAATGCTGCGAAAAAGCCATCCATAAAGCGCGGCACGAACCAAAACAGAGTTAAGGCGATAGCAAAAAGGGTTCCGTCTTGCAGCGTGAATTGGGCGAGTCTGGACCAGATGGCGTTAAGCATGTTGGCTATCAGCTACGATGTTGATTAGGAACTTCCACAACGGTACCCGACATTCGGCTTTTCCTCAAGATTCACGATCCGCGAGTTCGTCGAATTGCTCAATGCTTGACAGTTCTCGTGGCTTCTTATAGAGATATGCATAAATAACATGGTGAGTTTGCGAATTGTCCAGAATCGCGATCACTGGACCGCGCAGGTGCCGCAGCAGATCACGCAGGAACACGCAAACTTCCTCCTGCCCAATGTTGTTGAAGTAAGCTGGTAGAAGAGGCCCAGGTGTTGGCGCTTCGGACTGACGGAGAGGATTGGCCTTCTCCGCAGGCGAACGGGTTCGCCGGGTACCAGAGGCAGTTTGTAGCGCGGTTTTCGGGAGTGTCAGATTGCGCCAACATTCGCCCAAGCGGCTACTTCCAGTACTCCAGGTGTTATATGATCCCGCAAGCGGAATGCCGGGGGATTTTAACGGGCGAATCGCTTTCTCTAAGGACTTTTTTCTTGGATTCGATGACTTCGAGCGTCGTTGGAACCCTTCAAAAGAAGCTGCTAGTCAGCCGCAGAGCGAGAATTCTGTCGACTTGGTTCGCGCGCCTCGTGCCTGGAGGAGGCTGCATTCTCGATGTCGGCTGCGGGGATGGACAAGTTGCCGCCGTCCTTCAGTCCATGCGGTCGGATATAAGCATCAGGGGGCTGGATGTTCTGCCGCGCAGTGAGGCCTACATTCCCGTGGAGATATTTGACGGTCGCCAGATCCCGTTCGGCGACCGATCATTTGAATGGGTCTTATTTTCAGATGTCCTCCATCACACCAAAGATATCAACCTGCTCCTGCGTGAGGCGTGTCGGGTGGCAAGTCAGGGTGTTTTGATTAAGGACCACTACCGGAAGGGGTTTGCCGCCGCGGCACGATTGCGTTTTATGGACTGGGTCGGCAACGCCCGCTATGCGGTCGCCTTGCCCTACAACTATTGGACCGACATTCAATGGCAAACGGCATGGCGAGAAGTCCGCCTTGAGCCCGATCGATTGGTGACCGACCTTGGTTTGTATCCATCACCCATCGATTATGTTTTCGGGGCGCAGTTGCACTTTATCGCACTTTTGAGGCAATACCGGTCCAATGCGGCATCGAGTTAGACCCTCGGAGCATCGCGGGCTAGGCGGGCGCGGGAGGCCAAGCTTGACGGTACTAGCAGGAGTTTTCACTCTGATCGGCCCTTTGGCATTCGCAGAACACAATCAGCAGCCTCCGGCAAATCCTGCCGGAACCTAGCGGAGTAAATCTTGAGTGCTGCGCCGGGCTCCCGTATGCCAGAGATAGAAATTTCTGTGGTGATGCCTTGCTTGAATGAGGCCGAAACATTGGAAGCGTGCATTCTCAAGGTTCAACGCGCTTTCACCGAAGCCGACGTTGCGGGCGAGGTCATCGTTGCTGATAACGGGAGTCAAGATGGATCGCCCGACATTGCGGCCAGTCTTGGGGCCCACGTCGTTCACGTCGAGGCCAAGGGATATGGCAGCGCCCTGGCGGGCGGCATTGCCGCGGCGCATGGTCGCTACATCGTCATGGGTGACTCCGATGATAGTTACGACTTCAGCCGGATTCCGTGTTTTCTCGAACAACTCCGCGCGGGCAGCGATCTAGTGATAGGGAATCGTTTCCAGGGAGGCATTCAGCGCAATGCAATGCCATTTCTGCACCGTTACCTTGGCAACCCGGTACTGACTGCGATTGGGAGACTTTTTTTTGGCAGCACCTGCGGCGATTTCCATTGCGGGCTACGCGGCTTCTCCAAAAAGGCCTATGACCAACTCGGCCTGCGGACCACAGGGATGGAATTTGCCACCGAAATGATCGTCAAGGCGAGTCTGCTGGGGATGAAGATCACCGAGGTCCCTACCACGCTCTCACCGGACGGCCGGAGCCGGCCTCCCCACCTTCGCACCTGGCATGATGGATGGCGTCATTTGCGTTTTCTCTTGCTCTATAGTCCTCGCTGGTTATTTCTCTATCCTGGTATCGCGCTGATGTTGATCGGTGTCCTTGCCGGGGGTTGGCTGATGCCGGGACCCAGGCGAATCGGGCGTGTTGAGTTCGACGCGCAGACGCTGCTTTACGCCGCGGTCTCGATCCTATTGGGATTCCAGGCGGTTGCCTTTGCCGTTTTCACGAAGATCTTCGCGATCTCTGAAGGATTACATCCGCCGGAACCATCACTGGAACGTTGGTTCCGTTACATCACGTTGGAGGTGGGCCTTGTTGTAGGTTCCGTGCTGGCATTTTTGGGGCTCGCAACCTCAGTGCACGCTGTACACGTTTGGGGAGGCCATCACTTCGGACCTCTCAATTCCTCGCAAACGCTGCGGTTGGTGATTCCCGCCGTGATGTTGCTGACTCTAGGAGTGCAGACGGTCTTCTCGAGCTTTTTCCTCAGCGTCTTGGGATTGCGTCGGCGCTGAGCGGACCCGTGTACTTTGTTCCGCCCTGCTTGGCGCAGTTGGCAGCCGATTCGGCGGGTTAACTCGGCGGGTCCTTCACGCCTCCCGTCATGGGCGCTCAAAATTCATGCGTGTGTTCCCTGCGGAGTATCCGGCTGTAACGGGCCGGCCTCCACCGAACACAGGGGCGAAGCAATCCTATCGACACCGAAGCCGTGCAGCTCGCCCATAAGTTTACTTGCATCTCTGGGCTAGCGAACTGGTATGATCCGGAAGTTTTTGGGGCCATCGCACAATTTAGTGGAAACGCTCGGTTACCCTCCCGGTCGAGCCAAAGTTCCCGGGAAGAGTTTCCGCTGAAGGAGCATTCGGATGCGCAGATCCATGGCACTTGTTCTTACGTTCTTGCTTTCGGCCGGAACTGCGGCCGCGCAAGCCCAAACGGCCAAGACCTTCGATATCTACGTGATTGATGTGGAAGGTGGAAATGCCACCCTGTTTGTTTCTCCCTCGGGCGAATCCACTCTCATGGACACCGGGAGCGGCGGCCCCAATTCCAGAGATGTGAACCGCATCCTGGACGCCGTCAAGGACGCTGGCCTCACGCACATCGACAATCTGATCACCACGCACTGGCACGGTGATCATTTTGGCGGCACCGCCGAACTCGCGTCGCGCATCCCGATACGGAATTTCATCGACCACGGGCCCAACACCCAGCAACCCAACGTTCACGCCGAGGAATTTCTCAAGAACACATATCCATCGCTCTATGCCAAGGCCAAGCACACGGTCGTAGGGCCTGGGGACAGGATTCCGGTTGCCGGTCTGGACTGGCGCGTGGTGACTGCGGCGGGCGAGGTGATCAAGAATCCGTTGCCTGGCGGCGGCCACCCCAACCCTGCATGCGCCAGTTTCCAGCCCAGGGACAAGGGCGACGACGGCGGGGTCGAGAACCCCAATTCGGTAGGCAGCGTGGTGGCATTCGGGAAGTTTCGGATCGTGCATTTGGGCGACCTCACGTGGAACAAGGAATTTGAGTTAATGTGCCCGAACAACCCTATCGGAACGACCGACGTGTTTGTGGTTTCCAACCATTCATTGGTGGTTGCCAATACACCCGTACTCGTTCATGCGCTTCGCCCACGCGTGATTATCATGAACAATGGCATACGAAAAGGAGGGCGGCCTGAAACCATGAAGACTTTCTACACCTCTCCGGGCCTTGAGAATCTTTGGGAACTGCACTTCTCGCTCCTGAGCGGGCAGGAATACAGCGTGCCGGGATTGTTCATTGCGAACGTGCTGGATGATCCGATGACCGCTATGCCGGTTGAGCCGATGCCGCCACCGGCCGATGAGTATGTGCTGCGCGAGCCCCGTTCGCCTGCCCCGCCGCCACACAACGGCCCAGCGTATTGGATCAAGGTTTCGGCGCAAGCCGACGGAACCTTCACGGTGACCAACCAACGCAACATGTTCAGCAAAACCTACATCGCCCGATCCAAACGGTGAAGCGCGCGATCGGCCCTGTTGCCGGGAGATGCGGGATGGCATGGCAGGGCGGGCCTCGCTACTTCAATAATCCAAATACCACGACGCCGGTCGGGGTCCCCACATAGACCCTGCCGTCGGCGATCATCGGCGCGATGAATTTATTGTTCAGGAACTGATCGCGCGTGCCCTCTTGGTTGCTGTTGTAGAGCTCGGTCCTCAGATCCGACGCCAGGTAGGCATGCAGCGCCGCGGGAATCGAATTTTCGACGGTCCAGACAATTCCATTCGAGGTTCCGTTCGCCGAAACGCTCGGGGTCGTTCCGGGCTCGACGAATGTTGTCTTGGTCTGCGACGACGGGGATCGCGGGATCAATCCGTTAGCGAACCGAAGCGCTCGGACCGCGTCGCCATAGGCTCCGAAATAGATTGTGCCGTTAAAGTAAGCCGGCGTCGCAAACTCCATTCCGGCGATGGCCCCGATCACTTCCTGATACGCCTTGTCGCCGTTGGCGTCGAATTTCCCCATCGAATCTCGGTCCACGATGTAGACGATGTGGTCCTTACCTGCTCCCACCGCAAGGTGGCGAAGCCTTCCGGACCCATCTTTGACGTCGGGGAGGAGAACGATTCCTCCGGAGCCGAGGTCTTGGTCCCGTTGGGATTCCTCCACCGTGTTGTGCATCGTGAAATAATCAGCCACCTCCAGCTGGCTGCCGTGCATCGACAGCTTCACGAATGCGTTGCCAAAATCGCTGTGAGAAGGCCATCCCCTCGCATCGAGGGACGTATCGAAGGTTCCGTTGCCCGTAAGCAGATATATATTCCCCGCCTGGTCGGCTGCCGGACCGTCCCCTGTCATCCAGATGGCGCCTTGAGCGCCGTTGGGCGTCAGATCGAGGGCCGACGCCGGCTGAAGCGTTGAGGCATCGTAGGCGATTACCCAGCTACCGTAAGGCTCGTTGTCGCAATGCGACGACCAAGTTGTGTAGATCACGCCGTTGGAAAGCAGCAGAGCCGCGCGGTCTTCATACTGTTTAGGGTCAAAGGAGACTTGGCCGTTTTTGCTGCCGGAGCCGGTTCCTGGAAAAGTCGCCGCAATTGTTCGCGGGCTGCCGGGCAATTCATTGCCGGTGGTCAGGTCGAGCGCATGCAAGCGCTGGAAATAGCGGTTCTGCGCATCTTTGGACATGGCTACTACGTACATTGCGCCGTTAGGACCCTGCTTCAAATCGATTGCCGGCGTCGCCGTAACTCCGATTTCGGGAGTCACCTGCTGGCACCCGCGATTGTCGCTTGTCGTTTCTCCCGCGCCCAGGACAGAGGTTCGCCAGAGCGGGGAGAACGTATCGGTATCGAATGCGTAGACCAGATCGTGTTCGGTGGCGACAAAAGCCACTCTGTGCGGGGCGCCTTTGATCGTGAGGTTTCCCACGTACAGCGGCTGTGCGTCCACCAGACCGCGCACGCGTAGAAATCCGATCTTTCCGAATTTTTTTGAATTCACATTTGCTGGAGTGAGTTGCGTTTCGCCCAGGTACTCACCGGTTCGAGCATTGCTATGGTGGTATGTAAGGACGTTCACATCCCTGTCGGGCAACTCTAGTGCCCTGCTTGCGGCCGGGTCCGCTGTGCGGGCGGCGCCAGGAACCGGAGGATCAGACTGGGATGTTTGGCCACATCCGGTTCCAAGAACGCTCCATGCCAGTAACCACAACGCACCCAGTCCTGATGCCAATTTCCGAGCAAGATTCATGTGGATTTGTCTCTGGTTTCCCGTTGGATTTTCTTTTCGCGTCAGCAGGTCCCTATGATATGGGCACCCCGAGCGCCTGGCTCTACGCGGTTTCGGCGGACGGGGGAGGGGCATTCCGGACAGTTCGAGGAGCCGGGCGCTTCCATCGGGTATAGAGCCAGTCCCCCGCGCGCCAGGCCAGCAGAATCCCGAACACCCACGCGTATTCGATCGGCTTGGTGACGTCGGACTTCACGAGCCAGTAATAATGAATCACGCCTAGAATTGCGGTCAGATAGACCAATCGATGCAGCAGTTGCCAGCGCTTCCCGCCCAGGCGGCGGATCCAGCCGGCCGTCGATGTGATCGCCAGCGGAATCAGCAGTGTGAATCCCGCAAACCCGACCGTGATGAAGCGCCGCTTCTCGACATCCTTCCACATTTCCGTCCAGTCGAAAAACTTATCGAGCCCGATCCAAGTAGAGAAATGGAGGCACACGTAGAAAAAAGCAAAAAGCCCCAGCATTCGGCGAAAGCGAATCAGCTGCGGCTGGTGAAGTATTTTGCGCAATGGCGTGATGGCCAGGGTCAGCACTAAGAATCGCAAAGTCCAATCGCCCGTTGTGTGCGTGATGAATTCGATGGGATTGGCGCCGAGCCCGCCATGAAATCCCCTCCCGATCAGAATCGCAAGCGGCAGCAGGCAAAGCGCAAACACTACGGCTTTGGTCCACGTGCTCGTGAGGATTGTTTTGATCACAACGGATTCGCCTTCAAAGCTCTAAAAGTATTTGCGCAGGTCCATGCCGGCATACATGCTGGCAACCTGGTCGCCGTAGCCGTTGAACAGTAGCGTGGGGATCGGCCGGTCAAAAAAGCCTCCGCCGAGCCGGTGCTCTTTCGCCTGGCTCCAGCGCGGATGGTCGACGTTAGGATTCACGTTGGAGTAGAACCCATACTCGCTCGAGCTTTCTATGTTCCATGTCGTGGGGGGCTGATCCTTCACAAAACGGATCTTCACAATCGACTTGGCGCTCTTGAATCCGTACTTCCACGGAATCACCATACGCACGGGAGCCCCGTCCTGGTTGGGAAGCGTTTCACCGTACATTCCAGTGCAGAGCAGCGTGAGCGGATTCATGGCCTCGTCCAACCGCAGGCCTTCTACATAGGGCAATTGGATTCCTGCGTCGCGCCATAGAGGCATTTGCTTCCGTTCGAAATAGCTTTGGAAGGCGACGTATTTCGCGCTCGGGGTGGGCTCCACAAGTTTGGCCAGAACACTGAAAGAATAGCCTACCCAGGGCACCACGATGGACCACGCTTCGACGCAGCGGTGCCGGTAGATGCGCTCTTCCAGCGGAGCCAGCTTCAGAATCTCGTCCATGGTGAACGTCCGCGGTTTCTTGACTTCCCCTTCCACCGAGATGCTCCAGGGCGTCGTCACAAAACGATTCGCGTTTTTGGAAGGGTCGGACTTGTCGGTCCCAAACTCGTAGTAGTTGTTGTAGTGCATCACGTCTTGGGCGGGAGTTACTTTCTCGTTGATGTTGTCCTTGCTAAAGGGACCCTGCACCAAGCCATCCAATTTGACCGGTACTGAACCACTGGGGCCAGCCGCCGACACCAGACCAGGGAACTTCTTGTAAGTTGTCACCGCGCCGTAGGTTGCGAGGAGGCCCAACAGGAAGTTACGCCGGCCCATGTAGAGAGCCTTAGGGGTCACGTCCGCATACGTTAGACCGGCCCTTTTCTTAATGAGCATGATCGACCCCTCCTTGAATCTTGCACCAATCATAATACGCGCCAAACTACTTGTTTGGATGCAGCAACTTCGACCGAGGTACACCGGATTCGGCAACTGCTTCTTCTAGAAAGAGTCAGGTGTGCTATTCGCCCGCCAGTTCCTCGAGCAGCGCCGCGCGAAGGCGCTCCTGGCTCTCGGGCGCCAGTTTCTCCCCGTGGGAGGTAAGGTAGAAGACGTCGATCGCCATCTGGCCTTCGGTTTCGATCAGCGCGATCTCGATGTTGCAGTCCTCGCGGGCAAACTGCGAACTGATGCGATGCAGCAGACCGAGCTGGTCCTGAGCGATCACTTCCACCAGCGTGCTGTGAGGCGAAGATTCATTGTCGATTTCGATCTTGGTTTCGATCTTCACTTTGGCGATGGCATTCTTCTCCGAGCGCATGCGGTCCTTCAGCATGCGATCGAGATCCGCCTTCCCGACCAGCACGTCATGGATCTTGGTCTTGAAGCGCTCCCATTCGGGCAGGTTCAATTCCAGGGTGCGGAACCTGTCGGTAAACAAGAATGTATCCACCACAACGCCCGCGCGGTTGGAAAAAGCCGCTGCTTTGACGATGTTCATCCCCCAGGCCGCGAGGGTGCCGGCCATTTTCGAGAACAAGAAAGGCCGGTCCCGCGTGACGAGCGTGAGTTCGTACCAGTGGCGGCCCCGCGTCAGAGACAACTGCACAGGGTCCTCGTCCAGATGGCTGGCCATCTCCATCTGGCTCAGGACTTCGCCCGCCGCTTGTGTCCTCAGGTACCGGCGGGGCAAGCCTTCCAGAAAACTCTCCAGTTTTTTCCCGGCCGCCGGCGCCAAGGTCCGGAGATGGGTCAGCACTTCATCGTCCTCGTCAACATGCAGACGTTCGTCGGCGGTCCGCAGCATGTGATTGGCAGTACCGATGTACAACTGCCAGATGTTTTCCGCCTTCCAGGGAGTGAGCGCCTCGGGATTCACCGCCTTGATGTCGGCATATGTGAGCAGGCAGAGCATCTTCAAATGCTCCGGTGTTTCCATTTTCTCTGCAAATTGATGGATCGTGCCCGGATCGAAAATGTCCCGGCGCAGGGCGGCGCTCAGCTCCATGTGGCGGCTGATGAGAAACAATACGGTTTCCCGGTCGAGGTCGTCTAAACCGAGCCGGTCCAGACAGGTCTTGGCCAGCGCGACGCTCCCGGTCACGTGGCTATCGTTTTTCAATCCCTTGCCTGTGTCGTGCAGCAGAAGCGCGAGGTAGAGCAGGTCTGGCTGCTCGAGCTCGTCCAGAAGCTCCGCGTACCGCTGGTCCCAATTCGAATGCGATTGCCTCAACTTGTGAAGATTTTCGATCGCCACAAAGGTGTGCTCATCTACTGTCAACCGGTGGGAATAGTCGCGGATCACGAGCGCGTCGATCCCTTTCATCTCCGGTATGAGGAGCGTAAGAAGGCCGAGGGAATGCATGGTGCGCAAAGCGTCGGCGGCGTGAGGCGCCACCAGAATTTCCTGCAGGTAGTGCCAGAGTTCGGCCCCTTGGGGCGGACCGGCAGCCAGTGATCCAAGAACCTGCTCCATCTGGTGCTCGGTCGTGGAACTGAGAGCTAGGCCGTGGCGCGCCATGAAGCGGAACATGCGCAAGGGCAAGCCAGGATCCTTGAGCGATTCAGGACGCTGCAGGAAGATTCTGCTGTCGACCACCGCGAATTCCGAGTTCGACAAACGCGACCGTAGATTTTGAAACTGCCGGTACAGAGACGCGCGCGTCGCCGGGAATTCCTCCAGAAGCTGCGCTGCCACCCGGTGAACCTGGCGGGCATGGCGAAAATAGAGGCGCATCCAATCGGACGCGTCCATCGCGGGTAGGTTCGCCACTCCGATCTTCAGGGCGGCCGCTTCATCCTGCGCGACCCACGCGAGCGTGTTGTCGTCGCGCCCATAACGAAAGTGCAGGAAGCACCGGACAGACATCAGGAATGCGAGCGCCTCTTCGAACGGCTGGCGGAAGGGCGCGGGGAGCACGGAAGTCTCGGCCGGCCAGGCGCCCCATTCTTCAATCGCGGAAATCAGAGCGAGCCAGCAAGCCAGGTTGTAATCGCGCAGGCCGCCGGGGCCGTCTTTGACGTTCGGCTCGAGGTGAAAAACACTGTCCCCAAATTTGTTGTAACGAGCACGGGTGAGGTCGGTGAGGCGCTGGACGATCAAGCGGGACTCGCGCGAAACGAGCCTCGGGATCAGTTTATCGCGAAGCCGGGAAAACAAATTCGGATCGCCCGCCAGGTATCGGCAGTCCAGCAGGGAGATGGAGAATTCGACATTGTTTGGATCAAAGCGTTCGCATTCGGCAAGGGTGCGGGTCGCCGGGCTCAGCTTCAAATGGAGGTCCCACATCTCTTGCGAGAAGCTCCGGATGGCATTCTTGTATTTCTTTTCGGTGTCCCCGCCCGCGTGAAGGAACATCAGGTCGATATCGGAATGGGGAAAGAGCCAGCGCCGGCCAAAGCCGCCCAGCGCGATCAAAGCGAAATTGCGGGGACCTTGGATTTCGGGGGAGACTAATTCGCTCCAAAGGCGCCGAGCGATGGTTTCCACAAGCGCCGTGCGCCCAAGCAGAGCCGCTTTCCCGTCGCTTGATTCGGAAAAATGCCGCTGGAGGCGCGCGGATTCTCCGGCATAGAGCTCCTTGAGTTCAATCGCCAGTGAGGAACCTGTAGCCATGCCAATCGCAACGATGTCCTAATCAGAGGATCTTTTCGGTCTTCAAGGATATACATTCCAGCGCCTTTTGCCTAATCGAGCCTGGGATGGCTCTTATGAGCGCCTTCCGGTGGCCAGTCATATCGGGCCGGCGCGAATCGTGTCGCAGCCCTTCCCTACAGGACGCCGTCTCCGCGTTCGTCGTTGCGGATGCGGATCGCATCGTCGATCTTGGAGATAAAAATCTTACCGTCTCCGATCTTGCCCGTGCGAGCGGCGGCCTTGATCGCATCCACGGCCCCTTCCACCATGTCATCTGGCAGAACCATCTCGAGTTTGATTTTGGGGATCAAATCAACGGTATACTCCCGCCCGCGGTAGACTTCCGTGTGCCCTTTTTGACGTCCATGCCCCCGGGCCTCCAGCACGGTCATTCCCTGGACGCCCACGTCGTGCAAAGCGTTCTTCACGGCATCGAGCTTCGCCGTCTGAATGATCGCTTCAACTTTTGTCATCGTTCTTCTCGCTTCCCTCCGTGCATGGCACCAATCCCTGAAAGAGTACGTGGAAATCGATTGTCTCGCCAGGACAAAGCGCTGGCTGCCGTGTGTCGTCTGTCGTCGGCTCGCACCCCCTAACGGCAGTCCTGCGGCACCCGACACCCCTACGGTTGTGCGTAGCCCTTCGGATTCCTCTTGCGCCATTCGAATTGGGATCTGAGAATTCCGGCTAAATCATAGGTCGGCTTCCAACCCAGTACGGCGCCGGCTTTTTGCGCATCGGCCACCAAGCGTGCGGGGTCACCAGGACGCGGGCTGTCCAGACGGATGCTTATTTTCTTGCCCGTAACTTGCCGTGCCGCTTCGATGACTTCCAGCACCGAATAGCCATGCCCGGTTCCTAGATTGATAAAATCCGATTTGCGTCCCTTGCGCAGATGCTCGAGGGCGAGAATATGCGCATCCGCCAAATCGGCCACATGAACGTAGTCGCGAATGCAGGTTCCATCGGGTGTCGGGTAGTCTTTGCCAAACACGGCCACTTCCGGTTGTACGCCTGCGGCGGCTGCCAGCACGTTCGGCACAAGGTGGGATTCCGGATCGTGGTACTCGCCGCGTAATAGGGTCGCCCCCGAGGCGTTAAAGTAACGCAGCGCCACGAATTTCAATCCGTACGCGTGATCGTAGCCCTCCAGTAACCGCTCCATGGTGAATTTGGACCACCCGTAGGGGTTCAGCGGCCATTGAGGGCACGTTTCGGAAATCGGCATCTGTTTGGGTTCGCCGTAGGTGGCGCACGTGGAGGAGAAAACCACGCGCCGAACGTTGGCCTGGAGCAGCGAGCCCATCAGAGCCACGCCTTGCTCCACGTTATTTTCGAAGTATTTGGCGGGCTGGGCCACCGATTCCCCTACGTAGGCAAGTGCCGCGAAGTGAATGCACGCTTCGATTTCGTGGTCTTCTGCGATGCGCTCGATAAGCTTGCGATCACCGATCCGGCCGTGGTAGAAGGGAACCTCAGGGTCAATAGCGCTGCGATGGCCGCGCGCCAGGTCGTCGAGAACGACGACCTGTTCCCCTTTCGCAAGCAAGCGCTCCACGGTAACGCTGCCGATATATCCGGCCCCGCCTGTCACCAATATCTTCATAGCTCTCCATTCCGCTCCGGACTGTCGCTTGAACCATTATGCCGCCAGCAGCCGTCCCAGGCACTATCTGGGCGTTTCACCGAAGCTCAAAAGATAAACCAGGAACGCGCGGCGGCGGATGTAGCGTGTTGAACCTGACAGGGTTAGGTTATGGGATACCCATCTCCGGACGGACCACCCCGCCAGCCGCCGTTCAGGAGCAGTGGCTCCCCCCGAAGTCTTCGCTGTAGGTTCGCCCACGGGCGCGCTCTCAAGAAATTCCAAATGAGTTCCATAGAATTTTCCCATAGTGCTGGTCGGGCAGCCGCTTGCTAGAGTAGCGGGATGGGGTCTATTTCATCGCCCACGGTGCGTCATGGCTTGTTTGAAGGCTATGAGACGGGGGACTTTTACGATGAGATGTTTACTGCGCCAGGTGAGCCTCGCCCGCACTATGCAAAGCTTTTCCACAAGCTTGGTGCCATGGCCCCGGCGCAGTTCGAAGAGCGCCGGAAGCTTGCCGATCTTTCTTTCCTGATCCAGGGCATTACCTTCACCGTTTACAGCGACGGCCAGGGAACCGAGCGGTTGTTCCCTTTTGATTTGATCCCGCGCATCCTTCCCCATTCTGAATGGGAACGCATCGACCGTGGTTTGGCACAACGCGTCGTGGCGCTCAACTTGTTTCTCCAGGACGTTTACGGTAAACAGCGCATTTTCAAAGATCGCCAGATTTCCCGCTCGCTTGTGTATTCCTGTCCTCATTTCCGGCGAGAAGTGATTGGAATCGAAGTCCCGCGCGGAATCTACACCCACATTTGTGGCATCGATCTGGTGCGCGATTCGAAAACCGGCGAATTCTGTGTACTGGAAGACAATGTCCGCACACCCAGCGGCATCTCCTACGTCCTTGAGAATCGCCTCGTGATGACCCGAACCTTGCCGGATGCTTTCCAGGCGGGGGAGGTTCTTCCCGTTCACCACTATCCCAACGAGTTGGCGCGCATTCTGCGAAGTCTCTCTCCCCGAGGCGAGGACGACGCCGAGATCGTTCTGTTGACGCCGGGCATCTACAATAGCGCCTATTTTGAGCACAGCTTCCTCGCGCAGCAGATGGGCATCGAACTGGTCGAGGGACGTGATCTGATCGTCGACGGCGGCATTGTTTTCATGAAGACGATTCACGGGCTCAAACGAGTGGACGTTATCTACCGCCGGGTGGATGATGATTTCCTCGATTCACTCGCCTTCCGTTCCGATTCCATTCTCGGCGTTCCGGGATTGATGGGGGCCTACCGCGCCGGGAATGTAGCGCTCGCCAATGCCGTAGGCAATGGCGTCGCCGACGATAAAGCGATCTATGCGTTTGTGCCTGAGTTTATCCGCTATTACCTGGGCGAAGATCCGATCTTGAGAAGCGTAGACACCTACATTTGTGCGAGACCCGAAGATCTCCAATACGTGTTGGGCCATCTTCCCGAACTCGTCGTGAAGGCGGTTGGCGAATCGGGCGGCTACGGCATGCTGATCGGACCCAAGGCGGACGCCAAGAAGATCGAAGAGTTCAGGGAAAGAATCCAGGCAAACCCCCGCAATTACATCGCGCAGCCTGTTGTCGCACTCTCCCGCGTGCCATCGTATGATCCAGCTACGCGAACCGTTGGGGGACGTCACGTGGATCTGCGTCCCTACTGCCTATATGACGGAAAGAACGTCACCATCGTGCCAGGAGGGTTGACGCGCGTCGCGCTGCAGCGCGGTTCCCTGGTGGTGAACTCCTCGCAGGGCGGCGGCAGCAAGGATACGTGGGTCTTGAGGGGAGAACAGTAATGCTTTCCCGCATCGCGGAATCGCTGTTCTGGTTGGCCCGCTATATCGAACGCGCCGAAGATACCGCCCGCATTCTCGACGTGAATTATCACATGCTCCTCGAGCAGTCCCAGTCCTACCGATTGCGGTGGGAACCGTTGATTATCATGGCTGGCGAGGAAAACCGTTTTAGCCAGTTATACGAGGCAGCGAATGCCCAGAACGTGTTCGATTTTCTTGCGTTCCGTCAGGACAATCCCAGTTCCATCGTCCAGTGCATCGCCAAGGCGCGTGAGAACGCCCGTACCATTCGCGACCGCATTTCCCGCGAAATGTGGGAAGACATCAACGGCCTCTACTACAACGTGGCGCGCTTCAATCCCCGGGACGAGATTGCCGCGGGCCCGCACCGCTTTTGCGACGAAATCAAATTCGGCGCGCATCGTTTTCATGGTGTTACGGACGCAACGATGCCGCACGACGAGGGCTGGCAGTTTCTGCGAATCGGCTGGTCGCTCGAGCGCGCCGAGATGACCTCTCGCCTGGTTGACGTTCAGTATCAGAATCTTCTGGAAGAAATTCCTGCCGTCGGCGGATCCGACAATCATCAGTGGATGGCGGTGCTGCGCTCGGTGGGCGCCTCCGAGGCCTACCATCGCCAGTATCACTCCTCGATTGAGCCGGAGAAAGTGGCCGAGATGCTCATCCTTCATCCGCTCCATCCGCGATCGATCCGGTTCAGCGCGAGCGAAGTGCGGGCCGGCTTGCGAGCGCTCAGCGGAACCGGGCCGGACTCCTACGCCAACGAGGCCGAGCGCAACGCCGGCAGGATCGTCCAGAATCTGAGCTATGACAAGGTGAGCGAAATCTTCAAGCAAGGACTTCACGGCTATCTCGGGGAGCTACTGAAAATGTGCGGAGCGATTGGCGACGACATCGCCCGCACCTACTTCTACTACGCGGTGGTCGCATGAACCGCTATAGGCTGGTTCACACGACCGAATTTCTCTACGATGGCCCCGTCTCGGAGAGCTACAACGAGGTTCGCTTACGGCCCATCCACGATGAGAAGCAGAGTTGTCTGTCCTTCCGCCTCACGACGACTCCCAGTTCGCGCGGAACCTCCTATCGGGACGCTTACGGAAACTGGGTGCACCAGTTCAACGTTCTTCCCGAGCATCGGCGCTTGAAGGTCGAAGCGGAGTCTGTCGTGCTGGCTCACGACTCCCTGGAAGCCTCAGGGGAAGCGCAGACCCTGGTTGAATTTGATTCCAGCAGAGCTCAACTGGATGAAGAGTATTTCGACTTCGTCGGTGTGACTGCCTACGTGCCCCATCTCAACGAACTCAAGCCGATTGTCCAAGCGGCGGAACAGGCGAGCGGCGGCACGGTGAAAGGATTTGTGCAAGCCGCCTCGAATTTGATTCACGAACGGTTCAGCTATGTGAAGGGCGCCACCCACGTTCATTCCTCGATCGAGGATGCGCTCGCGGCGGGCGCGGGCGTCTGCCAGGATTTTGCCCATCTTTTGCTGGGGGTTGTTCGCATGCGCGGCTTGCCGGCACGCTATGTCTCGGGCTACCTGGTTCCGGGCGACGACAACTCCGCCTATTCGAAGCAGGAAGAAGTGATTGGCGGCCAGGCGTCGCATGCCTGGGCCGAAGTCATGGTTCCCGAGCAGGGCTGGGCGGGATTTGACCCTACCCTTGGCAATCCAGTGGGAATGAGGCATGTGCGCGTCGCCTATGGCCGGGATTATGGAGATGTCGCTCCGGTGCGCGGCGTCTATAAGGGGAGAGCCGGACAGCGCCTGTCGGTGGACGTCTGCGTTCGCCCCGCGCTCGACGAATCAGGGCATGAGCGCCTGACCGAGACAACCGCGGGTCCACCGCCGCCTCCGGCCGTGATCGAGCGCCCCCAGCAGCCGGCTCAGCAGCAGGAACAACAACAGCAGTAGCCCTTCCACGCGGTGAGGAACCGCTACTGTACGCGTTCGTGGGGGTAGTCCGCCGCATCGAGCGCTGCTTCGATTTCCGCGATGTGCTCTGGTCCGCGCGTTTCCATCGTAATATCGATCACCGTGTCGCCCAGGACGACGCCGTAATAGGCGCGGTCGTGCCGGGTTTCGATGATGTTCGCCTTGTGGTCGGCGATGACTGTGGCCAGCCGCTGCAACGCGCCCGGGTGGTCCGGCAGATGGATGCGAATGCGCAGCAATCGTCCGTCCTTCACCAAGCCGCGTTCGATGATGCGCGAAAGCAGGGTGACGTCGATATTTCCACCGCTGATCAGAACGCCCAGCTTCTTCCCGCGCATCGGGATTTTTCTGTTTAGCACGGCCGCCGCGCCGACGGCCCCGGCCCCCTCGGTAAGCGTCTTCTCCTTTTCGAGCATGATGAGAATCGCGTTGGCGATTTCTTCGTCGTCGACGGTGACGACATCGTCCACATATTTCTCCGCGAGAGGAAATGTGACATCACCTGCGCGGCGCACCGCAATGCCATCGGCGATCGTCTTGTTTGCCGGCAAAGTCACAAGCTGGTGGTGTTCGAGTGCTGCTTTCATCGAAGGAAGCTTCGATGTCTGCACGCCGATCACCTTAATTTTCGGATTGGTTTCCTTCACGGCGCAGGCGATTCCCGCGATGAGGCCGCCGCCGCCCACGGGAACAATCACGGCGTCCAAATCGGCCGTTACTTCGAGCATTTCGAGCCCGATGGTTCCTTGGCCCGCGATCACCGCCTCATCGTCAAAGGGATGGATGAACGTGAGATCGCGGTCCAAGCACCGGCGCATGGCTTCCTGGCAGGACTCGTCGTAGTTCGCACCCACGAGCACCACGTCGGCGCCGTAGGCGCGCGTGGCCGACACCTTGGTGATCGGCGTCGTCAGCGGCATGCAAATCTCGGCGGCGATGCCTCGCTTGGTAGCGTGGTAGGCGACTGCTTGCGCGTGGTTGCCGGCCGAAGCCGCGATCACTCCGCGTCGCCGCTCTTGCTCGGTGAGCAGCAGAATCTTGTTGAGTGCCCCACGCTCCTTGAAGGCGCCCGTCATCTGCAGGTTGTCGAGCTTGAAAAAGATCGAATTTCCAGTGATTTCCGAAAATGTCTCCGACCGCACGAAAGGCGAAAGATAAATGGAATCGCGAATGCGGTTCCTCGCGTCACGGATCGCCTGAATCGTCAGCAAATGGAATCTCCCCGGTTGCTTGGGTGCGCACCATTGTATCTGCAATTTTGGTGGTGCCAACCATTCTCGGGCCGGAAATCGCTCTCGGCGCATTTCGTGTCGCGAGTGGTCATCTTCTGCCGGTGCGCAAGCCGAAGGCGCGCGAGTGAAATTCAAGGGATGCGGGAAAATGCTCGGCAAAGAAGGCCCAGTCGTGACCGCCGGGATAGAGATGAAATTCGTGAGGGATCTTATTGGCGGCCAGCAAATCGTGGAATGCCTGGGCGCCCAGATCGAACCCGAATTGGTCCTCCGTTCCGCAATCGAAGTAGATTTTCATTCCCATCGGACGCGCGCCCGCTTCCACCAGGGTGAACGGATTATTGTGATTCCAGAAGGCGCGATCGAACGGCGTGCCAAAGGCCTTGCCCATCGCTTGGCCAAGCGCTTCTCCCCGGGGATTATCGGAGGATTGAAACTCCGGTAGTTTCGCAATGAGCGCCGCGCTATGCGCGCTGGCGGAGCCGAACAGCTGAGGATACCGGAGGGCAAAACGCAGGGCGCCGTAGCCGCCCATGGAAATGCCCGTAATGCCACGGGACGCGCGCTCGGTTTGAATGCGATAGTGGCTTTCGATGAAGGGTAGAAACTCGCGTATGAAGAAATCCTCGTAGCGCACCCTGCCGTCGCGCGAATTGATGTAGAAACTGCGGTCCGCGCTGGGAGTGACGATCAGGAATTCGCCGATTTGCTTCTGTTCCCAGAGATTTTCGATCAGGTTCCAGCCGCCAGCGTTGAGCAGGGTTTGCGAGCTTTCGCCGAGACCGTGGAGAAAGTAGAGAACGGGGAATTTATGCGCCTGATCGTAGCTGGGAGGCAAGAAGACGCAATAGGAAACCGGATGCCCAAGGAGTTTGCTCGGAGCGGACCGGCAATCCGTGCGGCCGGCGGCAAGCGCGGCGGCCGCCGACACGGTCCACAGACTGAAGGTCAGCGCGACCGACCGAAGCGTTCGACGGCAAACGCTATTCATACCGCAGGGCCTCGACGGGGTTCAGGCGCGCCGCGCGGGAAGCAGGATAGAGACCTGCGACCAGGCTTACGGCGATGGAGAAGGCGATGGCAGCCGCAACCATCCACCAGGGAACCGACGAGACGGTAAGCGGTGGCAGCGCCTGGCGCCGCAGGTAGACATTGGTGGCAAAGTTGATTCCCCGGCCGATCAGCCAGCCTAGGGCCACTCCCAGTAATCCTCCGATCATGCCCATTACGCCGGCCTCGACAAAAAATAGTTTTCGAACGTCGCTGTCGGCGGCGCCGAGTGCCTTCAAAATGCCGATTTCGCGGCGGCGCTCGAGGATCGCCATGACCAGGGTGTTGATGATGCCGAGCGAGGCGACGATCAGCGCGAGGCTACCGAAAATTCCCATCAGCAAATCGAAGACGGCGAAGACCTGGCGGAGATTGCTCGTCGCATCAAGCAGAGAGAATGTCGCCAAGCCCATGGATTTTATCGCGTCCTCCACGTCTTTGACTACAGCCGGGCTCTTCACGCGAACGGTCAGACTCTGATACGCGTTTTTGCCGGGGCGGGCGCCAAGCATCGTCCTGAAATCGTTGGTCTGGGCTACGCGCAGTTTCTCGGCAACCTGCAACGGGATCAGGACGCGTCCTCGTCCGACACCGCCAAAGCCGCTCGCCGGCTCGGTTTCGACGATCCCCACGATGCGCAGCTTCTCTTCACGCGGCACGACGGAAAATCCGCCCGAGAGTCCGGGATCGTCCTCACCATTCGAGCCTGCGCGCGAACTGCTCGCCTCCGGCTCGGCGGGCAAGGCTTGGCGTTCGGCGTAGCGCAGGACCAGTTCCTTCCCCAGGAGGGAACCAGGGGCTGGCGAAAGCTGGCGGGCAAACTCAATCTGGAGGATGGCTTGGTCGGCAGATGGACCGGAAAAGAAAGCCCCGGTCATGCCGTCATAGGCGCCGCTGCGCTGCGCCGATTCCGGCACACCGGCGACCACCGTCGAGTAGGGAACGCCGGCGAAGCGAATTTCGGTGGGGAAGCGGATCTCCGGATAGACCTCGACCACGTTCGGCAAGCGGTCGAGGGCCTTCCGCGCATCGTCATCGAGCCGGCCAGCCGGAGCGGGAGGCGCGCCGCCATTCTGTGGCGTGCCCTGCCCAAAGCCCCGAAAGTTGGTGCGCGGGGCCACCAGGATGGCATCGAATAGGCCCGAGCGGGACAGACGCTGGTTGGCCATCTCCTGTAAGCCAACCCCAAGAGAAAGCATTGCGACCAGCGATGCCACGCCCACGCCGATTCCGAGTGTCGTCAGAGAATTCCGCAGAAGCGCCTCGCGCAAATTGCGCCAAGCCAGGTCGGTGAGGTCGCGGAACTTCATGTGCGCTCTCCGTCGCTTACCAATTTGCCGTCTTTCATCAGGATCATTCGATGCGCGAAGCGCTCGGCGCGCGGCTGCTCGTGTGTCACCATGACGATGGTCATGCCCATGGATCCGTTGATTTCGCGGAGGAGGTCCATGATTTCATCCCCGGTGGCGCTGTCAAGGTTGCCGGTGGGCTCGTCTGCAAGAAGGATGGTGGGCCGGTTGACTAAGGCGCGAGCGAGTGCGGCTCGTTGCTGCTCGCCGCCGGAAAGCTCGCTGGGACGATGCGTGAGGCGGGCAGCGAGCTTCACATGCTGAATCGCTTCGTGGACGCGTGAGGCTCTCTCCGAGCGATCCACACCCGCAAGGCGCAGCGGCAGTTCGACATTCTCCTCGAGGGTCATGCGCGGCAGCAGATGGAAGGCCTGAAAGACGATCCCGATTGTACGGCTGCGATGGGCTGCCAGCTCCCGGGAGCTCATATCCGCCAGGTTGTTTTCATGGGCATAGATGCCTCCGGAAGTGGGGCGATCCAGCCCGGCTATGAGATTGAGCAGTGTGGATTTGCCGGAGCCCGAACTGCCAAGAAGCGCGACGAATTCACCCGGCTTGATGGAGATGGAGACGTCGTCGACGGCCCGGACCAGGGCGGAGCCCATCTGGTAGTGGCGGCAGAGGTGCTGGGTGCGAATCGCGGCACCACGGGATGTCGGCGTCATCGGCATATCCATGGTACTACGCGCGGGAGCGGGGCGAAGCCTTCTGAAGCAGCGGTGCGCAAAGGGAGCAGACCATGTGTTCCCACACGAAGACCGTGAGGTCGCCCACCGATTCGAAAGGGAAGGCTAGGTGTTGAGGGCGCGGCTGGTAGCGGTTCTTAATTCCGGAAAACCCCACGCCCATAGCGCGGTTACTACCAGTGTGCCGATTCCTCCCAGAACGACCGCCGGTACGGTGCCAAACCAGGCGGCGGTGAGGCCCGATTCAAATTGGCCGAGTTCGTTGGAGGCTCCGATGAAGATCATATCGACGGCATTGACGCGCCCGCGCATCTGGTCGGGCGTAGCCAGCTGGACCAGGATGGCGCGGACCATCACGCTTACCATATCGGTGGCGCCGACCATCACAAGGGCGATCATGGACAGGATCAGGTGATGCGAGAGGCCGAACAGGATCGTGAAAAACCCGAAGCCTGCGACGCACCATAGCATGGTGATGCCGGAGCGGCCTTTTAGCGGGCGATGCGCGAGAAAAAGCGCCATGCTCGCGGCGCCGATTCCAGGCGAGCAGCGGAGCAATCCGAGTCCCCAGGGGCCGGTATGGAGAATTTCGCGCGCATAGACGGGAAGCAAGGCCACCGCTCCGCCGAGCAGCACGGCGAAAAGGTCGAGCGAGATCGAGCCTAAAACTATTTTCTGCCGCCAGATGTAATGAATGCCGGCCAGGACCGTCTTCACGTTCACCGGTTGGTGTGGGCGAGGGCCCGACTCCAGTTGGACGCGGAGCGTTGCGAGAGCGGCGGCGAGGCCGGCGGTCATTGCCAGGGCATAGACGGCCGAGGGGCCGCGGAAGGCTGCGTAGATAAAACCCCCGATGGAGGGACCGATTATATTTGCGGTCTGATTGGCGCTCGAGCTCCATGCCACGGCATTGGTGAAATGCTCCTCGGGGACCAGTTGCGGCAGGATGGCGCGGGTAACCGGACCGTTGAAGGAGCGCACGATTCCACTTAGGATCACCGCGCCGTAGATCGGGAGGACCGCGCGGGGTGAGCGCCAGGCGATGGCCAGCAGGAGCGCCGAACACGCGGCGAATCCCAGGTAGCACATCGTCAGCAGCTTGCGGCGATTGACGCGATCGGCTAGGTGACCCGATAAAAGGAAAAGGATCAGGCTGGGGGTGAATTGCGCCAGGCCGATCAGTCCGAGGTCGAGCGGCTTTTTGGTGATGTCGTAGACTTGCCAGCCGACTGCGACCGACTGCATCTCCAGAGCGAGGACGATCAGCGATCGCGCGGTCAGGAAAAGCGTGAAGTTGCGATGGGTAAAAGCGACGCGACCGGATGGTCGGAGTTTCCAGGCGACGGCCATCGATTTCTACTGTGCCATAGAATCAGCGTTCGCACGAGTGCGGGACTTCTGTTCGCGCGCGGCCCTGCCTTTTCGCGGGGCCACTGGGCGGTTTGGCAATCGATTAGTCGATTACAATTCGAACAATTGACCAAGCGATCCAGACCAACCGCGCGTGCATCCGGATCGATCTGAAGCGACGATTCCGGCCGGGTTTGCGGTTGAAAAAATCGCGTAAAGCGCTATGCTATCGGTTTGCTTAAACGCCTATAATCGAATCGAGTGCGGGAGCGCGAATCCAAATGGCTTCTATTGATGTACCTCTGACAAAGCGGGGCTTCGGTAAGACCGCTCGCAAGGATGCGTGGTGGCTTCAGCCACTGCTTGTTTTCCTAGGGTACCTATCGTTCATCGTATACGCCACTTGGGCGGGTCTTCAGGGCGACCACTATCTCTGCACCACGGCCTGTGGGGGCGCCGATTACCTGTCGCCGATGTACTCGCCGCTGCTCTTTACCGCTCGGCCGGACTGGTGGCCGGCTATTTTGCCCTTTTCGGCGGCGATGCTGATCTTGTGGGCACCTGGCGGTTTTCGCCTGACTTGCTATTACTATCGCGGGGCGTATTACAAGGCGTTCTGGGCCGATCCCCCGTCCTGTGCTGTCGGCGAGCCTCGCACCAGCTACCGGGGCGAAAAGAAATTTCCGCTGATCATGCAGAACATCCACCGCTACTTTCTCTACATCGCGATCCTGTTCGTTTTCATCCTCTCCTACGACGGAATCCGGTCGCTGTTGTTCACGGCGCCGGATGGCACCAAGCATTTCGGGCTGGCCGTCGGATCGGTCGTTCTGATCGTGAATCCGATCTTGCTCGCTTTGTATGCATTGGGGTGCCATTCCTTCCGTCATCTTGTAGGCGGTAGAAAAGATGTCCTCTCGACGTCGCCTGCGCGTAAGACCGCCTACGATTGCGTGTCTTGCCTCAACCGGCGCCACATGCTGTGGGCTTGGATCAGCATGTTCTATGTTGGTTTCGCCGATTTGTACGTGCGCTTGTGCGACATGGGAATCTGGCACGACTGGAGAATCTTTTAAATGGCGGAGTACCAGACACACGAGTTCGACGTCCTGGTGGTGGGGGCGGGGGGGGCGGGTTTGCGCGCCGCGATTGAGGCTTCCGCTGCGGGAGTGAAAGTCGGAGTCGTCTCCAAGAGCTTGCTTGGCAAAGCGCACACCGTCATGGCCGAAGGGGGCATGGCCGCCGCGATGGGCAACGTCGACGATCGCGACAACTGGCGGGTCCACTTCGCCGATACCATGCGGGGCGGCCAGTATATGAACAACTGCAGGATGGCCGAACTCCATGCCCAGGAAGCTCCTGCGCGCGTCAGGGAACTGGAAGCCTGGGGCGCGGTATTTGATCGCACGCGTGACGGCCGTATCCTGCAACGCAATTTCGGTGGCCACCGCTATCCGCGCTTGGCGCACGTGGGCGACCGCACTGGTCTGGAAATGATCCGGACGCTTCAGGATCATGGCATCCATAAAGGGATTGAGTTCCTGATGGAAACCACGATCCTGACGCTGCTCAAGGACGCCGGCCGCATCGCGGGAGCCTTTGGCTACGACCGTGAACGCGGACGCTTCCGTCTTTTTCGTGCGAAATCGGTGATTCTCGCTACGGGCGGAATCGGGCGTATGTATCAGATTACCTCCAACAGCTGGGAGTACACGGCCGATGGCCATGCGCTCGCGTTTCACGCGGGAGCGGCGCTGCTCGATATGGAGTTCGTGCAGTTCCACCCGACAGGAATGATATGGCCGCCCAGCGTACGCGGTATCCTGGTGACCGAGGGCGTGCGCGGTGAGGGTGGCGTTCTGAAGAACAAGGACGGGAAGCGGTTCATGTTCGACGACATCCCGGAGAATTATCGCAGCTCGACCGCCGATAACCCTGATGAAGGCTGGCGCTACACGCAAGGCGACAAGAGCGCGCGGCGTCCTCCCGAACTTCTTACCCGCGACCACGTAGCCCGGTGCATCCGGCGAGAGGTGAAGGAGGGACGCGGCAGCCCGCACGGCGGCGTGTTTCTCGACATTGCCTGGATCAAAGAGAGAATTTCCAACGCGCCGGAACACATCAAGAAGAAGCTGCCGAGTATGTATCACCAATTCAAGCAGCTCGCCGATATCGACATTACCAAGGAGCCGATGGAAATCGGCCCCACGATGCACTACGTGATGGGTGGCGTGATGGTTGATGCCGAGACGCAGATGTCCACGGTGCCGGGGTTGTTCGCCGCCGGCGAATGTTCCGCGGGACTGCACGGCGCAAACCGTCTGGGCGGCAATTCCCTCTCCGACCTCCTTGTTTTTGGCCAGCGTGCCGGAGAGTTCGCGGCAAAATACGGGAAGCAACATCGAGCCGGAACGGTCAACACGGCTGAAGTGGACGAGGCGGCGCGAAAGGCCCTGGAGCCGTTTGAGCGCGGCGCGAATGGAGAAAATCCATTCGCGATCCAGCACGAATTACAAACAACGATGCAGAATCTGGTCGGGATCGTGCGGGTGCAGCAAGAGATGGAAAAGGCGGTGGAAGAAATTGCCGTGCTGAAGAAGCGAGCGGCAAGGGTCGGGGCCACGGGAAACCGCGAGTACAATACCGGATGGCATACGGGACTCGATCTTGCGAACCTTCTGACCATGGCCGAGGTCGTCGCAATTGCTGGCGCCGAGCGGAAGGAAAGCCGCGGCGGACACTTCCGGGATGACTACCCGAATAAGGATGCGCAATGGGGCGGCCTCAATATCCGGATTGATAAGGCCGCCGATGGCAGCGTCAAGGTGACCCCTGTTCCGGTGATAGAGATGTCTCCCGAATTGAAGCAGGTCGTTGAGGAGAATAAATAGTGGCGACTACGGCGGTGTTCAAAATCTGGCGAGGTGAGGGGGCGTCCGGCAAATTCGTCGATTACCAGACCGAGGTCGAAGACGGAATGGTGGTTCTCGACGTGGTGCATCGGATTCAGGCTACCCAGGCCAACGATTTGGCCGTCCGCTGGAACTGCAAAGCCGGCAAGTGCGGTTCGTGCTCGGCCGAGATCAACGGCCAGCCGCGCCTGATGTGCATGACGCGAATGAGCCAGATCAACGTCCAGGAGCCCGTGACCGTCGAGCCGATGCGTACGTTTCCGCTGGTGAAGGACCTGGTCACCAATGTCGCCTGGAATTATCGCGTCAAGATGAAGATCAAGAAATTCAGGCCTCGCACGCCGGACGCGCCGGACGGAACCTGGCGCGAGCAGCAGGCGGATATCGACCGCGTGCAGGAATTCCGGAAATGCATCGAGTGCTTCCTATGCCAGGACGTTTGCCACGTGCTGCGCGATCACCATCTCCACGAGGAGTTTATCGGACCGCGATTTTTTGTCTACACCGCCGCGCTGGAGATGAATCCGCTGGACACCGAAAGCCGCACCAAGGACCTTCGCGAAAACGACGGCATTGGCTATTGCAACATCACAAAGTGCTGCACGAAGGTGTGCCCAGAAGAGATCAAGATCACCGATAATGCCATCATTCCCCTCAAGGAGCGCGTTGTAGATGAATTCTACGACCCGCTCACAATGCTATTCCGCAAGATCAGCGGTAAGTAGCCCTCTCCCCGTTTTATTTTGACCGAGCCGGAGGGCGCTGGTTATTGGATAGGTTCCCGGCGCGAGGGTGGGCCAGCCGGCCAATCCTCAGCGGCCTTCGAACGGATAGCGATCCTGCGCGAGCACGGCCTCGGCGACACGGCGCCGGAGGGCGATGGCATCGATAGGTGCGTGCTTGGCGAATCGCCGCAAGACAGCGAGTTGGGTGGTCAAGGCATCGCCTTCGGCAACCGCCGCCAGCGCCGTGCGGGCCTCTTTCTCGATGTGGTCGATCGCATCCGACAGCAATACCTGGGCCGCGTCGGCAACTCCGCCGGCAACCTGTCCTGGCACCGCGGACGCCTTCTGTGCGCGGCGAAGCGACGATTCCATGGCATAAATGTCCATGACGATGTTCGCGAGAGCGGCCACGATTTCCTGCTGTTCGGCCAATTGATCGCGAAACTTCTGCACAGCCGCTCCCGCCGCCAGCAGGAATATCTTTTTCCCCTGTGCGAGAACCCGCTCTTGCTCGGCCCATGCGCCCGAGGAAGGCTCCTCCCACGACGGCCCCGCCAGAACCTCTTCGCCGAGCTTCATGGCCGCGGGGATGAGGGGCACTACGCCGGTCATGGCGCGCTTCATCAGCATCTGGATAATCAGCATGCGATTGATTTCGTTGGTGCCCTCGAAAATGCGGTTGATGCGGCTGTCGCGATAGGCGCGCGCAACCGGATAATCCTCGTGGAAGCCGTACCCGCCGAAAATCTGCACTGCTTCGTCCACGCAGAAGTCCAGCGTCTCGCTCCCCACCACTTTGCTGATCGAGCTCTCGATCGCGTATTCTTCGAGCACCTGCATGGACTGCAGCGTCTTGTCGCTTGTTGCGCCGGGAGTCGAAACGGCCGCTTCGATCATCCCCGCCGACCTGTAGATCATCGATTCCACTGCGTAGATCCGGATAGCCATCTCGCCCAACTTGGCCTTGATCAGGCCAAAATCGCAGAGCCGCCTGCCGAATGCGGTGCGCTCTTTGGAATACTTCGAAGATGTCGCCAGTACATTCTTTGCGCCGCCCAGGCAATAGGCGCCGAGCGAAAAACGCCCGACGTTGAGCGTGTTGAAAGCCACGATGTGCCCGCGGCCGATTTCGTGGAGCAAGTTTTCCTTGGGTACCGGGGCGTTGTCGAAAAACAGCGGCACGGTGGAGCTGCCGCGAATGCCCATCTTTTTTTCTTCGGCGCCCCGTGTAAACCCAGGAGTTCCGCGCTCGACGATGAAACACGAGAACCGTTCGCCATCGACTTTCGCGAATACGACGTAGAGGTCGGCGAAACCGCCATTGGTGATCCACATCTTCTGCCCGTTCAAGATCCAATGCTTGCCCTCGGGAGACAGAACAGCGCGTGTCCGCGCAGCGAGAGCGTCGGAGCCCGCCTGGGGCTCGGAAAGGCAGTAACAGGAGAGCCATTCACCGGTAGCGATCTTTGGTAGGTATTTTTTCTTCTGTTCTTCTGTGCCGAAGTTAACGATGGGAATTGTCCCGATACCCGCATGAGCGCCGTGTGAAACGGCAAAAGACGCGTAGCCGGCCAGTTTTTCCGCCAGGACCGTCGCAGACACCTTGTCGAGCCCCGACCCGCCGTATTCTTCCGGAATGGTGCCGCCCAGCAGGCCCAGCTCCCCCGCCTTTTTCAGCAGTTGCGCCATGAGGCCCTCTTTGTGCTGCTCGAGCTCGGGAATCAGTGGAACCACTTCTTTCGCGACAAATTCCTCGGCGGTCCCTCCGATCAGGCGCTGATCGTCGCTCAGTTCCGCAGGAGTAAAAACATCATCGGGCGTGCTCACGGTGATGAGAAAAGCTCCGCCACGGCTTAGCGAGCGAGAAACGGGTGTTGTTGCCATCAAACGGTCCTCCTTGTAATGCAGCAATGGCGCTCGAGCGCGGCCGGATGCGAATCGCTACGCGGCCCTTTCGAAAATCCCGGCGGCGCCCATGCCTCCGCCGATGCACATCGTCACCAGGCCATAGCGCCCGTTGCGCCGCTCGAGTTCCCGCAGAATGGTTGCCGTGAGCTTCGCGCCCGTGCAGCCGAGGGGATGGCCCAGCGCCACGGCCCCGCCATTCACATTCACTCGAGAAGGGTCAAGGCCAACCAGCTTGATTACGCTCAGCGCCTGTGCCGCGAACGCCTCATTGAGCTCGATCACATCGATCTGCTCGAGCGTCAAACCCGCCAGTTTGAGAGCTTTTGGAATGGCGAAGGCTGGTCCAACTCCCATTTCCTCCGGAGGGCAGCCCGCGGTCGCAAAGGCAACGAATCGCGCGAGCGGCTGGAGGCCCAACGAACGAGCCTTCTCAGCGCTCATTACGACAGCGGCGGCCGCGCCGTCGCTCATCTGCGAGCTGTTTCCGGCGGTCACGACGCCGCGCGCGTGAAATGCCGGCTTGAGTTTAGCGAGGGCTTCCAGAGAGGTATCGGGGCGAGGCCCCTCGTCGGTATCGAAGGTGAGCTTCACGGTCTTGGGATGTGTGCCGTTGGCCGCGCCATCCGTGCCGTTCTCCACCATCGTGTAGCTCACCTCGACCGGCACGATCTCATCCTTGAACTTGCCGGCGGAAATCGCGGCCAGGGCTTTCTGATGGCTCGAGAGAGAGAATTCGTCGGCCTGTTCGCGCGAGATGCCGTACTTCTTCGAGAGGTTCTCGGCAGTCAGGCCCATGCTGAGGTAGGCGTCCGGATAGTGATCCATCAGCCATGGATTCGGGGCGAGCTTGTTGCCCCCCATCGGAACCATGCTCATGGATTCAGTACCACCGGCCACGGCGACCTCGCCCTGGCCCGACAGGATGCGCTCGGCGGCGATCGCGATCGACTGCAGTCCCGAAGAGCAGAAGCGGTTGATCGTCATGGCCGATGTCTCCACGGGCAATCCGGCGCGCAGCCAGGCGTTCCGCGCGACGTTCATTCCTTGTTCGGCCTCCGGCATCGCACAGCCGAGGATCACGTCTTCCACGTCCCCTATATCCAGTCCCTTGGCCCGCGCGAGAGCCTCCTTGATGACTATCGCGGCCAGATCATCCGGACGCGTGGTGCGAAAGGAGCCTCGCGGCGCTTTTCCGACCGCCGTCCGCACCGAACTTACGATCACAGCATCCCGCATAAATCACCTCGAGTCCGAGCAAGCAGTTTTTTTCAGTTAGCTTATTGGATGCCAAGGCGCAAGAAAAAGCAACAGCAGCGCGGGAACGTCTGCTGGAGGTGAAGGAAGACAGGGTAATGTTTCTGAGAGAAACTTTGTGCGGCTAGAGTCGGAATTGAATCGTAGCCGTCGTTTTGACCGAGGCTGACGGACCATCCCAAGGCTCATACTTCCAGCGCCGCACAGCGCCGAGCGCGGCGATGCGAAGGGCCGTAGGCCCTGAAATCACCTTCGCTTCGGTAACAGTGCCGGATCTGTCGACCGCGATTTCGACCACGACATCACCCTCGGTGTGCGTCTGGCGTGCCAGCGGCGGGTATTGAGGAATCACTCTGACCAGAAGCCGCGGTACCGAAGCCCCGCTAATTGACTGCACCGGAGCGGTTACCCTTAGATTGGATGAGGGTGCGGGGGCGCTTGGATTGGCCGAGGAAGTGATGCCTGCCAGCGCGTCTCCGCTGGGGGTTGCCACGGCATCCAGGCTCGGTGCCGCCGTTCCATCCGCCCGCCGCCGGGACGAAATTGGATGGGAATTGAGAGCCCCCAGTATGCTGGGGACCGCTTTCTTGGCTGTCGCGGTAGGAGCGCTTGCGGCGGACTCAACCGGGGACTCGGTGATTGCGATGGTATCCTTTGGCGGTTTTTCCGGCGTCAAGGCCGCCGTCCGGGGTGAAACGGGAGGGGCGGAATTCGCTTTGGAGATCGACGGCTTGGCTGCCACCGGTGTCGCAGGAACCTGGCTCGGCTGCAGGGGTGCGACTGCCGCCAGAGCGTTTGTTTGGGTCGCCGGACCCTCCACCGGCTTATGGTGCGAGAACAACGCCACACCACCGGCTGCCAGAAGCACCGCAGCGCCACAGGTTGCAACCAGCAACCAGTTCTTTTTGCCCGCCGAACCTTGCGCAGTCTGGGCCGTTGAGTCTCGGTGCGAGCCAAGGGCTTCTCCGGCCAATGTCCGGGCTGTTCTGGTGCTAGCCGGCACGTCAGCGGCATCGGAGGGCTCGCCCAGCGTTTCAGAAGCTAGGGAGGCGTCTGGCTCTTCCTGCTGGATTTTGGGCGCTCGAGAAGGAGCGGAATGAATCCCGGCCACCGAAGGCTGTGTGACGATCGTCGCTCCCGGCTTCTGGACGAGCTTGGAATCTTGAGCTGTCGTTCGTGCCTTCAATGAAGAAGGAACGGCTGAGGTCGAAGACGCCGCAGGCTGAACATCCTCCTGCGAACCAATCCCAATGAATGTGGATTCATTCTTGCCAAGCCCCGAACTCTTCGATGCAGCGGCGTCTGGCCGAGTCTGCCGGGGAGATTTCACCGCAGGCTCGGGGGCTGGGGTGGGCGTTACCACGGGAGTAGCAGCGGCAATGGCATCGGACTCGAAATACACGCCCCAGAATCCCGGCTGGCGATGTGTGAATTCAACTTCGACATAGGAAGACGAGTTCGAATAGCTCCGCACCTTCACTACGCGGCAGATGGCGTCTTGCCGCGATTTCAAATTTGTCAAAACCAGCATCTGTCCGGAGTTGACGGAGGTCGACATTCTTAAGACGCCCCCGTGCGGAAACACGATCATCGAGCTGGTTTCTTCTTCGAAGGGCTCCGTGTGCGGCGTGACTCCGCGCACCACTTCGGTCACCTTCGAGCCGTGCACCTTGAGCGGGACTTCCAGCGAAACAGCATCCGAATGGAGTTGACTCGACGACTGGGGTTGCGTACTGGCCTGCGATGCTGGCGATTCGCCAGCGGTACTACTGAGGGCCTCGGTCGTTTCCTTCGAAAGTGTGGACATCAGGTTGTAACGGCTATTGGCCGCTCCCTCCAAGACTTGAGTGTCGCGCTTTGCAGGATTCTGACGAAGGTGACAAAGTGCGGCAATAGTACGTTCGTACTACCTACGAGGCTGGTGAAATAAGGAAAGACTTGGAGCAGCGAGCGGATGGCTCCGGCCGGCGCGGCGCAATCCCCGACCGTGCAGTCACACGAAATTGGTTTCTATTGCAGCAAAGAAGGCTTTACACAACAGGTTCAACGCAGCAATCGACGCTTGGGAATCGCTCGGAGCCGTAATGACCGGCTCCAGCTTTCGCTCTCGCCGCGCTGGCCAAGACCTTGTAAGCCGCGAGCGGCGCTTCCTTCTGCGAGCGGCATTGGTCAACGGAATGCTGGGTATCGCTGTTCAGGCAGACCATCGTGTTAGTTGACCCAGTTGTCGGGGTGCGAGGGGGGCTTGTCGCGGTGATCGCGGACGTACACTTCGAACTTTCTCTTCAGCCGGCGGCGCTTCCAATCGGAGAAATAGTTGCGGTAGGTATAGAGGAACGATCCCCGGCGGAGGTAGACGTAGCCGACCAGCATCCCGCCCAGATGGCAGACATGGCTCACATTGTCGCCCGTCTCGCCGATGGTGCCGAAGAATTCGATAGCGCCCATGACAATCACAAAAATCCGCATCGACACGGTCACAGGCAAAGGGAAAACCCACACTTGCCTGTGCGGCATGGTCACCGCGCAGGCAAGCAGCACGCCATAGATGGCCCCGGAAGCTCCGATCGTGGGGAAGGTAGATGTTCCCAATCCCCGCGGATCGAGCAGGATCTTCACGATAACCGTGACGATCCCCGCGCCCACGCCGCACAAGAAGAAGTAGATGAAAAACCTTCGCGCCCCCCAGGTGTGCTCCAGGTCCGCGCCGAACATGGCCAGAAAAAGCAGGTTCAGCAGCACGTGGAGAATGCCTGCATGCAGAAATATGTAGGTGAAGGGCTGCCAGATGAACCCGTGTATGACTTGGTGGGGCACCAGTCCGAAATAGAGCAGCCAGAAGTTCCACCCGGCGGGCCCGAAGATCAGCCGCGAAAGCTCCTGGGCGAGGAAGACGCTGCCGCAAATAATGCACAGCGTTTTGATGGCGCGCGGGAAATAGCCGCTGATATCAAAACGGTAGCCGTAGCCGCGGGAAAAGGTGCCCACAGGGAGTCCAGTCTAAAGGGAAGGCGCGACGGAGTCAAAAATGTTAACGGGGTAAGTGAGGACGGGGGGTGAAAGTACCCACCTAGAGCGGAAGGGGGCGTCAAAAAAGCCTTGCTGATCTGCCTATCATCTTTAATTTCGACTTTCGGTATTGGGCGTTCATCTTTAGGTTTGAATTGTTCTTCTAGGCGGGGTTCGCGCCGCCAGATTTCTATGGTATCGAGGCGGGATCCGTAGAAGCGGGCAGTGGAGTAGGGTTCGTGGGCGGCGTCGGCAGCTCGAGAGTCTGGCCGCGCATAACGCCCATCATCTGGGCCATAGACTGAATTACTGTTTGCTCTCCACATTTTATTTACCAGGACTGTCTTTATAGACTCAGTAATTTCCTTGCATTCCCGGAAAGAACCATCTGCTTTTCCTCCGGTGAAAGTTGAGCGTTCCGCACGACCTGCAGGTTCAGGGCGGCTTCCCCATCGGTTCCGAGCAACAGCCGTTCCGCCCCGAAACTCCTGACGAAAGACTCGATGGAACGTTCGCCTCCATACACACAGGATCCCGTGTCACAGAGGATGTTGTTTCGCCTCCGCAATATCCGCGCCCCGTGCTCGTGGTCTTCCGCACTCGTGAAGGTATCCAGAGCCACAAATGTCATACCAGGGAATTCTTCGGCGACCGCCTCCAATCTCCACAACGATTCGCTTTCCTTTTGACGGCCATGGATAAAGGGAATCAGCTTCAGTTCCTGGACCTGCCGCAACAGGGGGCGCATAAAGGGGTGGTTTATCGGAAATCCGCAAGCGCCATGGTGCCAGATGACTCCTCGAAACTTCAGGTCTTTTGCCATGCGTTCGAGTTCCCGGAGAGAAGCGTCTCCATCGGATAGCTGCACCGTTCCAAGCCCCGCGGGAAAGCGGTCCGAATGCTTCGCGACGCAGGCGGCCACGAGGTCATTCACCTTCCGAGTGCTCACGATGCCTTCGGGTCTTCCGTATATAAAACCCGCCGACAAAGCGGCCTGCTCGATGCCGTTGCGATCCATGTATGCGACACGCTTGCTGTAGTCTTTGGCGATCGCATCTTCAGCTGAACCGAAATCGGAAAAATTTTCCTCCGGGGGATCAAAGTGCGCATGAATGTCAAACAATTTGTCCCGCTCCTCAACACCAGATCAGAAATCGAGTCTAAAAGCACCTTTTCGGTAGCGCCTATGTCTTTCAGATCGTACGCTCCTCCCGCACTGGGCACAACGATGCCGCAGAGCGAGCCTGCCTCAAGGGGTGGGGTAGCGGGGTGGGGTACTTTCGGGCCCTCCCCTCTCTTGCCCCGTCAAAAATGTTAACGGGATGTCGGCAGTCTCCTCCAACTATCCCACGCTGCGGGAAATAGAAAGGACTGCTGTTATCCAAGATAGGCGGAACGGTTCTCGGCAATGCAATGGAGCTAAGGTCGGGGTGCCTTATCCAGGCCCAGCGCCCCAACCTGTGAAACGCGTGCGATGCGAGAGCGGGCCCGCAAGCTAATTTAGTTCATCTTAGGCATGCACGACAAGGTGATGGACTTCACGGTGGAAACGTCGTTGTACATTTTCACGTAAGCCTTCCACGCATCGTCGTTGCGGGGGAGCTTCGCATTATCTTCGGGCGGGTTGATGTGATAGGTGATGACTTCAGAATCTGAGTATTTCCACTCGCCTGTCTTCTCGTCTTTGACTATAACGCGCGAGACCAAGATTTCGTTGCTCGTTACACCGTTGTTTCGATACCAGGCTTTGTGAGCTTTCACCGCGGCCAGGAAACCCTCCATCCCGCCCGGCTTGATTTCTGAGACGCGCACGATCGCGACACGGCCATCGCATGCAGGTAGGGAGTGCTGTGCCAATGCGGGAGCGGACTGTAGGAGCATCCAGGAACAGAGAAAAAGCGTGAAACGCATCGATCGTCCTCCTTCGAAAGTTTGGGGCCGAGTGTGGATGCTGGAAGCGCCCGATTTCAGTTTCGCGGGGACTTTGCAACCGATGTCGTTGAGCAAGCTTCCCGCGGTCCCTTGGGATCTTCCGTCATAGGCCTGTTTTCAGGCTGATGCAACACTCAACTATACGAACCGACGCTTTGTCAAGATCGGTCGGCGTTCATGGCAGGCTCGCAGAGGGGGCCGGATGGGCAGTCTGCAAGCTATAATTGCGCACGTCTCCTACGCCAGCCGCACTGATGTGCACGATCGATACCCAGTGCTCCAGTTGATGGTGGCCCGTGCGGTGCAATAGATACGACGCTCCAATCGAAAGCGCCGCGCCACCCACCTCGATTCCCGCAAACAGCGGGTGATGGTCGACTACCCAGTTGGTAAGCAGGATTTCCTGGCGGCCCCGCCTCCGCATGTTTAGCGTCGAGGAGTAATCGAGCGCCCTTGCGGCGCCCACCCCGGCAAACAACCAGACGTTTTCGCGATCCCAAAACCCATGCTGCCTGGGAGCCCCCGGCGAGACTCTCGCGGAGGGCGGCAGCGGAGCAACGCTGCTGTCAGGCTCCTGCGCCAGAAGCGCCGGACTGCCTGCTAAAGAAGAAAGGGCGAAACACAGCAGCGACAGACCGAGCTTCGAGAAACGCATGGGAGGGTTCATAGGAGTCACTTCTGTATGAATCAGGCTAGCATAATTGAGTGGACGCCGGGGCCAAAGCATGAGAAACTGAGGTTGCGTTTGTTGCTCTTGTAAACCTTTAGAATTGATGAAGGGACTGCAAGTCCACACTTGCAGTCCCTTTTTTTGGCTGGAGGCGGTGGGAAACGGCATCAAATAGCTCAAACAGAAAAGAGACACACAGTTGAAAGAACAAGGAACAGTAAAGTGGTTCAATGCCAGCAAGGGATTCGGATTCATCCAGCGCCAGTCCGGCGAGGACGTTTTCGTCCACTTCTCCGCGATTCAGTCGGAGGGCTACAAATCGCTGAACGAAGGCCAAGCGGTTGAATTCGAAGTGACCAAGGGCCCCAAGGGCCTGCAGGCAGCGAACGTCGCCGCCCTCTAACCCGTAGGTGCGAGCCCGCCCTGTGCGGGCTCGCTTCTTTTTAAGCAAAGGTGGGTATCCAAGCCCTTGAATTCCAGGTTTGGAATCACAAGGAGGCTCGATGAAAGCGATCCAAAAAGGCGCCTATATCAAGCACTTTCAGTACGGCCTTGGCGTGGTAACCGAATCGGATTCCGACCGCACCTCCATTGATTTCGATCTACACGGCATGAAGAAATTTGTGACGACCATCATGGTTGTCGAGTTCGCCGAAGGAACTCCCCCGAAGCGAAAAAGAGCGCGGAAGAAGCCCCTTGTGGCCCTGGCCCTGGCAAAATCCGCAGGCTCGAAATGAGCAAAGAACTCCTGATGCAGTTTGTGGGCTTCTCCTCGAAGGAGACGGTTCGCGAATATGTCTTTACCGTGCGCGAGCCCGCCACCGAGCCCCGGGAATTCACACTGACCATCGCCAACGAGGCTTTTACCAAGCATCGCATAAGCTTTCAGGACGCTCCGGGTGTTTGCTCGCTGAAACTGCGTCGCGAACTGGCCACCTCGGGCAACAATCCGCCGGAGACGCATTTTCACATCACCGACCTCGAGCTTGAGGATTACCGCAGCAGCCATACTCCCCGGCCAAGAAGCCCATTTGCGCGCAGACCAGTGGAAGATTATTAAAAAGACGATTAGAATCATAAGCCGTGAGCAGCGCCTGTACATCCGGGCGAGAATAAGGGGAACAAGATGAAGAATCTGTTCGTAGGAAATTTGAGCTTTCAAACCACGGAGAGCGAATTGCGCGCGCTATTTGAACCCTTCGGACAGATTGTTCGCATCCACATGGCCATGGACCGGGAAACGGGCCGGGCTCGCGGCTTCGGTTTTGTTGAAATGGCGAACGATGAGGAAGCGAAAAAGGCCATAGCCGCCCTCGACGGGAAGGATGTGGGTGGGCGCAACGTCAAAGTAAACGAGGCGCGGCCGAAAGAACGGACGGGACCTCCTCGCGGAGACAATCGAGGCGGTCCCAATAAGGGTGGTGGGGGAGGCGGCCGCGGGCGCAGCAGCTTCTCGAACGAGGATTACGGAGGAGCCGCGCGCCAGCCGCGCGAACCTCGCTGGTAAACCCAATCCACGACTCTCAAGGAGACGCCCATGGGAAGAATCAGTTTTCAGAAGCGCCAAAAGGAAATGAAGCGGCAGGAAAAGCAGCAAATGAAGGCCCAGCGACGCGCGGAACGAAAGATCGCCAAGAACAACGAAGCCGAAGGTGGCGGAGCCCAGCCGGGTGGATCAAATGAAATCGATTTGAACGATCCCGACTTCGCGGTTTCACCCGGATGGGAAACTCAGGAGCCGATTTAGTTTATTGTTTCAAGTTAGCCGTCACCCCGCCGCAGCGGCGACGCGCTCGGTCGCCCTCCCCATGCAGCGAAGGTCCTAGCTTTCCTTAGTCGAGCTTCTTGCGGGCGGAGACGTAGAGCGACAACCCCAGCAGAAGGAACAGCACGACGCCGGCGATGTGTGACTGGCTAAGACGCGGCATGAATGTATCGCCCCAAGCGAAAGCCGCCCGAGACCACGGCAAGTGGAACAGGCTCGCGCTCCAGGGGGGGAGGCGCTGGCCTAATTCCGGGTCCTGCAGAAGGTTGATGACGATCGCGAGCAGGCCGAACACTCCGCCGGCGGCGATCAGGCCGCTGGCATAGAGCGATCCGGGGCTCACTTGGCTTTCGGTGCCACTGTTTTCTTGCGCGCCGCGCTCGGCGAACCAGCGCACGAATCCCCCGGCAAACATGGCCATGGTTGTAGCGATCGAGATGTAGGAGCCCACCGCAAAGGGCAGCGAGCGAATACCCAGCAGCTCGACTGCGATCACGAGGAAAACTCCGAGAAATACCAGCCGCCACGGAAGCCGCTGGTTGAGGATGCCGCTGATAACGGTGGCCATCAGCCGCGCCTGCGGCGCGGCAGCCTTTGCGCCGCCGATCCCTTGCTCCCACTGAACTTCGATCCGCTGCGTGGACCGATCGTAGAGATATTTCCCGTCGGGCACTTTGCTTGATCCAATCGCGTTCACCAGAACATAGTCCTTACCCTGGTACAGGTAACGATCTTGTTGCCGTTCGACTCCGCTGGGAAGGTGCGTGATGTCGAGCGCGATTTGCATGGGCTTGTACTGCGCGAGGCCCACATTCATGAGGATCAGCGTGCCGCCGATGGCGAAGGACGAAACCATCACGCCCACGACGAGGCCGATCTGCTGCCAGAAAGGAGTCGCGCCCACCAGATAGCCGGTTTTCAGATCCTGCGACGTGGCGCCGGCAATCGCCGCCGCGATGCACACGACGCCGCCGATGGTAAGCGCTAGCACGCTATAGGAATTAGCCGTCCAGCGCAGTAGAAGAAACACAGCGCAGGTAGCCATCAGCGTGGCGATCGTCATTCCGCTCACCGGGTTCGACGAGTTGCCGATCAGCCCGCTGATTCTCGATGCCACCGTCACAAACAGAAATCCAAACACGACCACAAAAATTGCAGCTACGAGATTTGCGAACGCGCCCGTCTGCGCGCCGGGGATGGGCTTGAACTTCAACAGCGCCCACATCATGGCGATCAGCGCCGCCGAGCCCACGAGCACCACGCGCATGGAAATGTCGCGCTCGGTGCGTGCGGCGGCCGTGAGCGCTTCTTGCTTGGCGCGGACATCTTTCAGTCCCGCCGTTAGCGCGGCGAAGATCGTGGGCATCGTCTTGACCAGCGTGATCAAGCCGGAGGCGGCCACCGCGCCCGCCCCCATCGGGCGTATGTAGCTGGCCCAGAGTTGGTCGGGCGTCATCTGGGGGATGGGGACGGTGCTCGGGTAGAGTGCGGCGCTTGGCGCGAGCGAACCGAAGAAGCGAATCGCCGGCATCAGGACCAGCCAGGAAATCACGCTACCCGCAAAAAGAGTTCCGGCCACGCGCGGCCCGATGATGTAGCCGACGCCGAGATATTCAGAGGTCACAGCTGCGCGAAACGAAGCGCCGGGAAGCCATGCCGGCTGATATTCCGGCTGGCTCGGCCACATCCCCAGAGTGTTCATACAGAAGGTGTAGGCGCCCCCGAGTCCGAGCCCCCAAAACACGCGGTTCGCGAAGGAGCCGCCGCGTTCACCGGCCACCAGTACGTCCGCACATGCAGTGCCTTCAGGAAAGGTGAGGTTGCCGTGCTCTTTTACGATGAGCTGGCGGCGAAGCGGAATCATGAAGAGGACGCCCAGCCAACCGCCCAGCAGCGCCAGGAAAAAGATGCGCCAGTATTCCGTGTTCAGTGAATACCCGAGGAAAATCAGCGCCGGCATAGTGAAAATTACGCCGGCGGCAACAGATTCGCCAGCCGAGCCCGTGGTCTGCACGATGTTGTTTTCAAGAATCGTCGAACGCCCAAAGGCGCGCAGAATGCTGATGGAAAGGACGGAGATGGGTATGGAAGCGGAAACGGTAAGCCCGGCACGCAGCCCTACGTAAACCGACACGGCGCCGAAAAGTATGCCAAACAGCGCCCCGAGAATGACGGCCCGAAGCGTGAATTCGCGGGGGCTTTCCTCATGGCCGACAAACGGCTTGAACTCGCCGGGCGGTGCAACCGAACTCCAGAGCCTTGTGACCACTTACTCCCCCCCTTCCTAGCTGCTGCCGAGCCGCTGGTTTTTGTGCAGTGCGTCAGCCGCTAAGAGTGTCGAGTGAGCCTGCATGACGTTGCGTGTCTCTAATGCGATAGGTCCGTTTTCGTTTGTCCGAGCGTTGCGAGCCAGCTTTCTCATGTTTGTCATGGCGGGCCCGCTTTTGGCGATCTCGACGGCCACATGAGCGCCCGTCATGCTAATTGCACGGACGTAGTTGCCGTGGTGTCACGGCCGCGTCCAAGTAAGCGCTGGGTTAGCGACCAGAGGTTAGAGTCCTTTCGCAAGCGCGGTTGTTGGCTGGGCCCATCGTAGCGGCTGCCCTGCCCTCAGCTGGCGGGGAATTGCCAACCTCAGGACTTTTCGGTGAGGCGCTGGCGGACGCGGTCGCTGAGGGCTTTTCCGTCGACGGCCTTGCCTTCCAGTTTCGCGCGCGCCGCCTTCACGACGGCACCCATTTGCTTGAGCGAGTCGGCCCCTTCTCCGTCAATGGCCGCTTCGACCGCGGCGTGCATCTCCGCGTCGGTGGGCGCGGCGGGCAGATATTCCTCGATGATCGAAATTTCCTTGGCCTCCTTCTCGGCCAGGTCGTTGCGCCCCCCCTTGTGGAACTGGTCGATGGACTCGCGGCGCTGCTTCACGAGCATTTGCAGGATCTGAAGCGATTCAAGATCTTCGAGCGGGCGCATCTTTTCGATTTCTTTGTGTTTGAGCGCGCTCTTCACCATGCGCAGGACGCTCAGCCGCAGTTCGTCTTTGCCCTTCATTGCCGCAGTGAGATCGGCCTGAATGCGTTCGATGTAGCCCATTTCGTGTGCTACCTCCAAGCCGAAGAGGATAACATACGCGCCATCACAGGCGTTTGTGTTGTCGGGTTGGAAGTGCCTGTTCCTGCGTTGGCGCAAATTTCCGCTTCCGCAGGGTTCGCTTCCTCATCATATAAGTGGCCGCATGGTGCGGTTGTTATCCCCCAAGGAGCCTCCGTGCGACGGAGTCGGACAGCCTTTGTCGTAGTCGTTCAATCGATTTTGCTTGTGGCACACCTGTTGGTCTACGAAACCTGGATGGTTTTTGCCGCGCCGGTCGATCCGCCGGGGGGGCCGGTGCTGGCCATCGCGTTGGGACTGCTTTCGGTCAGTTTCGTCATAGCGTCGCTACTTGCTTTTCGTTACTACAATCTGTTTGTGCGGGCGTTCTACACGCTAGCCGCGGTCTGGCTGGGCATCCTGAATTTTTGTTTCTTCGCTTCGCTGGCCTGCTGGATCGCCTATGCAGGGACTAGCCTTGTGGGGTTGCATTGGGAGCGGCGCGAAATCGCTCTGGGGATGTTTGGACTGGCCGTTGCCGCTGGACTGGCCGGCATCGCCAACGCCTCGTGGATACGGGTAAAGCGGATCCGCGTGAGGCTGCCGGACTTGCCGGAAGTGTGGCGCGGGCGCGTGGCTGCGTTTGTGAGTGACATGCATCTTGGTCCGGTGCGCGGTTATGCGTTCTCCAAGCGTATCGTCGCGTTGCTCAATGGTTTCAAACCGGATGTGGTATTTATGACCGGCGATGTGTATGACGGCACGGCGGCGGATGTGAACCTTCTCGCGAAACCGTTTGCCGATCTTTCGGCTCCGCTGGGCCGCTATTTCGTTGCGGGAAACCATGAGGAGTTCTCCAACCGAGTGAAATATCTGGAGGCGCTCGAGCTCTCTGGCGTCCGCGTTTTGGAAGGCGAAAAGGTAACCGTGGATGGGTTGCAGATCGTCGGAGTGCCCTACCACGATTTGACTACGCCGGAGCGCTTCCAATCGGCATTGCGCCAGGCGGATCTAAAGCGCGACGATCCCAGTATCCTTCTAGCGCACGCCCCGAATCGCCTTTGGGAAGCAGAAGCGGCGGGCGTGACGCTGCAGCTGTGCGGGCACACCCACGGCGGCCAGTTTTTCCCTTGGACGGCGGTCGTGTCGCGAATCTACGGGAAGTTCGCCTATGGACTGCAACGGCTGGGAGCGATGACCGTTTACACCACCTGCGGCGCGGGCACATGGGGACCACCGGTGCGCCTGGGCACCAATCCCGAGGTGGTGCTCATTCATTTCGAGTGACGGCCGGCGCAGGGCAATCCTAGCGCTGTGAAGTGCCCGTCATGCCACGCATCCGACCGTAGCCCTTTCCGCAGGCCGGGGTGCAAGGATTCAGGCCGTTGTTTTAGAATGAGGGCTCTTGCCCGCCGTTACTGAACTCGACGGTTTGCGCGTGGTGTTGGTGGCCTCGCGGAACCCCCTGAATATTGGTGCGGCAGCGCGCGCCATGAGCAACTTCGGATGCGCGCACTTGCGCGTGGTGAATCCCTACGAGCCGGCGTTCCGAGAGGCGCGTTCGGCGGTGGGCGCGGCGGAGCTGCTGGCGAGCGCCAAGGCCTACCCCGAGGTGTCCGAAGCAGTTTCCGATTGCGCGCTGGTTGTTGGCACTACCGCCGTGAGGCACCGGGTGTTGCAGCAGCCGCTCCATCGTCTGGAATATGGCGCGCGCCTGATCCGCAAGCGCCTGCCATCCGGTCGTGTCGCGCTGCTGTTTGGCTCAGAGCGGGTAGGTCTATCGAACCAAGAGATGAGCCATTGCCATTGGCTCATGAACATCCCCACTCGCGAGGACCATATCTCCATGAATCTGGGCCAGGCGGTAGCCGTATGCCTGTACGAACTGGCGCGAAGCGATCGGTTTGGAACGGGGTCAGCCAAAAAGGAGCTTGCCAGGGTCGAAGATGTCGAGCGAATGACAGGCATTCTCAACGAAGTGCTGCGCGCGAGCGGCTACCCCGGTCCGCGGGGCTCCAACGAGCTCAAGATTCGCCGCCTCCTTCGCCGCATGAACCTATCCGCCATGGACGCGGAGGTATGGCTCGGGGTCCTCCGGCAGATTCTCTGGAAGGTGCAATCGGAGGGGTGAGGTCAGGCGCGCGGCTGCGTGAGGCGCGCTAGGGCAATCTGGGGGGGGCGAGCCCTGCTGCTGTGAGAAATGACAGCAACAACAACTACGGCTCTTGGTAAACACCTAACCGGTTGTTTTCTTCTCCCGCTTCCAGGCTTCGAATGCAAATGTCGGTGCCCGTAGTGCTGCACTGAAACACCTGAGAGGCAGGTAAATCTTCAGGACGCACCACATAGTCGCCTTCTTCCATATCCACGGCATCCTCGTAATCGTCCATCGCGTAACGGTTTCCGGCCGACGCCCGGACGCGAAACACTTCCGACCCCGGTTCATAATTTCCGTAGCTGAAGCAATGCCCGATGCAGGCACGATCGGCGATGTGCTGCATCAGGATGCGCCAGTCCGGCAGAGGCAGAATCGTAGCCAGAACACGCTGGCCCGACGGAAGAGTGCCGACGGCGCGCTCCACCTGGTCTTCGATTCTGTTGACGGTGCCGGTGTCTTGATACAGGAAGGTAAAAAAGATGCCGGCGATCGCAAGCGACGCAGCCAGGTGCCATTTGCCGGGCCGCATCACTCCAAGAATACAGCAAGCGGCCGCCGCGGAAATCGATGTGAGGCGTTCTGTGATCAGCGCGATCGCAACATGATGCGGGAAACGAACTCCCCGCGGAAACAGAAAGACAGCCAGCTCGATCACGATGTACAGCTGTACGGGAAGGGCATAAGCCTTCCCCAGTCCCGCCTCGTGGCGCCGTCGCACCACATCCACAGCCAGCGAGACGATCGCAAACACGATCAACAATCTCTCCGGAACCTCGTACCTTCCCCCAAAAAGAATCAGCTGGTCAGCCCCGCTAAACCAGTAAAATGGGTCCAGCTCCGCTTCGAAAATGGTGCGGTGCCAGAAGTAGTAGTGAACCAAGGCGATTCCACCCGCTGCGGCCAGAACCAGAACGAACTGGTATCGCAGCGGCAGATGCTCTGCGACGGCGATGTAGCTGAATGCGCAGACGAGCCAGATAATGCCGAACGGATGCGCCATAGCGACGAGCCCTGCAATAGGTACCGCTGCGAGCCTCTCCCATGCCGCGCCGCGCCATAGAATCGCAATACAAAAAAACGATAGGCCTAGAGCCAAGTAGTAATTCAACAACCCCATCTCGAAGGTGTAGCCATAGGACACCAGGGCCATCACCGGGGTAAGAAACCACGGGGCACGGCCCGTGGCGGCCGAAATCAGGGCGAAAAGCCCCCAGAAGAAGACCAGGACGCAGAGCGATACTGCGATCTTCTCGGCCACTGCCAGGCCGAAGGCCGATCCAAAGCCGCTCAGCAGAAGATCGAAAAGCACGTTGGTCCATTGGTGGGCTATCCAGAGGCCCGGAGCCTGGCCATGGGCAATCAACTGCGCCAGCCATGCGTTGTACATATGACTGCCCAGATCGGAGGCTTCGATGTGCCGGTGCCAGAAGCATGGCACAAGGATCGTTGCGGAGAGCAGCAGAAACCGCAGGAGACGGTTGCGCACATACCGAACGGAGGAGGCTAGAGCGGATTTGCCAGGCAGTGGGGAGGAAACGCTGCTGGGCCCTTCGGCAGTGGCAGAAATGGTTTTCAGCTCCGTGCCTTGTATCGATGACACTTCCGATGAAATGGCTTCGCTTTTCAGCTCGCGATAAACATACCATGACTTGAAAGCGATGCACCGCTGCGCGTCAACAACGATGGAATTGAAAGCAGAACGAGCGGGTTTTGCAGAAACCAGCGGGGGGGGGGACTATCTCAACTGCTAGGGAAGCCTTCGACCACCTTGAAATCCCGGAAGCCCAGCTGCCGCAAATGGTCGCCCGTCGCTGGTGCCATTCTGCCCGGCCGCTGGGCCTTCCGGACCTTGCTGTAGAGAAATAATCAAACGGAAAACGGATTTGCGCTGTGAGATACATCACAGCTCGATGCAAACCGACATCACTCGGGCTCTCTTGTCGGTTTGTTGCTGCAACGCTGAGATTCGGGCGGATGAGTGCGGGGAAATCGCCAAACAGCGGTGGCCGGACGCAAAAAAGGCGGGCTAGCGTGCGCCAGCCCGCCTCCTTCGACTAGAGGCTAGTGACGTTCGCAGCCTGCAGACCCTTCGGTCCACGGGTAACTTCGAATTCAACCGCCTGGCCTTCGTTCAGCGATTTGTACCCCTCGGCCTGAATGGCTGAGAAGTGGACGAAAACGTCCTCGCCGGACTGGCGCTGGATGAACCCAAAACCCTTGCTGGCATTGAACCACTTCACTGTTCCTTGTTCTCTCACTTATTTACTCACTTTATTGTAAGCTATTTGTGCTTCTCGACCGCCTCCAGCCGCAAAGCAAAGGTGCTGCCCAAGCTTGAAAAGTCGCAGCCCCCTCTGACGAATCTAAAGGTGTTACGGGAGCAACAAACGCAGCCCAAACCTAGCACGATTCCCCCCTAACACCTAATGAAATCTTAGCTCTGGGGGCGCAACCCAGCTCGCCGCGCGGCCGCTGCGGCCGCAGCAGAAGTTTGTCCACGCGCCGCACGTGCCGGAGTATGATGGCCATCTCTTGAAGAGCGGATAGAAGAAGCTCTGGTTGGTGGAGGCTCACCGTGAAGAAGACGCTTGTGATAGTCGGGATCGTAATTCTGCTTTTGATGGGTGTCGTCGCTGCACTGCCGTTGTTGGTCGACGTGAACCGGTTTAAACCGACTCTTGAGACCGATCTTTCCACCGCGCTTGGCCGCCACGTGCAGATTGGCAACATCCAGCTCGCACTGTTTGGGGGCTCGGTCACGGTGGACAACATCTCCATCGCAGACGACCCCGCATTTGGCGGCGCGCCCTTCCTGCAAGCAAAACAATTCGCGGCTGGTGTGGCGCTAGGGCCCTTGATCTTCTCGAAGAAGCTCGAAGTGAGCTCTTTCACGATCACCGAGCCCCAAGTCACGCTGCTGCGCAATCCTTCGGGCGCCTGGAACTTCTCGAGCCTGGGCGCCGGGTCCAAACCGAAAAGCGACAGCACGTCGACTCCCGCCGACATTTCGGTTCAGAAGATTTCGATCGTGAACGGAACCGTCACCGTGGGCAGGATCGGCCCTGGCGGAAAGACGCAGACTTACCAGAACCTGCATTTGGATGTTTCCGACCTTTCCTACGTAACACAGTTTCCGTTCCAGCTCACCGTGAAAACGCCGGGCGGCGGATCCATGAAGATTGATGGGAGGGCGGGCCCGCTCAATCGAACCGACGCATCTTTGACGCCGCTCGAAACGCGAATCGACGTGGAAGGTGTGGATCTGGCGTCCACCGGTTTTGTGGATTCGTCTTCAGGACTGGCGGGCGTGGTCAGCTTCAACGGCAGCCTCGGTTCGGATGGTAAGCAGATGAGGTCGAAAGGCACGGTCAAGGCCGAGAAGATCAAGCTCGTCGCGAACGGGGCTCCGTCCCGCGTTCCGCTCGACGTCGACTATGACACCGCTTACAGCTTGCAGCAGGAAACCGGAGTCCTGCAGAGCGGAGAAGTTCACATTGGAAAGGCGCTGGCGCACCTCACGGGCACATTTGACAATTCCGGAACGATGGCCAGCATCCAGATGACGCTGAGGGGAGAGGCAATGCCGGTCGCAGATCTCGAAGGAGTGCTGCCGGCGGTAGGCGTCACTTTGCCTTCCGGTGCTTCTCTACAAAGCGGAACGCTAGCCATAAACCTCGCCTTGAGCGGCCCGGCCGATACGCTTACGATCACCGGTCCCGTCAATCTCGCCGATGGGAAGCTTGCCGGCTTCAATCTCAAGCAGAAGCTGGGGGCCCTGTCGTCGTTTGCTGGCCTGGGTGGTTCCAGCGGTTCGGACACCGAGATTCAGACGTTGAGCGCAAATATGCATGTCGATGCGAAAGGAACCAAGGCCCAAGACATCAATCTAGTCGTGCCGGGTATGGGGACGGTTACGGGAAATGCGTACGTCAGTGCCACCCAGCAGCTCGATTGCAAGATGGTTGCGAAAGTAACCCCCTCGGGAGGCGCCGGAGGCGCGGCCGCGTCGGCGCTCTCTTCTTTTACTGGTGGGGGAGCGAATTCGAAATCCATTACCGTGCCTTTCAGTGTCAAAGGCACGACGTCAAACCCTGTCTTGGTCCCCGATGTCTCGGGAGCCATGAAGAGTCTGGTGAAAGGCAACCTGGGCAATACAGGGGGCATATCTTCGGCGTCGTCCGGAATTCTCGGAGGCTTTTTAAAAAAGAAGTCCCAGTAATACGCCGGCAAGTTTTAACCAAATGTGAGCCGTCGGAGGCTGCGCTTCTCAGATAGCGGCCACGCCTGTTCTTATCCCTGGGGCGGGATTCTGTGCTGTTCAACGAATCGCCGCACTGTTTTTGGCGAGTGCGCTTTGCGTGTCACGGAAGAGGTTTGCCAAAGCACGCAGTACCACGCGAAACAGGACAGCGATGGCCAGCAAGAGCCCTCCCACGATTGCCGCTGCCGCGTAGGGATGCTCTGCCGCATACCATAGAAGAAACGCAACCATCGCGTCTTCGCCTAGGCTCAGCGTGATATTGGAAAAGGGCTCGGGCGAATGAGTGACCGCCGCCCGCGCCGCCGTCTTTGCTCCATGCGCGGAGAGAGCGATCAGGGATCCCAAAAGTGTCGCGAGCAATCGTTCCCACTGAGGTAATCGCGAGGTAGCCTCATACGCCAGAAGGGCTGAGACCGGTATGCGCACGAAGGTATGCATTGCATTCCATAGCAGGTCGAATACGGGAATCTTGTCGCCCACGAATTCGGCGAGAAATAGCACTCCGCACACGGCGAGAACGTACCAGTCTCCCAAAACGTGCAATCCCGGCGGCAGAGCCAGAACTTGAGCGTGAAAGAGCACACCCATCATCACGATGGTCGCATAGACGTTGACTCCCGCCGCAAAGCAAACCACTACGAGCAATGCGGTAAGTTCATTTCCGGACGGGAGTCGTGGGAGCAGGAAAACCAGCTGCATCGCCATAGAATCGCGGGCGGCATCAAGCGTCTCGCGAATTCCTCTCAATCGCCTGGTCTAAGGTATCACCGGCTTCCGCTGGGCGCCAAGCGGGTGTCATCGCTCGTGACTTTTCGGGCATGCCAAGCCCGAGTCCTCGTCATCTGGGATGACCAAGCGAGTCATAATCGCAACAATACGTAACCGCTCCTGCAACAAAGCGATCGATGCGGGATGGACCGACGCGCTGGGAATCGCGGAGCAATCCGCGCTGGGGGAACAATTTGGCGAAAGCCGCAGCCCAGGGATTGCGCAGCCCGGCAACCGTCGCGCGCTAAGGCTCAAGGGGCCGTGTGGCTCCACAAGCCGCTAGAGCATTTGGCGGAGAACGTACTGCAAAATTCCGCCGTGCTGATAGTAGGCAACTTCGAAGGGCGTATCGACCCGCGCAAGCGCAGTAAAAGTCTTCACGCCCCCGCTCGCGTCGCGCGCGCTAACTTTGATTTTCTTGCGCGGCTCGAAATTCTGCGCCAGCCCCTCGAAATCAAAAACTTCCAGGCCCGTCAGCCCCAGAGACGCGGCGTTTTCTCCCGGCAGGAATTCGACGGGCAGCACGCCCATTCCCACCAGGTTGCTGCGATGGATACGCTCGAAGCTTTCGGCCAGCACCGCCCGCACGCCAAGCAGAATCGTTCCCTTCGCCGCCCAGTCGCGTGACGAACCTGAGCCATATTCTTTGCCAGCCAGGATCATCAGCGGCACGCGCTCGCCGCGATACTTCATGGCCGCGTCGTAGATGTACATTTTCTCGCCGCTGGGCTGGTGAATCGTCCAGCCACCCTCGGTGCCGGGCGCGAGCTGGTTTTTCAAGCGAATGTTGGCGAAGGTTCCGCGCATCATCACTTCGTGATTTCCGCGCCGGGCGCCGTAAGAGTTGAAATCCTTGGGCTGCACGCGGTTGGCGATCAGATATTTCCCGGCCGGGCTCTCGGCGGGAATCGATCCGGCCGGAGAGATGTGATCGGTGGTGATGCTGTCGCCCAGAAGCGCGAGCGCCCGCAGGCCGCGCAGATCGGAAAGCGCGTCGGGTTTGAGCGGCATGCCCTCGAAGTACGGCGGATCCTTTATGTAGGTGGACTTGGCGTCCCATGCATAGAGATCGCCTTCGGGAATGGGCAGCGCCTGCCAGTGCGCGTCACCCGTGAAGACGTCTGCATATTCCTTGCGGAACATTTCGCTCGTCACCGAGCCGCGCATCGTCGATTCCACTTCCTGCGCCGTGGGCCAAATATCGCGCAGGTAGACCGGCTTGCCCTCTTGGTCGTTTCCAAGCGGCTCGTTGACGATGTCGAAGTCCATGCGTCCGGCGATCGCATACGCCACCACGAGCGGCGGCGAAGCAAGATAGTTGGCGCGGCACTGAGGGTTGATGCGGCCCTCGAAGTTGCGGTTTCCGCTGAGCACCGACACGGCCACAAGATTATTGTCCTTGATCGCCTTGCTGATGGTCTCCGGCAGCGGACCGCTGTTCCCGATGCAGGTGGTGCAGCCGTAGCCCACCAGGTGGAAGCGCAGCGATTCGAGATATGGCCACAGGCCGGCCTTTTCGATGTAATCGGTAACGACTTTCGACCCGGGCGCGAAGCTCGTCTTTACCCACGGTTTCGAGGCGAGTCCGCGCTCGACCGCCTTCTTCGCGAGAAGCCCCGCCCCCAGCATCAGCGATGGATTCGACGTGTTCGTGCAGCTGGTAATGGCCGCGATTACGACCGAGCCGTCGGCCAACTCAAATGAATCGCCATTGTTCTCTACCTTGGCGTGCTTGGGCGCTTCGGTAAGCGATTTTTCAAACGCAACTTTCGCCTGCGTGAGTGGCACGCTGTCCTGCGGCCGCTTGGGCCCGGCCATCGTTGGCACTACGGTTGCCAGATCGAGCTCGAGCTTGTCGGAGAAAACCGGGTCCGGCGTCTCGTCGGTGCGGAAGATCCCCTGTTCCTTCGTGTAGGCCTCCACGAGCTTTGTTTGCGCCTCGCTCCGGTCGGTGAAGCGCAGGTAGTGGAGGACCTCCGCGTCGACGGGGAAGAATCCCATCGTCGCCCCGTATTCAGGGGCCATGTTGGCGATCGTGGCGCGGTCGGGAAGCGTGAGGCTCGAGAGGCCGGTGCCATAGAACTCCACAAATTTTCCGACAACACCCTTCCTGCGCAGCATCTGCGTCACGGTAAGAACCAGGTCTGTCGCGGTGGCTCCTTCCGGAAGGCGTCCGTGCAACTTGAACCCAACCACCGCCGGGATCAGCATCGATAGCGGTTGGCCGAGCATAGCGGCTTCCGCCTCGATCCCGCCCACGCCCCAGCCCATCACGCCGAGCCCGTTGACCATGGTGGTGTGCGAGTCGGTGCCCACGAGGGAGTCAGGGAACGCGAAGCGCTGGCCGTCCCGCTCGACGCTGAAGACGACGCGCGCCAGATACTCGAGATTCACCTGATGGCAGATGCCGGTGTCCGGGGGGACGACCTTGAAATTCTTCAGCGCCTTTTGTCCCCAGCGCAGAAAGGCGTAGCGCTCGATATTGCGCTCCATTTCCAGGCCGGCGTTGAACGCAAAGGCACTCGCAGAACCGAATTTGTCCACCTGCACGGAATGGTCGATCACCAGTTCGGCGGGAAGGAGCGGATTGATCTTCTTGGGATCGCCGCCCAGCTTGCGGATCGCGTCGCGCATCGCGGCGAGGTCGACCACCGCCGGCACGCCTGTGAAGTCCTGAAGTAACACGCGCGCCGGCATGAAAGACACTTCTTTTTCGACCGCGTTCGCCGGGTCCCAGCCTGCGAGAGCGGGAATGTCGCCGGTGTGAACGAAGCGGCCGTCCTCGTGGCGCAGCAGATTCTCAAGCAGCACCTTCAGCGAAAATGGCAGGCGCGCAGCGTGGCCCACGCCGGATTTCGCGAGCGCGTCCAGGCGATAGATTTCAAACGTTTCGTGGCCCACGCGCAGAGTGGCGCGCGACGCAAAGGAGTTCTTCGAGAGTCTGCTCATGGGGTCCTGAATTCTCCAGAGATTTGAAGCGCTATTTTAGCGCACTCCGAGCATTGCGCCCGTTGTTTTTCGCCGCATGCTGGCCGGCCCTGGGGGGCCACGCCATGCCCTCACCCAGGCATTCATTCCTGCGTTCTGCTTCCCGTTGCCACAGACGCAATCACCGTCAGCACGAGAATGCCGCCGATGATGACGAGCGAAGCGCCACCTGAGATCGGCAGCCGGTCAGAGGCGAGCATCTTCCCTGCAACGAATAGGAGGATGACGGCGAGCCCCTGATGCAGGTATCGAAGGTGGCTCAATGCGCTCGAAAGCGCAAAGTAGAGAGCTCGAAGGCCCAGGATGGCAAATGCGTTGGAAGAGTATGCGATAAATGGATCGCGCGTAATCGCGAGCACCGCCGGAACCGAGTCCACTGCGAACAGGATGTCCATGGCTTCCACGGCAACCAGCGCGACGAGTAATGTCGTCGCTTTCCGCTTCCCAGCGTTTGTTATCCAGAATTTGTCGCCTTCGTAATGATCGGCGACCGGCACCAACCAGCGCGCCAGGCGAACGAGCCAGTTGCTTTCAAGTCTCCCGACCCTTTGGCCCGGCCAGAGCATCCGCGCTCCGGTGACGAGCAGGATGCCACCGAACAACAAGAGCGCCACATGGAACTTCCGCAGCAGCGCAAGCCCTGCCAGAACGAATATGCCCCTCATCACCAGAGCACCCGCCACTCCGTAGAACAAAACTTTGTGCTGCGACCTTGCGGGAACGCCGAGTGAGGCAAAGATCAGAATAAAGACGAGAATGTTGTCGGCGCTCATCGATTTTTCCAGCACGTAGGCGGTCAGGAACTGGAGCCCCGCTTCCTGCCCCTGGGAGAAGTGAATCCACGCGCCGAAAGCGAGCGACAACCCGATCCATCCAGCGCTCTCCATCAACGCCTCTGGGAGCGTCACCTCGTGCGCTTCGCGATGAAATAGGACCAAGTCCGCCAGCAGCGCGGCAAATACGACGATTGCTAGAACGAACCACTGGGCGGGGGAGCGAATGTGCATGTGCGGGTCGGCGTGCAGAGCTCGAACTAAAGAATACACTCGGTTGACTGATTTCGTCGCTCCCTGTCAGAGCCTTTGCTTTGTCCAAACTTCAAATCACAAAATGCGATTTCCGCAGTATTCTTGTATCCGTATCCGATAAAAATGTTCGGCGAAGACCCCGCCGCACGGAGGCCTGTGTGAAGGACGCGACCCTGGACACAAAATCCTCGTCTGCACGGCATGTGCAGACGCGAATCGAATCAGACAGCATGGGAAAGATGGAAGTCCCGGTTGACCGGTACTACGGCGCGCAAACGGCGCGCTCGCTCATCCACTTCGATATTGGCCGCGACACGATGCCCCCGGAGCTAATTCGCGCTTTTGGAGTGCTCAAAAAAGCCGCAGCGCTCGTCAACCAAGACCTCGGCAAGCTTTCCGCCGATAAGGCGCGCCTGATCACGCAAGCCGCCGACGAAGTCATCGCCGGCAAGCTGGACGAACACTTTCCTCTTCATATCTGGCAGACCGGCAGCGGCACGCAGACGAACATGAACGCCAACGAAGTGATCTCAAACCGCGCCATCGAAATCTCCAACGGCGTTATGGGCAGCAAAAAGCCAATCCATCCCAACGACGATGTAAATATGTCGCAGTCGTCCAACGACACGTTCCCGACCGCGATGCACATTGCCGCAGCCTCTCGTGTCGCCCAAGTCCTCATCCCCGCCGTCGAACGCCTGCGGCACGCAATGGATGCCAAAGCGCGCGAGTTCAAGGATGTCGTCAAGATCGGCCGTACCCACTTGATGGACGCGACTCCCCTCACCGTGGGCCAAGAGATGTCCGGCTGGGTGAACCAGCTCGACCGCGACGTCGAACGCCTGGGGCAGGTGCTGCCGGGCCTCTACGACCTCGCCATTGGCGGCACCGCTGTGGGAACGGGGCTGAACTCGCATCCAGAATTTGCCGAACGCGCCGCTCAGAAAATCGCGGAACTAACGGGATTGCCCTTCAAGTCTCATCCCAACAAGTTCGCGGCCCTTTCCGCGCACGACGAAATCGTTTTTGCCAGCGGCGCGCTCAAGACTCTGGGCGCCTCGCTAATGAAAATCGCCAACGACATTCGTTGGCTTGCTTCGGGCCCCCGCGCGGGACTTGGCGAGCTGACGCTGCCGGAAAACGAACCGGGCTCCTCCATCATGCCGGGCAAAGTGAATCCTACGCAGTCGGAAGCGATGACCATGGTGGCCGTCCAGGTGTTCGGCAACGACGCGGCCATCGGATTCGCCGGCTCACAGGGCAATTTTCAGTTGAATGTTTTCAAGCCGGTGATGATCCACAACTTCTTGCACTCCGTGCGGCTGCTCGCGGATGCCTGCCGTTCGTTTACGGATCACTGTGTGGAGGGAATGCAACTTGACTTTCAGCGTATCGAGCAGAATGTGAAGAATTCTCTTATGCTCGTCACTGCGCTCAGTCCCAAAATCGGCTATGACAAAGCAGCGCAAATCGCGCACAAGGCGCACCATGAGCGACGAAGCCTTCGTGAAGCGGCGCTGCAGCTTGGTTATTTGACCGAAAAGGAATTTGACGAAGCCGTCCGCCCGGAGACGATGACCCATCCTTAGACTCGCTCCGCAGTGAACCAGCGATGTCCCCCATACGGTCGGTAATTTGTGGCCACTTTTTGTCATGGAGGAACTTGTCACATGCTGTCCTGCGGAAAGCTCTCGACGCCAGAAGCAAAGAACCTGCCGAACTCCCTCAGCTTGCTTCGATAGATTCCTCGGGGTTATTCGGGGCGGGTCCAGGTGGCGAGTCCATCGAGACCGAGCGGCCGCTCCCGGTTGGCGTGGCTTGCCCCGAACGTTGGGGAAAAATCCGATTTTCCGCGCGCGCGACAAAATTTCCACCGCGTCTCGTGCTAAAGTCGCCTCGGTGAAACACAAAAACCAGGAGGCGCTTTGGATCAATCGAAACGGGTGCGCATGGAAGCATGGTTCCGCTATAGCGACGAGCTCGGGCTAGGTCCTTACTACCGCGACCGCGCCGCGGCGCAAGGCACCTCCAGCGCGGGGTCTGGTTCACAATGGCAGCCTGCAATGTCTACTGCTGCAACCGAACCCGTGTCTCGCGTGATAGCCGCTGCGGCGACGCCCCAACGGAGCCCGATCCAAAACCCAGCAGATAGCGCAGTCCAAAAGACGGCGGCACAACCCGTGATCCAGGTCTCCACCGGCCCGTCGCTTTTCGATGAGCGCATCGAGGGCGACACTCTTGACCGCATTCGCGACGCCATCGGCGCCAACTGCACGCGCTGCAAGCTCCACAAAGGGCGCACGAAAATCGTTTACGGCGTCGGAAATCCGAGGGCCGAACTGGTTTTCGTCGGCGAAGGTCCCGGGCACGATGAAGACATCCAGGGGGAGCCTTTTGTCGGTCGCGCCGGCAAATTGCTCACGCAGATGATCGAAGCGATGGGTCTCGGTCGGGAAGATGTTTACATCTGCAACGTCGTCAAGTGCAGGCCACCTGAAAATCGCCTTCCGGAGAAGGACGAAATCGCCACCTGTTCGCCGTTCCTCATGCGCCAGCTCGCCGCGATCCAGCCAAAAGTAATCTGCGCCCTGGGCAGCTGCGCCTCTCAAACGCTGCTCCAGACGACGCAGGGAATTTCCCGCTTCCGCGGCGAATGGTTCGACTTCCGAGGCTCCCAATTTATAGCGACCTATCATCCTGCGTACCTGCTGCGCAATCCCAGTGCCAAGGGCGAAGTGTGGAAGGATTTACAAAAAGTCATGGCCGTTCTGGGGCTAAAGCCCAAGCGCAAGTAATCTCAGCAGGAGACCCTAGGGAGCTTTCATCGTCGCGCGAAACGCGGGCGCGCCCCTGAGAAGATGGCGATAGCGGCTAAGCGACGGCTCTCGGCTCGGTTGTGAAACATTTCCCGGGGATACTTCTCGGTTTGACCGCTGCCTTTTGCTGGGGCGTTTCCGACTTCGTCGCGCGCTTGGCAACCCGCCGCGTCGGCGCTTACCGTGCGTTGTTATTCATGCAGATCATCGGTTTTGTCGCGCTGAGCGTGTACTTGACCGCGACGGGCGGTTTCTCGCGCGGCTCCGCTCATGGCTGGCATCCCTGGGCCCTGGCGCTTTTCGCCGCTGTTCTAAACATGGTGGGCGCGCTGGCCCTGTATTATTCATTCGAGGTTGGGGTGCTTACCATCGTCGCTCCGATCTCGTCGAGCTATCCGGCAATCACAGTCGTGCTGGATCTTCTGAGTGGTGAACGCTTGCACGCGTTAGGCGCCGCGGGTCTTGGCTTGACACTGATCGGCCTTATTCTCGCCGCCGCCTCGTTTTCGGCGCGCTCAACCGATGCCGCCTCGCAGCAGGAGCCGTCGCATGCACATGTGTCCAAGGGCGTCGGCTGGGCGGTCGTTTCCATGGTCGCTTTCGGAATCATGTTCTGGTTTCTCGGCTTTCACGTGTTGCCGGTGTTCGGCGCGGCGTTGTCGGTGTGGGTCGTCCGTCTTTCCAACGCGTCGATGCTTCTGGTTGCGGCGGCACCGTTCCGGCAGCGCGTGAGCGTCCCGGTTGGGAGCGTGTGGGGGCTCCTTGCGATCATAGGCTTGATGGATACAACCGCCTACGTCGCCAACAATGCGGGCCTGCACCGCGGACCGGTTTCCATTATCACGGTGATTGCCTCGCTCTACGGGGCTGTTACGGTGCTGTTGTCCGCGCTATTCCTCCGGGAGCGCCTCGACCGCTCGCAGTGGCTCGGCATCGCCTTGATTTTTGCAGGAATCATCCTCGTGAATCTCTAGCCCTATCGCGGGTGGACGAGTCTGCGTCAGCCCGCCCGTGGAAGTCGCTGTTACACTATTGCGTGCATGGCTCAACGCTACTGCGAAGTCGCTCTCCCGGTCCCGCTGCGTTCGACGTTTGTCTATGCCCTGCCTGCGGCGCTCAACGGAGAGATGCTCGTCGGGCGCCGCGTTGTTGTGCCGTTTCGCAACCGGCCGATGATCGGGGTAGCCCTCGCCCAATCGGATCAGCCGCCCGATGCCTCGCGCCTCAAGTCTCCCGTGAAGGAGATAGCCGAGGTGATGGACCCGGTTCCGGCCCTTCCCCCCAAGCTGGTCGAGCTCGGCCACTGGATCAGCCGCTATTACCTCGCCCCGGTTGGCGAGGCTTTCCGCGCCATGCTGCCTCCCGAAATTGAGCTTCGCCACGAGCGCGAATATGCGCTCACCGACCTAGGCCAGGCGCATCTGGAACAACTCGCCAGCACTCCTGAGCTCGCCGACATGGAAAGCGCTCAACGCAAGCTCCTTCATCAGTTCGAGAAAAGCGCCGAGCCGCTCACCTCGGTTGCGATTCACCGTATTCGAGGCGGCGATGCAGCAGCCGAACAACTCGTCGGTCGCGGGTACCTTAGGGTTCGTGATGTGGTGCGCCATCGGAAGGCGCGCACTCAGAAAATTGTCGCCTGGAACCCTGCCAACGCCGGAGAACCGGCTGCGAAGACCGCCGAAGCCGAAGGAAAAATCCGGGAAGTGCTTACTGCGACGCGCGGCCCGCTTCCGCTTCCTCTTCTCGTCGAAAAGGCGGGAGTCTCGCGTGCCGTAATCCTTGGCCTCGAGAAAAGCGGCCGCCTTCTTACTTGGGAAGAGCCTCTCACACCCGATGAGGACCCTTGGGACACCGATTTCACTGCTCCAGCCAATGTTCTGAACGGCGAACAAAAAGACGTCCTCGGCGAAATCTGGCGCTGGCTGGTGGCGGGCCAATTCGCGGCTGGTCTCCTCCACGGCGTCACCGGAAGCGGCAAGACGGAAGTCTATCTCGGCGCCATCGAGGCTGCGCTTTCTCGCGGGAAATCCGCCATCGTGCTCGTTCCAGAAATCGCTCTTACTCTCTGGATAGGGCGGCTTGTCCGCGCGCGCTTTGGTGAACACACTGCCGTCCTGCATAGCGCTTTGCCCGATATCGAGCGGGCCCGCGCGTGGTGGCGCGTGCGTCACGGACACGCGCGTGTCGTTGTGGGGACGCGTTCCGCAGTATTTGCACCTGTTGAAAATCTCGGACTTATCATCGTCGACGAGGAGCAGGAATCGAGCTACAAGCAGGAAGAAGTCCCCCGCTACCATGGCCGCGACACGGCCGTTTATCGAGCTCGCCTCGAGGGAGCCGTCGCAATTCTTGGTTCCGCCACGCCTTCCCTGGAGACCTACTACAACGCCCGCGCCGAAAAATACCGTCTGCTCACGCTTACCTCGCGCGTCGAAAATCGCCCGCTCGCGGATGTTCGGATTGTGGACCTGCGTGAGGAATTCCGCCGCGAGCACCGCGCCTCGCCCGTTTCCGAATCCTTGCGCGCCGCTATCGCCCTGCGCCTCGAAGAAGGCACACAGGCGATGGTCCTCATCAACCGCCGCGGCTATTCCTGGTCGATGCTGTGCCGCAGTTGCGGTTCGGTGGTGCAGTGCCAGAATTGCAGCATCGCGCTCACCTATCACAAGAGCCGGCAGCGGCTTGAATGTCATTACTGCGGCTATTGGATCGCGCCGCCGAAGGAATGTCGGAAATGCCGCGCCGCATATCTTTATTTTGTGGGAGATGGCGCCGAGCGTGTCGATGAGTACCTTCGCGAGCAATTTCCCAAGGCGCGCATCGCGCGTCTGGACCGTGATACGGTCCGGACGAAGCGCGAATATCAGCAAGTCCTCGGCGCCTTCGCCGGCGGGGAAATCGACATCCTTGTAGGCACTCAGATGGTGGCCAAGGGCCATGACTTTCAGCGCGTCACGCTGGTGGGTGTTGTCGCGGCTGATCTTGCGCTCGGGCGCCCGGACTTCCGCGCCGCCGAGCGCACTTTCCAGTTGCTTACGCAGGTCGCTGGGCGTGCCGGCCGCGGCGAGCTTTCCGGCGAAGTTCTGGTGGAGACGTATTATCCAGAGCACTACGCAATTCAATATGCTGTTGGGCAGGATTACGTTTCCTTCTATGAGAAGGAAGCTCACTTCCGCCGGATGCTGCACTACCCGCCGTTTGCAGCTCTCGCCACGGTTTTGGTGCGCGACCGGAAAATCGAGAACGCCATACGATGGTCTCGCGCGCTGGCGGGCTATTTCGCACCGTTTGAAGAACGCGGCGTAAAGTTGCTAGGCCCCGCGGCAGCTCCCCTTGCGCGCCTGCGCAAAGAGTATCGTTTCCAGTTCGTGCTGAAGTCGCGGCGCCGCTCGGCGGTCGCGCAAGCACTGGGCGGCTGTCTGGATTTCTGCGCGTCGAAGCAGATCCCCGAGACCGCCGTTATCGTCGACGTTGATCCCGCCAGCCTCTCGTAGCGATTGTGACTATCGGCCTAGCGCAGGTGTCGCTGTGAAGCAGGACAGAAAGATCGCCACCGCCGCGATGGCCCAGAGCTTTCGCGAGGCGTCTAGTTCGTCCCACCGATCCAGCACCGGGGGATGCCCAAACCGCAGGGTGAGGATCAGCAGAACACCGCCCCACATGTACCATCCGCTCCAAGCGTATCGTCCCAGCACGAGCAAACCCAGCGCCACCACGATGGATATGCGCTGGTGCTGTTTGCTCGCGAGGCTGTAGACGATGTGCCCGCCATCGAGCTGCCACAGAGGCAGCAGATTCAGCGCCGTGGCGAAGAAGCCCACCCAGGCCGCGCGTCCGACGGGGCTGAGCAACAGCCAGTCGGGATTTACGTGCGGATGAAACAGCATCACGAAGAAGCGCATCAGCGGCGGCTGCCCGAAGACGATCTCGGCTGTGGTCTGCACGCCGGGGACGATATGGGATGTTGCGATGGCGTAGGCCATCGCGGGAGCCGCGATCAGAAATCCCACTACGGGGCCGGCAATTCCCACGTCAAACAGGGCTTTTCGCGTGGTAATCGGGGAACGGATGCGAATGAAGGCTCCGAACGTTCCAAAGAGCGTGGGCGCCGGGATGAAGTAGGGGTAGCTCACATCGATCCCATATATTTTGCAGCAGTAATAGTGGCCGAGCTCGTGCGCGAGCAAGATTCCCATCAGCGTAAAAGAGAAGGGAATGCCCAAGAGCAGAAGTTGGGGATGTTCGAAGGGCACAAGCATGGCCGCGAAGGGATCGGCTCCATCGGAGAAAGGCTCGCGATTCTGCGCGTAGGATGATGCAAATTCCGATCCCACCGCCAGCGTGGAAATGAGGGTGAGAAGAAACAGCACCAGCGCGAGCCACAGACGCTGCGGACTGGGCGGCGGGGGCAGCAGGACTTCGCCCGTTGGCCGGAAATTTACGTCCAGGATGTCGACAGGCGTTCTGCTGTCGCCGTTGCCGCGGAATGGGTGACTGCTCATGCCGATTGGATGCACCACCGCCGGAAAATGCTACGCGGCTATGGAAATCTCCTGCGACTGCTCTCGTCAGGGTTGCTGCGTCGGTGCTGCACTCGTCGCTGGAGTCGGAGCGGGAAGCGCCTGGAGTTCCTTGCCGGGCTTGAAACGGACAGCTTTGCCCGGCGGAATATTTACCTGTTGTCCGGTTCGCGGATTACGGCCGATTCCCGTCTTGCGGGGTTTCACGTTGAAGACGCCGAAGCGGCGAAGTTCGATTCGTTGCCCGCGCCCGAGGGCGTTCTTCATGGCTTCGAACACGGTTTCGACGGCCTGCTCAGCCTTTGTCCGGGTGATGCTGGTCTTGGTCACAATCGCGTTCACGATATCGAGCTTAATCATTTTCCCGCCTCCCGCTAACCGCAAATCCATGCTAGACAGGGGTTTGCAGGTTGTCAAGCGCCCTGCGCCCCATTTTAATAAGACGACAACAAGGGTTTGGAAGCAGCCGCACTTGGTCGCAAGGGACTTTTTTTGCTATCTGTTTCCGGGATGAATTACTATTACGGGCTTCGATTCCCAGGAGGATGAATGTCGGTAAAGTGTGACAAGTGGATTCGCAAGATGGCCACCGAGCACAAAATGATCGAACCTTACGAGGACCGCCAAGTCCGGGAAGGTGTGATCAGCTACGGTGTTTCTTCATACGGGTACGATATGCGGGTGGCCGACGAGTTTCGTATTTTCACGAACGTGAATTCCACGATCGTCGATCCAAAGCGCTTCGACGACAAATCCTTCGTTGAATTCAAAGGGCCGGTTTGCATCGTTCCGCCCAACTCGTTCGCACTGGCGCGGTCGGTAGAATATTTTCGCATCCCCCGCACCGTGCTGACGATCTGCGTCGGCAAATCCACATATGCGCGCTGCGGCATCATCGTGAACGTCACGCCGTTTGAGCCGGAATGGGAAGGCTTCGTCACCCTCGAAATCAGCAACACCACGCCGCTCCCGGCCCGGATCTATGCAAACGAAGGGCTCTGCCAGGTGATTTTCTTCGAAGCCGACGAAACCTGCGAAATATCGTACAAGGACAAAAAAGGGAAGTACCAATCGCAGCAGGGAATTGTCCTGCCCAAAATCTAATTGCGGTGGTTTTGGGGAACGGGCAGACTGCTTGAATCGCAGCTGATTCGCTCGACTACTCCGCCGGTCTTTTCCGAATATAGGAAGTAGTTTCCCGGACGCGCCCGGGCGAATCGGTTCAGGCGCCTTCTGGCCTCATCGAACCCCTTTACGGCTTCTAACCAAAGAGGGCTTCCGTCCGGGAGTGTAACGAAGATATCAAACATGGGTTCCATCGCAGTCACCGTTGGGGCGCCGCGTCCTCAGGCGCACTTCGATGCAATTCGCATTTCTATCGCCAATGGGGGATGCCCCATACGTCTCGCGGAATCAGCAGATTGCGGGCGGGTTGCAGGCCGCGCCGCGGATCGAATATGTAAAAATTTCGGGGATCATCGAAAAATCTCTTCGTGCAAAGACCCTAGCATTTCACACGGGAAGATGACTGATCCCATGGAAGCAGGCAAGGAGCATCGGCATGAATGAATCGGCTGCCAAGCCTCAAGGGACGCCGGCACCGAAGCGCCGCCGAAAGCGGAGCTTCCTTCACGAACATTCCTTGAGCATTGCCTCTGTCGCTATCCTGTGTTTGTGGATCGTCTTTTATGTCTTTGCGAATCCGAGCACGCATCTTGGGGGGTTCTTCGGAAACGCCATCGCGGATTGGTCGGGTGTTGTCGTTACCGTCCTTGCGACCAAATACCTGTATGAGAAGGATTCGGCGGAAAGCCGGCCATGCCCCAAGAATCATCCAACCTCGCCCACCATCGAATGGCTGCGAGACCACTCTCTGAGCCTGTTTCTGCTGATCACGGGAATCGGATGGGTTGTGATGTTTATGCGGATGGACCCGAACGCGAAGTGGGGACAGGTGGTGGGCAATATTGTTTCTGAGTGGACCCAGATCTTCGGCCTCGTTCTACTCACCAAACGCATGATCGAGCGCCATTCCAAGGAAAGCCGCTAATGCGGCCCACTCGATCCGCTTGAATGGACCTGCTGTTGCACTGGTGCCATCGCCGTCCTATACTTGCGCCCGATGCGACGCCGTGAGTTCCTGGTGCTTTCAGCAGCAAGCGTGGGCGGGGTGCTTGTGTACACGCTCGATCGGCAGATGACCCGTGTCTCGGCGCAACAGATGTCCTCGGCGCAAGCCATCCGCGTCCCTCTTCGTTTTTTCACCCAGGCCGAGGCTCTGACTGTGGCAGCCGCGACTGCGCGAATCTTTCCAAGCGATGAATCGGGTCCCGGCGCCAACGAAGCGGGTGTCGTGATCTTTATCGACCGTCAGCTTGCAGGTCCTCGGGGACGCGACGCCCGCCGTTACACGCAAGGCCCTTTCGAGGAAACGGGAGCCCCGCCCGAAGTCGGCTACCAGGGCAAAGCGACTCTCAGTGAAATTTATCGAGAGGGACTAAAAACACTCGATGGCTTCGATCAGCTTTCTCCGGCGGAGCAGGATCAGAAGCTCAAAGAGATTGAAGATACCCATTTCTTCAGCGTCCTGCGCAAAAACACCATCGAAGGGATGTTCTCCGATCCATTGCATGGGGGGAATATCGATATGGTGGGCTGGCAGCTCATCGGGTTTCCGGGGCCGCAGATGAGCTGGGCCGCCGAAGTCAACAAGCACTCCGGCGAAGCCTTCCGCCCCCAACCCATGAGCCTGCGTGACGTATTGCCGGGCCACAAGTTCCATTCCAGCGAGGACCAAGACCAGAAAGGCTAGCTGCTGCGGCAGGCTCGGGTCGCTTTGTCTTTCTACGGATCGTTCTGTCCACGGAAGGGCAGCCTCAATTTCCGCGCGATTTCCGGCCAGAATTCGCGCAGGACATCCCACCCGACATCCTGCATCATTCCGTAGCCGGCGCCCCTTGCCGCCGGACCAATGCCAGGTTTGTTGTCCGGATGATAGGCGTCGGCCAGCGCCGCCGTACTGGCCGACCCCAGCCATTCAGAAAAATTAAACATGAGTTCGCCATTTTCCTGGTGCGCTACGAACACGTGCTCCATAGCGTGGAGCAAACGCCGCCGAGTTCTTCCGTGGGCCAGCCGATAGTAGCGCGGGTCTTCAGAAAAGATCGTCGGATACAGGAATTCCTTGAAAAACTCTCCGGAGGCATTGTCAGCGAGCTCGGCCCCGAAGCGCTTGCCGTATCCGGCGGCGCCCTGCCCGAAGCTGTGGTCGGTGTTTTCAGCCTGGTCGATCCCCGCGTTGAATGCAGCTCCGAGGAAGGCCACCGGATCAACGCTGTCTTCAATGAACAGCGTGAATTTCGCTCTGGTCGTCAAAGAGCACAGCAGTACTCCGGGTTTGTAGTGCGGAGGGTGTATCGAGGTGCGGTCGAGTCTTCGCCCGAAAGCCCCAACCACTTTATCGAAAGGACCTTCGTAATCCTCCCACCGAACCATGGGGGCTGGTTGCGCGCAAGCCGTTTGGGGATTCTCCTGCGCCTGTTCCTGGGTAGGTAGAGAGATTTCCGGAGGCTCGGGATGCGGAGGAACCTGTTGTTGCCCGTTCGCCGCCGCAACCCATACGAGCAACGACGCCAATGCTGCCCGTCGCAGGAAATGATTGAACCAGCAGGTCATGGTGCCCTTTCCTGCGGTTTACTCGGCATCGAAAGACGTTGTTGCCGAAATGATCTGTTGGTGAGGTAGCCTGGTGTAGAGCCTTTCACCTAAAGGCAGCCCTGCCTCTCTGTGCGAAATCTGTTCTCGACTGAATCCTCTTGCTTACGATTCCAGGGCGCTGCGCGTTTCCGTCGATCGAGTAAACTTCCCCAATCCCGCATGGCCAGCAGCAGCCCGTCCCTGATCGCTCGGCACTCCCCGTTTCGTCCGGATCCTATCGGCAAGCTCCCCGGGTCAATGGAAGTGGGTGGCCTGCCGCTAAAAGCAACAGCCCCGGCGGTGGGGCCGGGGCTGTTGTGAAAACCCAACCAATCGTGGGAAAGCTTAGTCGCCGGCTACGGCTTCGGCTTGGGGCTTTTCGGTTACCGCACCGTTACCATCTCCGTTGGCCGCAGCGATTTGCACAGGTACTGTCGCGCCGGGGACAGCCATGCGGATCTGATCCATGCTGCCGATCTGGACGACCGTTTCCTTGGGCTTCTTGAGGACCAATTCTTCGTAAATCTTGCGGACCTTGGCTGCTTCCTCCAGCGCCTTCTTGCGGCGGATGCGGTCTTCTTCGGCCGCGGTGAGCGGAATATCGTGCTCGAGGTGACGGATACGCGCCGCATCCTCTGCGTTGATCTTCAGCGAATGCTCGTACTCGGTCAGGGTCACATTCTTGCCCTTGGCGTAGATTTCATGCTTGCCGTGCGTTTTGTACCACTGCGCGACGGTGGCATTCTTGTGCATGTTTTCAATGATCTTCCGCCAACCGACGCCCGTGTTGTAAGCGCAGAAGGAAATTTCGCCCTGCTGCGTGGCGTAGGGAATGATGCACATTTCGGTGCGGCGGAAATCGTAGTTGAACAGATCCTGGAACCACATGCCCGCGATGAAAAGCATGTTCCAGGGATCTTCCTGGCGGCGCTTCATGGCGTCTTGGAAGGTCCGCTCCGGATTGGTGCGGCCGTACTTCTTGTCCGAGTTCTTGGACACCGCCCAGGTCTTGTCGAATTTCTTCCAGATGTCCTTCAAACGCAAGCTCGGAGGAGCCTCGAAAGCGTCGTAGTTGCGCAGCAGAGCCAGCATCATCATGAACGCGGAGAACTTCTTGCCGCGGGCCGCGTCCGTGATGGCTGAAACGTCCTTCACAAGCTGCGGAGCATTCAGGAATCGGGAGATCGGCGCCCATTCCTTGGTTTCCTTGTGGATCATCATTGCTGTGCCTACACCGCAGTTCGGATGGCAACCGCAGGAGAGCGCGCCCCATTGCGCATCGGGGCCGTGTACGAGATCCGCGAACCCTGCAAAAGGAGAAATGAACGACAGCGGGAACCAGTCCCGCGTCGGCTCGACCTTGCCGACCTGATTGCTCACGTCCTGGGCCAGATGCGACAGCGTGTAGCGCTGGCGCAAGCGGCGCTCCGGAGTGATGTCCTCGTCCCGGCCGGTAAAAGAAACCGGCTGGAAGGACAAGAACGCGATTTTCTTGGGATTGTCCATCGCGAACTTCACGATGGGGCCCACCTGATCGTTATTCACGTTGTTGACGATCGTGGTGACCAGCACGATTTCGATGCCTGCTTCATGCATGTTCTCGATCGCGCGAAGCTTCACGTCAAACAGGTTACCGACCTGTCGATGGCCGTTGGCATCATTGCCGATGCCGTCAAACTGAAGATAGGCATAGCGCATGCCCGCTTCGAAGGCCTCGCGGCAGAAGTCCTTGCTCTTGGCGAACTCGATGCCGTTGGTGGCGGCCTGCACGCTGTTGTAGCCGATCTTGCGGGCATACCGAACCGCGTCGGTAAAGCGCGGATGCATGGTGGGCTCGCCGCCTGAGAACTGCACAGACATCTGGCGGCGTGGCTTAATCTTGAGCGCGTTATCGAGGATTTCCTGAATTTCTTCCCAGTTCAGCTCGTGGACGTAGCCGACCTGATTGGCGTCCATGAAGCAGGGATCGCACATCATGTTGCAGCGGTTCGTGAGGTCGACGGTGAGAACCGCTCCGCGACCGTGGCGCACAGTGCTTGATCCATGCTTGTGCAAATCCTCGTCGTTATGGGCCGGGATGTCGCGGCCGGGGAAATTCTGCTCGATCCACTGCAGGAACTTTGCGTCGACGGCCATCAGGTCTTCGTATTTGCCGTGGATGGGGCATTCTTTCACCATCCAGACCTGCCCATCGCGCTCGATGATCTGTGCCTTGATCTCGCCGACCTTCTCGTGGACAAGGTCGGTCCAATCCTTCTTGCCATTGATGATGGCGTCGCGCGCCTCTTTAACACAGTCGGGACACAGCGAGTCGGTGGTGCGGGGCCAGCCGAGCGTAGGCTTGGATTTCTCCCAGGATTTCAGCAGCGGCTTGTCAGACCATTTGGGCGTGAAAGACGGATTGGGATTGTGCTGGTTGAAGAACTGGATCGTGTTGAACGTCGCACCGGCCACTTTGCAAAGCGACCAGTCAAAGGTCTTCCAGAGCTTCTTGCTTACCGTATTCGGCATGTGTGCCTTTCCTCTAAAAAACTCTCTCTTAGGATGAACGCCATCTCCGGAATTGCCGTGCCAGGACCCAGGGAAACCCGAGATTTACGTATGGTACGAAACCCGTAACTTATTACAACTAGGGATTTTGGAGTGGTTTCTAGAAAGCGTCCACCGGAGTTTCTCGAATGGCGCATATCAAGGGGTGAATGGCGATTAGGAGCAGCCAATGGGGAGCACTGGCAGCTGAATCGTAGTCTTCTGAGGGGGTAGCGGCGCGCCCTTGGTACCAGGGGTTTGCCCGTCGCAGCTCCTGGCTCAATCGAGATTCAGCGGGGTGCGCAGGACGCCGATCGCGAAATGCGCGAGGTGCTGCGCATCGTCGTCGAGCTGAATCCAGCGAATGACGCAGTGCTCCTTCATATACTGCGACACCTTGGATTCATGGATGCCGAGATGCTCGGCTAGCTTCTCTTTCAAACCGGCGTCGGAGAATGCCCGGGCCCCGCGGATGCCTTTGCTACCTCGCGATCCCCGCGCAAGGTTTCCCAGACCGACACGAAGGGTCTGGCAGGCTTCGATGTAGTAAGAGGATATCTGGTCGGAATCTGAAAGCAGGAACACGCCGGGTCCGGCGGGCGCCTGATCGGCTTCCTCGAGGCTATGCAGAGGGCTTGATACCAGACGGCGCAGCATGGATTCAAGCTGTGCCATTCGAGAGGCCAGCGCGGGATCACCGGCCCGGCCGTGGGCGGTGCGCTCAGAAGGCAATTGCGGTGGCGGGGGTTCAACCGACATTGTGCGAATTGGCTCGGGCGTGTGCCGCTCGGTGCGGGCGGGACGCTCAAAGGCGGCCGGCCGGGGCTCCGGCTGGCGGAATGGCAGCGGTCTGGAAGGCTCCGCTTTTACAGGTTGAGATTCCGCTGATTGGGCGAAGGCTTGCGAGGGCAGCGAGGGAACCGAAGCGGTGCCCTTACGTCGGCGGCCGCGGCCTCCGCGACGGCCCCGGCGGCGCTTCTTTTTTGCGGGATCGCCTGGGAGGGCGGCGTCGGCGGGTTGCCCCGGCGCTTCCAGAGAGACTTCTGAGCCATTCACGTCCGATTCCGGAATTTCGCCATAGGCCAGCGGGAGAGGCGCTTCCCTGGCTTCGTGTTCGCGGGCTGGCGCGGACGAATCGCGGTCTGCGTGAGCCGTATGAGTAACTGGAGGCGTTGCCGCGACCGGAACAGGAGCGCCGAGCCGCACCAGCGCTTCCTCGGCCTTCTTCTTCCATTCGGCGCGGCGGAAACGCTCGGCCGCGACGGTATACCACTTTATCGCATCGCTCATGCGTTCGGCCTTTTCTTCAATGACGCCAAGCTCCCACGCGACCATGCCGTCGCGGGTGCGCTGGAACAGTTCGGAAAGTTTTGTGTGTGCGTCCGGGCTGTTTTTCGCCTTGCGGATGCGGGCTTGGATCTGCCGCCAATCAGTCATGTCCAAGCATTGTAGCAGCGGTTCGGCTCATAGGCCAAACAAGTAAAGCCGGGGCGGTGACCTGTCTTCAATCTTGGCGAATGCCGATGACATCGCACACGCACAGCAAATTTCAGCCTGTTAAGGCATGATGGCTGCAGATGAACCAGAGTGAGCGAACGCGGTGGGTATGCGCGAGAGCGCGCGCGGCCGGATTTGATCTGTGCGGCGTCGCGCCGGTAGGAGGATTTGAGGAACTCGATCATTTCCCTGAGTGGATTGCGCGCGGATATGCGGCAGACATGAAGTATCTGCGGGATGGACGGCGCGGCGACCCTCGCCTGGTGCTCGAAGGGGCGCGTAGCCTGATCGTCGTGGCGCTCAACTACAACACAGACCCGCCTGGCTCGACCAAGGTCCCCGCCAGCGGTGGAAACGAGCCGGCGCGAGGATGGATTTCGCGGTATGCGTGGGGAGACGATTACCACGAAGTGATCAAAGAAAAGTTGGACGCCCTGGTCGCCGCAATGCGGAAGGAGTTCGCTGAGCCTTTTGAGGCGCGTGCCTATGTCGACACCGGGCCGATCATCGAGCGCGTGGCGGCGAAATATGCCGGGCTCGGCTGGCTGGCGAAGAACACGTGCCTCATCAATCAGCAACTGGGCTCATGGCTGTTTCTCGGCGTGATCATAACGGCCCTTGCGCTCGAGCCAACCCTGGCTACCTCTGCCGCCCTTCCGTCCGATTTGTGCGGGAGCTGCACGCGGTGCCTGGATGCATGTCCCACCCAGGCCTTCCCGGAGCCTTACGTGCTCGACGCCCGGCGCTGCGTTTCCTACCTAACGATCGAGCTGCGGGGGATGATTCCCGAACAACTGCGCGGCGGCGTCGGCAACGCCGTGATTGGCTGCGATATCTGCCAGGATGTGTGCCCGTGGAATCGCAAGGCGCCGGTGACTGCACTTGTGGAATTTCAGCCGCGGCTGCCCGCAGCCCCCACAGGCGGCCCACATGATACCCAAGGCAGGGTGTCTTCGCTCTTTGCGCCGGAATTAGAGTGGCTGGCCTCGCTGTCGCAGCAGGAATTCAGCGCCGTCTTCCGAAACAGCGCCGTGAAGCGGGCGAAATGGCGGGGCCTGGTGCGCAACGCGTGCGTAGCGCTGGGAAATTCCGGCATGATGCGGGATTCGGCAGAATACTCTCGCGTGCTGCCGTTGCTAAAAAAGCTCGCGGCCGAAGAAGATGCTGTTATTGCAGAGCATGCGCGCTGGGCTCTGGGTCGCCTGGAGGCAGCCGACGCGAGAACGCCTCCGCCCCCCGGGAACTCCATGTGAGCTCGAATTTGCCTCTGCTTTGCTGAAAGCAGCCCGGGAGAAAACCTGAGAAAACCTGAGAAAGCCTGAGGCGGAACAACAAATCTGCAGGTGTGATATCCTGCCCGGCAATACCCGACTGTGGGGGCAGCGGGGGGAGAAACATATGTTGCAGGGCCCATTGATCTTAGGCGATGGGTGTAGTTGGGAGCGTCGATGAACGTCCGCGTAAACGCAGAGATGGTGACGACGGCATTCGATCTGCCGGGCTACCGGTTGGCCAGGAATCTCGGGCTCGTGCGCGGAGTGACGGTGCGGTCGCGCAGCATTCTCGGGACGCTTGGCGCATCGCTGGAAACAATCGTGGGCGGCAACATCACGCTTTTCGAAAGCATGTGCGAAAAGACGCGCGAGCAGGCGCTCGATCTGATGATGGAGCATGCCGTGGCGCGCGGGGCAAACGCGGTGATCGGCGTGCGTTACGATGCCACCGAGGTGATGCAGGGGGTCACAGAGGTGATCGCCTACGGCACGGCGGTTCAGGTAGAGCGGGCATCGTAGAACGGCGCAACGCCATCTCAGAAATGGCAGGAGAACCACACAGGATGAAGTTTCCTTTGAATTGGGTGCTTGCAGGGTGTTTGCTGGGCCTGGTCTTTGCAACGCGCGTGCTGGGCGTCAACGCGCCCCAGACGACGCCAGTGCAATTTCCAGCCGGCAAGGACACAGTGGGAGGCCTCCTCACCGAACCCTCAGGCAGCGGCCGTCATCCCGCCGTCATCGTAGTTCACGCGTGGTGGGGATTGAACGATTGGATCAAGGACCAAGCGCAGAAACTCGCCGATGAAGGATTCCTGGCGCTTGCGGTGGATTTATACGCAGGGCATGTTGCCGCAGACGCACCCGGCGCTCTTGAGTTGAGAATGGGGCTCAAAGATGACGTCGCGATCCGGGACGTGCAGGCGGCATTCGACTACTTGATGACGCGCAACGATGTAGACAGGGACCATATCGGTGTGATCGGTTGGGATATGGGGGCAGCCTATGCCCTTAAGCTCGCGATGGCGCAGCCACGTCTGGGCGCTTGCGTGGTCAATTATGGCGCCTTGCCCACCGATCCCAACGACATTCAAGTGATCTTCTCACCGGTACTGGGCAACTTCGCTGCCCTAGATCGGGGGGTCCTCCCCAGTGATGTCCAATCGTTTGAGAAAACCATGAAGAACCTCTCCCGCCGGGTTGATATTAAAATATATGAAGGCGCCAAACACGGATTTGAAAACCCCGGCGATGCGGACAACTTCCAGCCGGAAGCAGCCGCAGATTCGTGGGCTCGCACGATAGCCTTCTTTAAAAGGTACTTGAAGTAGCTCCGCGGTTTTCCAATGCGTTCGGCTAGCAACTGGCAGGCTGGCACTTCGCTGTTGATCAACAAGCAAGGGCTCCAGAAAACTAAGCAGCCTATGCCTGAGCCTTCGCATCCCATTGATGATGACGGCTGCGGCACCCAATCCAAGCCTCACAACTAGGGAAATCTTTTCGGGCTGGGGAAGCATTTTGCGCGGGAATATTCCCTTGCTGTCGATTGAGATTACACGGGAATGCCCCCTCAGTTGTCCCGGCTGCTACGCCTACGGCCCAGAGCATCTTGGCGGAGGCACAACGCTGCGCGAGCTGAGCGACCTGCGGGGAGAGGAGTTGGTTGGCGGGGTATTGCAGCTTGTTGAAAAGCATAAACCGCTTCATGTGTCGCTCGTGGGTGGTGAGCCCATGGTGCGGCATCGTGAACTCAGCCAGATTCTTCCGGCACTGAGTGCGTCGGGAGTGTTTACGCTGGTTGTCACCAGTGCCGTGATCCCTATTCCGATGGAGTGGATGAAGATCCCGCGGCTCCGCGTCGCTGTGTCGGTAGACGGGCTGCCCGAGGACCACGACATCCGGAGAAAGCCGGCGACCTATACGCGGATTCTCAAAAATATTGAGGGCCGAGAGGTCAATATTCACTGGGTGGTGACGCGCCCGATGCTGCAGCGCGGTGAATATCTCGAAGAGTACGTCTCCTTCTGGAACAGACGTCCTGAGGTCGCGCGCATCTGGGTGAGCGTCTACACGCCCCAGGTGGGCGAGTCAAGTCCAGAGACCCTCAACCCTTCCGACCGGATGCTGCTGGCCGAGGAATTGCCACGACTGGCGCTAGGATATCCCAAGCTCCTAATGAATGAGGGGATTGCGCGGGCGATCGTCCGGCCGCCTTCTAGCCCAGACGGTTGCATCTTCTCGAAAATGTCGGCGAATTATTCAGCCGACTTGATCTCTCGCGTCGAACCTTGTGTTTTTGGGGGCACGCCGGATTGCTCCCAGTGCGGCTGCGCAATCAGCAGCGGCTTGCATTGGATTCAGGGGATTAAGCTGGCAGGGCCGCTGAAGGTCAATCACCTTGTCGAGGGTTCGATACAGATTGGCCGGCTGGTGAACCGGCTGCGGTCCCGATCCACCACTCCTTCCCGCTGGGATCAAGAGGGGCCCCACTCGCCTGTGCCAAAGCAGGAAGACGAACTCGTGCAGATCCAACGCTAGATTTAGAAGTGATCCTCATCACCTGCTAACTGATACAGAGCAATAGCTTTGGTATTACAGAACTATTACAAACATCCCCCCTGGAATGCTGGTAAGATCTGACAGCAATCGAGAGACGAACCAGTATCCATCCCCCCTTTCAGAGGCTCATGCCGATGCAAATTGACGATTTAGGGAAGAAGCCTGCGGGCAAGAACGAAATCAATTGGGTCACGGCAATTGCCATGTTCCTTTTTCACGCCGGGGCGCTGGCCGCACTCCTGTTTTTCGGTTGGAAGCCTTTTCTGTTGGGGATCTTTCTTTATTGGGTATCGGGAAGTCTGGGGATTGGCATGGGATACCACCGGTTGCTGACCCACCGAGGCTACAAGACGCCCAAGTGGGTGGAATACCTTTTGACCCTTTGCGCGACGCTGGCGCTCGAAGGTGGCCCGATTTTCTGGGTGGCCACGCACCGCATTCATCACCAGTACTCGGATAAAGAGGGCGATCCTCATTCTCCGATTGACGGCAAATGGTGGGCCCACATGGGCTGGATTCTGATGGGCAAGTCGATGCACCACGATACCTCCACGCTGGCGCGCTACGTTCCCGACCTGGCCAAGGACAAATTTCACGTCTGGATTACCAAGTTCCACTACGTTCCGATGATTGTGGTCGGCCTCATCATCCTGGCATTGGGCGGGATTCAGTATGTGCTTTGGGGGATTTTTTTCAGGACGGTATTGGGTCTTCATTCCACGTGGCTGGTGAACTCCGCCACGCATTCCTGGGGCTCGCGGCGCTTTGTGACGCGCGATCTCTCGACAAACAGCTGGTGGGTGGCCATGTTCACCTGGGGCGAGGGCTGGCACAACAATCATCACGCGCACCCGACGTCTTCGCGGCACGGATTGGCCTGGTATGAGGTCGATTTGAACTGGTACGGCATTTGGGTGCTGCAGAAGCTTGGACTGGCGAAGCAGGTGTATACCGTGAATCTGTCCAGTTTGAAGGCGCAGGCCGCGCCGGAATTGGCCGCCGCCTCGATCACCCCGGCCGAGCCCGCGAGCGATTTGGTTTCCGCGTAATCGATCCGAGGTAGTTGGCGGGCGCGTCGGAGAGATGGCGAGGGCGCCCGCAAGACGGTTCTCCCCAGCAACGGGCGCGCTTCGAACAAGCCCCCACAGTTGAGAGCTATCCCCCCCGGCCGTCCGCTGTACAATTATGTGAAGAGCCATGCGCATCACGAGCCGCCGGAAGAAGATCGTTTTCTTTATCATCTTGGGCGTCTGCCTTGTGGCTCTTGCGCTGACGCTCAACGTCAGCTGGATTATTCTCAGCTGGCGGAAAGACGTTCTTCTGGTCCTGGGCGTCATTTTCTTCGCCGCAATTATTCTCGGATTAATCCTAAATACGGGTTTTCTGGTGCGCGAAATCCGCCGGAACGAGCAGCACGACAGCTTCATCAACGCTGTCACTCATGAACTGAAGACGCCCATCGCATCGATCCGCCTGTATCTGGAGACGTTGCAGCGGAGGGAGGTCGATAAAGTGCAACGGCAGCAGTTCTATCAACTGATGCTGGAAGATGCCGACCGCCTGCTGGGAACCGTGGAACAGGTTCTGAAGGCGGGCGAGATGGGATACAAGCACGGCTCGCTGCATCGCACGGAGACCGATTTCAGCACTCTCGTGCGCGAGTGCATGGAACTGGCGCGGACGCGACACCATCTCGAGCCTTCCGCTTTGCAGTATCTGGGGCCGGCGAACGGATCGGGAGCCAAGGTAGAGGCCGACCCGGCCGAACTTCGCACGGCGGTATCGAATATTCTCGATAACGCCATCAAGTATTCAGGGGACCATGTGGACGTTTCTGTCCAGCTGGAAATGCCCGATGAGAGACGGGTGGTGCTGCGGGTTCGCGATCGCGGTGTAGGGATACCCGCGCACGCTTTGAAGCGTGTGTTTAAGAGGTTCTACCGAGTGCCAGGGAGATCGGCTTCGCAAGTAAAAGGCACCGGGCTGGGGCTATTCATCGTGCGCGCCATCGCCCGCGCTCATGGCGGCAGGGTATTTGCCGAGAGCGACGGCTGGGCGCGCGGCACCACCATCGTTTTTGAGTTGCCTAGGAGCAATGCATGAGTCATTTGCTCGTCGTCGAGGACGAGGCGCACCTCGCGCAAGGGCTACGATTCAATCTGGAAGCGGAAGGGCACTCGGTGGACGTGGTAGGCGATGGAGAATCCGCCATTGAACGGCTGCTCAAATCCGGAGAGAAGTTTGATGCCGTCGTGCTGGACGTGATGCTGCCAGGAGCCGATGGGTTCGAGGTGGCATCCGAGTTGCGAAGGGCGAAGAACTACGTTCCAGTTCTCATGCTGACTGCTCGAGGCCGTCCCGAAGACGTTCTTCAAGGGTTTGCGGCAGGCGCGGACGATTACCTTCCCAAGCCCTTCGAGTTGCCCATATTCCTCGCTCGATTGCAGGGCCTATTGCGCCGCAGCGCGTGGCTCAGGGGGACTAGCACCGCTGGAGAAGACGTTAGGGGCCGGGAAGGAGAGGTCCGAAACGCGGCGGTTCCGTCTGTTGAAGGGAGCCAGGTATTCTCGTTCCATGGAAAAACCATCGATTTTGATGCTCTTGAGTTGCGAACCGGCGGCAATACGATTCAATTGACGCTGATGGAAGCAAAGCTATTGCGCCACCTGGTTCAAAGCCAAGGCCGCACCGTGTCTCGCAAATCCATCCTCGAAGATGTGTGGGGGCTGCGAGAAGACACCGATACAAGGGCCATCGATAACTTCATCGTGCGCCTCCGCCGCTACATTGAACAGGATCCTTCCAAGCCGCGTCATTTATTGACCGTGCGAGGTCTCGGGTACCGGTTTGTTGTTTAGTCCATCGACGTTGGAGTGGCTTGCTTCCCGGCCATGGTCTTAACAGATTAGAGGGAAAGTTCTTGACAGCCCAAAAGGCCACACCTAGCATCTAGGTTTCGCCATGGCATCTCTTCACTGAGTATCAACCGGTTCATTCGATTATAATTGGGCGGCGACCAGTAAATTATTGAGGAGGAGAAGCTTGCCGCATAGACGCCAGCAACCAAGACCGTTCCACACCGCGATGATCGTTCCGGGGATTTTCGCTGCATGTTCTATCGTGCTCGTACTAGCAGGCGGCTCGACGGCGCCGGCCGCACCCGCGGCGTGGCCGCAAGCGAAAGAGTTGTCGGCTCAGATGCCAGATGGCGCCGGGAAGAAGATCATCGTAGAGAAGTGCCAGATTTGCCATTCGCTCGAAAGAGTTGTGACTTCTCGGCGAGGTAAAGACGACTGGCAAGCCGTTATCGACCTGATGGTGGAGGAAGGCGCCCCGCTCACCGATGATGAGACGAAGACGGTGGTCAACTATCTTGCCGCAAACTACGGTCCTACGGGATCACTAGAGCCAACTCCGGCCCCGGCGCCTGCCGCACCCGCGCCCAGCATGATCGTCGACCCGGATCAAACTCAGTTCGCGGCGCCTCCCGACTCGCTGGGGCTTCCGGCCAGCGTGCAGGTATCTATGATTACGGGAGATTTCTCCCGGCCCGGTTTGTTTTCCGCTCTCGTCAAGCTGCCTGACGGGCAGAAGCTTGACCCCCACTGGCTGTCCACAGACCTTACTCTCGTCGTGCTCCGCGGAACCTATCAATGGGGTAACGGGGAAACATTTGACGCGGGCAAATTGCAACCCGTGAATGCCGGCCAGGTCATCAAAATCCCGGCGCAGACTCATCACTTCGGTCAGGCCAAAGGAGCCACTGTTTTTCTGGTGTATGGCGTTGGGCCGGTTTCGATGACGTGGGCTTCGAAGTAAGAAGAAAAGAGATATTCAGGGCAGCGGCCGAGGACGTTGGTCGCTTCCTCGGCCGCTTGATTGTGTCGCGTACGAGTTTCTGCCTGCCAGTTTTTCTGGACCTGGAAAATTTGTTCGGGGTGAGGTGCGTCACCCCTGTGGGAGTGTGTGCAAGTGAGAGCAACTCCTGCGATTTGTGGTTGAATCTAAAATTGAGATTTTGATAGCATCAGACGCATCTAAAAAACTGATTTGAAAAGGGGTAGGCCAGCATGATCGGAACCAAGATGTCGTTGCGGGTTGGTCAGATTGCCAGAGCTTGTATTGCATTGTCGCTGCTCGCTTCGGTTGCGGTGGGCGTGAAGGCGCAGACGACGCCCAAGCCCTACGTGCCTTGGGTCGCTCCTCCCGAAGCGCGGGCCGTGAAGAATCCTCTGAAGAAAACGCCGGATGTGCTCGCAGCGGGCCAGGAGACCTTCAAGGAGAACTGTGAAGTCTGCCATGGTCCCAAGGGCGATGGAGCCGGGCCGACTGCAAAAACTCTTACGATCAAGCCGGCAAACTTCACCGACGCGAAACTGATGGCCGCGGAAACCGACGGGTCGCTTTTCTGGAAGATGAGTAAGGGCCGAGGGGCCATGCCAAGCTGGGAAGACCAGTTCTCTGAAACAGAGCGGTGGCAACTGGTGATCTATATCAAGGCGTTTGGAGCAAAGAAGGCGGCCGAATAAACAAGCTCGGGTAGAGTTCCGCTATTAAGAAAAGCGCGCTGGTTCGGAAGAGTCCGAGCTGGCGCGCTTTTCTAGTTTATGGGTAGCTTGACCTGGACGTGAGAGGACGTGAGAGCGTCATAGACGGCGTTTCGGCACTACGTGGTAGTGTAGAAGGCTCGCGGGAGCGCGACGCGGAACCGAATGACCGAAAAACTGCCGTCCATTGTTATTGTCGGCCGCCCCAATGTGGGCAAGTCGACGTTATTCAACCGGCTGACCGGCACCCGCCGCTCGATTGTGACCAACGAGCCAGGGATTACGCGCGATCGCATCTACGGAAGAGCGGAGTGGGAAGGGCGCGAGTTCGAGGTGGTCGACACTGGCGGAATCGTCCCCGAGGACAAAGCCGGGATTCCCGGCGAAATTTTGCGGCAGGCGCATCTGGCCATCAACAACGCCACCTGCGTGGTGCAGGTGGTCGACGGGCGCACCGGCCCGGCACCGCTCGATGCGGAGTTGGCCCGACTGCTCCGGAAGGCCGGCAAGCCGCCCGTGCTGGCGGTGAACAAAGTGGACTCACCAAAGCAGGCGGAGCTTGCGGCAGAGTTCTACGAGCTGGGCGACCAGATTTTCCCGATTTCGGCCGAGCACGGATTTGGCGTCGATACCTTACTGGACTCGGTGACGCGCAATTTTCCCGTCGGTCAAGTGGCCGAGGCGCGTCCCGACGTGAGCATCGCCATTATCGGACGTCCCAACGTGGGCAAATCCACGCTGCTCAATCAGTTGGTCGGCGCGGAGCGTTCCATCGTATCGCCGGAAGCCGGGACCACAAGAGATACCGTGGACACGGTGGTCGAACGTAACGGCAAGAAATACCGCTTTCTCGATACGGCCGGCATACGTCGCAAGGGTAAGACAAACCTCATCGCGGAAAAGCTCAGCGTTATCATGGCGCGGAGGCATCTTGAGCGCGCGGACGTGGCCATCCTGCTGGCGGATGCCTCGGTGGGTGTCACATCGCATGATGCCACTATCGCGAGTTACGCAGAGCAGTCGGGGCGCTCGGTCATCATCGTTATGAATAAGTGGGATCTCGCTCTCCAGGCCGCGCAGGAAAAGGCCGTCAAACAGAAGCGCGCGGTGGGGAGAGGCGGTGGCGGCAATCCGAGCAAGCTGCTGGCCGATTACGAGCCGATGGTGCGCGGTAAACTGAAGTTTCTCGCCTACGCGCCCCTGGTATTCATATCAGCTCTCACGGGCGAGCGCATCGACAGGCTTTATAAGTTGATTGATCACGTCGTCGAAGCGCGCCATCGGCGCATTTCAACTGGTGAGCTCAATCGCTGGCTCTCCCGCGTCGATCTCGATCGCGGTACTTCCCCCGCGAGCCGACACGTTAAGATTTATTACATCACCCAGGCCACCGCCGCGCCGCCTACCTTTGTACTGTTCACCAATCAAACCAAACCGCTTCACTTCAGTTTTCAGCGGTTCCTCGAAAACCGGCTCCGCGATGCGTTTGATTTCACAGGGACGCCGATCCGGTTCATGCAACGTTTAAAGAAACGCGATGGCGGCAGGACGGGAAACAAGCGCGAGGCCCGCGAACGCCGTTAGCGGGCAATCCACAGATGTGGGGTTGACACGGCGTGAAATCGGCCTAGGATACAGAAAAGATATGGCGAGTGTTGCACAAGCTGCGCGCGAGGATGCGGAAAAGAGTCTTTTCCGCATCGGCGAAGTGAGCCGGTTGACGGCAACCAAAACCTTCGTCCTGCGCTTCTGGGAGAGCGAATTCCCCACGCTGCAGCCGGTGAAGAGCCCCAGCGGCCACCGCCTCTACCGGCGTGAAGATATCGAGACGGTTCTTGAGATCAAGCGCCTGCTCTATGAACAGGGCTTTACGATCGCAGGCGCACGGAAGCATCTTGCGGAGCAGGGCGGCGCAAACGGAGCTGGCGCTCGCACCCTGGAGAACGCGCATACCTTGGCGTCGGTGGCGCGGCCGCAACCCATGCCCCATCCTACCAAAGAGCTTCTGCTCAACCTGCGGGAAGAGTTACTCGCTGCCTTGACCCTTCTCAAAGACGAGTGATACGCTCAACAAGGGTCGAAAGCGGTCGGGACGTAGCGCAGCCTGGTAGCGCGCACGCTTGGGGTGCGTGAGGTCGCTGGTTCAAATCCAGTCGTCCCGACCATTTACAGCAAGTGGTTCCCCTCCCGATGTCCCTGGACTCAAGCGAACCGATCGGTAAATAGAAATTCAGCAGGCGTGCTGGCGGGTAGCTCTTTCTGCTGTTACGATTGGTGGAGAAAGCTGCGAGAGACGGGCGCCCGCCATTTGGAATCTTAAACGGCCCACCTCGTTCAACGAGTAAGCGGATGAGTTCACCCGCAGCGAAACTCCATGGGACCGCGCATTCTGATCACAAATGACGACGGGATTCACGCGCCGGGTTTGCGCGCGCTGGTGAACGAACTGAGCGAAATCGGCGTCGTGACGGTCGTCGCGCCTTCTCAGGAGCGCAGCGCCGCGGCGCAATCTCTGACGTTGCGCCAGCCGATTTATTGCCAACAGCTTGCCGAACGCGAGTTTGCGGTGGAAGGCACGCCCGCCGATGCCATGATTCTTGCATTTAATACGCTCTTGAAAGAAAAGCCCGATATCGTTGTCTCGGGTATCAATCCCGGCGGAAACCTGGGAGAGAACGTATATTACTCGGGAACGATTGGCGCAGCGATGGAGGGCGCGATCCATCGAACGCCGTCGCTGGCGGTGTCGGTCGCATATCGTGGTAAGGAGTTTGATTTCGCGGTCGCGGCTCACTTCACACGCACGCTGGTGCCGGTGGTCCTGAAAGAAGGCCTACCAAAGGGTGTCCTGCTCAATATCAACGTGCCTCAGCCGTGGAGCGGGGAAGTGCGCTTCACGCGGCAATCATCGAAGATTACGCGAAACCTGCTGCAGCCCGGCGTCGACCCTCGCGGGCGCCACTATTATTGGCTACATGAGCAGCAGCTTACCGAAGGCATCGAGCCGGGCACCGACCACGCTGCGATTCGCGACGGGGCCATTTCCGTTACCCCGCTGGTCCTTGACCACACGCACACCGCATCGTTGAATCATCTGTCGCACTGGGCCAAGGCCCTCGAAGAGCTCATCCGGCGATAGCCGTTGGTCAGGCCAAAAGTCAAAGAGATTCCGCAACCGGAAGAGCCGCGCCGTAGCGTCTCCTGCGTGTGTTATGTTACGTCTTGGCTTTGGCCCTAGCGCAAAGCTCCCCTCATGGCAAAAAGAGATACGGCGGAGGAACCCGAGGAAATTACCGTCGACGGCATCTTTGGTCCCGGCGGCTTGCTCAAATCGCGGCACCCTGGATACGAGTTTCGCCCCTCCCAACTAGAGATGGCGCGGATTGTGGAAGAGGCTTTTCAGCGCCGCCAGCATGCGGTGATCGAAGCGGGTACCGGCACCGGCAAGACTCTCGCCTACCTGATTCCCGCCATCCGCAGCGGCCGCCGCGTGGTGATCTCGACGGCGACCAAGTCATTGCAGGAGCAGCTCTTCGAGAAAGACGTGCCGTTTCTGCAGAGGCATTTTGCCCCCCACCTGAAAGTCGCCCTCATGAAGGGGCGCGCCAACTTCTTGTGCCGACAGAAGGTGTACCAGATGGATGGCCAGCCGGTCCTGAAGGGAATGGATGAAATCGACTGGTTTGCGCAGATCCTTGACTGGGGAAGGCTGACCGACACGGGAGATCGCAGCGAGCTGACTTTTCTCCCCGACGACGCGGAACTGTGGAACAGAATTGACGCGCGCCGCGATCTCTGCAGCGGCCAGAAGTGTCCTGAATTCCACCGCTGCTTCATCACCGCGATGCACCAGCGCGCGCAGGAAGCCGATCTAATTATCGTGAATCACCACTTGTTTTTTGCCGATCTCGCCATTCGCCAGGACGACTTCGGATCGATTCTGCCGGAATATTCCGCGGTCGTTTTCGACGAGGCGCACGAGATCGAGGATGTGGCAAGTGACTATTTCGGGCGCCAGATTTCAAGCTACCGTTTCGATGAGCTGGCGCGCGATGCCGAAAGTATGCTCCGCGTGCTCCGGATTGAGGCGGCGCCGCTGCGTCGGAACCTGGCGTATGCCCGCGAGCGCGGGCGCAGCTTCTTCGAGACTTTCCCGGAACGCGAAGGGCGATTTCCTTTCGGCCCCGCCGAGCGGCGCGCCTTCCTCGACAGCCATCGCGAGGCTTACGACCAGTTGGGCTCCGCGATCAAGGGGGTCGAGGCGGAGCTATCGGCTCTGTCCCCTAAGCCCGAGGAAGTCATCACGCTCGCACGGCGGGCGGCGGAGTCGCGCCGAGAGCTGACGTTTCTTCTGGAAAGCGAAGAGAAAAGCTACGTCTACTGGTATGAGCGGCGCGGCCGCGGAGTGTTTCTTGCGGCGACTCCGATTGACGTGAGCCAAATCCTCCGCGAACAGCTCTTTGACCGCTTCGATACGGTCGTGCTCACATCGGCGACAGTTGCCGTGGCCGGGCGGTTTGATTACCTGAAGCAGCGCCTGGGCGTTCTTCCCTCGAAGGAAGTGGTTTTGCCGCCGGAGTTTGATTTTCACGAGCAGGCGCTGCTCTACATTCCCAAGTCGATGCCCGACGTCCGGCACGCGTCCTTTTCGGCAAGCGCGGCAGCCCAAATTGCCTGCTTGCTGGAAATCTCGCAGGGCCGCGCGTTTTGCCTGTTCACGAGCTACGCGCAGATGCGCGACGTGCATCAGCGCGTGTCCTCCCAGGTGCCTTTTCCGCTGCTTTTGCAAGGAACGGCGCCGCGGTCGATATTGCTCGACCGCTTCCGGTCCACCCCGAACGCAGTTCTGTTTGCCACGGCGAGCTTTTGGCAGGGCGTGGACGTTCCAGGCTCGCAGCTTTCCTGTGTGATCATCGATAAGCTGCCCTTCGCGGTGCCCAGCGATCCAATCGTGGCGGCTCGCGTGCGCGCACTCCAGGAGGACGGCCGCAACGCGTTCGCCGAATTTCAGATCCCAGAGGCCGTGCTTGCGCTGAAGCAGGGCTTCGGGAGGCTCATTCGTTCCAAGACGGATCGGGGCATTCTGGCGATCCTCGACAACCGCATCCAGCGCATGCAGTATGGTAAGATTTTTATCGAGTCCCTGCCTGATTACAAAACCACGCAGGACCTGGCCGAGGTGGCCCGCTTCATGGAAAATCATCCGGAGTAGCGCGGCGAGACAGCCCGCCATCCGCAACAGCGAAGGAATCGCATGTACGAAGTCAGTGTGGACGAGAGTTTTGCCGCAGCCCATCACCTGCGGAACTACCGGGGCAAATGCGAGAATTTACACGGACACAACTACAAGGTGCGGATAACTCTGTCCGGCAAAGAGCTTGATTCGACGGGCCTTCTGTACGATTTCGTTCAACTGAAACAGGCCGTTCAGGGGGTGGTGCGGTCACTGGACCACACCTACTTGAACCAACTTCCGCCGTTCGACGTGCTAAACCCTTCGGCGGAGAATATCGCGCGCTACATCTACGATCAAACCGCAAAGCAGCTCCCCCGGTCGGCCAACGGCGCGGGGGTCGCAAGCATCACGGTTTGGGAGTCGGACACTACCGCAGCGACATACAAACCTTAGCCTTCTGATATGGTCATCACTGAAATATTCAAGTCGATACAAGGTGAAGGAACCCGCGCGGGACTGCCCTGCATTTTCGTGCGGCTTACCGGCTGCAACTTGCGCTGCATCTGGTGCGATACCGAGTACGCCTTTCAGGGAGGGGCCAGGCACTCGCTGCCGGAAATCCGTAGAAAAGTAGACGTTCTGGCCGGACATGGCACGGCGCGCACTACGCTTGTGGAAATTACAGGCGGCGAACCACTGTTGCAACAGGAAACCCCGGAGCTGGCCAAGGGGCTTCTGGAAGATGGCTACACAGTGATGATTGAAACAAGCGGTGAGCGCTTTGTGGGAAGCTTACCGCGCGAGGTGATCAAGATCGTCGACGTGAAGTGCCCGGACTCCGGTGAAGCCGATACGTTTGACCTAGCCAACCTCGATGCCGTGGATCGCAAAGACGAAATCAAGTTTGTAATCTCGACCCACCGCGACTATGCTTTTGCGCGCGATTTCACACTACGGCATGGTCTGGCAGACAGAGTGAACCAGGTTCTGTTCTCCCCGGCATTCCCCGATCCCGCGGGGCGTTGGGAGGGGTTGGAGGCGAGGACGCTGGTCGAATGGATCCTCGCGGACCGATTGCCGGTCCGTCTGGGACTGCAACTGCACAAGTTTGTGTGGGATCCGGTGACCAAGGGGGTTTGAGAGGGTTCAACGTGGCCAGGCCAGACAAACCGAAAGGGGTCGTGCTGCTGAGCGGCGGAATGGATTCCTGCGTCACGGCTGCGATTGCCAACCAGACGCACCAGTTGGCTTTGTTGCATGCAAGCTATGGACAGCTTACGGAATCGCGCGAGCGGCGGGCTTTTGAAGAAATCGCCGATTTCTATGGAGTCAAGCAACGGTTGGTCGCGCGTTTCGATATTTTCCGGCAGATAGGCGGATCCGCTCTGACAGATCAACGAATCGCCGTGCCCGAGGCCGGGCAGGCCCTTGTGCCTGAGGCCGAGATACCGGTAACCTACGTTCCATTCCGCAATGCCCATTTTCTTTCCGCGGCCGTCAGTTGGGCGGAGGTCATGGGGGCGACTGCGATCTTCATAGGGGCGGTCGCGGAGGATAGCTCCGGGTATCCGGATTGCCGGCCATCCTATTACCGGGCATTTGAGCAGGTCATTAAACAGGGGACCAGGCCCGAAACCGATATCCGGATCGTGACGTCTGTAATTGCGAAGCGAAAAAGCGAAATCGTTCGGCGGGGAATTGAGCTGGGGGCGCCGCTTGATCGCACATGGTCCTGTTACCAATCGAATGACGAGGCCTGCGGGACGTGCGATAGTTGCAGGCTTCGCCTGCGCGCTTTCGCAGAGGCTGGCTCGCAGGATCCTATCGCGTATCGGCTCCCAGTTGCGCGATAATAGCTGCCCGCATCCTAGAGTTGGAGGAGATAGGCAAATGACACGAACGATTCCCGCCTGGATAACGCTGGTGGCTGTTGTTTTGATCGCCTCCATCGTTGGCGCACAAGGCTCCACCAGAATAGAAGGCCAAGTGTTGGATATTCAGGCGAATCCCTGGCCCGATATCACGGTGCAGATGAAGAATGTAGACACGAGCCAGGTATTTACGGTCAAGACGGACCGGATGGGACACTTCAGCCAGCTTGTGCCGCGCGGCGGTATCTATGAGTTCGAGCTCATTAATGAGCAGGCTAAACTGGATTTCACCGAGAGGCATTCCATCACCGAAGGGCAGCCCAACGCCATCTCATTCAACTTCAAAGACCTCGTAGCGCAGCAGAAGAATGCCAGTGCCGAAGAAAGCAAGAAAGCTGAAGAGCAGGCGAATGCGTTCAAGAACATGAAATCTCACTTTGACGCCGGCATTGTCGCAATGAATGACTCAGCCCAGGTTCGGCAACAGCTCGCATCGGCTCCGGCCGACCAGAAATCGGCCCTGCAAGACAAGCTGAAGGCGGACGGCCAGACGGCGGTCACTGAATTTCAGCAGGCTGAACAGGGTGCCAGCCCCAAGGACACCAAGAACCACGCGCTGATTTGGGCCAATCTCGGGCAGGCGTATGACACAGCCGGGAATTTCAACGACGCCGCCGGCGCCTACCAGAAAGCGGTCGACCTGCAGCCGCAACCCAACTATTACGTGAGTCTAGGCACGGCCCTGGCAAAAGCGGGCGCAGAGCAAAACGACCAGCAGAAGATCAGCGGCGCCGGAGCCGCCTGCGACAAGGCTACGGCTCTTGATCCCACAACCAGCGACACCTGCTGGAAGAATGTCGGCATCGTGCTCAGCAATAAAGGAGATTTGAAAGACGCGATCGCCCCATTTCAGAAGGCCACTCAGGCAAATCCCAAGGACGCTCAGGCCTGGTTCTTGCTTGGGAGCGCGTTCACCGGAACCATTGATACCAAGCAGGAAGGTGATAAGGTTGTCTACATTATTCCTCCTGGAACCGCCGAGTCATACCAGAAGTGCATTGATGCTGACCCGAACGGACCTTACGCTCCACAGGCCAAGGCTGCTCTCGACAATATCGCCCAGCTCAGTGGCGGTGTGCAAACACAGATTGGCACGGACTCAAAAAAGAAAAAGAAGCAGTAGCTCTGGTTTTGCCGGGCAGTGAGGGCTGCACCGAGGACATCTCTCTTCATTTGGATTTTTTTTGCGCACTTTCGCTCTCGACCCAAACTCGCGAGAGTGTTATTCTCTCGCATGCAAGCCGAGGAACGCGGTGCAAGAAGTGGATTTTAGTCAGGCCAGGAATGAACGACGGCGCAGTGAGCGCGTTTCGCAGTCCCTCCCCCTCCTTGTCCGGGGTATAGACCTACTAGGACAGCCTTTCGAGGAACGCACTTCAACGCTGGTTTTAAATCTTCACGGATGCCGTTATTCATCGAAGCATCACTTACCTAAAAATGTCTGGGTGACTCTCCAAGTGCGGGATGGTCCGGAACTCCGCAACATGCGGGCCCGCATCGCCTGGGTTCAGCGCCCGCAGTCGATCCGTGATTTTTTCGAAGTCGCCGTCGAACTCGAGAGCCCGGGAAATGTCTGGGGAATCGAATGCTTGCCCGAACAATGGGGGACAGTGGAGACATCCCCCCTGCCGGACCGGGCCGCGACCGCGTGGCAGGAGCCTGCGGCTCAACAATTCGAAGCGAATCGGATTCCCGTCATCGTTGGCACGACTGAGGCAAATGTGATAGGCGATCCCATCAACGAGTATGCCACCTCTCCTGCTGATTTCGCGGTTGCTTGGGAAGCCAGGCCAGCAACAGCCGATCCGCGTCCGCTCTTGCGCGATGTAGCGGCGGAGTTTCAGCGGCAAGCGGATCAGGCTACGCAAGCCGCGTCCGCTCAGTCACAGGAAGACATTTTCCGAGCCGCGCAAGAAACCGAGCAGCGGCGCGCCTCGACCGCGGAGGAGTCTTTCCGGAAATGGAAGGAAAACCTCGATCAAGCTCAGTCAGACGCGCGCAACGACTTTTCGGCCCACTTATCGGCCAAGCAAGAAGAGTTTCTCACGGAACTCAAATTGCAGTTTGAGGAGCGCTTCGCGCAAGCAAGCCAAGTGCTCCAGGGACTTGACGAGCAAACGCGGACCGCGCGCGAAGCGGAAAGTGACTTGGCCGGCCGTGCCGAGCAAGCGCGGCTGCAACTTGAGAATCAGACACAGACTGGCCGGGAGCAGTTTCACGATGCCGGATTCGCGGCCGCGCGCTGGAACGAGCGAGTCGACCTGGAGTTAGGGTTGGCGCAGGCCCAGTGGAACGAACTGCTTCAATCTTCTCTCGACGGCGGCATCGAGCGCCTTGCGAAGCAATTGTCGGAACGCTCGCAAGATGTGCTCCGAAATGCCGAGGAAAGAATGGCAAGCCGGTTTGCCGAGTTGCGCCAACCGCTTGCCGAAACATCGGCCGAAGCGCGTGAAGCCTTGACTCGGCTGAGGTCGGACCTCGAACACGAGGTGGCACGCGCGCGCGCGTCGCTGGTTGAGATCGAGCACGTGGCGAACCGCCTGAAGGATTACTCGAGCCAGTTCGAGGCCTCCAGTCACGACACGCTGAACGAACTCCACCGCCGGCTTGAAAATATTCTGGAGGGCCACACCCAGGAGATGAATCGCCATGCGGAGAATCTGGTGGCGGGCATGTCGGAAAGGCTCACCCCGACATTTGATTCCTTGGGTGGCCAATTGGTCGAGCGCACGACTGCGGAGGTCGAGTCGAGGCTTGCCCCGTATCTCGAGCGTGTCCCCGGCTTGATTCGGGATCTTTCCGCCCGCGAGATGCTGGCTGAAGAAAGCTTGCGCCTGCAGCGCGAGAGGCTTCGCCAGCTTTCCGAGAATAATCAGCGCGATGTTGCGTCACAAATAGCAGCTACGCTCTCGGTTCTTCGCAACGATTTTGAGGAGGCAGGAAAAGGGGCCCTCGCCAAGTGGAATGAGGAACTCCACGCGGGCGGCAGCCGCGCGGTGCAATCGGTTTCTGAGTCCATCGGCCAGACGTCTGAGTGGTTTCAGAACGAGGCGCGCGCGAGGCTTCAGGTCGTGGTGGAGCAGGTTCTGGCAACAGCCAAGAGCAATTGTGACGATATAAACGCGGAGTCCGCACAGAGGTTCGTGGACGAAGTGGGAAGCCGGGCCGCCCTACATCTTCACGGTGTTCAGCAACAGCTTGAGAATGCCGGCAACGACGTGGCGGGCCGCACCCGTTCAACCCTGGACGAAGCGGCGGGGGCCGCGGCGGCATCGTTCGGCCAGCTCCTCCAGAGCATTGCTGGAAACGAAGCGGAACATTTCGTCAACACGAGCCGAAATGTTCTTCAGGAACGCACGCAAGAGCTTGAGAGGTCCGCCCAGGAGGCTCTCGGCAATCTCTCGCTGAGCGGGGAAGCGTCTCTTGACGGATTCCGACAACGGATGGCGTCGGAGATCGAGAGGACCGCCGCGGAAGGCCGCCATGCGCTCGCAGCCGAGTTGGTGTCCATGCTGGAGCGTTTCACGACCGAGCGCGGGGCGCGAGAACAGGAATGGGCCCTGGGATTGGAACGACTGAGCGAAGGAGCTACGGAAAGGCATCAAGACCGGCTTCAGACGGCTTGCGACGCTTGGCTGGTTTCCTCGGTGCGGCGCCTCAACGAGCACGGTCAGAACGCCGTCGAGTCCCTGATGCGCTCGGCCGAGCAAGCGCTGCGCGACTCGTGCTCCAAGGTTTTCGAGAGTCTTGCCGAAATGATGAGGGGCCGACCGGGAAGCAACACTGGATTTCCCGGATTCGCTCAAGCCACGAGCCGGGAAGCGATCGAAAACCCGCCTGCCCAATAGTCAGACAGCGCCGCCTTATTTCTTATCGCTCATCTTTCCCCAGCCAATTCACGCACCGAATCCGCCACAAAAGCAATTTGTTCCGCCGACATTGCCGGAAAGACGGGCAGGCTCAGCACTCTTTGGCATGCCCGCTCGGCGCGCGGAAATGTGCCGGGAGGATATCCGATTGAGGAATACGCCGGCTGCAGATGGACTGGCCGGGGATAATGCACCACCGTTTCGATTCCGCGCGCGTTCAGCTGCGAAATCAGGGCATTTCGATTGTTGGCGTAGATCACAAACTGGTGATACACGCACTCGTCGCGGCCGTCGTCGACGGGAATTTCCACACGCGCGCCAGCCAGCCGATGCCGGTATTCGCGGGCGATCTCCTGGCGCCTGGCTGTCCACGCATACAACCGGCGGAGCTTGATCCTCAGGATCGCACCCTGGAAGCCGTCCATGCGATAGTTGTAGCCCACAAACTCGTGTTCGTAGCGTGCAGTTTGACCGTGCGAGCGCGCCGCCCGCGCGAATTTCGCGATCTGGTCGTCGTCGGTCGTCAGAGCGCCGCCTTCCCCGTAGGCCCCCAGGTTCTTGGTGGGATAAAAGCTGAAAGCCGCTGCGTTGCCGATGCTTCCTGTCCGGCGTCCCCGGTAGCGCGCCCCATGGGCCTGCGCGGCATCTTCGAGAATTCGCAGATTATGGCGCGCGGCGACCGCGCGAATCGCATCCATGTCGGCCGGGCGCCCGTAAAGATGGACCGGGAGGATGGCACGCGTGCGCGGCGTTATGGCTCGCTCAAGGAGTTTGGGGTCAAGGTTGCCCGTCGCAGAGTCGATATCGACCAAGACCGGCTGCGCGCCACAATAGGTGATGGCCTCCACTGTGGCGAGAAAGCTATTCGGGGTCGTGATGACTTCATGATCTGCCTGGACACCCAGCGCGAGAAGTCCCACGTGGAGAGCGGCGGTTCCCGTTCCCAGAGCGACACAATGCTTTGTGCCGCAGAAATCGGCGAATTCGCGCTCGAACGCCTCGACTTCCTCTCCTAGAACGAAGGCAGACCTTTGGCAAACGCGGTCGAGCGCGGCCAGAATCTCATCCCGCAGCTCGGCATACTCCGTCTTCAGATCAAGAATGGGTACTTTCATTGAGTGTCTCGTCCGGGTGAGAACTGTACTGTAGGCCGACTCTGAGGACAAGCCGGAATGCGTCAGGGGGTTCCCGAGGATACCTAACAGGTTACTCAACGACGACGCTGACGGACTACTTCGCAAGCGGGTCGGGCCGGATCTGGAAATGGGCGATGGAGGTGGTATTGCCCTTCCCTCCCTCGAGATGCCAGATCACTCTTTCCTCATTGCCCGTCCAAAGGCCGCGGCCCTTCCACCCAGCGTTTGGGTCATCGATGCGGCCGTCCACATTGCGCGTATAAAAATCGAGAGGATAGGGCACCCGCATGGTGACAAACTTCTTCGTCTCGGGCACAAACGCGATCAGCGAGTCCGAGCCTGTCCCGTTTACAATTACCACGTTCTTGCCTAAACCCAGAGTATCGTAGCGGTCCACCCAATTGTGATAGAAATGGTCGGCAGGAATTTGGGTTCCCTTGAACTTCGGGCCTGGTACCGGGTAGAGGGTCCAGCCCTCCGGGCATTGCTGCCCCATCGCGGTCGGCCCATTGAACGGCCCTCTACACTTGCGCCGGTCGAAGCTGGCCAGATCATCGCTGCCGGTCAAGGCTGCCCACACGATGCCGTTGGTGTCGACAGCGATCCCCAAGGTGCCGTAAGCCTCAACGCCCGGACGTTTGGGATTATCAAACGGCGGCTCATAGACTTCCGTTTTGCACGTTGCAGGCGGGTTCGCGCCCAACACCATGCGTACGATTCTGCCGGGCACAGGGTAGCTCAATCCCGAATACCATAAGCTGCCGTCCACCGGATTGAACGCAAAGCCGTAGCCATTGCCCCCGTCCACCGCGCGGTCCAGTTTCGGATCGATCGGCTCGCCGGGCTCCGTATAGGCGCCGGTTTTCCCATCGCCGTTGTAGTCGACAACGGCGGCGCACCAGCCCATGGATTTCTGCACGTCGTGGGTCTGGTCCCAGACTCGCGTCTTCACCCAGCCGATCCCTCCCATCCTCGGGGGGACGGCTTGAGTACTAGTGTAGTAAATGGTCTCGTCCTTGTCGTTGCCAAACGCCATATGGCCAGCTGAATAGCAAAGATCCATTAGCTCGATTTTGCCCGTCTTGGGATCGTAATTATCGATACCCCGGGGAACCCATCCGTCCGGCATGGGGAACTGCTCCGCGTAGGGATTGCCTGAACCCTTCTTGCAGTAATCAGGCAGATCAGGACGGGTCTGCGCGTGAAACCAGATGCGGCCCTTGCTGTCCATGTGCGGCATGGCTATGAAGTTCGGATCGTTCCAGACGATTTCGTTTCCCCAGTAGGGAGACGGAGCCGCTACCGCCTGCGGAGTAAACGTCTTCATCAGCGGACGGTCGCCCTGTTTGCGTATCGGGACCTGAACCATGGACTCGGTGTTGTCTTTGGGGTTCAGAGCCCATATCTGCGCCGATGCAAAGTCGGGCGCATAAACCGGCCCATAAGCATTTACGGTGGGATTCCACTCATCGTTCGTGCTGATAACGTCATGAATGAACGCCCGGTCCGTATCGACTTCCCACAGAGTGATCACGACGTTGCGCTCGATGCCCTGCGGCCGCGGAGGTGCCAGCGGCACTTCGCCTGCCGTGATTCGGTTGCTCCAGTCCGCCAGCATTGCCAAACCTCGATCGTGTCCGAATTTGTTGAGCGCCTCGGTCATTTGCGGTCCCACTTGGCCCGACATCAGCCGCCGCTCCCAGGCCAGCGACGGTGAGTCGAAGGTCCCGAGGCCCGGCTCGATATCGCGGGTCGCCTTGTTGCCCATCTGATGGCACACGCTGCAGCCCCTCTTCAGGTCATAAACAAATTCAGCCTGCGATTTCATCTCCGGATTCTTGAACGGGAAAGCGCTCTTGGGCGGAATTTTCACCAGCGTGTACCAGTAGTTGCCTGGATAATATTGCGCTGCCGCCATGGCGTCGGGAGCCAGTACGGCGGTCAACGCCAACGTCTTGCCCGGCATGGATTCCACCGGCATCGAATCCACCAAGCCGTAGCCTCTCACCCAGATTTTGTAGTTGGCTTTGGGTAATTCCGGTAAGAGGTAGCGACCGGCGTCATCGGTGACCACAATCTTGCGAAATTTGGTCGGCAGCTCCGTGGTCTCTGCAATCACCCACACGCCGGCTTCGGGCCCCTTGGAACTGGTCACTACGCCGCCGATGCTATCGGCGCCGACCAGCACCCGATGGGCCTCGGCCTGCGCCGCTGCGCTGCTCTCCTGCGGCGCAGCCTCGATCCGGACCATCGCCGCAAAGAGAAGCGCACTCAAAAGAAGCCAGGCTATCGCCAGAAACTTCGAAAACGTCAGCCGCGACGTGGGCATTACGCTCTCCTAAGCGGATTCAGAAAATCGGGTCGGCGAGGTCCGCAAGCGCCTGCGATTGTTAGCACAACGAGCAGCCCAGAGCAACATTTCTCGTGATCCATTTCTCGTTGGCCAGGCTGCGCCGGTTTTATGGCAGGAGTACCGAGCGATTGACCCAGACGATATCGTCCCAGCTCAGCACTTTCTCCGCTCCATCGAACAGCTTGGCGTAGCTGCCCCCGGACGCTTTGAACGAAAATTTCTTCACCCGGTCCGGCGGTGTCGTCGTAACGTTCCGCAGGATATCGACCACCTGCTCCTGCCTGGATATTTGATAGAAGCTCGGATTCTTCGCCGAGTAGAATTTCACATCCGCGGGATTGCCTTTATTTCCGGTCCCCTTCTCGAACTTGATGTGCAATTCGAGTCGTTCTCCCGTTGCCGCCGTAAACACCCAATCCTGCGATTCGACAACTGGGCCGCTTTTGTTCGAGAAAGATCGCTGCATCGTGTGAGTCGCGGCGGGTAAGTAGACACCGAAAGGCCCCGGGGCATCGGCGGCGTCCTCAGTGATTCCGGCGATCACAAGCTGCACGTTTGCGCCGCTGGGATCTTTCACTGGGGCGACAAGATAAGCGAGACGGTTCGATCCCGTGCTTCCCACTGGTTTCCCGTCTGGCCCATTAACGGTCATGCGGTCGATAAAAACCGCCCGCAGATTCGCATTCTTCGCCGGGCCTTGCGTCGCCACGCTGGACGTCCAGCCCGCCGGCAGATAGGTAGCAAGTAGGGCATCAGAAACGTGCAAATCAAGCTGCAGTCGAGCCTCCGCGCTGTATTCGACCATCGTCTGGGCGCTTGACAACCCCGGCAGCGTGGCGCATCCGCATGCGGCGAGCAAACACAGAGTCGTCCTGAAAGAGAAACTCCTTCGCATTTGTCCTGCCTCCTTAGGTCGCAGCGCGCCGCTCGCTACACAGAGAAAACTCCGCGGCAAACCTCTGTGCTGCCTTTGAACATGGTGAGCTTAATCCGCAGAAGCATAACCCGGATCGACGATTCCTGCTATTTGGAAAGAGACGATGAGACGGCCACGCCAAGAGACGGTTCGGTGCGGAGCCGTTTGCGGAGCGTTGTCTCGCCAATAACTTGGGCAAGCGAACTCGAATCCGCAGCAGGCGCCAAAAGGCGCGAAAGGCCGGAAAGGCCCAACCTGGTTGCGGTTCACCAGGATGCAGCGTAAACTACACACAAAGCTGACCAGCTAATTTCGGGGCGTAGCGCAGCCTGGCTAGCGCGCCTGGTTCGGGACCAGGAGGCCGGTGGTTCAAATCCACTCGCCCCGACCATCTTTACCCTCTCGTTTCATTGTCTTACGCTGCGTTTTCTGTTTTCACAGACACGTCGTTTTTACGGACAATACGGACAACAGTGGGGGTTTTAGGAATTTCAAAGCCCAAGCCCACTTTTTCTGCATGCTCCAAACGGAATGCCACATCGTCTTTCAGCTTGCTGTAATCGTCGCCAACCGTCTCGTTTTCGTGTCCCATCCAGAACCGTTCTAAATCAGCCGGGACACGGTTCTTTCTGAGCCACGTCAAGCGGAAGCGACGCAAGGAATGAAGTCCCATTTTCGGTTGACCGAGTTTTTTCAAGGCGGCGTGGAGGCCCCGTCTCAAGAGATTCGTCTGCGAAACGAACTTCCCCTTTTTGTTCTGGAAGAGGAATCCAGAGGTACGGTCTCCCACAAAAGCCTTGAGGATCTCCGCTAGAGCAGAGCATAAATCAACGTCTCTACGTCCAGCATCGGTCTCGAGGAAATGTTCCAATTTTCCTCTACGAACCTTCTGCCGGATTCCTATGGTTCTAAAATCCGCTGAGATATGCTTGTCTATTTCAATTCCGATAGCCTCGCCAGCACGGAACCCTCCCCCAGCCACCAATGCTAGGAACATTTGCTTGTAACCTTTGGTGCTGGCGATGATTCCGGTCATGACCTCACTTGTGGGGCACGGAGTCTTCTGTTTTCTTTTATCCACCACAGGCATGTCGCAAAATTCGTGGTTCCATTTGCGAGGATAGAGTTGTTCCCCTTCATCGTTTACGGCAGAAGCCACAACCGATTTGACGACCTGTGAATAGGTGTTGATTGTTTTGGGTGAAAGACGTGCCTTGACCATTTTTGCTACCAGAGCCTTGAGAGCGGGGTTCCGTACGGAAACTCAGCTCCCGCTTTGCGGCGCTGCGTGTTCGCGTTGCTCATCGGGATTATTGGCGAAGCGAACTCCCTGCGGAGGAATGGTTGCTAATCGAATGGCCCACCGAGGAGAGCGAACCGACAAAGTACTGGCTCGCCACGCTGTCGGCTGATGCCAAGCTCGCGGCGTTGGTGAAATTAGCCAAGCATCGTTGGATCATTGAGCGTGACTATGAAGAGTTGAAGCAAGAACTGGGATTAGGACACTATGAAGGCCGCGGTTGGCGAGGATTTCATCATCACGCCACGTTGTGTATCGCCGCCTATGGCTTCCTGGTAGCGGAAAGGAGCCGTTTTTCCCCCTCTGTCCGCGCCGGCCAGCTGGAACTACGCGCCCCGGAAATTCCGCCCGAGTTCCGGCCCCGAGGCACACCGGGTGCGCGCCGAGCGGCATAATCCAAACTCCATCGCCACACTGCGAATCCGCCTTGCAAGATTCCTGATCAAGCAGCTCACCTGCTGCCCATTCTGTTGCTCTCCTCGTTTATGACACAGTAGTA